>JAPLNI010000058.1:0-359745 GCA_026692865.1 Planctomycetota bacterium
ATATGGACTTATGCCTCAACGGGTTGGGCAAACAGGTTTTTTGATCGATGGTACGCATGGGCAATTCGAAGCCAAATAACACCGATGAAGAAGAAAGCCACAGCGACAAGCGGTAAGCATCACCTGCTTCGAAGGCGCCTATCAAACATCTTGAACTACTTCAAGCACTTCGTGACCATTGCGATCAGCGAAGGCTTCAACAGCAGCATCCAAGCCGTCAAGTCCCCCGCGAGAGGCTTTCGTAAGCTCGAGAACTTTCGAATCCGAATCTTGCTCTATTGCGGTAAACTAAACCTGATGCCAGTGATTCCTAGCCACTAAAAACCGAGTAGAACCAAACAAAGAAAAGCTCGACACCCAAAAACCCGAGTACCCTAGAACCATTTGAAAAATGTGACGCGATGACCAGTGAGATCGCCGCTGCACGTAAAACATCTAATCCAAACACCCGATTCATAGAATGGAACTCAAGATGGCAGAATTCTGCTTAGAAGTAGCCTTGGCACTTGATAGGCACCACGAAGAAACTGATACCACCGTAACTCGTTGTGACTTCTTGCGCGTCGAATCACTTGGGAGAGATATGAGGTTCCTTGTAAGGCAAGACATCTTGCAAAGCCGGATCCCATGTGATTACTAACAAGAAAATCAATTGCACGTCTAACTCGCGGGTCTTCCGAGACAGAAAGTTCTTCGTACACAGAGAGGAACTCATCGATTTGATTGAGTTTTGGCATGAAACGCCGATGCTGACCGGGATGAGGTCGTTCGAAAACAAGTTTAGTATGTGTCCAGTTCATCCCAAAACGATTTGCAAATTTCAATGCAGTTACCGCGTCTAGGGAATAGTCCTGAGTTGCATTCGTAATTCCAAACCCGCCGAAATCTAAAAACGTATCACGTTTATAGCACATGTCGGAAAGAGATAACGCAACCCGTTGCCCGATAAGACGAGGCACTTGGCAAGATTCAACACAATCAAACACAACGTTTTCTCCGTCGTGGTTCATCATCGAAAGCTCATGGGCTATCCCAACCGAGAGGCTATTGACTATGTGTGATGACTTTTGAATGCTTTCAGCCAGAAGCTCCAGGCAGCGACTATGCATCAAATCATCAGCACACAAAATCTTCACGTAATCGCATTGTGTAGAGCGTAAACCGAGGTTGAGATTCTCAAATAGACCTAGATTCTTCTCGCGGACTTCTATCTTTAAACTATTTAGATTAAGCGCCTTAAGCATCGCTACCGACTCATCAGTGGAAGCATTATCGCAAACTAAAATCTCATCGGGTGGTTGCGTCTGCATCAGGCATGACTGAATCGCTTCTTCTAGGAAATGCCTATAGTTAAAATTGGGAATAATGACGCAAAAGGATGGGTTTGTCATATCGTCGCATTGTTCCTCGAGAATACGCAGCTTGACATAATGTCCACAATTGATTTTTTAAACACTTGTTCAGCAAATGAAAGCTTGAATCGTGGCTGGCACCTGACCGAGTATTTCTCCCAGCAATAAGGTTCTAAGCTGCGTCGTAGCAATTCAACTAATCCCTCCTTTGAGTCCATTTCAAACAATTCACCACAGTTCGCAACAGCTTCAACTAGTTCGGGTGAATTTGCACTGATAATTGGGGTTCCAAACGCAAGTGATTCCGCCACCACTAAAGGAAACCCTTCACGATGCCCAGATGTGGTCGGAACAACCAAGTATTTTGAGCTCGCATATTTGTTTGCCAGAGTTTCCCCGTTTAACTGGCCAAGATAACGAACCGAACGGTTTTGAAATTCTTTGCATCGAGATTCCACGATATTCTGTAGTGGTCCTCCACCTATAATTTCTGCTCGAAATGACATTCCGTCTTTTTGCAGTTGCTCAAGCGAATCCAAGAAAAGCTCAACGCCCTTGGACCTGTCAATTCGACCGACATAGAGGAAGTCGATTCCGCGATCCGTGAACGTTTCGCTGCGTTCCTTCGCGAACTTGGTTATACAATCTCGACCTGGATTATAAACAACGATTCCACCCCCGTTGGGATTTCGCGTCTTCAGTGCTGTCTCGCTCGCGCCGACATGAAGATTCACTCGGCCGCTTGCGACCGAGTGTAGAAGCTTCGAAAGCTTGCCAACGCTAGTCTCTGTTCCTGCCATTTGATGCCAAGCGATTAATTTCGCTCGCGATAACAGGCACGATAGGCCAACCTTACGGGAACAACCTCCATTCATGATCACAACATCTGCCCGACGACATTCGATCGCAAGCGCAGTCGAAGATTTAGTTCGAACTACACGCAGGTTATGCCTACACGCTTGTTCCTCTTCGGCTCCAGTCAGCAACAACTCGGTAATAACAGTGACATCCCAGCCCACTTCCATGAGCGCCATAGCCATAACTTGACTGACGATTGGTACTCCAGACAACTGGGGTAAGTATGGATTTGAGACAATTAATGCCTTGCCCTTATTCTTATTGCTCATCCTATGCCAAGCTTGCATTGCACATTACGCCGATACCTATAGTATTGAACTAGTTTGACGCCAAGCTCTTGCCGCTTCTAGATTTTGATGCACCCCGAATAAAGCAAATGTTGTTGCAAACAAAAACATCACTATCGCGAATGCGAGCGGGAGAATATCTAGATTGAAAAAACGAAGCATTACAATCGCAGTCGAGACTTTTACGATTCCACACAACACGGTATACGAAAGCCGATATTCGATGGCATTAAACGCATTCAATATCGTTGCCAGTAAGTTGTCGATGCAGCCTACTACAACGTAAATGGCGATGCCAAAAGCCATCAGGTTCGAAATGTTAATTGTGCCTAGCGTCCAAAAGGTGATGAACGGTTTTGCAAAAAGTAAAAGACCGACAGCCATCACTAAGCTGAACGCTATCGTAATCCAACTAGCACGCCAAACGATCTGCTGCGTTTTCAATTGATCCTTTTCTGAAATCGCAATGGTCAACAGAGGCCACACAGGATTCAAGAATGTATTCTGCAATTGGATGCAGTTACTCCAAAGAGCTAAGGGTACTAATAGCAACGGAACATAATCGCTACCCTTGACGAATCCAACGACAAATGCGTCAGTTTGAAGGACTAGCAACTCGCCAATACTCACAAGTAAAAATATTACGCCTTTTCCAAGAAATCGAGACCTATTCAAGCGGTCGAGCGGAATACCCGTTAGCCGATAACTATATCGTCTCATGGCTAGCACCGCGAGAATAACTGGGCTAAGCGACAGACTCACTAAACTCACCGCGGCAAGTGCAACGAGTGACTTCCAATTAATCGCGTATACAACCAAGATGGCCATGATACTTACGACTTGAGTAACTAGCTCTGCTATGGAAGGCCACGCTATTTCACCGTGAGCGTTGCAAATAGCTGTCCCCATTTTTGCGGGTAACTGGATACCGATAGCCAAGCCAACCAAGACCAAGGAGACGGCGAACGAGAACGCATTCTCTGAGTCGATTCCCCATATCGTTTTCCACGGCGCCGCTACGGCCATAATGGATACCAACAATACAACTATTAGTCCCCCAACGCCGAGGCACCTCAGCGAATAGGCAACTATTGAATTCATGTTTTCATGAGATGACTTGCCATTTTCCAAGGCTAATTGATTTTGGGCCGCCGAAGGAATTCCAAGATTGGCAAATGCAAGCCACCCAGTCAGCGACGAAATCATCAGCCACAAGCCATATTGTTCTACTGTCAACAACGCCATCGAAATTGGCACCGCGATAACTCTTCCCAGAACCGAAAGCAGCCGGGTGCCGACGTTGAAGGCGAACGCTGCGCGAAACTTACCAAATCTGGGAGTTCGGCGTTCGATTAGGTTCACGCCATCGATGGATTTAGGATTAAGCAGCTCAGAATTCTGCGATTGCTCATGCGTCAACACGGCTCCGCGTCCCATACTTAGAGTGTCACAGGTCTCGAGAGAACTCTTTCGTGACACACGATTCGTTCAGCTAGGACTTTTCCCCTTAGAACGCAATCGTCAGTCCAGTAGTACTTCCAATAACCGTACCGGCCCGTCATAAAAATTGTTCCTGGGTCGACTGCTCGGGGAGCGATGTCCCAGCGTGGAACTGGATCTGTGTCGCCATCTTCGCGAGCAAGCCCCCACTGAGACAGAAACGTCCACAAAGTCTCGAGCGCCGCTCGAGTATTAACGGTGAATAGAATATTTGCCCACGGTATCCATTGTGTGGACACTAAGCATTGATTCTGGTCGCTTGCATTGATGAGACCTAAATCGACAAGTTCTGACATAACCTTTTTTGCGACTTCTGCGATAGGTTCAGTAAGCGGCCGAAACTTACTATAGTAAACTTCGACTTGCATTGCGTTGTAGTTACGAGGAACAATGCTTTCCGAAAGCTTCCCCGGGAAACTGATTCTTGTCGAAAGCATCGATTCATCGTAGACATATACCCAGTGCCCGGGGTTCGCCGACACGCTTGGGGCTACTGCATTCACGAGTGCTACCTGAGTACAACAAAGTACATTAACCACCTCACGAATGGCACTTGTTGTCTGTTTACATAAATTGATGAAAACCGGTAATGGAAGCGTGTTTACTAATTTTTCCCAACGGATGGTCTGCCCGGACGCGGTCGTTGCTGTTTTCTTTGCGAGATCAACCTCCACTACCTCTTGATTAACGTAGCAATTACTGCAACCTTCAATCAAGTCATTTAGGAACGACTCGAATCCACCATCAATTGGATACCTAACCTTACGGATATAGTGTTTCGAATTACTACTCTTACCGAGGAATCCGTCGGTCAGATCTTCAACATTAGGAGTGGAAATGCGATGCCCCATCCAATCTGTAGACATCAATGCTGGCGATACGGTCCAGAATTTTTTAGTGTACTTCTCGAGAAACTCGGTCGAAAAGCATGCCCCAAACCTCGCATTTATCCAATCCGAGTAGTTTATTTGTTCTTTGTCTACCGTCTCCGAAGAGAGAGCATTACGAATACTCTCAAAGCACTGAGTGCGAAGTGGCTCGGATAGCTGGTATAGGTTCGACTGGATTGGATGATCAACCCATTGGTCACCGACCCTATTGCGTATCTGAACCTCGATTTCGTTAAGCTGGTTATCAACGGCCGACGCGAACATTTGTCGAACATATTCGTTTTCAGTAAACGAAACATGAGGACCTTCGTCCCAAACGACTCCGTTTTCAAGATGACTACATGCATGCCCCCCGAGTTTACCTTTCTTTTCTAGAAGGCAATACTCGGAATCCTCAAGATGAAATGCAACGGATAATGCTGCAATACCACCGCCAAGAATCAGCGTATTCGTCGACTCGGGTAATGTGTCCAAGCGGCTGGGATCGATCACGAGTCTTTCCAGCCAATTTGTTGAACGCAACGCATTAACTCGAACTCGCGATAGGGGAGACGCCCATATAGTATGGTCCCGCGCGCCCCCCATTGTTTCCACCAATGTTCACAGAAGGTTCGAATCGTTTGTGGAATCCCGCTTCCTAAATGCTCGGTCCGGATCATGCCAGGACCTAGAGTGCTCGTTGTCACTCGGTCAAGAATTTGCCGTGCAACGTCACTGACTGGAACATAGTCGCGAACCTGCTCACCCATTGTCATCGCAAAGTCATCTCCAGAACAGGCAGCTTTCTTGAGAGAAGGCCATAGATTGCTTACATGCTGCCCATCGCCAAACACAGAGGCAATACGCAGGTAATGCAAACTCGAGTGCTCTTGCTTGGCTAATGCAACCAGTAGCGTATAAGCCGCCGCTTTTGAGGATGCGTATGGAGTAGTTGGCAACAATGAAGCCCCAGGCGGAATGAACTCAAAATCGTTCGAGGTTAACCCGTATTCAGCGAACGTTCCGGCGGCGAACCACCTTCGCACTCCTGATTTTGCCGCACATCGAAAGAGTTCGATGGTATTGATCACGTTAGTTGCAAGCAAGTCAGACCACGATGCGGTTCGAGGACTCACACCGCAGGCGGCAAGATGGACCACAACATCGCAGCCCATTAAGTCTCTTTCATCCACGTCTTCAAGCCGCTTCCCAATCCAACGCAGGCGATTTTCGTTAGAGAAATCTTGTCCGGTGACATTATTATGCCTTAGAGCAATGACCTCGTGATCTGCTCCAAGGCAAACCTTGAGGAATTGCGAACCGATGAAGCCGGTTCCACCTGTGACGAAAATCTTCATTTACGTAGGATTGGACTTGTCTCAATCACACAAATTCTTTTTATTGCGAGACATAACATTGTCACACTGATAAATATCAAAACGGATTAAGAAAATCCGAAAGAGCTTGGTGTTTTCGGTCACGTTCAGACAGAATGACGTCATGCTCTGCGACTGGCCATTCAAATCCGATGCTATTCCACAGAACGCCTTGGTCGTGGGAAGCCGAGTACTCGATACTGGTTTTGTAAACTACTACCGATCGATCATCCAAGCTAAGAAATCCATGTGCGATTCCTTTTGGGAGCCAAAGCACCCGACGGTTATCGCCGGACAGCAAAACACTATAGATTTTCCCGTAAGTATGACTAGCTTTTCTGAGATCCAAGACAACGTCGAGAATCGCACCAGAAACACAATAAATTATCTTTTCGTGATCAAACGGTGGAATTTGAAAGTGCATACCTCGAACAACGTTCTTTGCTGAGGTCGTCACGAACTCTTCTCGCAATTGGAACACGTCACCATTTAGGTGCGAAGACTTGCTATGAATAGTTTTACATAACTCACCGCGTATATCTTTATGAACTATCGGTTCATAAAGATATACCCCTTTGATCAACTGCTGTTCGTATTTCATGGAACGTCTTTGAACGGAACGTTGCTAGACTATCGCCTCGCATGCACGCAACTCCGAATTTTTTTCATCTTCTACTTTCGGAAGATCACCATCTCGGACGTTGCTCCTTGAGTGCCGCTTTCTCATTGCGATACCATCGAAACTGTGCTACGCAATCAAGTAAAGTCCAGAAGATGGAAGGCAAGAACAAAAGCACCCGCCAGACGACTCCCGACTGGCCAATCAACTTTCGTGTACGACTCAACCGCACTATTTGCCGACCAAGTTTGACCAGCTCCCATCTTGGGGGAAATGAAAAACAGACTCGAGTTAAATCTCGCCAATACATTGGGTTTGGATCTGCACTAGCCGCCAATTCTAGCTCGTTGTCGCTAATCTCTCCTCGATATCTTTGCAGTGCAATCACTCCATCCCGACTAAGTTCAAAGTTCTCTAACCCGCCCGTTCCAGCGGGGTTAGAAGTTTGTTTCGTCATACTGTTTTCGTGTGTCCTGATGTAAACAAGAGCATCAGCGTTCAATGCAAGTTTTCCGAAACGCCCAATCGACTGTCCAAACCTAGCATCAAAGTTCCAAAGCGAAGCTGGATGCGGGCCCAACCTATTATCACTCTTGAAAAACAGTGCGCTCATATGGATCCGAGAGTTTCCTGTTGTCAATAATAACTGCATTGGTTTTTCCGAGAGCGACGAGCAACGCTTCCAAAACTCGACTCGTTCCGGATTTTTGATAACAGGTTGACGATTCAAGAATGGGCAATGAACCCAACTGCAGACAATCCCCGTTACTTCAGGTGCGCCATTGGCGATTACCTTGGTACTTTCGAGAACATTCGGGCTCCACACGTCGTCGTCATGCAAAACAACGCCAAAATTCGAGCGGACTAACTGGATGCAACGGTAGGCGCTTGTGACAATGTCTAAACGCTGGTCACTGCGAATGAATTGAAATCGATCGTCCCCGGTCGACGCGACAACATCACGGTATACGCTATGCGAAATCCCATTCTCAAAAACAAAGACCCTAAAATCTTGTAAGCTTTGCTTTAACAGCGAATCCACTGTCTCGGCAAAGAAAGCCCCAGAACCAGCAGCTGGGATTACCACGTCAAAAAACGGCATTATTGTTCCATGCTTAACCGATAACGTTCAAAAGAAGTTGCCTTGCACGCGGAAGACTCGTTCTTTGTTTGATTCTACTCGGATTTTAGTGGCTAGGAATCGCTGGCATCAGGTTTAGCTTACCGCAATAGAACAAGATTCGGATTCGAAAGTTCTCGAACTTACGAAAGCCTCTTGCGGGGGGACTTGATGGCTTGGATGCTGCTGTTGAAGCCTTCGCTGATCGCATTGGTCACGAAGTGCTTGAAGTAGTTCAAGATGTTTGATAGGCGCCTTCGAAATCGCGAATGCTTACCTGCCCATGGAACAGCGGCAGTCTTTACTCCAAAAGAAGCACACTTTGATCGAGGAGCCCGGGCTCGAAGTTCAATAGTAAACTGCATCGTGTTCAGATGACGGAAAGCTCGCTTTGGTGCAAGATCGGCCTGGGTAGCAGCTACAACATTCAGGGCAGGTTAACTGACCACCGCGGTGTTCAAGCCAAATTTCGACTCAATTCTCTTCAAGAAAAAGTTCCACGGAATCTACTTGCCAAGCTTCATCCAAACCCAGTAACAATCGATAGTTTTCATGTAGTTCATTCATGTCGCGGATGATACGATGTTTTTCAACGACACACAAACCCACCCACTAAAATCCGAGAAGAACCTTAAAACCTATCGCCCAGTCGATGCCCATAAGCACGAGAAAGGTTTTGATCTTCGATCCAAATGCTTCCTGTCAATTACAGTGCCATTAACACTCAAGTGCTTTCCATTTCTATTGGTTTAAAAAATGGTTCCATGTCTGATATGGGGCGTCCGAATGCGACTTTTGGATAGGCATTCGCGAATGTATCGATCATTACTTGCAGGAGTGCGGGTTTCATCGGATCTCGCATCAGCCATCGTGTGGCATCGGTTAGCAGTTCCGGTGCAGCACAATTCTCAGATTCAATTCCATATGCCTGTGCGACTTTTGTAAAGTCGGGTGCGCTGTATCCCCAAAATGTCGATTGGTATCGACCTTCAAAATAGCTCTCCTGAAATTGACGAACCATTCCATGGCATTGATTATTCACAATCACCATTTTTATGGGAAGCTGGTATCTTCGAATTGTTTCTAGCTCTTGAATGTTCGATTGAAATCCACCATCGCCGGCGATTACCATGCAAGGTGATTGGGGAGCAGCCAATGCGACTCCTATTGCCGCGGGGAGCGCAAATCCCATAGAGCCCATGCCACCAGAGGTTAGAAATCGCTGTCGTGACGTGAGTCTTAGTGATTGAGCTGCCCACATCTGATGCTGACCAACGTCAGCTACGTAGGCTGAAACCGCTGAACCAACCGCAGAGAGTTCGTGCATCAAGGTATTTGGATTAATTGTGTCTGTTCCGGTAATCTCACCATTATCGGGCCAGGAAGCCCGTAGCTCCATTATCTCATTGCACCATGACGTCCAATCTGACTTTGATACGTTCTGCGAGTTAAAGTACACAAGGAATTTTCGAAGATCTGAAATCAGAGTTTCACAACCTTTAACTCGATTGTTTACTTCACCTACTTCACAATCGACATGAAAGAATTTCTTGCCTTTACGAAACATATCGGTATCTGAACCAGTTTGCCGTACATCAAGGCGACTCCCTAGGACGATTACAAGATCTGATTTTGCGAGCGCTATGTTTGCCCAACGATTACCATAGGTCCCGATCATTCCAACTCGAAGCGGATGCATGTAGGCAAGTGCATCGACGGCCATCAACGAGTGGACAACAGGGATTGAGAGTGTATCGACGAATTTTTTAAACTCTTCAACACATCGTCCCGATCGCACGCCACCGCCAGCGAGGACCAAAGGGTTCTTAGCAACAAGAATTGCCTCCATGAGTGAGTTGGAAAACTTTTCATACTCTCCAACATTTATTTCTTGCTGTTCCGACGCCGATAAGACAGATTTCTCGTCGACAGGCATGCGTTGAATGTCCATTGGAATATCTAGAAGGACCGGTCCAGGTCTCCCTTCAACTGCAATGCGAAATGCCTCCTCTAAGGCAAATGGAATTTCTGCAGCGTCGCGAATCATTTTGGCTGCTTTAGTAATGGGACGAGCCATTTCAACGATGTTCGTTTCCTGAAAACCTAGCTGACGAATTGCCAAGTCTCCTTTCTGTTCATGCCGATTGACTTGTCCTGTGATGAAGACCGCGGGGGTTGAGTCGAAGTAGCAACTTCCAATTCCTGTTAAAAGGTTGGTTGCACCTGGACCGCTTGTAGCCATCGCAACCCCAGGAATACCAGTCATCCGTCCATAACCTTCTGCCGCAAAGGCGGCAGCTTGTTCGTGATGAGTACTTACGATTCTTGTTTTACCCAGCAAATGAATGGAATCCAAGAGATGCGTTATCATCCCGCCAGACATCTCGAAAACCGAATCAACCTTTTTTTGATGTAAAAATTTCGCGACATAATCGGTTGCTTTCATATCTTTTTTGCGATCCTATGCCAGTCGATTGTAGTTTTAAGTCCATCCGCGAGTGAGGTTTTTGGACGCCATCCTACGCTGATCAGCTTACTGATATCTGCTTGTAAATGCATAGTCGAGTTGGGACCATAAGGAACCTCCCCGAATTTTAGTGGTAAATCTTTGTCAACCAAATCACGAAGTTGTTCAATAATCGTTTTAATGGGGACCCCTATACCGGAGCCCAAATTAAAGACTCCAGTAATATCAGAGGACTTGGCAATTCGAACGATAGCATCTGCTGCATCGGCTACGTACAGATAATCCCAAATCTGAGAACCGGCGGTGAGTGATGGTGGGCATCGATTCAGAAGAGCTTCAATTACCGACGGAATCAAGAAGGTGCGCGTGTCATTAGGTCCATAACAGGAGAATAGTCGAAGCCACGAGAACCTTATTCCATGAATTTGGCAGAGTTGCTGAACCGTATGAAAGGAAGCGAGCTTGCAGGCCCCGTACATCGAATTTGGTTCACACAATGCCGACTCATCAATAACACCTTGCTTAGGACCATATTCCGCTTGACTACCAAGTCCTATGAATGCTTGTGCGCCTTGCTTAATGGCTAATTCTGCCAGTAGAAATGTAGAGTTAAGATTATCGATTTGATTGGGATGGTTTCGGTCAGCCGCTGTAACACCGCTCCAGCCAAGGTGAATAATCGTATGCGGTTTAAAAGCTTTTAAAGCCAAGTCCAATGAATGAGTATCCGCGAGGTCTCCAACAAAAAGCTTAATTCCGGCAGTGGACAAATTTTGTTTTTCCGCTTTTGCCTTGTTCCGAACAAAAGTCGCAATTTCCGCGTTCTCGGAAGCTAGGGCGCTGGTTACATTTCGTCCAACAAAACCAGTAGCCCCGGTTATGAAATATCGCATTTCTTTGTTTACGTTTCAGAAACTAACAAGTTAACAAAATGCTTGGGTATTCTGCGGACTAAAACTTGCTTACGAACCTGTTCCTTTAAAAGGGGCATAACTCGCTTTCGCCGGACTAGATGTATCTCGAAAGATTTTTAATGTAGTTTCGATGAAGATACAGACTGTCTACAAAACGCTTGTATCGATTCGATGATATATGTTAGCATCGCATGACTGAGTCCTGGATAGGTTCCTATGAAGATTGTTCGGTTCATGATTTCGTCTGCGCCACGCATATCTCCGATAATTCTGATTGCTGCCGGGTTGTCATGTTTTAATTGGACAAAAGCGGGTTGTCTCAAAAGGTTCCCACCGAATAGCATTCGGTTTCCGATCTTCCTTTCATCCAAGAACTTTGCAAAGTCGGTGCGAGTGAATGGAGCTTCTGGGCGGATCGACATCTTAAACCCAAACCACGAACAATCCGTGCGGCAACCGGTGGAATCCCACTCAAACGTCCCGTCACTGTTCCACTTCGTTGCATGGGTTGGTAACGCGAATTCGATGTACTCCTCAAGGTCGGCAAGACCAGCTCGCAGCGTTTGCCAGTTATCTTTACGTGCTTGAATGAAAGCTGGTAGCTTTTCGAGTTGCACTCGACCGATCGCTGCTTGCGTGTCGAGAGGTTTGAGGTTGTAGCCAAGGTGTGAGTAGATGTACTTGTGATCGTATCCTTCCGGTAGTTCACCAAGCTGCCATCCAAAACGCTTGTTACAGGTATTGTCCTTGCCAGACGGGCACCAACAATCTCGCCCCCAATCTCGAAAACTTTCTACAAGGACCTTCAGAGCCGCTTGCCTAACAATACTGACGGCACCGCCTTCACCCATCGTGAGGTGATGTGGCGGGTAGAAGCTTTGAGTAGATAAATCCCCCCAGCTACCAGTGTACTTTGTCAGACTTCCATCAGGATTTCGAGGCTCTTTGGGGTAATCGGCTAACAAAGGCGAGCTGGCTGACATCGTGTATGAACAGCCAAGCGCATCGCAGTTATCTTCAATCAACCATAAATCGTGTCGTTTACAAAACTGAAGTGTTGTCGATAGATCGAAAGGATTACCAAGGGCATGAGCCATCATCACGGCTTTGGTTTTTCCTGGGACGTACGCCTCTTCCAGCTGCTCGCATCTCGGGTTTCCAGTAATGGGATCAGCGTCAATGAATACGCCAGTCAATCCTTGTTGAAGTAACGGTGATACCGTTGTTGGAAAGCCGGCCGCGACAGTAATGACTTCGTCGCCGGGTCGTAGGCGTTTTTCGGCAGGTAACTTATGGCTCGTTAATGCAGCGATTGCTAAGAGGTTTGCACTGGAACCCGAGTTGACCAGTAAAGACTTTCGAACCCCGAGAAAATCCGCTAGCTGACTTTCGAACTTATCACCTTCAGGGCCGAGTGTTAGCCAGAAATCCAGCGTACTGGAAACAGCCGCTTCAACTTCATCTTCCGTAAATACGCGTCCTGCATACGGAACCGTCGTTTCACCAGGGATGAATTTTGGTGGCCTGCCATCTTCGCCAGGCCGATTTTGCCCGTGGACCCGCGAGGAGTACTCGCGTGTAAGCCTCAGGATTTCCTGCTTTAAGTCTTCGTTAGACATCGTAGTCATTGGATTTCAATCTTATTCTCAGGTTGACCGCTTAACGCAGAGGCCTTGTTGCGCAAAAAACTGAGTTGGGGCAAAGTCACTGAAGTAAGAAACCTTACAATTATGTAGGCTTGCATAAGCTAATAACAACTCTTCAGCGAGTCGTGTATCCCCGCCTGACGAGGAGGAGTGTTTATCTGAGTTATCAAGATAGACTATGCCACCACTTGCTAAGAGTGGGAGCGAATCTTTGATACAATCCGATCGATAACTACCGTCGACCATGATGAGGTCAAATAGTCCACCAGCCTTTACGCCAGCGTTCGTGTAGGCGAATTGGGTTCCTGCAAGCGAGTATTCGATATTCGTATACTGATTCTTTTGGAAGACATTTCTGATCGAGTCGAACCACTCCTTGTTATCTTCAACAGACACTACACGACCGGCGTGCGTTGCGTACCAGATTGTTGACATCCCTGAGCCAAACTCAAGAACGCGCGAATCGGGATTCAGGTGCTTACTCAGCATATCAATCGCATCATAGGATATCCAAGGAAGCTCGGGTCTAACTCCGAAGGCGACTCTTGCGATCCCCGTGACGGTAGCCCTGGTTCCGTTGACCAGGAGCCGTCGAGGGCCGACAAAATTTCCCTTTTCGTCTTTCCATCTAGGATACTGATCGCGATTTCCTTGCCATAGATTTCTTAGTAGTTTTGCAAGAGCCATTCGATGACCTATTTAGAAGGTATAGCGTGAGTTATCAAGTTGTCGCAGTTTTCTTAGAAGTCTTTGCACAAGGAGTAACTGCATTGTTCAGGCGTGCCATGTATAAACTCTCGTACGCATCGATCTGACTATTTGTAATTGGCTGAGCCAAACCGGATGCTTTGTTAATCCGATACCAATCCACCGTCTGGCGAATCGTCTCAGCGAAATCCCAGGTCGGCATCCATTCAAGCATATGAAACGCTTTATCTATCGCAAGATTTAACTTGGATGCCTCGTGCGGCGCATTGGGATCGGACTGATCTACCCAAGTTCCATCGACATGTTCAAGGATTGCTTCGACAATCTGCGCAACAGTACGATTACTACTAAGAGACGGACCGAAGTTGAATCCTGAGGTCAGTGATTCGGTCGGGAATGACGAGAGCTTTCTTTCATGAAGACATGCTGCAAGCCAAAGGTATCCCGAGATTGGTTCTAAGACATGCTGCCAGGGCCGAGTCGCCTGTTTATTTCGCACAGGTACGGGATTTCCCGCAAAGATGGCTCGAAAAATGTCAGGGACGATTCGATCTTTTGCCCAATCGCCACCGCCGATAACATTACCTGCTCGCGCGGATGCGATGCGTTGTTTCGATAAATCTTGGAAGTATGATCGGCGATACGCGGAAGTTACAAGCTCTGCACATCCTTTTGATGCACTATACGGGTCGTACCCACCCATCGCATCTTCCTCGCGATACGAATGCAGCCACTCACGATTTTCGTAGCACTTGTCCGTAGTAACAATCACACAAGAGCAAGGCAAGTCGAGTGTTCGGATCGATTCGAGGAGGTTGACTGTGCCGAGAACATTGATCTGAAAGGTATCCACTGGTATGTCGAAAGATAAGCGAACCAGCGGCTGTGCGGCTAGGTGCAAGACAATCTCGGGTTGAACCAAACCAATTGCCGAGCAAAGTTTTGGTAAATCCCGAATATCCCCCCGCGTGTCCGACGCAATTCGATCGGAAAGTTCCAGCGAATCATAAAGCGTTTCGTGAGACTGCGGATCAAGTGCGTAGCCATGCACTTCGGCTCCAAGCTTGAGCAGCCATTGGCATAGCCAGCTACCTTTGAACCCAGTGTGGCCAGTTACAAAAACCCTTCGATCTTTATAGACGTTAGCAAACAAGAAGGAGGTCACTTTTGGCTATTATCTTGAGTTTCGATTCGCAGTTCACGTCCACGATTTCCAGGGCGCTTTTCCGGAGGACCAGAGCGTTTCGAGTTCTGTCTTGTCTCGAAGGGTATCCATGGGCCTCCAGAAACCGCGATGGCGATATGCGTTCAGTTGTCCATCTTTGGCAAGGTTGTCTAGAGGCTCTCTCTCCCACGTAGTCTTGTCGCCGCCGCGAATGTAGTCGAGAACTTGCGGCTCGAGAACGAAGAACCCGCCGTTAATCCAAGCACCGTCACCCTCGGGTTTCTCTTGAAAAGCAACAACTCTGTCCGAATCTTGTGGACTGAAGCCCAGGGCACCATATCGTCCAGGCGGTTGAACTGCGGTAAGCGTCGCGAGTTTCCCTTGGCTGTGATGAAAATCCATTGACGCTTTCACGTCTATATCAGCAACACCATCACCGTAGGTAAAGCAGAATGTCTGATCATTAAGGTAAGGCTTTACTCTTGCTAGCCGCCCACCGGTCATGGTCTCATCACCGGTATCAACAACTGTGACTCGCCAAGGCTCGGCATTTCTTGTGTGGACTTCCATGCTATTGCGGCTCATATCAAAAGTTACGTCTGACATGTGCAAGAAGTAGTTAGCGAAGTACTCCTTGATAACGTAGCCTTTGTAGCCGGCGCAGATAATGAAATCATTAATTCCCTGCGAGGAATAAATCTTCAATATGTGCCAAAGAATCGGACGCCCCCCAATCTCAATCATTGGTTTGGGTTTTAGGTGCGTCTCTTCCGATATGCGAGTACCTAATCCGCCGGCTAGAATAACGGCTTGTGTTGATTGAGTTACGAGAGGCATCTGATTATTTCGAGGATTGTGAGGTTATTGCGAGAAGCATTGGCGACCTGAGAGTTTCGTCTATTCTTGGATACTCAAATCACCATTAAAAGTCTTAAAAAACGCCGCGGTCAAGGAGTTAAGAAATCATTTACTTTTGATTGCTGCGCTATACTTGAAATTCAGTTGTTTGCGGCCATGAACTAGGCTGCTACTCCTTAGCAACACTAACAACGTGACCGTGATTTTTTAGGAGTGCGTGCTTGCGAGCTTGATCGAGATCGCTCGCGACCATTTCAGCACACATTTCTTCTACCGTGATTTCGCATTCCCAGCCGAGCTTTGTTTTGGCTTTCGTTGCATCCCCTAGCAACGTTTCCACTTCGGCAGGTCGGAAATAACGCGGATCGACTCGAACGACAACGTCACCGACTGAAACACTTGGTGCTTTTTCTGAGTCAAGCACTGAGGTGACACGCGCAAATTCGTCGACTCCTTCGCCTTCGAATTCCAGTTCGATTCCAGCTTCTATTGCTGACATTCGGACGAATTCTCGAACACTGATTTGCTTACCAGATGCAATTACGAAGTCTTCTGCTTTTTCTTGTTGCAACATCATCCATTGCATCCGAACGTAATCCTTAGCATGTCCCCAGTCTCGCAATGAATCCATGTTGCCAAGATACAAGCAGTCTTCAAGCCCCTGCGCAATGTTAGCAAGACCACGCGTGATTTTACGGGTTACGAACGTTTCGCCTCGACGGGGCGACTCGTGGTTAAACAGAATGCCGTTGCAAGCGTACATACCGTAGGACTCGCGATAGTTTACGGTGATCCAGTATGCGTAGAGCTTTGCGGCTGCATAAGGCGATCGTGGGTAGAATGGAGTCGTCTCGCGTTGAGGAACTTCTTGAACGAGTCCAAATAGTTCTGAGGTTGATGCTTGGTAGAAGCGAGTTTTCTTTTCGAGTCCAAGAAGCCTGATTGCTTCAAGAAGTCTCAACGCACCAAGGCCATCTACATCTGCGGTGTATTCGGGCGACTCAAACGAGACGGCAACGTGCGACTGCGCACCCAGGTTGTAAATCTCGTCTGGTTGAACCTCTTGAACAATCCGCGTTAGATTGGAGCCATCCGATAGGTCGCCGTAGTGCAGTCGGAACCTAGCGTTGGCTACACTGGGAGCTTGATAAATATGGTCCACTCGCTCGGTGTTGAACGAGGAAGATCGACGCTTAATTCCGTGAACCTCATAACCCTTCTCCAAAAGTAGCTCCGCTAAATAGGAACCGTCTTGCCCTGTGATGCCGGTGATGAGTGCTGTTTTGGTCATCGAATTATGTTAGTTGGAGCCTATGAAATAAACGGATCGACGAGGTGCGTATCGCCGGTAAGTCTAGTTGGAGTCGAGGTGCAATCAATGGCATGGCACTAACAATTTTCTCCAAGTAAATCAGACGAAAATCGAAACCTAAACGGCTCTTAAAACGCCTGCCGATTGGCGGGCGAGAAAATCACCGTAAGTAGTTTTAAGGCCATCTTCGAGTTCAATTGTCGGACGCCAACCCGTTCCCTTCAGAAGTGTTGTGTCGGTCAGCTTGCGAGGTGTTCCATCGGGTTTTGTCGGGTCGGTTAAGATTCGCCCTTCATATCCTACGGTCTTCGCCACCATTTGCGCAAGCTCCAAAATGGAAACGTCGATGCTTGTTCCAACATTCACCCAATCTGGCGGATTGTCGATACGCATCAGATGCACGATGGCTTTTGCTAGATCATCTACGTGTAGGAATTCGCGTCTGGGAGTTCCTGTTCCCCATATTGTTACGCTGGGTAGATCGCTTGTTTTAGCTTCATGAAATCGTCGAAGCAACGCCGGCAATACGTGGCTGTGATCAGGATGGTAATTATCACCAGGACCATAAAGATTGGTTGGCATGGCCGAATGGAACATTGCTCCATACTGTTGACGATAATACTGGCAAAGTTTTAGCCCAACAATCTTTGCAAGAGCATACGCTTCATTTGTGAGTTCGAGTGCGGACGTTAGCAACGAGTCTTCCTGGATGGGTTGTGGAGCCATTCGAGGATAGATGCAAGTGCTACCGAGGAACAAGAATCGCTTTACCTTGGATTCATAGGCGGCTTGGATGGAGGCAATGGCCATCTTTGCATTATCGCTAAGGAACTCAACTGGATAGCTATTGTTTGCAACGATGCCACCCACTTTTGCCGCTGCAAAGATAACTGCGTCAGGCTTTTCCTCACGAAAAAAAGCTGCCGCTGCGTATTCATCGGTCAGGTCAAGTTCGTTCCGAGACCTCGTTAGTGTTTCGACATTAGGTGAGGACGCAAGTAGTCGGCAGACTGCAGCGCCGACCATTCCATTATGGCCAGCAACAAAGACTCGTTTATAAGGAAAAGCGTTAGTGCTCATACTGAAGTTCAATCTTGATGGATAAACCCACTAAGACAACTGTGTCATTCAATTACGTCAACTTGGCAGTCGTCCAGCGCTACGCTGGCTCCTTGCCCCATGTAACGGACATGTATTAAAAGTCGAATCTCATTTTCGCGGCGAATGACAATACCTTCGAATCCTTTGAATGCTCCATTGCGAACGCGAACCTTTTGACCGGCTTCGACTCGACGCTCGGGTGCTAGCGGAGCATTGGTTGCGATGAGATCGCGAATCTGCTTCAAGTCTGCGACGAAGGCTTGAGGTTCAGGAACGCTCATCCAGCGACTTACAATGCCGGTGCATACCGCAGTGTAGCGCGCAAGTTCTTCGCCACAGACAAAAACGTAGTTGGGAAACAACGGCTCTACGCTGGTTCTCAAGCGACCGTTGGGGGCCCGATAGCGTCTACCAATGGTCGGCCCGAAAAACGGGATCTCTTTGGAAACCAGTTCTCGCATCAACTTTTTTTCGTGACGCGCCAGCGTATACATGGCCCACCACGGTAACGCGTTCGCTTCGGGTCTTTCGAAGAGATTCGCGGGGAATACATCAATCTCTTGTTTAAGAAGCGGCATAAGTACGAGAATTGTAGAGGTATTGAAAATGGTTCAACTTGATAGTGTGAGACATCTTTTGCTGCTGGATAAGTCCACACTTCGTGCCTGTGGGTGACATCTATCCCTACTTAAGTCGCTGTTTCAAAATCATATTATCTCCCCCATGTCGCGTGAATTCTCTCGTCACAAAATTTGCCCGTCTACGAGAATATTCCGACCGGTCCTCTCTAAGTCCCAGAGTTATGTCCCATAGCTTACTACGAACATAGATGCATCTTCGCGCATTTTACAGAACCCACTTCATTTTATTCTTAAGCACCAATGATTGTAAGGGTTTTAAGTTCCGCGATTCCATGATCAGACGCTCTTCAAACGTCACAATCGGCACTATCGAAAGGAACAGAACTCCACATAAATTATGAAGAAAACGTGAAAGCGGTCGCTTGCCGAGTCGCACAAGTTTGTTTGTAGGGCTTATCGTTAGCCAAGCAAGACAGTCTGCCAAGGCGGTGATCGGACTGAATGAGAACAAGCGTCTCCGCACCAGACGCAGTCGCGTTTCAGATTCGAGTATCTCTCTGGCTAAACCGGATGTCCCGACATGCTGAATTTTCCTTAAGTGGAGGAAGATCCCGAAAGTGCGGACTTAATCCCCCGAAGACAGACTTAAATTTCAAGCCCTCGGTCAGTTCGGACCCGGGCTGCCGGCCTACTCAGTTATCCCAAGTGCCGGGTCGGCTACAGGGCAAGTAGCAGTATAAAAAAGTACCGCGTTTTGGGCCCTTTTTTGCGGATTCGCGTTTGTGGAGACACGTCGTAACGTAGCGTAGCAATGACATTCAAGCTTTACGAATTTTTTGGAAATCCGAGATCGATCCGACTTGTCGCGGGATCTGGCCATCGCGAAGTTACCACTTTTGTTTTGGTGTAGAACTGAATCCCATCTGGACCGTACATGTGCAAGTCGCCGAAGAGGCTCGCCTTCCAACCTCCGAAGCTGTAATACGAGACCGGTACCGGGATTGGGACATTGATGCCGACCATTCCTACGTTCACGTCGAACTGGAACTGTCTAGCAACACCTCCGTCACGAGTGAATATTGCCGTGCCATTTCCGTACGGATGATCATTGATCAGCTTCAACCCCTCGTCGTAAGTCTTTACTCGCACCACGCCGAGAACAGGTCCGAAAATCTCGTCATCGTAAACTTTCATCCCCGGCTTCATATCATCAATCAGGGACGTGCCAAGAAAGTAGCCACTGCTTGACTGGCAGATTGGCTCGCTTCGACCATCGACTAGAACGCGTGCACCTTCTTCGTTCGCACCGGCAATGTAGGATGCAACTCGGTCTCGATGTTCTTTCGAGATCAGTGGGCCCATGTCAATTCCTTCTTCCAGACCAGGGCCTACCTTGATCTTCGGCATTCGCAACATTATTGCTTCGATGAGCGGATCAGCGATGTCGCCAATTGCGACGATGACGCTAATAGCCATGCATCGCTCGCCAGCAGAACCAAACGCTGCCGAAATCGCTGCGTCAGCAGCCATCCCCACATCAGCATCCGGAAGAACCAGCATGTGGTTCTTCGCGCCTCCAAGAGCTTGGACTCGTTTACCGTTCTTCGTCCCTGTTTCGTAGATGTACTTGGCGACCGGAGTTGATCCAACGAAGCTAATCGCGCGTATGTCAGGATGTTCGAGTAATCGATCGACGGCAACCCGGTCTCCTTGAACTACATTGAAAACGCCCGGCGGTAGTCCCGCTTCAGACCAAAGCTCCGCAAGCAGAATACTTACCGATGGATCCTTTTCGCTGGGCTTAAGAACGAAAGTGTTTCCGCAAGCGATCGCGTTTGCGAACATCCACATTGGAACCATGCCGGGAAAATTAAATGGTGTAATTCCTGCGACTGGTCCTAGAGGTTGCCGGATCTGGTAGACATCGATTCCGCGACTCACTTGCTCACTAAAGCCACCCTTAAGTAATTGAGCGACTCCGCAGGCGAACTCGATATTCTCGAGCCCTCTTGCAACTTCACCCAGCGCATCAGCAACAGTCTTACCATGCTCACCGCTAATTGTTTTCGCTATCTCCAGTTGGTTTTTGTGGACTAGCTCGCGCATCTTAAATAAGATCTCGGTGCGTCTAGCGATAGGTGTTGACCGCCAGTGAACAAAGGCAGCCTTCGAAGAAGCGACAACGGCATCGACTTCAGATACATTTGCAAAATCAACCGTCGCTTGCTGGACACCGTAGGCGGGATCCCAAACCATCCCCGATTGACCGCTGGTCCCTGACGTGTACTTCCCATCTATCCAATGTGAAATCTTGCGGGGTGCGTTCGATGTAGCGGTAGTAGACATGGATACATTTTTCTATTGAGCAACTTTGCAAAGCGAATTCACAAATCTTAACAATATTGCGATTGCTTATGAGTAAATAAACAGAAGATTTGTCCTAAGCCAATTGAGATAGCCTGAGATCGATCACAAAATCACGGGATGAGTGTTGCCAAGGATTTTCTCAAAGAGGCAGTTTGCCTTGGGCGATCTCTTCTTCCCACTGCTCCATCAATGGCCAGTCTGTGGCACACGTACCGAAATCCGAGAGGTGCAGATAGCCTTTCAGTCGATCGATCGACTTGTTGATCATCGCTGGATCTTTTCGGAAGTAAGGCCCATGACTTGGAAGGAGCCACTCCACATCACTGTCGCGAATTCTCTCGAGCGATTGAATGAAGTGCACGATGTTGCTCCCGTGGTGGGCGTCGATCGCACCGACGCCGCCGTCTCGATAAATGTTATCACCACTAAAAAGAAGATTGCCGAGTCGGAAGGCGAGTTGGCTGTCTGCGTGGCCCGGAGTTGACCATACTTCCAATTTCAGCCCGCCGATTTCCACGATGTCGCCGTCATTGACCAAGTGCTCGCACGTTACTGGTGGCATTTCTTCAGAAATGCCTTGTGCAACGATCTCCGCAAACGTTTGCAGTCGGTCACCTTTCTCCAAGAGTTCAGCTGCTTTCGGGTGCGCGGTGACCGTCGTTTTCAGCATCTGTTTGACGGCCGCTAAGCCTTGACCATGATCCACGTCGGCATGAGTGGCGATCAGCGTTTTGCATTTAGAAAGGGGGAAATCTAGCTCGCGAATCAGGTCTACTAGCTCCTCGACATGATCTTGATATCCGACGTCAATCAGAACCCATTCGACCAAATCATAAACCAAGTAGACGTTACACCCGATGAGATGTCCAGCTTGGATATTCAGTTCGATTACGTTTGGGAAAATTGGTTTTCGTGAGAGCATATTTTCAAATTGAAATCGGAACGAGAAGAGAACGATTCCATAAGAATTCATTCATTCATGACGTCAGAGCAAATCTTTCATCAGGTAATGCTTGAATTGTAGCTTAAAGGGAATACCGCGAGAATGCGAACCAGCCGAGGGACCCGCCGATCGTCAATGGCTGTACTAGATACGGCTGGGCCAATGAAAACTCAGACGGTATCGCCAGCCACGGGTATTAATCCCGCTGCAATTTACCCGATAGCGCCTACGAATCAGGAAGAAACATTTTCGTCAGACCTCGATACGGCAGTTATTTTGACTGCCGTTACGACTTGCGGCTGTCAGCTACCGCCTCACAAGCACTTAAAGCGGCAAGGTTACGCGTTTACCGCTCTTTGCGGCTTTGTAGATCGCCAAGATCAATTCAACGCTGCGTCGGCCTTCAGTCCCCTCGACCATTGATGGCTCTTCAGATTCGACAGCTTTAAGAAAATCTTTAAATAATTCCCGATGTGCGGCGTGTCCGATTGCTGAAGGATCTGCGGCCCCACCTCCGGTTTTTGTGTTGTTTTGCATTGACTCGATCAATTTCTTATCACGAGCTTTTTCTTTCGCGAATGTCCATCGAATCAGGCTTTCCTCTTCCAATGTGGCCATCCCGGCAGTGCCTGCGATTTCAATCTTCTTAAGCGAGCCAGGGAAAGCCGCGGTCGTCGCTTCTATAACTCCGAGTGCTCCGTTAGCAAATCGAATTGTCGCCGTCGCAACATCTTCGACTTCGATTCTCTCATGAGCGAGCGTTGCGACCGTTGCGGAAACTTCGGCTACGTCACCCATGAGCCATAGAAGCAGGTCGACACTATGAATCGCTTGATTCATCAGAGCACCACCGCCATCCAGCTTCCAAGTCCCCCGCCAAGCACCGCTATCGTAGTACTGCTGCGTTCGAAACCATTTCACGTAGGCGTCACCCAGAGTGATTCGTCCGAACCGGCCTTGGTCTACAGCCTGTTTTAGCAATCGCGAAGATTCATGGAATCGCGAGGGAAATATCGTTCCGACTCGAACACCAGCTTTCGCGCAAGCACTGAGCAGCGCGTCACATCTTTTTAGCGTCACCTCCAAGGGCTTTTCGACCAAGATGTGCTTACCGGCTTTCGCAGCTAGCACGCCTGGCTCCAAGTGAGCCCCGCTGGGAGTGCAGATCGTAACAACATGAATGTCATCGCGAGCGAGCATCGCTTCGAGATCATCGTACGCCGTGCAACCAAACTCGCTCGCAAACGAGGAAGCCTTGTCGAGCGTTCGATTGTAGCAAGCGACGAGTTTCGCTCCACGAATCTCGGCGATTGCTCGAGCGTGAAACTTGGCAATCATGCCGCAACCAATGATACCAAAGCCTGTTGTCATGTTGTAATTCAATCCAGAGATGCAGTGAGCAATTTACATTTACACAGACATCGCCGCTTTTTACACGGCGATTGTCAATTTAAAATCGACATGCAAAGTTTAGACTAACGACGGATCGGTTCCAAGCGTGCCATGCAATTGCTCGACATACTCAGGACGTGCTGAAATGTCTCGCATTTTAGTCGCTTCTCGTAATCGATTGGCAAGGCCCAGTCTTGCATTTACAGATGCATGCGATGTTTGCTTGCAGTAGTTTTCCAAGTACGAAACGTGACGCGACCATAACTTAACGTCGACGGCTTGCTTAGCCTTCAAACGTTCATGGTACCATTCACTCGCCATGAGGTTTTCTCGAGTGAACATCGCACGGACCGCTGGATCCGCAAGCGATTTCCCGTTCCACGAACCTTCTGCCATCACCTTAAGAATGACCTGCAATGGTGGGCAAGCAATGTCGTAGCTTCCATCCTCCAGATAAACTTGAGCGACTTTTTGGTGCGCCTCTGCGATGTTTAGAATCCCGTCGGCATAGGAATCTAAATCCTGGGTCTCTGGGCAGAGTATCCGATCGTCGAAGACTTTGCTCGGGTTGTCGAACACTCGTCCAAAATATCGGCGGACGAATCGGCTTGTAATCCGATAGCCAAGTCGGCTGGCGGGGATATGTACTCCGTTGTGCTCGAAGTCGTCGATCTTTTGAAGCAGTCCTTCGCGAATCAGAAACTCGGGTTCTCGTTCCTCCGGTCGCAGCCGACACCAAATTTCGGGAACGAACATGCTTATGTCGTGACCTACTTCGATATTCGGACCGATGTGCCCGGCGGCTGTGCTGAATCCACCGAGCCCAGTTAGGATCATGCTTACAATTGTTGCGTTCAAATCGTAGCAAAGGTTTAGCGCGTTGAACGGGCCTTTCGTGAGAGCGCCTTCGCTCCCCGCTCCGGTTGTTGATGGGCTCTTACCTGTCAGCGAGCAGACATAGTCCATCAAAAGCTCAGGAAGCTCTTGATAATGGATTGGATTGAAAACGGCGAGCGAACGGATACCAGCTTTCATATCGGGCGGGTTGTTGCGTCGTCCGGAAAGAATCGCATCGACGGGCGTTAGAACACTTTGCCCGGCAGGTGTTCCTCGGAAGAGTTGAATTCCGCGGTAAGCCACATAACGATCGAAAGGATTGAGTAAGTCCGGTCGATCTTGAAGGTATCGCGGGTTCTTCGTTGGGGAACCATTCACTAGTCGTGGATGGGCCGACGAGACAACGAAGCCACTGTCCTGCTCTCCAAAAGCGGTCAGTCTCTCTTGCATCGTATTGGTGTATTGCTCGAAGTCGATCACGTTTGCAATGTCTTCTCTGATGGCATCTACAGTCAAAGGTTCATAATTGCAAAAGAAGTTTCCAACGTCTGCCATGTCCTTTTCGGTCTGCTTGTCCAAGCCACGATGAACGGCGTCGTCAGGACGTTGAAAGAGCCGGTACTCGCAGTTGGCTACAAACTTGTAGCTGCGGTCCTCGACCTTTCGAGTGAGTGTCGGGAGCATTCTTCCGGGAACGACGATACTTGCGGTGATGTCGTCTTCGAGCTGAATCTTCGCGGCGGCCGCAAAGTCTTGTCGAAGCTTATACATCCTCCATCGTCCGAGTTGATCTAAGCCGACTCGTAAGTACATCCCTACGAGCTTTCTTTTACCGAATTTTAGTTCGTGACCGTTGTCACCGTTGACGACATCAACTCCAAAGTTTTCTCGCCAATTCCCATTCCATTCGGGCTTGCAAAATCGCTTGATGATGAAAGCCATTGCGTAGAGATGCGTTGGAATACTGTTCAGCCAATCGTTGTACTCTTTTGTGTACTCGCGAGACGGAGTGAACAGCTTGATCACACTACCGAGCGTGCGAGAAGAATCAAGTACCTTTCGACTATCGCGTTGGCCATATTCGGGTTTCTCAGTCGAGGTCTCGAGCCAACGATCCGAGTAATCTTTGTCAAAAATCTGTTGAAGCAAGTCAAAGTCGCGGTCGATATCGGAAACGAAGATGGGACCACCTTGCATGTAGTCTCGAAGCGATTTACTGATTTCGCTTTTTCCTCCCCCACTCACCGTACAAGGTTTGTGACAAACAGTTCCTTCACCTCCGGTTCCAATTAGCCGCCACGAAGGAGCGCACGGATGCTTTTCCATTTGCACTTTGTAACCACTGGGAGCCATATAGATTTTCCCACGTTCGAGTGGCAACGACTTATCGACACCATTGAATGTCCAACGAATCGTTCGATCAAAGAGCGACGCAAAAGCATTCTCTTGAACATAAATTAGATTCGGATAGGTCCGGTCAACTCCGTAACCTTCCGGTCGAATGTCGATAAAACTCTGGTATTCGTTAGCAACGTCTCCAAAAGAGCGACCATTATACCGACGTGAGTTCCACTGAAACTCTTCTCCCAAGTTATGTGACACGAAAGCGAGAGTCCCACCAGCATGTTCTTCCTCTACGTTACCAAGTAGATTAGTTGCATAGCTAATTTGTGTCTTTACTTCTTTTTTGCAATAGCCGAAATAGTTATCTGCAATCAGCGTGACAATAACGCCGTTTGAGTTTCGACAAGTAATCTTAAACGCGGTTCCATCGTTGTACTTTTCATCCTCGGTCTTCCAGCACATTGAATCGCGTCGTTGTCGCGGTGTTGCTTCTTCGTATCGCGGCAGTCCTAGTTCTCGTTTTGTGAGCTGAATCAAATGAGGCGCTAGGATCACGCATCCTGTGTGGCCAGTCCAATGCATGCAGTCCAACGCGGCATCGTTCTCTGGAACCAACGGGTCACCTGCGTTGCCAAAAATCGACTCGACGAAATCAAGATTGCTTACCAACCCGCCAGGAGCAAAGAAGCGAATCTCCATAGTTTTGTGTTCGCTATACCCTGCCACTCGCGGTGAAACAATCGGACGAACCAAGAGCGACACAAACGTGCGAGCAGGCGTGATAGTTGATGCCATGAATGGCAACTCCAAGAGTGACTCGGGCGGATTCACGGCAGCCACAAAAAGCTTGGCGAATACTGATTTGGGAACCGCACGTTTATCGCCTGCGATAGGTAAACCACCTTCTGCAACATGGAACGTTCCTTGAGTAGTTCGCTTATCCGCCGATGGGTTGTGAAGAACACCGTTAGCCAAACGATAGGAGCTGACCAATTCATTTTGAAAAATGTCTTGCCCATCGGGAAGACTAAGTTGCCTTGCAAGGCCGTGACTGCCAAGGACGAGCGTTGGTGTTGGAAGTTGCAACGGTACGTCGAGTGTTTCATCGGCAAAATATTCAGCAAGAAACGCTTCGATACGTTGATCGATTGGAGCTTTCAATTGAGCAAGCAGTCGATTCTTTTCCTCAAGCGATTCCAACAAGCCATTAGGTAGCTCTGCTTGTTCTTTTGCATGGTCGTCCAAGACAAGATCGGAGGCTGCCATTTGCAGATAAAGATACTGTCGAAGTTGAGCTGCCGACTCGGGACTTCGATCTGCCTTTCGGGACCAAGAAAGCTTCCGCTCTTCGGATTCAATTAACCAACCAGAATCAATGGAATCGTCCGAACTTGGTTTCGAGGAGCAAGTTGACATAGGGTTTGAAGATTCTTTGATGGGCATTCAGTATCCACTCTGTGAAAAACTCAATAAACGACGGAGATAGTGATGTAAGAGGATAACAGATTTTCACCGTATCCGGTGTCACATGCCGCTCTCCTAGTCGCAACAACCTAAATCAATAGATTGATTTTTCCATGCGAGTCAGCAGATCGCTCCATTGCTGTCTTGAGAATCGCGTCGCCGATACAAATTTTGCATCTTGATTCGCAGGTATCTGAGCGAGTATCTCGCGGGCCTGTGCAATGACTCGAATTCCCTCTTCATTTCGACCAAGTTTTTTCAAACATTCGGCAGCTTGTGTCAAAGCTTCAAGTGATTCTGGTTCGCCGAGGAATCGATTGGCTACACTTCGATACAAAGACAAAGCGTTTTCATAATCTTGAAGCTGAAAGGTCAAGTCCGCTTCCGCAAAATAGCTGTTTCGGAGCAGACTTCGCAAGGAAGTACTCGGTATCAATCCGATCTCGATGTCATTCATCCCCATCCGAATCTGCTCGAAAGTTGAACGAGCGTTTTTTATAAGATTTCGATACTGCATTACCCGTTGACGTCGCATCTCAGTTGATGTCGGGCGTCCATCTTTGAGCAAGTACTCCGGGTATTGAGCGGCCATTTGATAGGCTTTGCCGATACTGTAGAGCGTTTCGAATCGTCGTTTATCGTCGGGGTAACGTTGCAGCCATTCACCAAGCCGATCAATGCTTTTGGTGAAAAGTGTGTTTCCTTGCTCAAGGGTCTCGCGAATGCTTTCTTCGGTGTCTGGACCAGACTTCTGCTTAAGCATTTCCGCAGAAGAGAATTCCAACTCGCCTTGTTGATAGTAGTTCCGACCAAGTTCAAAGAGCGACTCTTTCCAAATAGCACTTTGCGGAGTTAGTGAACTGTCATAAAGATTTTGCTCCAGGTATTCTTGCGACTTCTGAAATTCTGATCGTTCAACGAGCATTCGTGCTGCATTCAGTCGCGACTGATACGAGAGCGGGTGTGTGCCGTGCTCACGAATGCATTTCTCTAGCTCAATCAGCGAGCCATCCGGTTTGTTAAGTGCAAAAAGATTCTCCGCCTTCATTAAGTAGGCTCTTGGACGTTGCTCGACGGCTTCAAAAGGGAGTGTGTTATCAATTACTAAATTGCACTGTTTGAGATCGCCTGCAGATTGATAGTTTTTGATCGCCTGCCAAATCAAATCGAAGTATTCTGGCGATCTCATTTGAATTAGAGCTAGATCTTCGTAGCTCTTGGCAGATTCAAAAAACAGCTTTTGCCAGAACCTTTTTCCCTTATCGGGAGTCGATGCGTCAGTAAGCGAGGAAGAATCCGAACGAACGACATCTTGCAGACTCGTCCGAATATCTAGCACTTCGGTTTCTGCAGAGGCCGGTTTTCCTTTGAGTGAGTTAGCCCATCGGCCATAGCCGACCGACAAGAGTCTCAAGCGATCTTGGCGTTCACAAAACGGTGGCATTTTCACCGCGTACTCAACTACCTGCGGGTAAGCTCTACCGACAAGCATCTCTTGTCCAACTTCGTTAAACCCTCTTCGCAGAACGGCAATTGGTTGCCAAGCATTTTTGTACCCTTCCAGCTTCCCAAACTGTTCAAACAACTGACGCATCGTACTGACAACTTCATCGTATCTTTGCAGCTTATTGAGAGCTTTCATTTCAGCGATGGAACCTGCAAGCCCTTCGACCGTATGTGGAGAGCTTTGCCGAAGAACGTTTAACCCACTAATTGATTCTTCCCACTTACCGAGTCGCTGCAGTACAATCCCGGCGTAGTACTGATTTCGCCGTTCCGAAACAGGGTCCAGTGTTAGGTTCTTTGCGACGGACCTCATCTGCTGATAAACCTCCTTCAGCATTGCCTCCTGCAGGGGATCTGCGGACTCGCTCTCAGCCATCGAAAGGTTCAAAAACTTCGCCAAGGCTTGCTGAGCCATCGCATTGGAGTAATAGACGGATTCCTTAGGAAACGCGCTGGCCATTTCGATCGCTTTGTCATACTCGCCGAAAGCAATCTTGGCCACAATTCGTTTGAGTTTCGCTCGATCGCGTTCCTCGGGGGTCAGGCCGATCAATCCATCCCAGTAATCTAGTCGGTCTGTAACAACCCGGGGGGACACGTCTTCGGTTGCCAAATCAATGTCGACCAAAAGCGAGAGTGCATCGGCTCGCCCAGCCGGCCACTGGGTCGCCGCAATCGCAAGGGGCTCAATCGCATCAGGCCAACGAAAAAGTTGGTAGAGAACTTTGCCGAGCAAGAAATTTCCCAAGCCATCGAAACCGCGAGGAAATCCAATTTTTTGAGATTCCTGCAAATGCTTGTATGCATCTTCAGCCAGGGCAATCGCTCGCTCGCGAACCGCAGATTTTTCGGAATCCTCCAGGGCAACCGCTCCAACAATCAACTCCCATTTTGCTTCTGCCGACTTAGACTTCAGGTCCTTCAATTCAATACTTAAGGCCAGTCGACGCACCTCTGGAGTGAGTTCACGCTTGAGCTTTTGAAGCCCGACAGCGAGCTCACGATCAAAATCGGGAGCCTTGCCGCCCAAAAAGAAGGCGAGAATCGCTGCCCCTACCCCCAGTGCCAAAATTGCCCCGCCGATCGCAAGATAAACCGGCATCGCGCTACCCATTTTGGGAGCCGAATTCTCTGCGGTCGCTTTATCCTTAGGTGCAGACATGGTTTACGGTAAAAATCAGTGGCATCGGTAGCTTTGACAACACGCTCACAAAAAATGTGTCGCGGACGGACTCCAATTGTTAGATTTCGGAGCCTGGGAAAACTGGGTTGCATTGCTTTGACGACTTTTCACAGAATTTTAAAAAAGGGCTCCCGATGTTTCCGATCGATCGCTATAAATAGGGCTCCGTAAGAAATCCTAGGAGAATTGAAGAGTGGCTGTTCGTATCCGAATGAAGCGTCTTGGACGCAAAAACCGTCCGTTTTATCGAGTTTGTGTTGTTGATGGACGTCGTCCAAGAGACGGCCGAGTCCTTGAAGAACTCGGACATTACGACCCAATGTGCAAAGAAACCGACGCGAGAGCAATCTTGCAAGGCGAGCGAATTGACTACTGGATCGGTGTTGGGGCTCAGCCAAGTGAAGCTTGCGGAGTCTTGATCAAGAAGTACGGTTCGAACGGAACGCACCTGTCCGAGCAAGCTGCAGCGTTGCAAAAAATTGGTCGCGGACCAAAGCCGCCGCGAACGGCATCGACTCCTGTCGCGTCCGAACCCGCAACAGAGCAAGCTCCCGCTTAGTGCCCGCCTATAACCTGATACGAATGGCCGCGCTTCGATTCACTCGAGAGCCGCTAGAGGTTGTTCGTGCCTTCAGCTTGTTGGGCAAAGATTTCGTTTTATCTCGCTTGTGCTAGTTAAAGTTGTAGCTGCGTACAGACAAAAAGCTGGTATCTGTGCTCGTGGCAGATTTCGAAATACATCGGAACACGTCCGCTTTCATCGAAAACTGAATATTTAGCAATTTAGCTACCCCGATTTTTAAGTTGACTTTAAGTTAGAGTGGGCCAAGAGACAGGTTTGACCTTACCAAAATTGCTCCCGAGGGGAGTTTTGTTAGTTGAGATTCGACATCATCACTCTGTTTCCCGAGATCTTTTCGGGATATCTGACGCAAAGCCTACTTAACAAGGCAATTGAAGCTTCGCTTGTCGAAATTTTCGTTCACGATCTTCGGAAATGGTCGACTGATCTCAAGCACCACAAGATTGACGATCGCCCATTTGGTGGTGGCCCGGGTATGCTGATTTGCGTCGAACCGGTTGTTCGATGTGTTGAAGATGTGCAGAAAATGAGTCCACTTGAGGGCATTGTAGTTCTGTTGACACCGCAAGGGCAACGCTTGGATCAACCGCTGGTCGAACAACTTTCTAGCCATTCTCGGTATCTGGTGCTGTGTGGACGATACGAAGGATTTGATCAACGAGTCCTCGATATTCTGAATCCGATGGAATTGAGTATCGGCGATTACGTCCTCAATGGCGGCGAAGTTGCCGCGATGGTGCTGGTCGATGCGACCATTCGAATGATCCCAGGTGTCCTGGGAGACGAACAAAGTAGCGTCGACGATTCATTTTCTCGCGGAAATCGTATCTTGGAGTTCCCGCAATATACCCGGCCACGCGAATTTCGAGGATTGGCTGTTCCCGAAGTTTTGCTTAATGGAAATCACGAAGCAATCGCAGCGTGGCGAGCCACCGAAAGTCTTCGAAGAACCGCCGAGCGACGTTCAGACCTGCTACCACCAGCGCAGTCGCAGTAGCTCACATTCTGATCAGCTACTGTTCGTTCACCGATCGCGGTTGCTTAGACTGGCGTTGATTTGGTACAGTGCAACCATCGCTGGGCCTCTATGAGTCACGCGGATGAGTATCACGGAGGATCCACCAATCATGGCAAACGCAGCACGAAAGTTGCAACAACCCAATCGGCAAAATCAGCGTGCGGCCCAAGTCGTGCTCTGTGAGGCAGACGCATTGAAGACATTGGCAGCCGAATTACAGGTTGAAGGTTACCATCCGTTTTCTGGTGCTGTCCAATGCATTCTTTCCATGCGAGGGCGACTTATCGTTCTCGGAATTGGTAAGGCTGGATGGGTCGGGCAAAAAATAGCCGCCACATTTGCTTCGACCGGAACCTCTGCTCATTTTGTTCATCCGTCCGAGGCGGTTCATGGTGACCTGGGGCGTATTCACACTGATGATGTTGTGCTTATTCTCTCCAACAGCGGATCATCGCAGGAGATCGTGAGGATACTTGATCACCTCAAAAGCCATTGCTCTTCGATCATTGCGATCACCTCCAATGTGTCGAGTCCGTTGGCCATGGCCGCAGACTTTGTTCTCAAGTTACCGAAACATCCGGAAGCGTGCACCAATGGCCTGGCTCCGACTACGAGTACGACCTGCATGATGGCCTTGGGAGATTCACTGGCTATTGTCGTGAGCGACGAGCGGGGTTTCGCTTCGGCTGACTTTGCAAAGTATCATCCAGGTGGATCGCTTGGCAATCAATTGAAGACAGTGAACGAACTCATGCGTCCCATTCACGAATGCCGAGTCGCTGAGATGAATAGCTCGATCCGCGAGGTGCTAGTCGGTGTTGCAAGACCGGGACGTCGCAGTGGAGCAGTGATGTTGGTAGATGACACAGGAAAGTTGCAAGGCATTTTCACCGACAGCGACTTGGCCAAGCTCCTTGAACGCCGGTTAGACCAAACACTTGATGAGCCAATTTCGCAAATGATGATTCGTAAGTTTTCGGCGGTCCAAAGTAATGCAATGGCGACGGATGCGTTGACGATTCTCGCACAGAAAAAAATTAGCGAACTACCTGTCGTGGACTCCGACGACAAACCCATTGGAATGGTAGACATTACCGATTTAATTGGTTTCGTCGATTCGAAAGAGCTTGCTTCACAAGAAGAATCGAATTGCTCTTTCGAGAGTTATTCTCCCGCAACTCTTCGAATATTTTGCTAACAACAAGATCCTAACTCTCAACTCTCCAAACTTGCATGTCTAATCGAGATACCGAAGCAGCGCGTCCGATCAAATTGATTCTTTCCGATGTCGATGGCGTTATGACCGATGGAAGAATCATTCTCGATAATGCTGGGATTGAATCCAAAGAGTTTCACGTGCGCGACGGCATGGGAATTAAACTTTGGCAACAAGCTGGGTTTTCATTTGGAGTATTAACAAGTCGAAACTCGCAGATCGTGAAACTACGAGCCAAAGAACTCGGCATCGCAATTGTTCGACAAGGCCTCGAAGAGAAACTCCCGGCAGCACGCGAGATCTTTGCATCTCTGGGACTTAACCCGTCCGAAGTTTGTTATGTAGGCGATGATCTACCAGACTTACCCGTGATTCTGGAAGTCGGTCTATCAGTCGCAGTTAGTGACGCCGTTGCTGAAGTGAAATCGGCTGCAAAATGGAACTTGAGTACTGACGGCGGGCACGGAGCACTTCGCGAGTTGATCGAACGATTACTAAAGGCAAAAGGCCTTTGGGAAGACTTCATACCTCGATAGCCTGTGAGTTCACCTTAATCTCTAAGATCGACTTTGGTGCTTGTATTACGAGTCTAAACATGATGTCCTTTGCAACATGAAAAACCTTGCAAATTCGGCGTATTGAGTTTGAGAAGCTAGACGACTTTTGTCCCCAACCAGTTCCGAAGATCGATAATCGCCGCAGGAGGTACTCGTATTCGATTCATGTCTTGCTATCAAGCAAGAGTAAGAATGCGAACGGGGGTAAGCGCCAGGATCGTAACCGACTATGTTATTCTACTTTCGCTAAATCTAACGGGTAGCGTTGACACCATGATGTGTAACCGCCGCTAATGTTACACACGTCGAAGCCCCGTAGAGCAAGAATCCGCGTTGCCATATAACCGCGCTGACCGACTTTACAGTAGGCAGCAATTTTTTGGCTCTTCGGTAATTCTTCCAGTCGAGTTCGTAGTTCGTCAAGCGGAATATTGATCGCCTTCGGGATACGCCCGTCGTTAAACTCTGACTCTGTTCGAACATCCAGAATAAAGTACTTCGAATCTGAGTCCGCCATGATGCAATCGGCATGAATCACTGGATGATCGCCACGCAAGACGCTCGACGCGACGAAACCCGCCATGTTGATCGGATCCTTTGCGGAACCATATTGAGGCGCATAACACAACTCTGCCTGCTCGAGATCATAAACAGTGAGTCCCGCTTGTATGGCCATCGCGATTACATCGATCCGCTTATCAACGCCGGAACTACCAACCCCTTGCGCGCCTAGAATCCGCCCTTTCTCGGGGTCAAAGAGTAGCTTCAAAGTCATCGACTTTGCACCTGGATAGTAACCGGCATGATCGTTCGGATGAATATAGATTTTTTCATAAGGCGTCGCAGCCTTTTTCAATTGACTTTCGCTCTGACCGGTCATCGCAGCGGTCATCCCAAAGACGCCGACGATGGCTGTGCCTTGGGTGCCGCGGTAACTTGAATGACGACCGAAGATATGGTCCGCGGCAATTCGACCTTGGCGATTAGCAGGACCAGCCAGTGGAATCTGCGTTGGCTTGTCAGACACAAAGTCTTTCACCTCAACCACATCACCAACGGCATACACATCAGGGTCGCTCGTTTGCATCGATGGAGAGGTGATGAGTCCGCCACGAGGCCCGCAAGAGATCCCCGCCTCAGCCGCCAACTTACTCTCGGGACGAACGCCGATGCTTATCACGACAAAGTCTGCTTCGATTCGGTTTCCGGATACAAGATGAACGGCGATCTGATTTCCTTGGTTAATTTCCTCGAATCTCTCTGGTGAATCATTCAGCCGAAGCGTTACACCTTTTTGGCGAACATGGTCTTCAATGGAAGTTACCATCTCATGATCCCACGTCGGAAGAATCTGCTTGGAGATTTGAACGACAGTCACATTAATATCTCTTCGAACAAGATTCTCAGCGACTTCCATCCCAATGAATCCAGCACCAATGACTACCGCATGCTTTGCATTGGATGTCGCCAACGCATGCATATTGTCTGCATCTTTCAAGTCGCGCAGCTCAAGAATACGACTGCTTTCAATACCGGGAATCGAAGGACGGAATGGCGATGCACCCGTCGCTATAATCAGCTTGTCGTAGCTTTCAGTGTAACGTTCGCCAGTCAATAGGTTGCGAACTGAAACACTTTTGCTGGCTCGATCGATTTCAACTACTTCAGTTCGATTGCGCACGTCAAGCCGATAACGTTGACGCAGCCTTTCGATCGGCGCGACCAGAAGACTGTTGCGTGATTTGATTTCACCACCGACATAGTAGGGCATTCCGCAATTAGCGAAGGAAGGCTCTTCGCCGCGTTCAAGCAAAACAATCTCGCAATCTTCATTCAATCTACGAGCTCGAGTCGCTGCAGACGCACCACCCGCAACTCCACCAACAATAACAATCTTCACGTTAGGAAATCTTTCTAATTGAGAATCTTAAACAAGACTCGGATCGTCATATGCTTTACGTAATCCAAATCACGTTGCTCGATTTGTTACTGCACAGGCACCTGAACTGACTTGATTCCAAGGCATTTTGGCAAGCATCATTCCCATGCCGCATGTATCGGTGATTCCAGCGAACATTAGCCCAGCACCAATAAATGCCGATAGTCCAACGAAGTACGGATGCACCAAGAAGCCAAGGACGACTCCAGTCAAAACAAGAAACCCTGCGAGAATTCGAACCTGACGCTCAAGCGACATCGCTTTCTTACCTCGTTCAACTGCATAGCCAGCGGTACCCCAGGCGGAAGTACCTCCATCAACGCTTATGACATTTGAAAAACCCGCGTCGATGAACTTCTGAGCCCCTTTCGCAGAACGACCACCGCTTTTGCAGATCACATAGATCGGTTCTGAAGATTGGCTATCACGAGAGGAGATAATCTGCTTAGGGTCAAGCGAGTCGAGGGGAACATTCCTTGCCCCAACGACATGCACTTCGCGAAACTCGACCGGCGTGCGAACATCAATCAATTCGACCGAAGACTTTTTCTTAAGTTCGGAAAGATCGGCGACTGAAATGGTTTTCATGCTTTTGTTCCTTTTTAGGGCATCAGGGTAGAGATCAATTTTTGTGCTGAGAAGTTTTTAAGGGTGGGGGAAGAAAGCGGGACTCCACGCACGCCATTAACGCTTTCAAGTGCGGTTCAGCAATCTCGTAGAAAACGTGCCGCCCTTCGCGCTGGCTGCTAAGGAATCCACATCGCTGAAGAAGCCGCAAATGCTCGGAAGCAACGTTATCAGGGATCTCGCAATCTTGAGACAGCTCTCCGACAGCGAAACGACCGTGAAGCAGTAACTGAACGATTCGCAAACGAACCGGATGTGCAAGAATCTTCAAACACTCGGCAGCTTCAGAAAATGACTGAACGCTACCAACTGGTTTAAAAGCTTTCGACTTAGCTGTTTTCGTAGACGCACCCATATGCACCAATATATCGATACCTCGCGACATGTCAACCTATCCGAAGAATGACGTCGTACGGTCAGAGAAGTTATCAAGCATTCCAGATCGCATTCGGAGTAAGACTCCCAATACGAAGTGGGAACCCAATTACATCAGAGAGCGTGCCGTTTAGCGGTTCCGTTAGTTCGTACTCGTACTCAATGAAATGGTACTCGTGCTCGTGCTCGAACCAGTACTCGAATCGACCGCAATCCGATCGAGTATGAGTACGAGTACCGGCTTACGCCTGAGTACGAGTACGACAATGCAGAAATACTGAATTCACGACTGCTCCCCGGTCTTTTTAAGTGAGTCCCACTTCTAAAATTCGAATTTGAAAACCAACAAAGCAACGACATGACACATTTAAAATGGATTACACTACCGATAATCTTCTGCTTGCCCAATAAGCTTCTCCCTGCCACATTAAGGATCTCCTCAACATGTTCGCTCGCTACCGCTTCTGCGTTATCGCCCTCCTTTCAAGTTGCATATTGCTCGGTGACCATCCCCGTGTATGGTCTCAAGAGGATCAGCCCAAAGCGAAATCGGCTTCCAGTCAAGGAAACAAATCAGGCGCGAGCAAACCAGAGCAAAAGAAACCAGATACTAAAAAGAAAACACCGTCACCAGACGACATCTACACTCTCGGTCCGGATTCGATGAAGAAAGCCGGTGTCCCTGAGGGGACCATTACCAAGTACGAATGGAACAACAGCAAGGTCTATCCCGGAACCGTCCGAGATTATTGGGTCTATGTTCCCAAGCAGTACGACCCCAAGAAGCCTGCGAGCTTGTTTGTTTGCCAAGACGGTCAAAAGTACCAGGCCCCGATTGTCTTTGATAACTTGATTCACAGTGGCGAAATGCCTGTCACGATCGGCGTCTTCATCAAACCTGGTGACGCTCCCAGGAAACCTGGTGAACCACCTCGCAAGAAGCCTGACGGTAGTCCCGCATCACCGAAAAATCGTAGCGTCGAGTATGACACGGTGAGCGATGTTTACTCGAAGTTTTTGCTCGAAGAGATTCTTCCTGAGGTGACTAAGACTTACAACATCTCGTAAAAGCCCGAAGATCGATGTATCGCCGGAAGCAGTTCGGGCGGCATTTGTGCCTTCTCCGTAGCATGGTTTCGACCAGATCAATTCGGTAAGGTATTCACTACGGTTGGTAGCTTTACAAACATCCGCGGCGGGAATGCTTATCCGGAAATGGTTCGGAATTCAGAACGCAAACCGATTCGATTTTTCCAGCAAGATGGCGAAAACGACATCACGAATCAATTCGGAAGTTGGTTTGAAGCCAACAAAGCCATGGCTGCCGCTCTAAAAGAAAAAGGGTACGACCACAAGTTTGTGATCGGCACTGGCGCTCATAGTGATAAACATGGCTCGGCGATCTTTCCCGAAGTCATGCGTTGGATGTGGAGAGATTGGAAGAAAGGCTAAGCAAAAGTGTATTTGATTCGAAATGGTCATGTCGTTACAGCGACAGAATCTTATGTCGCTGACATTCTTATCGACGGCGAGCGGGTCACGCATATCGGGCTCGATTTGCGTGAATCGCTGAAAGATCTTCTTCACAACTGCGTCGAGGTCGATGCGGAAGGAAAGTATGTTTTCCCTGGCTTTATTGATCCCCACGTCCACATCTATCTGCCGTTCATGGGCACGCATGCTAAGGACACTTACGAAACGGCAAGTCGAGCGGCTCTAGTGGGTGGAACCACAACGTTGATTGAAATGTGTTGCCCATCTCGCCAAGATGATCCATGGGAAGCATTTCAACTTTGGAAGAGTAAGGCTGAAGGCCTCTCTGCTTGCGACTTCACATTTCACATGGGGATCTCGCGATTTGATGATTCGACCGAATCCAAGTTACGGCAGATTGTAGCCGAAGGAATTACGAGCTGGAAAGTTTTCCTCGCATACAAAGACTTCTTTGGCGTCAATGACAGCGAGCTATACAAGACGCTTGAACTGGCCAGCAAGCTCGGCGTGATCGTTACAGCCCACTGCGAAAACGAATCGATGATTGCCGAGCTTCAGAAGCGACTTTTGGAAGAGGGAAAGACAGGCCCCCAGTGGCATGAGCCTTCACGCCCGATTCAAGTCGAAGCGGAAGGAGTGCAACACCTGATGACTTTCGCTGAGATGACGAAAGCCAAAGTATACATCGTCCACACAAGCAACGCTCTGGCGGTCGAGGCCGCCATGCGAGGCAAATCGCGCGGCGTCGATGTCTCAGTAGAAACAGTCATTCCATACCTTGTACTCGATGACACTTACGCTCAACAGCCAAACTTCGAAGGCTCCAAGTATGTGATGTCGCCCCCGATTCGATCTAAAGAAGAGCAACCAAAACTTTGGCAGCATCTCCGTCAGAGAAATATTTCGACGGTTGCAACCGACCACGCTCCGTTTGACTTTGTAGGCCAAAAGGAAATGGGGCGCGACGACTTTACTAAGATCCCGAATGGGATTCCAACAGTCGAAGACCGAGTTAACTTGCTATACACCTACGGCGTCTGTCGCGGTCATATTGATCTCAACACGTTCGTTGATTCAGCTAGCACCCAAGCGGCAAAGCTCTTTGGTTTGTTCCCTAAGAAAGGAACGATCTCGGTTGGCTCGGATGCCGATATTGTGATTTATGATCCGTCGTATCGTGGCACTATTTCAGTCAATACACATTCCATGGCGACTGATTATAGCGCGTTTGAAGGATGGCCCATCGAAGGCAAACCACTGCATGTTTGGGTCCGTGGTAAACGGCAAGTGGAAGACGGGAAATTCGTTGGTGAAATGGGACATGGTCAGTTCCTTCGTAGACAAATCGATGCGAGTGCTACATAGTTTCTCGCAATAGATAGGAAGGCATGAGATGATGCTCGAGACTTGCAAGAGGGTTTCCTATGAATAGTTCCGAGCATGCTTCAAAAGAGTCAACTCCGATCGCAAGCGGTGTATGGAGTTGGTTTTGGATTGCATCGGGCCCAATGCTAGGCCTTCTAAGTTGGTACTTCTTTGATCGTTTCAATCCCGAGGCGCCGATCGCAGCAAAGTCAACACTCTTTGTTGGCGTTTGGATGGCATGCTGGTGGATGACGGAAGCGGTCATTTTGGAAGCAACGGCTTTTTTGCCGATTGTCCTTTTACCGCTGCTTGGGATTTCCAAAATTCAAGAAGCGACCGCCGCGTACGCTGACCCTAGCGTCTTCCTTTATTTAGGCGGATTTAGCATCGCGATCGCATTTGAAAAAACGGGCTTGCATCGTCGCGGTGCGATATATGGACTGAGTTTATTTGGGACCTCGCCATCTGCGATCGTGGCAGGCTTCATGATGTCAACTATGTTGCTATCGTTTTGGATAAGCAACACCGCCACTGCATTGTTGATGCTTCCTTTAATGCGAAGTGTTTTACTGATCGCAGGGGAAGGCAATGAATCGCCCAATAAGGTGCAGACAAGAAATTTTGGAATCGCGCTGCTGCTCGGTGTCGCCTACTCAGCCAGTCTCGGTGGCATGGGAACCTTGGTCGGAACGCCCACTAACGTTTTCTTTCGCAGCTTTATGGAGAAGCAAGGAACGGTGATCGGCTTCTTGGCATGGATGTACGATGTTGTTCCTTGCGTGTTGCTGCTCACTGCCATTTGTTGGTTTTGGCTTTGCAAAGTCCTCTTTGTTTCGAAGCCGATTCCCACTTTGAATTCGGATTGGATACGAAATGAACGAGCTTCGCTGACAAAGCTTTCAAGCGCTGAATCGTGGGTTCTCGGAGTCTTCGTTGTCACTGGCCTGTCGTGGACCTTTCGCGATGTCATTTCAAATTCGTCCGCCATCCGCGATTTCTATCCAGGCGTTTCGAACATCCATGATTCAATGATTGCGATGACTGCCATGGTGTTTTTATTGACGATTCCGGTCCGAAAAAACCTTGGCGGACAGCCAATTCTGAATTGGCGAGATATGGATAAATTGCCTTGGGGAGTCATCTTGCTGCTTGGTGGAGGCCTGAGCTTAGCCGGTGCCGTTCAGACCTCTGGATTGGGCGGGATCATTGGTGAAAGTGCTCGTCATCTGAAGGGGATACCAATTGGTTTATCACTTTTGCTGATCATCGCGATGGTTGTGTTCCTTTCCGAGCTCGCGAGCAACATTGCAACGGCTACAACCGTAATTCCGATACTAGCGGAAATTGCTCGAGGGCTGGATGTTGACGTCAGTGCGTTGACCGTTCCAGCGGTGTTGGCAGCAAGTTGCGGATTCATGCTTCCGGTAGCGACACCGCCGAACGCTATTGTCTTTGGTGAAAAACGTATGACGAGCCGCGATATGATGCGAGCCGGAATCGGACTCGATATCGTCTGTATTCTGGTAATCTGGCTATTGTGGTTCCCACGTTGAGGCGTGACAAATGAACTATCCGGAAGAAAGCTGAGATATAAAGAACTGAAATCAGCCCCCAGATCCCCTTTCAGCCCTTGAAAGGATGCACTAAGTTCGTGTATTCTACGGGGCTTCCGATGGCGGGAGGGTAAAATCCCCTGCCATGCCTTGGAATACCGTTGATACTCGATCGCCCGATCGATTTTGGATTCAGAATTGTACGTTAGGAGAAATTCGTGGGAGTAAAGAAAACTGGGCGTGGTCGCCGAAAAGTCGGTCGGAAGAAGCGACGGATGCGTGCGAGAATCCGCCATCGAAAGAAATAATCTCTAGCAAGGTTCCGTTCGCATCATGCTTCCAAACAGCCTGTCAATTGTCGATTTGGCTGATATTGGTTGGGAAAAGATTGCAACGAACTGTGCTTTTCTCTGCGTTAGATCTCCCCTCCAAACCAAGTCTGGTAGTTCGCTAGACGTTTCGGTATGTGCTTGGATTTCGGAGCTTCGTACCGCGGGCATTTCCCCATCGCAAAAGTCGGACGCTGCCGCACGTTGGGGTAATCTCCACGTTTCTAACGCCTTGATACGCGAGTCGGGCTTCTGGGAATTTTGGAAGTTGTCTGGCCCAGAAAGCAACACGTTTGTTGCTGTAATCCCAAGCGAGTTGTTCTTGGATCGAATCCTCAGCGAGTACGGTCCACCTCCGACTGTAATTCTTCGAGATTGGAACCGGCAAGTAAGCAGCCCATCCAATTCGCTCCTACTCGACCAACCGCTAAGTTGTATCGCGATTGGGCGAGATGGATTGCTCCACTCGATAACCGATTTTGGCACGGATAATTGTGGCAGAGATAGTCGCAAAACCGATAGTAGCCTTAACCCGCATTCAAATGCGTCTCAAGGGCAACCTATTTTGGATGCCGCTTCGATCGAACAACTCGATAAATTTGTCGATCTTCTCGCGACCTGCGGAGCATTGACGAAAGCGGCCAAGACTCAGAATACTTCTTATTGTTTTACCGAAACCAGACATCCAACACTTCGTGAGTTTTTGAAAACTCAGAATTTAGAAGGCAAGATAGTTTCGCCCAACGGTGATTCGGCGAACAGCATTTTACCCAGCAGCAGCTTTTCTAGAGCAGACACGCGCGCAGTAGAAACACCCGCAGTAGGATTACTTGCCAGCGCAAGTCCCGTAACACCAAAACATTTCGCTTCCAAGGATTCAAAACCTAGCTTTACGCCGAAGCTGGAGCGCTCACCGGCCAAGCGCTTCGCGTTCCCTGCTCGACGAACGGTACCTTCGATCATCGTGTTGTTGACTGCGGCAATCGGACTTGGGTTCTTACTGATCCCGGCCACTTCAACGCGTGTCGCGGATTCGGGTAGAACACAACACGTTTCCGGCACTAAAATCAACACGGAAGCTTCCTCCCCATCCGTGGATTTGATTACTAGTGCTGATAGCCTTGCTCCGGAGAACGATGCAACATCAACTCCAAACGCATCAGATACGGAACTCAAAATTACTGAAGGTATCTCAACGAGCGAAGTTTCAGCAGTCCCAACCCTGAACGCTGATCTTGCTTCGGAACTTTCCGCGAAGCTCACGCAGGGCATAACAGACGATATCGATGGCAACAGTGTGATTGACCCTACAAAAATCGAATCGATTACAAGTCTTTTGACACCCAAGGATGCAGCCGCAAACTTGCCGATTGAAATCGAATCCAGGATGACTTCAGACCGTGATCTGAAGTCGCTCGACGCATCCTTCAGTGATTCAGCAGACGCGAACACTGCGTCTATGGATCCTGCGATACCAAAATCAGAGACCGCAGAAAATGAATCACCTGCCGTTGATGTCCCGATCGCGTCGGACGAACAGACGGGGATTTCCAAAGTAGTCTCAATCGTTTTAAAACGACCTGTTCAGAAAGAAGAACTTCGCATCCCTTTTTCTGTGAATGCGAAGACTGCGTCCGTGCAAGTTCAATGGGAATTGCCAGAAGAAATTCTCATCACTCCGGAAGCTCCAGTGATGATGACTGGCAAGCAAGAACAAACCTGGACGATTGCACTCAAAGACGAAAGCAGCAAGCTAGTTGTAACCGTCAAATCGAAACCGAATCGTAAATGGCTGCTCGGGACGGTCGTCAAGTTGGCTGGGGAAAATGGCATGGAGTTTCCAATCGCGCCGGGCGATGCAAAACTTATTCAGCAGCAGTTGATAGCTCGATCGAAAGAGTTGACAAAGCAAACGCAGTTTCTCGAACTAGTGAAAGGAGCCAAGGGTGGCCGAGCGTTCGCGAGCTACTATATGCCTCTTGCCGAATCAAGCTTGAAGCAAACCGATTTGGCTATCCAGCAGTGGTTAGAAATCGATGACCTTGTTAATCAGTTCTACCATTCGCACAAGTTAAATCTCACATTCTACGCGAATGCAAACATGCCTTTGCAGTAGCTTGCGGTAATAACGACAACAAGATTGTTTCGGAGCTTTGTCAGCCGTGCGGTAGGGTGATGAAAAGGGCATTTTCCCTGAACCTTAGATGCAAGCTTCTACGGCTCAATACTTTGGGCTTTGAGCGTCGGCGAAAGCCGCGTAACTGGACGTTCCTGCGCAACCAGCGTTGCGGGTAAACCGATCGCTATTCAGATACGTATCATTACTCTTACTTCAACTACTCGATTGAGCCCTTGACAAAATGTATCTCCGCTAAAGCCGGACCAATGGATTAAGAATTGCAATATAGATCCAGATCGGGTCCTGGCTAAGCCCGCGAAATCGGTGCTCGCGATCTTTCAATGCGAAAATGGTCTTGAGCGATGCGGTGAATTCGGGGACCATTCATGACCGGCATTGATTTTCACGACCGCCTTCCCTCAAAGATCTACTCTCATGACCTTAAATAGATACCACTTGTTTCTCGTAACGGTAACTTCCGGGGCCTTTGCATTTTCTTCGCACCGAGTGATTGCTGATGAAGGAATGTGGCTGTTCAATCAGCTGCCGAAAAGACAACTTCTCGAACAGCATGACTTCGTTGTTGATTCCCAGTGGTCTGAACGATTGATGCTGTCTGCGGTGAGGTTTAACTCAGGCGGATCTGCTTCGTTTGTCTCCGAAAATGGTTTGGTTCTTACCAACCATCACGTTGCAGCAGACACACTGTACAAGGTCTCAACTCCAGAGAATAACTATCACGAAGATGGCTTCCTCGCAAAGGATTTCTCAGAGGAAATTCCTGCACCTGACTTAGAACTCAATCAGCTTGTCTCCATTCAAGATGTTACTGACAAGGTCAATGGAGCTATCACAACTGCAATGACTCCCAATGAAGCCGCTAAGGCGCGACAAGCCATGATGGCTAGCATTGAAAAGGACTCGCTCGATAAGTCTGGATTGCGGTCCGATGTTGTACCACTTTTTGGCGGAGGTAGATATCACCTTTACCTTTATAAAAAATATACGGATGTCCGATTGGTATGGGCACCCGAATCGGGGGCAGCATTCTTCGGTGGTGATGCGGATAATTTTGAGTATCCAAGATATTGTTTGGATGTGACCCTTTTTCGTGTTTACGAAAATGGATCACCCGCTAAGATTTCAAACTATCTGAGGACGGAGCCGCAAGGCGCCACGGATGGCGATTTGATTTTTGTGGCAGGTAATCCAGGCAGAACTCGCAGAATCTATACGTCGGATGCACTTGCATATCAACGCGATGCCGCAATGCCTCGGATGATGAATCTCCTTCGTCGTAAGGAAAACTTACTTCAGCAGTATAGCCTCGCTGGCGTTGAAGAATCTCGCCGCGCGAAAGATGATCTGTTTGGAATACAGAACTCTCGAAAAGCTTATGGAGGCATGCTTGCAGGGTTGCAAGACCCGAGCTTTGTTGCAAGCAAACGCCAATCGGAAGCCGAGCTAACCAAAAAGCTTACGAGCAATCCAAAGCTTGAATCACTTGCTGATGCTTGGAAAAGCATCAAGGAAACTCAAGCACGCAAAGCAACAATGGTCGGAAAATCAGGCACGCTTAAAAGCCGGCCTTATTCAATCGCCGAGACCATCGTGTTAATGGTCGCAGAAGATTCTAAACCAAGCGTCGGTCGATTGCGCCCGTTCCGAGATAGCAATCGTGAATCGCTTGAGCAAGAACTCTACAGCCCCGCTCCGATGTATCCCGATCTCGAGCGAACATTGCTTGCTGACGAGCTTGCGAAACTAATGGAAGATCGCGGCGGAGACGACCCACTGGTTCTTACAATCTTGGATGGAAAAAGCCCACGCGTACGAGCCGCTGAAGTCATCGCGGCGACCAAACTGTTCGATGTGGAATCGAGAAAAGCACTTGTCGCCGGCGGCAGTGAAGACATCGCTAAAAGCGATGACCCGCTGATCAAAATGGCACTCGCATTGGAAGCTGAGTATCGTCGAATTGACGCAGAAATGGATGAAATCGAAGAAGTCGAACGTCAAGCCTACTCAAAGATCAATCAAGCACAGTTTGCGATCTCTGGAGACACCGTTTATCCCGATGCAACATTTACTTTGCGATTGGCATTCGGGAAGGTCAAAGGCTACGACATCGATGGGACGCCGCTACCTCCTGCAACAACGATTGGAGGAGCTTTTGAACACGAGAGCCGCCATCAGTCGCAATCGCCGTGGGTGTTACCCCGCAGTTGGCATGCAGCAAAGGAATCGATCGACCTTAAAACTCCACTCAACTTCGTTTCCACAGCAGACATTATCGGAGGCAATAGTGGAAGCCCTGTCGTCAATAAAGCAGGCAAGCTTGTGGGGGTGATCTTCGACGGAAATATCGATAGCCTTACCGCAGACTTTTACTACACCGATAAGACAGCCCGAGCCGTATCGGTTCATATCAGCGGCATGCTTGAACTACTAAGCAAGGTTTACAACGCAGAACATCTCGTGAAAGAAATGACCGCAAAGTAAGACACTTATCGGCCAGCGTAACTGATCCTGCGTTCGCTCGTGCACGTGCCCGATGGAGTGATTCGAATCGAGTACGAGTACCACCGATGGCTGAGTACGAGTACGAAAAGACAGGGCTTGCGAGTAAATACATCCGATAGACGGTGGCGATAAACGATGATCAACCGTTGGTTACGGACTCATCTGAATGGGCTCAAGCTGAGTGATACCGCCAGGCAAATGAATTCGTATATGAATGATTTTCGCCGTAGCCGGGAGCCTAACTTCATGAGTCTGCCAATCGTCAGATGCGTCCACAACAAACGTAATTCGATTCTTGGAAACAAAGTCTTTCTCGCCGTCAACTCGCCAAGCGATCGAAGCCGGTCCTCCAGCATTGTTCTTGATCTTTAACTTGATGTCCGCGGGCACTTTTAAAGCAAGAGAACTTCGAGCGATGAATGGGGCTTTCGCTTTATCCGAACTGAGCACCATGATTCCATCTTTCGACACAAGCGTTCCGTTTCGCGCGAGCCATCCTGCTGTTTTTTTTGATGCATCATTTGTATTCGGGGTTTGCGGTTTGGGTATGGCGATCTTTTTTCCTTCCAAATAATAATCAAAGTAGTTATCCCAATTCTGATTCATCACCCCCAACGCCATTCCCGGCGGGTTGAGAGAATCCGCCCATGTCTTTAGCTTTCCACGTAATCGGTTCGCAATGTCCGGGTGCTTCGACACAAGATTGTTTTTCTCCTCACGATCAACACTAAGATCATAAAGATATTCTCGCTCGCCACCTCTTAGTAGCTTCCAATTGCTTTCTCGAATCGTGCTCTGGGCCATCCATCGCCAGTAGAGGGAATCATGCGGAGGCGATTTGGTTTCACCCTTGAGATGCGGGAGAAGGTTCACACCATCAAGATCGCCTTTCTTAATTGGGACGTTCGCAAGAGCAACTGCAGTTGCGGCAACATCTAATGAAGTGATTGGGTAGTCGTAGGTTTGTCCGCCGGGAATAGTACCAGGCCATGCGACGACAAAAGGAGTCGACATGCCACCTTCGGCAAGCATTCCTTTTTCTCCATTGAGCGGTGTATTTACACTTCCATCCCAGCCTCCGGCATCTCCTTGAAGTGGCGAATCTATTTTTTGAATCTTCAACGGAGCACCGTTATCACCGATAAAGACAACGAGCGTTCGATCCGTAAGACCATGTTTTTTCAAGGTACGCGTAACAAGCCCAACACCATCATCCATGGCGGCAATCATCGCAAGAGCTTGTCGACGACGCTCTGGCATCTCACCCGGAAAGCGATCGGTGTATTTCTTGGGTGCATCCAGCGGAGTGTGGGGAGCTCGATAAGCAACATAAAGAAAAAAAGGTTGATCCTTGTATCGCTCGATCACAGCCGCAGCTGCTTGGCTGCAACCATCGATATGATAAGCCGTTGGTGGGATCTCTCCCATCGGTATATCTTTACCATCGAGAGTAATGTTCGCAGAGAACGCACGCTGTGCATTTTGTGAAAATACGTGCTTGAATCCATGTCGCGAAATCTCTGTCGTTGGTCCTAGGTGCCACTTACCAAACTGCGCAGTTGCATAGCCCGCCTTCTGGAGCCGCGTTGCAATCGTTGTCTCTTTATTGAAGCCATCTAACGAGGAGTTATTGTTATCAAGGTTGAAACGCCCCTGAAATTTTCCAACCATAAGTCCACCACGCGACGGTACACATTGTGGTGCAGTGCTATAGCCATTTGTTGCAAGTACGCCACTCCGCGCAAGAGCATCAAGATTCGGAGTGCGAACATCCGTTACCGCTCCGTAGGCTCCCAAGTCAGCGTGTCCATGATCATCGCTATAAAAAACAATGATATTCGGCGCGGCAACAATATTCTGCGAAGCGGTAACACGAGTCGCATCGCCACAAAGCCATGCACAGTAGAGCAAGACAGCAATCCGCTTCATAACAGTTTCACTTTAGGAGAGAGAAAGACTTACCGGTTGAATCGCGAAGGTCGAATTGTTCGCAATTGAATTCGCCAGGTGCTCTCCCTGGGTCTAATCGAAGTGCGCTGAGATCGTTTGCGGGGATCTCGATCGTATATTGGTGGAGCTTACCATCATGAACTATTGGAAAGTCGATACTGCGATCTTTGAGAAAGTTTTTGTCGTTCTTGCTCATAAAGAAAATAGCCCCTGCGCCTTTACCCGTGCTACTCATTCGCAGCGTTACCGTGAAAGGGCCGCTTGCTTCGGGGATTGCTCGAGTGCTGATCCAAGGATCGCCGCCAATCGATTGAAAGGTTAAGTGTTTGTCGGTCTTTTCAAACACGACATCCTTACTGTACCGCCAGAGGGAAGGCGTATTGGATTCGCTTGGCCTGACTGAAGAAGCAGGAGACCCCTTTGGCTTTTTGTTTTCTTTTACTGTTTGCTTTCCTTCCAGCTCTGGCTTATATCGCGATGGATTGAAGGCTGGGTTTGGAATCGGTACAACGGCATTCGTTTGAACGAGGAACTGCTCAATAAGCTGATCAAGTTCTTTGACGAGCTCCGGTTTGGTTGCTGCAAAATTGTTTTGTTCACCAATGTCGTCCAACAAGTTGAACAGCATATATCGGTGTGCTCCATTCTCGCCACCGTGAAAGATTCGAATGAGTTTCCATTCATCACGATGAACCGATACCGCGGGTGGAAGCCAATCGGGAACGCCGGGCGAATGCGGGAAGTATTGAAACACAGGCCCGCGTCGGAAGGCTTGTCCCTTCAAGGCCGGAAGAACGCTAATGCCATCTAGAATTTGTTCAGGTTGCTTCGGCATCGCAAGTCCATCAAGAAGCGTCGGATAAAAGTCTTCGCTTTGAATTGTGGTATCGCTGCGACTTCCAGCAGCAGTCAGACCAGGCCACACGAAAACGCATGGGACCCGTGTGCCACCTTCAAACATACATGCCTTGCCACCTCGAAGCGGAAGATTACTTGTCGGAGTCGTTTCGTCGATCTCGTTGTACATGTTCCCACCATTATCGGAAGTAAAAATGATGGTCGTTCGATCGGCAATCTTCAAACGGTCGAGCGTATCTAACAGCGTTCCGATCGCGTCGTCCATGCTCTCGATCATAGCGGCGTAAGTAGGACTTCGTTGCGGATCAGAAGGATCTACGCGTGCACGATGCTTTTCGATCAGCGACTTCTTGGCATCAAAAGGAGCATGCACGCTGAACATCCAATAGTTCATATAGAAAGGCTCATTCTGGTGCTTTTCAAGGAAAGCTGTTGCCTCTTTCGCCATGCGGTCTTCTAGATGTTCATCTGGTACCGTTGGGTCATGATCAAAGTCCTTAAACTTCCACGGAGCAACGAAGCTTCCAGCAGGACCAGGACCGCTATGGTGTGGAACATCGACGTCGAAACCTTGTTGCAAAGGAGAGTAAGGCTCCGAGCCAAGATGCCATTTTCCGAAATGACCAGTCACGTATCCTTCGTCTTTGAACGACTCCGCAAGCGTTCGATACTCCGACTTTAGTCGAGTTACCGTTTGCGGTTGAATCGACTTTTGATCCGGAGGCGCAGACTTGCCAACGGTCGATTGCAGTACGACTTGCGGCAAATGACAATTAGGAGTGGTGATGCCCGTGCGGGCCGGACTTAACCCAGTAAGAATTGCCGAACGTGTTGGCGAACAGAGTGGACTAGCCGAATAGGCACGCGAGAAAGTCATCCCGCGCTTCGCTAGACGCTCGATGTTTGGCGTTTGATAGAATTTGGTATTGCCGTAAAGAGTAGTGTCACTCCAACCAAGATCGTCCGCCAAGATGACGATCACGTTTTGCTTCGGAGAAGCTTGGACAACCTGACCGCACCAAGCAAGGGCAAGTAAGATCGACAGGCCTAGAAAAACATTCTTCATGATTAGTATTGGGTTACGTGGATTACTTCTGCAGCTTCAACTTGCAAAGTGTTCGCAAAATCAGTGCCTTGCCAAATGGACCTAATTTATTGTAAACCAATGATTGACGGGTTACCTCACCACTGATGGGAAAACGGGATATGCACAGCTTTCTTTGCGAAATGTATAGCGAAGGTAACTGAAGTCGCAAACAAATCCATCGAAGCAGAATCGCGACCTGTAGATTTTGCGGGTGTCCCTGCGACTTTTGCGACTTTACGCTCGGGTGTCCCTGCGATCTTGTTTCGGGTGAGCGAGCATCACCCGTTCATGTCAACCTTTGACAGGAGATGGTTGAACAGATGCCAGCCAATTGAAAGACTAGACCGCTTCGACTCGACGTAAGCCTATTTCAGGCATCACCTCGGTAGATGAGCTCCCTCGGCCGGCTCGCACTCGCAGCAATACAAGTAGATTGCGGCGCAAAGTCCGAAATGGAACTGCGAACGCTCGATGAACATTCAACCACCAAGGCCGCTTGCATTCGGGCGAACTCGATGATGATTGGCAGTGGATACGGCGATGCTTGGAAACATTAAAGAGATCTAAGTCCCTGAGCGTGCTCATCAACAGCCTTCCCAGAATTCCGCGAGAACACTGGATGCTTACTTGAAAATCAATCAGATAAGGTAAGCCGTCATCGCCGACTAATACATTCTCTTGTTTGTGCAGATCGACATATGCAATGCGTCTGCCGTGCAGTTCGGCCAAGAGTGCTTCAACTCGATCAAAGAAACCCAAAGGCAAGTCATCACATAAAGATAATGGATTCCCCACTACAAAGTCATGGGCAACGGCATGAGACTCTGTCTTTCCCAACGCGATCACATTCCGGTAAACCTTCGGAATTCCCTCCACGTCACGCAATTGGTGCAAGAAGTCGTGCTCGCGATGGGCGAGAAATCTACCAAGCCAACGCATTGGGATCGGGCCAATCGACTCTGTTCGATTAAACTTACAGACCAATTGCCGTCCTGATTCGGACGCATAATGCGCAGTCGCTGCCCAAGAATCGTGTTTGAAGACACAAACTCGCTCAAACATGCAGTCGTCGACTGTTACGACCAACGGAGGCTCACTCATACCCAATGCTCGCAAAGTCTTGGGACGAGGACGAACTTGTGATTCGCACTTATCTAGCATTACGGCCTCCATGCCGGATACTTAAACTATAAAATGATTCATGAGCCAGGGTTCTGGACAGGCAAAACTAACCCTACTATCGTCATATCTTTCCATTTTCTCTAAAGAAATTCTCATTTCTATGAAATTCGAGTGGAGAAATGCGAGCGGCATGTTCCTGACAGGCAAAGTGGCACGCAAAGCTCTCATTTGGCGATGCACCAAGCATGAGAACGAAGTTCACTGTGGATCTTAATACCACGCTGCATGATCGATGGACAACCAATAGAATGAAGCCGCTATGAAGTCCGCAATTCGACTGTTAACAATCCTGATGTTTCTTGCCGCATTCAGCATTCTCGTTTACCTTTCGACTGAGAATAATCGACTTGCTGATGATGTAGATCGATTGGAAGCCGAACTGGGAAAGATGGTCATTACGCTGGTCTCATGCTTTACCAGGGGCTTCCAACAAGACTCGGAATCCAAGTTCCAGCAGCCTTGAAACCCAAGCTTTCGGTTGATGTTACCGATAAGCATCCGACCACTGCAGGAACGGCTTTTCCTGGCGGGCCCGTTTTCGATGCCATCCAGATCGAGCTCGATACTGCCGAACGCGAATGGATCTGGTTGAGTGCTGAGTTGAAAGAATAGGAGAACTCAAACGGCACCCATAGAGCAAAACGATAAACGGTTCGATGCGCAACTCTGCTGGAGTACAGCCTTTAGGCGCCGAGCACTTCGGATGCGCAAAAAGCGGCTAAAGCCTGGACTCCAGCGGAAAGTGGCGCTGTCCAAGTGAGTACCATCGGATCCCCCATAAAAACAAACCGGATCGCTTGGATCTATTCGCTAAACACGGTGCGATTGTGAGCGAGGAAAAGGCTGGATTCATTGAGACCATCGCTGCCGTCCATAAAATTCGGTTATCATCCACAAACCGTCTTTCCATATCCTCCCTACCAAACTTGGCTCATTCAAGCATTTCCGGTTTCAATGCTTCTGTTTTGAACCTTGTTGCTTGAATCAATTTAGTTTGCCAGCGACTGCCAACTAACCTCTCCCTCATGTTGAACAGAGTAATCTCCAAAGAAACCATCAGTATGGCTTGGCTAGTCGTACTGCTTTTGTTTCCGGTTGCGTTGTTGAACTATCTTGATCGACAAATGATTGCGGCGATGAAGACGTCGGTGATGTCGGACATATCTGGGATGGCCAGCGAGTCGCAGTGGGGTTACATGCTTGGCCAATTCAAATGGTCTTATGCTTTCTTTAGTCCAATCGGAGGACTACTTGCAGACCGAGTAAGTCGACGCTGGACAATCGGCGCAAGTCTTGTTTGTTGGTCGGCGATCACCTTTCTCACGGGCTTGGTAGATAGTTTTCAAGGATTACTGTGGACGCGAACTGCGATGGGAATAAGCGAAGCGTTCTACATCCCAGCGGCCCTTGCGCTCATATCGGACTACCATATCGGGCCGACGCGATCCAAGGCGGTAGGTGTTCATCAGATGGGCATATACTGTGGAGTGATACTCGGAGGTTTCGCTGGGTACGCTGCCGACTCGCCTGCCGTGGGATGGCGATTAACATTTCAAGTGATTGGAGTAATTGGAATTGCTTACGCCGTTCCTCTGCTATTCTTTTTACGTGATGTCCCCAATGAAGAAACGACAAACGTAGTCAATGGAGTCGATCAAGAGACTGTGTTGAATCGTTCGACAACGAGTCCAGTAGAACGCTCTGTGTTTTCCGAGCTCTTCACGAATTTCTCGTTTCTGTTGTTAGTTGCCTATTTCACACTCCCTGCGTTGTCAGCCTGGATTGTTCGCGATTGGATGCCGTCGATTCTCAAAGAGAGTTTCGATATCAGCCAAGGATTTGCAGGCGTTTCGGCGACCTTGTATTGGCAATTGGCCGCCATCTTTGCGGCTCTCTTCGGCGGTTGGTTAGCAGATCGCTGAGCGCGTCGCTCGCCGCGCCTGATCATTCCCGCTCTAATCGGAGTGGGGATCGCCACCAGTGAAAAATCGATGCCGGCTGCCATTGCGGCTCTAGTTTTGTTTGGCATTGGTTGGGGTTTCTTTGACTGCAACAACATGCCGATTCTCTGCCAGATTGTTCGCCCAAATCATCGAGCGACTGGCTACGGGATCATGAACATGATCAGCATTAGTTGTGGTGGATTGGCGGACTGGGGGTTCGGGAAAATGCTCGATATGAAACTTCCGATGACTACAATCTTCGGAGCCTTTGCGGCTTGTTGCGTCGTATCAATTGCAATTGTTTTATCCATTCGCCCACGATTCGCGTCCGAAAGTGACGCTTTGGAGAATTCATGACCGTCTCGTTTTCCGGGATTATTCCACCTTTGGTAACGCCGCTCAAATCGAGAGACGCGATCGATCACGAGGGGCTCGAGCGATTGCTTGAGCATGTGATTGCAGGCGGTGTACATGGCTTATTCATCTTAGGAACTACGGGTGAGGCTCCTAGCTTGAGCTATCGACTGCGACGAGAGTTGATTACGAGTGTGATCGATCAAGTTGCTGGACGCATCCCCGTTTTGGTTGGCGTGACTGACACTTCCTTCGTGGAAACGATCGCTCTATCCGAACATGCCAAGTCAGCAGGTGCGTCTGCGGTTGTCGCGGCTACTCCCTACTATTTCCCAGCCGGTCAAACCGAGTTGTTGGGCTACGTCGAGAATCTGCTTGGCGAATTACCGCTCCCGCTAGTGATCTACAACATGCCGAGCTTAACGAAAGTTTGGTTTGAGATTGAAACGATTGAGAAACTGGCCCATCACTCGAAGATCGTAGGCATCAAGGATAGCAGTGGTGATCTCGAGTATTTCAAGCGAGTTGTTGGACTGAAAAGTCTTCGTCCGGATTGGTCCGTAATGATCGGACCAGAAGCGATGCTTGCCCAAGCCATGCGAATCGGTGGCGATGGAGGCGTCAATGGAGGAGCAAACGTTTTTCCCGAACTGTTTGTCAAATGCTATAACGCTTGTCGAGAAGGAGATGAATCCCGAGTTGCAAAACTCGACGCGATCATTCAAGACTGGCAAAACGTTTATGACATTGGTAAGTATGCGTCGCGTCACATTAAAGCGACCAAGTGTAGTTTGTCATTGCTCGAAATCTGCGATGACTTTATAGCTGATCCGTTTCATCGCTTTCGACAACCCGAGCGAGATCGCGTTCAGCAGATACTTCATTCTATCAAAATGATGATGGTGTAAATATGAACCGATTGATGATGATACTCGCCTTGCTCATCGGGCACAGTGCAACAACGCGAGCCAACGAACTTAAGCCGCTGCAATACAATCATCCAGGTCTCGAAGTTGATTTGGGAGTTGGACTGTGGGCTTGGCCGTTGCCTTGTGATGCCGACGGTGATGGTGATTACGATCTGATTGTTTCATGCCCAGACAAGCCATCCAATGGTGTTTGGTATTTTGAAAACAAGAATGGTGATACGGCAAAAGACAAGTTTCCAACCTTCGAACCTGCCAAACAAATCAGTAAAACCGTCACCTATGTGATGCCAAGCTATGTCGACGGCAAAATGCGGGTTCTTTCGCCGGGGTTCGAGTATCTCAACTTCACCAACAAAGGGATCGAAGAGAAAGTAAAGCTGCCAATAGAGGCCAAGTTTCATAAGCCGCTTGGCAAACAACCGAAAGGTCCAAAGATGCGGCACAACCAATGGCGTTATGTCGACTTCGATGGCGATAATGTGCTCGACCTAAGCGTCGGTGTCGAAGACTGGAGCTACTACGGATGGGATGACGCGTGGGACACGAAAGGGCGATGGACTAACGGACCGCTTCATGGATGGGTCTACATCTTTAAAAATACCGGAACTAACGATGCACCGAAGTACGACAAACCATTCTTCTTAGAGGCTGCTGGCGAAAGATTGGACGTCTTTGGTTGCCCGTCTCAGAACTTTGCCGACTTCGATAAAGACGGAGATTTAGATTTGATTTGTGGTGAGTTCCTCGACAAATTCACTTACTTCCAGAATCTCGGCACGCGTCAGATTCCAAAGTACGGATTGGGAAAGCGATTGATGAACGAGAAGCAGGAAATCCTGGCGATGGATCTTGAGATGATCGTTCCGATAGCTTTTGATTGGGACAAAGATGGCGATGAAGATCTGATCGTTGGCGATGAAGATGGCCGCGTCGCATTGGTCGAGAACCTTGGCTTGGACAATCAAATGCCTATCTTAAAATCGCCTCGTTACTTCCAGCAAAAGGCCGATACGCTGAAATGCGGTGCGCTAGCCTCACCGGTTGGTTCTGATTGGGATGACGATGGCGATATCGACATCGTAAGTGGAAATACAGCCGGCTATATTGAGTTCTTTGAGAATCTTAGTGGCCCCAATGTGGCACAGCCGAAATGGAATGGGCCGGTGCGGCTGGTTGCTGGAAATCAAATATTTCGTGTGATGGCGGGCGAGAACGGAAGCATCCAAGGACCCGCAGAAGCCAAGTGGGGATATACCACGCTCAATGTTGCCGACTGGGACAGTGATGGGTTGAAGGATATTGTTTTCAATTCGATTTTAGGAAAGGTTTGTTGGCTACGTAATGTTGGCTCAAAAGGGACTCCAAAGCTTTCAAATCCCGAGCCGATCGAAGTGGAATGGGATGATCAACAACCAGAACTTCAATGGGGTTGGTTGAAGCCGGAAGGAAACGAGCTCCTCACCCAGTGGCGTACAACGCCTTTGGTCTATGACTTCAACGAAGACGGATTGGTAGATCTTGCGATATTGGATCACGAAGGCTATTTGGCATTTTTCGAGCGATACCGCGATGGCACGGCGATCAAAGTAAAAGCTCCACGCCGCGCGTTCGTTGACGAAACAGGCACTCCGCTACGACTGAACCCAGGGACTGCGGGAAGAAGTGGTCGCCGAAAGATATGTGTTTCGGACTGGAACGGGGACGGTAAGTTTGACTTGCTATTGAACTCGTCAAACGCTGACTTGTGGGAACAAATCAACAAGAAAGAAAATACTTGGGTAATGAAGAACTCGGGGACGCTTGCCGAGAAGAATATCGAAGGCCACGACGTCAGTCCAACGGTGGTCGACTTCGATGGAAATGCCATCCCTGACTTTTTAGGCGGTGCTGAAGATGGACGGCTGTACTTCCTGAAGAACTTGAGAAACTAACTTGACAGTCGATTGAATGTGGAAGAGATTGACAGTTGCGATGAGAACAATTGATTAATCAACTGGCAAATGGTGACCCATTTTGTCGCGTTTTGTTGCCATATATGTCGCGTTATGAATGTTGGTCGGCGAGATGATTGGTACTTGGTCAACGACTGTTAAATCGAAGCCACGCAAATTGAATGCTTCGATTTTCTTTGGGTTGTTTGTCAATAGTCGGACTTCTCGCAAGCCAATGTCTTTCAATATCTGTATCCCGATACCATAGTCTCGCATGTCGGCTTTGAAACCAAGTGCGTGATTGGCTTCCACTGTGTCCATACCTTCTTCCTGAAGCGCGTAGGCCCTGATCTTTTGTGCTAGCCCGATGCCTCGGCCCTCTTGCGGTAGATACACGAGCACGCCTACTCCTTCTTCCGCGATTCGCTTTAGAGCTAACTCCAGTTGATCGCCACAATCACAACGTAGCGATTGAATCAAATCACCAGTGAAGCAGCTGCTATGCATTCGAACGAGCGGAATCTTTCGGTCTGGGCTTAAACTAGCCACATCGCCCATCACCAAAGCGATCGGTTCTTGCGATTCAAACTGAACTCCATACACATAAATATCAAAGTCACCAAACTTTGTTGGAAGCTTCGCCTGGGCAACTCGGGTAACCAGCTTCTCATTAAGGCGTCTGTGAGCGATCAACTGCTCGACGGTGATAATCGGTAGCTGATGCAGATCGGCAAGCACTAACAACTCATCACGGGTCGCGCGATCACCTGACTCATTCAAGATCTCGCACAGCACACCTGCTGGTGCTAGTCCAGCCATTCTTGCCAAGTCAACGGCCGTTTCGGTGTGGCCAGCGCGTCTCAGCACGCCACCTTCCATCGCTACCAAAGGATAGACGTGTCCAGGTCGCACGAAATCCTTTTTCTGTGATGTTGGCGAAGCGAGCCTGCGTATCGTTTCGGCTCGTTCCGATGCCGTGATTCCGGTTTTACATCCAGTAAAATCCACGGGGGTCATGAATGCTGTTTGCAGCGGGGCTGTGTTGTCTTGGACGATCGGCTGGAGGTCTAATCGCTCGCAAACGTTCTTTAAAACCGGGGCACACAGTTGCCCATGCCCTTTCAGCATGAAGTTGATGGTCTCGGTCGTTGCGAGTTCAGCAGCGCAAATGTAGTCGCCTTCGTTTTCGCGATCTTCATCATCCAATACGATCACAACGCGTCCGGCTCGGATGGCATCAACAGCTTCTTGGATAGAACTAAACGCTCTTGTCATATGCAATCGACTCTTCTTCCCTTGGCAGATTCCCTACAATTCCGTTAGAAGTATACCAGTCCGTCAAAATTCTGTTACGCCACCACGCATCATATTTTTGCTTGCTTTTTGTTTGGAACAACTTTCCCGGGGTCTAGATGAGTCGAATATTCATGCTTTCGAGTACCATTTCCAAGTTGTCGGTTTGCTTTCTACCAGTTGCTCTCTTTATCCTTTCAGATTGCACCAAATGCCAAGGCGAAGAGACAAGCTCGATCGCCCTGCCCAGTTCCTCAAACTCCAGCGCTTCTGATACCAGCGACTTAAAGCAAGATCCAACAAAAAAAATCACCCAAAGTTCGGTTAGGCGGACCGAGAACAAATCGGAGATGCCACTTCGAATCGAACGAGAGATCGTATTTACAGAAGGGGATGGATACCAAACTGCAGCCGACCTATACCGCCCGGACTCCGACGACGTGTGCCCAATTGTGATCATAATTCATGGCGGAGCGTGGATTTCCGGCGACAAATGGCAAGTTGCAGACCACGCAAAACAGATGGCACGAAAAGGTTTTGTGGTCATGGCAATCAATTACCGTCTTTCTCCGAAGCACAAATGGCCTGCCCACCTAGACGATTGCTTTGCAGCTTTGAGCTGGATGGTGAAACATGCGACAGAATGGAAGGCGGACATCGAACGAGTCGGCACATGGGGTTACTCAGCAGGAGCACAACTTGCGTTGCTTACCGCCTTGACTTCAAGAACGGATCTTCCCAAAGTTCGAGCAGTAGTCGCAGGTGGTGCTCCCTGTGATCTGACGTTCATCCCTGAAAACACGAAAGCACTCGCAACAGTCCTGGGTGGCACTCGAGCAGAAGTCCCACAACGATACCGCGACGCTTCGCCCATTTCGTTTGTATCGAAAAACTCACCTCCCGTTTATTTTTTTCACGGAGATGATGACTTTCTAGTGCCACTTTCCAACAGCATTCGAATGCACGAATCATTGCTCGCAAAAGGAATAGAGACTGTTCACCATACAGTCATCGGCAAAGGGCACTTGATCGCTTTTCTTGATCAACAGTCGCGTTTAGAAGCAATTGAATTTCTCGAAAAGTTTCTCAAAAGCTAATGCGAAGTTCTGATTTGACTAACAAAAACCCGCCCTATTTCTGTGGTGATGAAATAAGCATTCTTCCTGAAACGTAGAAGATAGCCTGTGTTGCTACAAATTCGGTGTTGACACGGGATTCGGTATGGCCGACGTTCAGAAAACCAAACCTATTGAGAAACGTGGGCGCTAGGACCAGTTTCGCCCCACGCCCGCGATATTTATGTGGCCACAATTTTCAGGAATGATAAGCTCGCTCCACTTTTAAATATCATCGGAAACAACGATCGACAATTCAGTGTTAAATAGGTTACATCCCGGCCATCGAATGCGTCCAACGAATTGAATGCGTTAATTTTCTGACATAACATCTACCAATAAAAAAACCTCGTTGCTTGCAACGAGGTTTATGACTATTAACAATAATTGACCGAACTTACTTCTTCTCTGGCGGAAGAATTACCGAATCAATAACGTGAATCACACCGTTACTTCCAACAATGTCAGTCTTTACGACTTTCGCTGCGCTGTTAAGTAACACGCTGCCATCCTTCACCGAAATTGTGAAGTCGGCGCCGTTTACAGTCGTTGCCTTGTCTAGCTTCACTGCGTCAGCCGCAAGAACCTTTGCTCCAACAACGTGGTATGTGAGAATAGCGGCAAGCTTCGCCTTGTTCTCAGGCTTGAGAAGCGTTTCAACTGTGCCCTTCGGCAGCTTATCAAAAGCAGCATTGGTTGGAGCGAAAACCGTAAAAGGTCCCTTACCGCTCAATGTCTCGGCGAGTCCAGCAGCCTTAACTGCAGCTACCAAAGTGCTGAAATCTGGATTGCCTGCAGCAATCTCAACAACGTTCTTCTGTGCTGCTGGCGTTTCGGCAACGCTCGAACGCGTAGCTACCAATCCCATCGCAACGCAAGCCAACATCATCGCAAACTTCTTCATAATTAAATCCTTCACATACAAAAAACTATCACCAATCATGCATAACACATGCATGATATCAATAGTAAAAATAGTGAGTGCCAAAGAGTGAACAAAAAACGCCGATTTGCCAGAGAAGGAAATCTTAATGGCGACTTGACGCACTCTGAGAGATATACCGGCTGGAGCGGACACATCCAGACAATGATACAAAGGCGTCAAGCCTTGAAGAAATTTTTTTTTATCTTCGCAACAAAAGCTTTTTATAGCTCGGATCTCCGGACGACTGGACAGCCTGACTCCGATGCGGTCCCTCGAATCAAGTCACGCGTGAAAAGTCGATAAATCCATCGCGAATCAAGCTTGCTGCGAGCTAACGGAACGCGGCCTTCAGCGATTAGAATTTACTTGATGAGGCTAGAAGGCTTTTTGAGACCAGCCGTTTCACTCGGCTTCTCTTCTGGTTTTTCAGAAGGCTTTGTCGGAGCGGTCGGGAGTTGCCGAAGAGTAAACTCCAACGTGTCTGCAATTTGAAGATCTTGGGAATCGAATCGATCTGCGGAGGCAGCATTCATCGTGAAGACGATTGACAAATGTCGACCGGCATCGTTACTTACGAGAATGTGAATCCACTGCATAGGAACTTGATTGACGGCTCCAACCGAAACGACTCGCATCATCCGCAGACCAGTTGCAGTGACCTTCTCTGTCGCCTCTAGCATTTGCCCCAATTGTTTGCCCATCGACTTTTGGATGTCGCTTTGGTAGCCGGCAATCGAAAGCTGTGTACCTGGTTCTGTGTCAGTTAGGTTGGTGATAGTGCATTGGGCAAAGGTGTAGTTCTTCTGAACCCAACGAAGACTCGCATCGACTCCAGAATCTGAATAAAGAGTCCACCCGCGATCTGCAACAAATTGATACGCGCCGAGCCGAGATAACACACGAGTCAATTCGCTCGACTGATCCGACTCTACTCGTTTCTGCAAGCTGTCTAGATCGACCGTTTGAGAAAGGTTATCAATGCTCTCTCGAAGAATTCGAATGCGGGCAGTTACATCAAAACCAGGTTCGATTTCACCAACTTGACGTGTCTCTTGCATCGATACGGCGACCCACGAAATCATGCCCGACGAACGGTCCAAACGACCTTTACCATCGATCTTCATCGATGTCTTTACGTCGTGCACTTCCCCCTCGACTTCGCCTGAAACTTCAAGTTGGCCGATCTTGCTATCTGCATCAAAAAGCCTCACTGTCAACTCGCCATTTGTCACTTTTGCAATGTTAAGTAGGTTTGCTAATGCATTGCCTTTTACTTGCCATTGATCGCCGATCTTGACGGATGTAGCTGGTCGCAGTGAATCCAAAAAAATGCTTGAGATAGGACATTGAACGAGATCGCGTTCGGCTGCTGTTAGTGGATTATCGAGGCATTGAATCGAACGCGATTGGGCACCGATCAGCTTCACAATTGTCTTGCATTCATCGCGAAGCTTGGTCGTGGTAACGTACTTCTGAATATCGTTAGCACATTCGGCTTGCGAGTACATCTGAACGGCAAAACGTTCACCAGAAGCCGATCGCATTCGCACGACTTCCTCGTACTCAAGATTCGTCGTCGACTCGATAGGTGTCTTCGATAAAGTGCCAGCCTTGGCAACTTTGACTTCAATTGTGCCTTTGATTTCGACAACTGACTTGACGCGAGTCTGGCGATCGCTTCTAGATGAAGCGGAGCTTTCTCCAGCGGCTTCATCATTCGATTCAGCTCGCAGAGGTCGCCCGCTCCAAAGCGATGATGCAGCGACCGCGATAGATGTCAGAAGTGATCGTCTGTTTAATTCAACCGATTGGTTCACCGTTTGTGGACTAACAGAAGCGGCTTCAAATCGAATACGCAAGATTCTCTCCCCTCATCAAGTAGGCTTGTCGAGCATCCGAGCATCGACACATGATAAAAGGATCGGCGTCTTTACGAGCGGGTATCCACTTTAATCAGCAGGATCCTTACAAATTCTCATCTCGCATCGCTTCCGGAACAGCGATCGCTTCGTCAGGTATCAGCGTAGGGATTTGATTCTCGGCTGTGTAAAGCCATTGCCTATCGACGCTAAGTAGCCCTTGCAATGGAGCCTCAGAAATACTACGACCAAGTCGAGTCGACAAAGGTGTTTTCTCATGAAACTGCGCAAGCTTCGCAAACCACCCAGGACTCGGGATAACGAATGCAGTATGAGAAATTGGGCAACGCAGATAATCCACAAGCCACGCGGGACAGGGAGATGATTCCATGATAATCCTGATAAAGACAGTGGTAAAAACGGTGCCCCAAAAAACGCAACGAAAAAATCTGACGATGCCCGTCCAAGTGAATATGACTAATCTATACAAATTGCGAGCTTTGAGAAGTTTACGTCACCCGTGGCCCTTCTTGGTAGTTCTGATTTACTTGACCACAACGAGCATTAAAAACGTACATGCTCAGTATGCGTTGCCTGCCAATGGTGTCGCTACGCCACCAGCCCCGCCAATCGTTACCGCGCCGACTGGGGTTTATGTGCAAACGAATGTAGATCCGGCGACTGGTAAACAGATCGATATCTACCTCGAACATGAAGCAGTTCCGGTACTGAAATGGGAACAACAAGAAGTAACCGAGCGAAGGTTTGTTCCGCAGTGGGTGCATGAAACTCAGAAGACTACTGAAGTGCAATACATTCCCTCGGTATCTTATCAAACTCAAGCTAAAAATCTCAACGCATGGAATCCGTTACTTCCTCCCCGGATTGCTTACGAGTACATCCCCGTAACGCAATATCAAACGGTCAATCAAGTCGTGGACAAACCAATCACTTACCAAAAGTATGTCGATCAAGAAGTCAAAGTGGTCGTACCGAAATTGGTCCAGGTAACCGAACAGCGTGCCAAGTACACACAACGCGAAAGAAATGCTCCAGCTCAAACCAACGTCGCTTCAAACGCGATGCCACTCAACAACGGGTTGGCAAACTCGCAGTCCAGCAGCCTGCGTTCCGCGCCGTCCGCTCTTTCTCCCGAGCAACAGTCGGCTCAATCCGCACTCGCAAATCGCAACACGCTCAGCACCAGCTACGTAACAAGACCAATACAAGGCCCGGCGAACACTCCGACATATCCGTACTCTTCTTACGCAGCCAAAACTACTCCGACGACCAACCAGATGCTCGCATCGATGCCGCAAACCTATTACGCAGCCCCAGCTTATCCACCACAACAAGCGTATCCTCAACAAAGCTACCCACCCGTTAATAACTTTGCTGCGGCCGGGTATCAACCTAGTTATCAACCCAACTATTATCAACCAAGCTTCACACCTGTCGCTTACCAGCAACCCGTACCATGGGGCCAGAACACTACTGCGGCAATGATGCCGAACCCGTATCCGAGCCCGTATCCGAATCAGTATCCGAATCAGTATTCCAACCCAAACGCTTACAACGGTAGCTACCCTAATCCAACGTCGGCATATGCTCAGTCATGGTTTCAAATGCCAAGTTGGATTTCGAGCACAGGGCCATTGCTGAGCCAAAACATGATGAGTTCATCAAGCTACTTAAGCTATAATCCAAACAGCTCGATGATGGCGACCGGATACTCAGCGCAACAACCAAATTCAAATGTCGCTTACAACAATCCTTCGATGCCCCCCGTCGCGGCCAGTCCCGGCAACTACAGCGATCGCGACGCCATGCAAGCAGGACTGCAACCGTCGGTCCTTCGATAGCGAGTAAAACGCACCTTTGCAGTGCTCCGACTTGTTGGAGCTTTAAGACCTATCTATCGATAATCAATCTAAAAAGTCTTTGCTAACCAAACGATTTCGTTTTCACGCGAGGCTCTTTCTTTCCTTAACATCGCGCGCCCGAAAGCCGTGACGAGCCACAGCCTCCAAAGGGAGCTTTCAGCTTTATCTGTAATTTATTGACAGCATTGCGACACAAATACGCAATTGATCGTAATGTCATTCAGTTCCTCGAGCTTTGTAACGCCCTAATTTTTCAAGTAGGCGCTGGTAGATCACGACGGCAAAAAATGAAGACGCCGATTGAGAGAGCTAGGACACCCAGACTGAGGAGAACAGAAGAGTAAGCCATTGGCCCCAGTTCGATTCCTGAGATCCAGTTTTTTGGATTATCGTTAAACCGATAAAATGCAAACATCGGCATACTTTCTTGCCCAATTGCTTGAACCATCCAATCGGGTTGATAAGCAGAGAGAAAGCTAAATGGCATCAAAAAGCGAGTCTGAGGAGTTGATTTTGCGAGAATGAAAAGCAAGACCTGAGCGACGTAAACTCCAATAACCACGCCGATCGTTCGCCATCGGTATTGATCCCAACTACTCATCATGACGCTCAGGCCAAAAACGAAGAAGCCAAGTGCAAAGATATTCAGTGTCGAAGGGATATACAACTGCGAATCAACGAGTGTGCTTAATGGCGTGACAACTTCCTCGGAGGCCAATAAGGGGTTTGGCATCGACCAATTGAATCCCGGGAGCGTCAATTTGGCTTGCGACTTCTTTACGAGAGTCGAGTTTGTCTGAATCCCTGCAAACAATCCAACCCATATCGCCGAGCACAATACAACCAGCCCCGTCACGCTTACCAGTGCATGTATCGCCATTAGCTTCCATCTGTGCAACGGTTGAGCAAGCAGCATTTCCATCGTTCCTCTTCCGAGCTCACCACTGACAACGTCCGTGCCTCTCGCGATGCAATATGTCAGGACGCAAAGCAGCACGATCGGCTCCGCAAAGGTCAAACCGATGATTCCCTCGTAGGTAAGAAATTGAGCGAGCGGTACCGGCGAAAATTTCTCGAAGGCTTTGAACTGCTCGATCAGCGGAGCGAAGCCGCTCAGCTCAAATTGGCTGACAGTCCAGATTCGCACCCAGGGGAACATTAGCAAAACACATCCGCAAGCAACGAGAAGTGGAAGCGTTTCAGTGATGTATTTTTTTAAGAGGAGACGCAGCACGATTCGTACACACTCCTTAATCCAACAGGTTCTATTCTCATATTCTCAACTGGCATTCGACTCAACCATTCCAGATGTTTCTGAATCGGGCCTACAATATCAATCACTACTTTTGCTGAGTCGTTTTCTAAGACACTAATATCTGAGAGCACATTTGAATCTGTTATCAACGTCGCGTCCCACCAATCGCACCAAGTCGTCATTGGTGTCCCGTGGACGCGATGTGTCGCTCGCATATCAGACACATTAAAAGTCTTTACAACATTACCACGCAGGACGATTGTCGCCGTATCACATACGTCTTCGATCTCACTTAGAACGTGCGATGAAAAGAGGACCGTGGCTCCTTCGTTTTGAGACTTTCTTACCAGCGACAGAACCTCCATCCGCACATTTGGATCGAGGTTCGCGGTCGGTTCGTCTAAGATCAAAAGAGGTGCTCGGGTGGATAATACGCAAGCGATCGCAAGCTTCTGACGCATCCCTGTCGACATGAATGCTACTCGTCGCGCGAGGTCTAGATCCAATTGCTTTGCTACAGCAAGTGCTCGCTCTCGATTGCCATTGGGGTTTATGGCTGCAAAGAATTCCAAGACGGCTGATCCGCGCATCATCCCGAACAGCTTCGCCTCGGCGGGTAGATAGGCAACGTTTGAGCGAACTTGCACGCTTTGCAACATGCAATCCCATCCGCAGATCGACGCCCTGCCACCTGAAGGTTTGATGAAGCCAAGCAGCGATCTGATTAACGTGGTCTTGCCAGCTCCGTTAGGCCCCAAAAGTCCGAAGACGCTTCCCTGTCTAATTGACAGAGACAATCCATTTAAAGCACGGAAGGACCCATAGGTTTTAAGAAGGTCTTCAGCGACGACGATGTCACTCATAAACTGCCAGAATCATGGTGCAAAGCTGTAGCTGCACGAAAAGGAACAAGCATGATCAGCATGGCACAAACCAGAGCCGAGCACCCGTAATCGACTTTACTGTATAACGTTGGCAACCGTTCCGACAGGGGGAGATTATTTTGCCAATGCTGCGGCTGCTTCCCGAAACCACAACGCAAGATTTTTCTTGGGTACAGGAAGACTCATCAGCGGGCAAAACTCCATGAATTCGTCGTCGACGGTCTTGAACAATCGTCCGAAGTCGACAGCAGCACCGCTAGTCACTCTGTCCAACGAGTAAAAGAACGAGCTCTGCTCATCCCACTCTTCGCACTTGCATGAAGGCAACATTGCAGCGACAGCGACGCAAGCACAATCGAGTTGCGATTCGCCAGCGTTAACAAGGTCATCCAGCGAAGTATGCCTTCCAATCAGCTTTGCGAAATCCGACGGCAATCGCCACGTGTTGCACAATGCTGCAGCAGCTTCAGCATGATCCCAACCGAACGACTCGCGTTCGAGGGTCGACAACCGCGTACCTTCGAGTTTAGTTCTCTTGAAAAGTGTGTCGTATTCGTCAGGCATCGCCATCAGCAAAACAGGAATTGCCATGTCTTGTAAAAGAGCGGCTGAAAACAACTCTTCGAAGTTCTTGAGCCCAAGAGCTTTTCCAAGGTGACGCGAAAAGATAGCTCGTCGAAGCGAGTCTTGCCATAAGCCTTTGACCTCAAAGTCGCCAAAGACCGGGCTTGGGACCAAGCTGAACACGGCGTTCCACAGCGCAAAATTCTTGATTGGCCGAATTCCGACTAGCGAGATCGCTTGCTCGACACTCGAAATTTGACGCGAAAATCCAAAGTAAGCAGAGTTTACAAACCGTAGTACTTGCCCCATCAAAGCGATGTCAGCTTCAATTGGACGCGCGAAATCACGAGGACCTTTAGTAGGATCTTGCGAAAGCTCAAGCAACTTAACCGCACTTGCGGGAAGTGCCGGCAACTGCGATCTGGATAGCACATCTTCTAATTTCATAGCACTCTACTCTGCAGGCACAATTTTTTGCGGAACCCAGCCCATACAAGGTTAGGCCACAATAGATCTCAAGCAAATCAAACTGCCAATAATTCACGTTCATCGACGAAATTACTTTGTGATCTGCCACAAACACCACGCGGCCGAACCTGTCACAATCGTGCAAGCCGTCACCATCGAAACAATCGCTATTAAACTCATCAATTTCCTCGCTTCACAAATTCGACATTAGGGAGTTTTCGTTTTCTCAATTCGACCAAACAAATGGCCACCTACCGAACGGCCATCGCCGTCATGAGCCCACGTCCCGGCGTACTTGCCGTTGTCGAAAACCACGCGAGCGGAAAACGACCCAAGGCCAGGAACGATGACTCGATCCATCACAATCACGGGCGTTTTATCAGCCCACTCAACTCTCAACACCAAGGGGAGTGTTACGTCGTTTTTTTTGTACTGAATTCGTGACTCAATAGTCCACAAGTTCGGTTCGCCTTCGATGGGCTCGACCTTCTTGATATCGTATCGCTCCTCAGTGAGTTCGGTCATGGGTTTGCCATCGGCAGTAAAGTGGCCCACAAGTGTCGTGTCCTGCAAAATTTCCTGAAGAATTTTTATTCGTTTGGCTTGAAGTGCTTGCATGTCATCTGCCGTGGCGACAACGGAACTAGCGGAGAAAACAATCGCAACAAACGCAAGGAATCGAGTATAAATCCCCATTGAAAAGCAAATATGTTCCGGGATAAAGTTTCGTGCTTTTACTGCTCTGCTCATACTTTGCGCTCACTACAACAAACAACCATGCTTGATAAACACCGCCTACATATTGTAGCGGGTACATTCGGTCGCTGTTTCGAATTGTAAATTCCTCGATAAAACCTAGGAATTTAACTCGAAAGGCTTGATTAAAGGGCAACCACTTATCGGTGCTTAGCTCGTACTCAAAGGTCATTTGCGTAATAGTTACGACTATCAAAAATAACGATTTGATTTTAACATATACAGCCGCAGAAGAAGTGTGTTTGCTTCGCGCCGTCCTGATTTGTTTCGGCGTTTGGTTTGCTGTCCACCAAGATTGTTTTGATTGAAGGCTTGAGTATCCGTGAGAAAATTTTTAATCGCCGGCAACTGGAAAATGAACCTTCTCCGCGATAGTTCTGTCGCTTTGGTACATGGGCTTTTGGACGAGCTCAAAGGAGACCCGAATGTTGAGATCGCGGTGTGCCCACCGAGCGTCTACCTGCATGACGTGGGTGCGGCCCTGCGAGGAAGCCAAATAGCACTCGGCGCTCAAAACATGTGCGCAGCCGATGAAGGTGCATTTACCGGTGAAGTCAGTGGAAAGATGCTTGTGGATCTAGGTTGCAAGTATGTCATTCTTGGCCATAGCGAGCGTCGAACTTTGATGGGCGAAACCGATGCACAAGTCAACGCAAAAATTTACGCGGCTTTCAAATTCGACCTGCTTCCGATTGTTTGTATCGGTGAAACACTCGCGCAGCGCGAAGCCGGTAGCACATCGAAAGTCGTCCGAGATCAATTGCGTGGGTCGCTTGCCGGATTGACTGTCGAGCAGATGAGCAAAGCTGTACTCGCATACGAACCCGTGTGGGCAATCGGAACCGGCAAAACAGCCAGTCCTGCACAAGCAGAAGAAGTTCACGCCGACATTCGTGCGTTACTCGTAGAATTGTTTGGAGAAGCCACCGCTTCAAAAACTGTTATTCAATACGGTGGAAGCGTTAAAGCAGATAACGCTATGGAATTACTTGGCCAGCCAAATATCGATGGCGCACTGGTTGGTGGTGCTTCCTTGAAAGCAGAATTGTTCCTGCCGATTTGTTTGGCGGCTCAGAAGGTAAAGAAATAGGGACTTCTCACCACTCGCCGGTATCGATCGATTCAAACCCGTAGCTTGGGACCGTCGTCCCGAAAGAATTTTCGCGCGAACGATTCCGCGAACTGCAAAACGAGCTACCGAACCGATATCCAAATAGATACATGGACGGGACGGTGGTCCCTGCCTACGGGCGAGCGGTTCGTTTTTTAATTCCATCCTCCAGCCAGTTGCATACTATGGTTCGTACAGTTGTTGGTTCGGTGATTTTGTGCTTGGTCGTATTCGCAACAGGAGGTGCGATTGCGCTCGTCAAATACCGAATGATCGAAGCACAAATAAGTGCGCCGCCACCGCCAGAAATGCCCGAATCGGTAGTCATGGCGTCCGCGATTCCGACTTCGGTACGTCAAGAAGCCGTCAGTATCGGTACCGTTCTGGCTCCACAATCGATTCGGCTTCGAAGCGAGCTTGTGGGGATCGTAGAATCGATCGCGATGGTAAGCGGTTCCGTCGCGGAACCGAACGATCTGTTGGTTCAGTTCGATACGAGCGTCGAAAAGGCGCAGCTCCAAAGTGCGATGGCATCTAAAAAGATCGCTGACTCGACTTTCCGACGAACAAAGGAAGCCGCCCAGGTTAACGCATCGACCCAGCTCGAGCTGGAGCAATCCGAAGCGGCAGTTTCCCAAGCCAATGCGGAAGTGCTCCGGTTGGAGGCAGTCATACGAAAAAAGACTCTACGAGCTCCCTTCCGAGCCCGCGTCGGCCTTTTTGATATTCACCCCGGACAGTACTTGCAAGAGGGAACCGAGATTGCGATGCTGCAAGGCATCGATAGCTTCGTGAATGTCGATTTCGCAATGCCTCAACAAGTCGCAGACGAACTAAGCCCGGGGGATAAAATTTCGCTGCGTACTAGCTTGGAAAATATCCTCGCGCACATCACCGCAATCGATTCTCAAGCCGACAGATTAACTCGCGGAGTCAAAGCGCGTGCTCGCGTCGATAACCCGCCGGTTTCAATGCAACCCAACGATTCCGTTCGAGTTCAAATGGAGTACGGAGCGGCAATTGAAGGAGTCTTGATTCCATCCTCTGCCCTGCGGCGAGCTCCAAGCGGTGCCTATATTTTTGCCGTTGAAGAGGGCGAGAAAGGCGATCTTCGTGCGCGGCAACAAGAAGTGATCGCGGGCCGAACGGTTGGAGACAATGTTGTAATCGTCGGTGGGCTTGCAGCAGGCCAACGAGTTGTGGCCGACGGATCCTTCAAGCTTCGCGAAGGGAGCTTGTTAATGGACAGCAACATTGCGACTGCCGACCTTCAGAAAGCGGGAATGCAACCTTGAAGCCGCCCAAATCCATTAAAAGTTTCACCGATATCTTTATTGAGTACCCCGTACTTGCAGTGGTCGTTAATCTGATCATCGTGCTAGTAGGTTTGCGATCTGCACAGTCGCTACCGATTCAGCAGTTTCCAAAGCTCGAGAGCACCTCCATTGTTATCACGACAGCTTACATCGGAGCCAGCGCAGAGACCGTGCGTGGCTTCCTGACAACGCCGATCGAAAAAGCAGTTTCTGCGATCGCTGGTGTAGACTACATAGAATCGTCCAGCACCGCGGGCATCAGCAAGATTACGATCCGACTGCAATTGAATCACAATTCGACAGCAGCACTTGCCGAAGTGAACGCACGACTTCAACAGGTCCGCCGTGACTTGCCCAACGAAGCAGAACCGCCAGTAATCGAACTCGAACGAGCCGATCGACCCTACGCATCGTTTTATTTGAGCTTCACTTCGGATCGCTTCGACTTGCCGTCGTTAACCGATTTTCTTAATCGATCTGTTCAGCCGCGGTTGTCTACGTTAGCGGGTGTTCAACGCGTCGGTACCGAAGGTGGCAGGACGCCGGCGATGCGAATTTGGATCTCTCCACAGCGGCTTTCGGAAGTCAATCTTACGCCCGGCGATGTCTTCGGTGCGTTGCGTCGTAACAATTTTCTTGCGGCTATCGGTCGGGTGAAAAGCGACGCTGTTCAGGTCGATCTGTTGACCAACACCGATCTGCGAACCGTTTCTGAGTTTCAAGATTTAATTGTCTCGCAAGATGACGGAACAATCATTCGGTTGGGGGACATTGCAAATGTCGAAATGGGGGCAGAAGAATCTGTCACCACGGCGATGTACCGAGGTAAAGAGGCTGTCTATTTGTCGGTTTGGCCGTTGCCTGGCACAAATGAAATCGAGGTTGCTTATCGACTTCGAGAAGCGATGGAAGAACTGCGGCCAAGTCTTCCAAAGCATATTGATATGCAACTCGCTTACGACGCGACTCTCTTTATGCAGGATGCACTCAAAGAGATTTCTAAAACACTCGTTGAAACGATTGCGATTGTTGGAATTGTCGTCTTTCTGTTTATGGGATCGGTCCGAACAGCCATCGTACCTTTGGTCGCTATGCCCGTCTCTTTGATTGGGGCAACGATCGTGATGTACTTGATGGGATTCTCATTGAATCTTTTGACACTTTTGGCGATTGTGCTCGCTGTTGGTTTGGTCGTCGATGATGCAATTGTCGTTGTTGAAAATGTCCAGCGACATATCTTGGAAGGTCACTCGCGAAAGCAAGCTGCTCTGATTGGCTCGCGTGAATTGGTCGGACCAATTATTGCGATGACGATTACTCTTGCAGCCGTCTATGCACCGATTGGATTCCAGGGTGGTCTTACAGGGATGCTGTTTCGCGAGTTCGCCTTTACGCTCGCGGCGGCAGTAATCGTGTCAGGGATTGTTGCGGTGACTCTTTCGCCAATCATGAGTGCAAAACTGCTGAGTCCTTCTGGCAAGGAGGGTTGGCTAACGCGACAAGTCAACGCAGCGTTCTTGTTCCTTCAAAAGCTGTACGGCAAGTCGCTCGAATCTGTCCTTGCGATTCGCTGGGCGATTGCCTTTGCAACGATCTTGGTAGCGATCGCCGCGTGGCCACTTTATCAATTCTCTGCAAAGGAACTCGCACCGGTTGAGGATCAAGGAGCAATTGCCGTTGTCCTGGAAGCGGCGCCCGATGCGACGCTCAAGTCGACGACGAAATGGGCAACCGAATTGGCAACTAAATTTCACGAGCTTCCAGAAGCCGACTACATGTGGGGATTGGTGAATGCGGGTGGCGGCTTTGGTGGAGTCATCACCGTCGACTGGCATGATCGCCAACGCAGCACGACCGAGATGTACCCGGAAGTGTATGGATTGGCATCGCAAATTCCTGGCTTACGATCGTTTCCTGTTCTAGTTCCTCCGCTACCAGGCGCGGGCCAGTTTGGAGTCGAACTGGTTCTTAAAAGCGATCAACCGACCGAACGACTTTTGGAGATGGCGGATCGAATTACGCAAGCCAGTCGAGCTGCGAATATGTTTCTGTTTGTCGATTCGGATCTCAAGCTGGATTTGCCTCAAGCGAGAGTCATCATTGATCGCGAGAAGATCGCCGACTTGAAAATGGATCAAGCCGCAATCGGACAAGAACTCGGGGTTCTGCTCGCTGGAGGTTACGTCAACCGATTTAACTACTTCAATCGTTCGTATCAAGTCATACCGCAACTTGCCGAGTCCGATCGGGCTTCGATTTCTGCATTGACCGATTTGAAGATTCGTATTCCTGACGGAAGCCTCGTGCCGGTCTCTAGCTTTGCTTCCATCGAACCGGCCACCGCCCCGCGTGTTCTGAATCGGTTTCAACAGCAGAGTGCTGTTCGGATCTTTGCCGAAACGTATCCAGGTGTCACGAAGGAACAGGGGCTTGCAGTTATCGAGGAGATCGCTCGAGGAGTTGTCGCCGATATGGCTGTGATTGATTACGCTGGCGAGTCACGCCAAATTCGGCAAGAAGGTGCATCGCTCGCTGTCACGCTGGGCTTTGCATTGTTGTTGATCTACTTGGTTCTTGCTGCGCAGTTCAAGTCCTTTCGCGACCCACTGATTGTTCTCTTGGGATCGGTACCGCTGGCGATCACTGGAGCATTAACGCTTACGTTTTTGGATTTGACTACCATCAACATTTACTCCCAAGTCGGATTGATTACGTTGGTTGGTTTGGTAGCCAAGAACGGTATTCTTATTGTCGAGTTCGCGAACCACTTGCAAGAACAAGGGCTAACAAAGTACCGCGCGATTATCGAAGCGTCACAGACACGATTGCGTCCCGTGTTGATGACTTCGGTTGCAACCATCCTCGGTCACTTCCCACTAGTGTTAGTAACCGGCCCTGGAGCCGAAGCAAGAAATAGCATCGGAATTGTTCTTGTTGCGGGAATGGGAATCGGAACGCTGTTCACACTCTTCGTTGTACCATCGCTGTACCTAATGATCGCAGGTAATCACCGTGAGCGAGAGGATATTTCGGAGCCAAACTCTGAAACGAATCTTCACGACGAAGCGATCGCGGCGACTGTGACTTAGATGAAACTCGGATTGAGGCTATTGCTTTAACCCAATGTGATTTTGGGGTAGCTGAATTCGTAAGAATTCAGATCGTAAAAGTGTGCAGAATAAAACAAAAAATGGATCCATCAGAAGTCTTACGACTTCTGCTATGAGCGAATCCCTTCAATCAATGTGATTGGGATACTATTTTTTCTTTCGTATACTGTACCATTCGAGCATGGATATGACGCCGTCTTGATTGGAATCAACAGTGTTGAATTCACCGTTGCTGGCGGGCCACTCGTCTGCGGTGATTCGTTTGTTTTTATCACGGTCCATCGCAGTCATGCCTTTGTCAAGAAACGAAACCCATTTCGCCTCGACACCCGCAGGATCAAAACCACCACCGCCTGAACTGGTGGAAACGCTTCCCGTTACCATTGGTGCGGATAAGTTTGTAGCTCCAGAGCTAGATGACGATGAACCGCCGCCGCTGCCACGCATGACGCCCTTCTTAACTGCGGCCATCAGTTCCGCGGTGGTAATTGTTCCGTCATAGTTCGTATCAAAACTTCGGAATTCTTGGATCGTAGAATCATCCCAATTCGATGCGAACTCGTGCATCATGACTTGTCCGTCAGCGTCAGCGTCGCTGGTGGTGAACCAACCCTGAACGCCTTGAACCTTAGCGAACTTGCCGGTCTTTGGAGCGATTCGATAGTGAGCTTGAGCTTTCCAGAGATCGACAACCTCTTGCTTCTCTTCGGGTTTACCACGCGAGGATCGCGCAGCGGTCGAGCTCTCCTTTTTGGTGGCGTCTTCTGAGCTTGAAAGGCGTTTACGAGCGTAACGAACCGCGAGTTCTTGCTTGTTAAGTTTGTTATCTCGATTGCGATCGTACTGCATGGGATTGTCGGTCCATCGTCCATCCTTGAGCTCGCCTTCGTCAATTTGACCGTCTTTATTTTTATCGTATCGGGCAATGCGATCGGAAGCTTCTTTCAGGTCCCGCTCCTCGATTTTGACCGCATACTTGTCAGCATCTTGACCGAACCCTGGAAGCGGCTCGGGAGTCGCCATCACGCCAAATCCGGGCACCAACGGTGCTTCTTCCACGGTTGCTGCAGTTTCCTCTGGTCTGTCGCCGCTGCTGCTACTGCCACCGCTATCGCCGCGCATTCGACTTTCGATAGCTTCCGTGATTTTCGCGATAGAGACTGGTTTGTTCACATCGATGGATGGATTATCGCGAGCCATTCGCTCGATCATGTATCGCGCTGGACCTTGCATTTCGTCCAGGTCGATCATTTGATTTCCATTGGTGTCCAGTTGACGAAGCATACGTCCCGGATCAAACCCACCGCGATCTCCTCGCGATCCTCGGTCCCGACCATCACCACCCGGGGGCCCTCCAAAGGGACCACCTGATGGACCACCCGGGGAGCCTCCAAAAGGGCCGCCACCACCTTCGCGACCAGCCCAAGGCGGCGGTCCGTCGCCCCAGGGGGGTTGAGCGAACGACGGAGTAGAAGAAAAGACCGATGCCACCCCCAACGCGCTTGCAAATAATTGTCTGCGGAATCTAAAATTCGACTTGGTCAATCTAATTTTTCGCATGCTCATTTTCGATCCAGATCGAGGTTCGCTTGGCCGAGTCGTTTATTCTTACCGAAAGTCTTAGAAACGAGAGGACTCCCCCGATTTTAACCTGCGTTGTTCAAAAGTCTCGCAACATTTCAATACTCGTAAACTTATCCGTACTACAGTTAAACCCTAAGGAGCTGAAAAGTAACGCCTTGAGGCTCGATGAAACGCGAAAACTAGTATACTGAATTGATTATATTGCCGGTTGCAGGTTTGTTTCTTCCAAAAATGGAATTCGAGGATAAGTCGATGGTACGGGTTGGAATTGTAGGAGCTTCGGGTTACACGGCGATCGAATCGATTCGGTGGCTGCTGAGGCACCCGAAAGTGGAAATTACCGCAGCCACCAGCCGCCAGGGGGATGGAAGTGCTATCGAAAACATGCACCCAGAACTCACCGACCGGCTCCAGTTAAAGGTGGAAGATCTTTCGCCAAGACAAATTGCCGATCGTTGCGATGTGGCTTTTTCGTGCCTTCCGCATGGTGCTTCGGCTCATAATGTGATGGAACTTTTGAATGCCGGTTGTCGCGTCATCGATCTCAGTGCTGATTATCGGCTGAGCACTCCCGAGCTCTATTCGAAGTGGTACGGCGAGGCTCATCCGGACCCAGGTAGGCTGGGATCGACTCCGTACGGTCTCCCAGAACTTTTCGAATCTCAATTGCCTGAAGCTCGACTGATTGCCAACCCAGGTTGTTATCCAACGTCGGCAATTCTCCCGCTTGCTCCGCTTTTGAAGAACAACCTGATTCACGCGAACCAAATCGTGGTCGACAGCAAGAGCGGCGTCAGTGGGGCCGGGAGAACTCCCAAGCTTGGAAATCTGTATGTCGAGTGCAATGAAAGCATAAGCGCGTATTCGGTTGGCAATCATCGTCATCAACCAGAGATCATCGACATTCTCGCTCGATTCAGCGGAGTCACGCCGGAACTGGTATTCACACCCCATTTGACGCCGATGGAACGAGGAATCCTGTCCACGATCTACGTTCGCCCGAAAGGGAATGTCAGTGCAAATCAGATTCGCGAGTGCATCTCGAATGCTTACGCACCGTGCCCGTTTGTTCGTTCAGTAGTCCATCTTCCTGCGACGCGGTTCGTCACGCACACGAACTATTGCGACATCGCAGTTCGCGAGAATGACGGATGGGTGATCCTGATTTCTACTATCGACAACTTGGTCAAAGGCGCGTCGGGGGCTGCCGTTCAAAACCTTAACTACATGTTTGGGTTCGAGCCAACGTTGGGACTAATTCCGTAAGTCTTTCAACGATCCAACGATCCGCCCAACGTTCCCATCGAGCTGGCTTGAATGGAGCCATGCCGAGCTTGGGAGCGGGCAAGGGATGCTCGTTATGAAGTGTTGGAACCTTCGAGGACTCGTCTTCAGCGATTCGGCGTTGCAAGTAACCCAAGTGGCCACCACGTCGCGTCCACTGCATATGCAGAGCAGGATTTTCGATCCCTTCAAAGATTCTCGCAGGAACGATTGGATCATGCCGATCGCAAAGAAGAAGCGTTGGCGTTTTGATCCGCGACAACAACTTCCGCGAGCTACATTTTTCGTAGTAATCTGATGCACTTTCAAAGCCTGCTATCGGCGCAGTGAATCGTTCATCGAATTCGCGTATCGACTTTGGACGCGGATTCATCGGGATCGCTGCCCATTGTGGCCAAATCACGGATCGACGTTTTGTCTCACCGACGAGCACTCGCAAGAAGTGATTCGCATAAGCTCGATTCAGTCCTCGAGCCATTCCGTCGCAGCAAGCGCCCAAATCTACAGGCGGCGCGACAGCGATCGCGCTCAGAATTTTCCATGCAGGAACGTTAGTTGCGCCGAAGTCCGCTGAAGATTGCAACAGGTTTGGAATTCCACTGTCCTGCATCGCCAATAGACGCAGAAGAATATTTCCGCCGAGCGAAAAGCCAGTTGCTTGCCAATTCGTTATCCCTAGATTGGTCGTTGCCCAATCTAGGATCTTCGCAACCGAGTCGTCGCAACCTGCGTGGGCTGGCATCCAAGTCAGACCCGCTGAAGGCCCGCTTCCGGGCAAATCAATCCGCAAAACCTTACGGCCGCGTGCGATCAATTGACTAGCTACGCTTGTCATGTAGGTTCCGCCGTGCGACGAACCTAAGCCATGAAGCAGCAAAACCGCCGGTGCATCACGCTGTTCTTTTGTAAGAGACTCCGGTCGGGGCGCATCGTAATAAACGTAAGTCGACCCAATGCTTGCTAGAGGTACTTCATACCGAATCGTTGCAGGCAAAGACCATTTGGGTTTGCGAATTGCGGAAAGAACTGTTTGAACATGCCCACTTCGTAGGTACCAAGGTGGACGAAAACCGACGGACGTAGATTTCAATGGATCCCCTCCTTGGAGTTGGTTTTAATAGCTTGCAATTTCATTGAATGCCCCACATGTTTCTGTTTAGATCAGACTACTCGATCAAATGATATGTACTCGCCGACAACGTACTCACGCCGTGTGCTTAATCAGTCTTAACCTTCGAAGCATTTTCTTCAGCATTTTCTTCAGCGGTTTTGGAAGGGTTCTGCTGTGCATTTTCCGTACCGAATTCAGCAGGTTGTGTTGCCGCTTTAGCTGCAGCCGCTTCGGCTTCTGCAGCGATGGTTGCCGCAGCTTCTTGTTGAGCCGCTTGCATCTTTGCCGCTTCTTCTTGGTTCTTCTTTATTTGGGCCTTAAGTTTTTCTATGACCTCCCACTGCGCTTGCGACTGCCCTGGTAGTCCTGCCGCCTCGTAGCTTCTCGCTAGCTTTTCACGAGTCAACATCCGGTAAGGCCCAAGACTAATGGCGTTTTCGAAAAAAGGAATTGCTTCAAGATGCTTACTCATTAAAGCAAGGATTTCACCCTTGCTATCGAGTACTTCGGGGTTGTCTTTTGAGATCACTAACGCTCGGTCGACCAATTCCATCGCTCGATCAAAATTGGGTTTTTCCTTTAATGCGAGTCCCATCGCGAGGTTGTTCATTGCAAGTACAAAGTTGGGGTCTTGTCCGAGTGCTAGCTCCCAATGGATCTGAGCTTTTTCTAGGTCTTTTCGACCATAGTAGGCATTGCCAAGCAGCACGTGTGTCACCGCGGTAGCATTACCAGCGGCAAGCTGTTTCTGGAGCGTTTGAATCAGAGTGTCATCGGGCTTCACACCCATGGGCTGAAGCAACGCAACCTCTTCTCCTATTAGCGGATTAGTAGGGTCCGCTGCTAGAGCAGCATTCAATAAATTAAGGTTCGCTTGGATGCCGCTCTCGGAACGCCGAAGTTGCATCCGATAAGCAATGCGATACACATTTGAGAGCGCACGTCGAAGGGCTGGACGATCTGGCCGAAGCATCAGCCCCTGCTGCAACACCTTCACAGAGTCATCCAGCTTTTGAATTTGAAGATAGGCTTCAGCAACGGCGATGCGATCCGAGTCGGGCTCATCTTTTTTACCAAACGAGGCGCTGTAATGCTGAACGGCTCGTTCCACGGCCTCTTTGGCTTGAATTGGTTGACGATAGCGAGCAAACAGACTGGCCAACGCCAAGTAATGGGACGGATCACGATTGGCCGCACGTTGCATCATCCCGATTGCTTCACGCGAACGTTTTTCGGACTCAAGTAGCTGTGAGTAAATCGCAAGAAGTCCGGGGTTTGTTCCTGCCCAATCGCTTGCTATTGCGAGGTGATGATTCAACGTCTCGCGATCCAAAGCCACACCGGAACTCAGTTTCTGAAGAAAATCACCGGCTAACCAAGTGTGAGCCGGTTCGTATCCCTTGGCATCAGGTGGAGCCATCGATTCCATCATCGATCTCGCTTGATCGCGATTACCACGCATACTCATTTGATTGGCAACGTAATATCGGGCTCGCTTATTCTTTGATTCGACCTGGAGAACGCGTCTGAAAAGTAGATCCGCGAACTGTGCTGCTTCCAACTTTTTCGATTCCTCAGCAGCAAGTTCAGCCGCAGGCTTTTCAACGGCTACTTCGGTCGTTCCATCACGCAGGGACGTGCCTTGATTCAGTTTATTATCAGTCTTGATCTTCTCGCGACCATCTTCTTTTATGGGTGCGACTTCCTCGGCCTTTTCAATGTAGGTCGCAACAATTGTGGAACTGCTTGTAAAATTCCCCCAGGTGACTGCCGTGATGACGGCTGTTGTTATTAAGATTGCTGGAATCGCCTTGAGGACAGGAATCCAATGACGAGTATCTCGCCACATATCCAGGGTATCCCAAACATCGGAGACGAGTGCTACCGGATCGAGCCGCACTGCTTGCAATGCTTCGGCGATTTTCGATGGCTTTTTATCTTCATCGGCAGCCGAATCCAACTCGCTCTTTTTCTTCTTAAACACCATATGAATTAGTAATCAATAGGGATCCACAAGCAACCTTTTACGTCAACATCATCCAGTGCTGAGCGACTCCTGATTATAGCCAAATCCCGATGAAGTCCACATGTCAAACTCTCATCGATTGACCTTATCTTCGTAAAGCGTCTTCTTATTTCTGGACCGCAAGAACTGTTGCTGCTTTGTGCGAACAGATGAAAATTGTTTTAGTCTTGTGCCGAAGGTATAAGCCTCGGGTGCTACATGGCATACTGAGGCAATGTCGACACCCGTGGCAAGCGACATCGGTTCAGTTTTTCATTTTCTCTCTCTTGGTGCGGTCCTAGTCGCTCGTGATTATCACTGAACGATTTGCGTCGACCCCACTTCTCGCTGCCAGAATCAGCGACTGCAAAGACCGCCGAAAATCCTCTCAATCGCTAAATTCAGCCTAATCGCTAAAGTCAACGCGGTCGATAAGTAGATTGTGTGTTTGCCGAAGCGGAATTTGCCTCTCGGCTGCACGCTTTGCCAGCAAATCAAAACGGAGCGCGAGATGATTCGAATTGCCTGCTTTGTACTTTTGACACTCAGCCTGATATCACCGATCGGATGCGCCCTTTGCAGCAGTCCCTTCGACCTAGACTTTGTAACCTATGGCGGTAAGACGCCCCGGACCGATATGCGGCATGGTCGCGTCGGCTCCAACCTCAGCGACCCTCAGCTTGTCGGTTACGCCACCAACGGCCCTGGAACTTCGGAACCGATGGAAATCCAAGCAATCGAAACCGAATACGGTAGCGTGATGGAGTCCTCAACTGGCAATTACCAGCAGAACAACTACGACCAAACTGTTGTAGAAACCGACGAATCAATACTTTTGGAGCAACGCGAGCCAGCCGCGTTCAAACCTAAAAGCAAGTCGCGAATCATCCAAGTCCCATCCGGAGACAGTTTTTTCGATGACGTTCCCTAGCCAAAACGGGTCCGTTCTAGCATAATCTAGACGGTTTCAGGAGTCCTCAGTTCCTCAGAACTTCAAGGGCTTCCGGCTCTCACCTTGAAACCGATCTCCGAACTTCTATGGACGATAAACTTGCCTATTCTGGCATTACGTTTGACGACGTACTTCTTGAACCTCGTTACAGCGATTTTCTTCCTAACGAAGCCGACGTAAGCACGCAACTTACAGGTCGCATTCGGCTCCAAATCCCGCTGCTCTCCAGCCCTATGGACACGGTGACCGAAAGCGAAATGGCCATCGCACTTGCAAAAGTAGGGGGGCTGGGTGTCATCCACAAAAACATGTCGATCGAACTTCAGGCTGAAGAAGTCACCAAAGTGAAGCGGTCTGCCAATGGAATCATCGTGGACCCGGTGACCCTCTCGCCAAGTGATCGTGTCAGCACGGCTCGCGAGCTGATGAGCCAGCAAAATATTTCTGGCGTTCCAATCGTGGAAAAGGGTGGAAAGCTGGTCGGAATCCTCACAAGACGTGACTTGAGATTTTTGGAATCGGCAGAACTTGACATTAATTCAGTGATGACGAAGGAAAATCTGGTCACCGCACAGGGGAATGTAACGCTTGCAGAAGCTGAGCAAATTTTAACGGATAAAAAGGTAGAGAAGCTTTTACTGGTTGACGATAACTACCTACTGACGGGCCTTATCACGATCAAAGACATTGACATGATGAAGCGATACCCGATGGCATGCAAAGATGCTAAGGGGCGGCTTCGAGTCGGTGCGGCGATCGGAGTGCAGGATCTGGAACGAGCTGAACAACTTGTCAAACGCGGTGTCGACGTACTGATCGTCGACAGTGCTCACGGACATTCGGTCAACGTAATAGAAACCGTTCGACAAATAAAGCGTCAGTTCGACATCGATGTGATCGCCGGAAACGTTGCAACGTTAGAAGGTGGTCGCGACTTGGCGAAGGCTGGTGCAGATGCAGTGAAGGTTGGCATTGGCCCCGGTTCGATTTGCACCACGCGAGTCATCTCCGGTGTCGGTGTTCCTCAGATCACTGCGATTTATCAGACAACTTTGGCTTGCCAAAAAGCAGGCATACCGACCATTGCAGACGGCGGAATTCGCTTTAGTGGTGATATCACGAAAGCGATCGCAGCCGGAGCGAACTGTGTAATGATTGGTGGCCTTTTTGCTGGACTTGCCGAGAGCCCCGGAAGAACTATTTTGTACCAAGGCCGAACATTCAAGGCCTATCGCGGAATGGGATCGCTGGGGGCAATGGTCAAAGGAAGCAGCGAACGATACCGCCAAAGTGGCTCCGATCAATTAACCAAATTGGTCCCAGAAGGAGTCGAAGGCCGCGTACCCTTCAAAGGTCCTTTGGCAGACTATGTGTACCAATTGGTTGGAGGCCTTCGTGCCGGAATGGGGTACTGCGGTACCCGAACGATTGAAGAGCTTCGCAAGGACGTAAAGTTCATCAAAATCTCACCCGCCACCGTGCGAGAGAACCATCCACATGACATCGCGATCACACAAGAATCACCAAACTACAGCCCTGAGTACCACTCGGCTAACGACGACAAATAGGTCAACGCTCCAACGAATGGTATTGGCCGTCGCACTGGCGGCTCCTACTGTTTCGCTTGCTCAATCGCCCGGTGGATGGAGCCCAGAACCATTCGTTGCACCCAATGCAAACCAATACTTTGCAAACCCAACGATCGATGCACAATCCGCTGCAGTTATTCCCCAAAATCGCCTTCGCGGAGAAATGAATCAAGCTTCTATAAACGGCTTGCAAAGCGGTTCCTCTGAACCCGTAGTCGCTCGCTGGAGATCGACCCGAAGCACTCCCGAGACCAACTCAAACCAGACTGGGTCCAATCAGATCGCATATGCTCAAGCAGCAAACCACGGCAATGTTTTTTCCCAATCACCAAACGTAACGACAGCTTATGCTGCTACTGGCTCGATACCCGGACCCGTGTTCACCAATCGCCAGCACGCGCAAGCGACCTCCCAATCAGTAAGTCGCCCTACGACCCACGCGACCAGCTACCCAACAGGAACATCTACCGGCCGATCGATCGTAAGCCACGAACCTATCGATACGAACTTTGATAGCGCTCCGAGAGTGATTCGAAAGAACCGTCAACCAATAACTCAAGAAGTGCAACAAGCAAGCACATGGTCGAATCGCCCAACCGAAACAGAGAACTCTTTTGCTCAACAGCAAAGAAGTCAAGTTCAGGTTGCTGCTTATCAAGCAAACGTTCAGACACAAGAAGCACCCGCACTCAACGAGCCAGGTTTCGCGATTCCTTCCCTGTCTGAGTCACCGCAGCCTTCACCGCTCGACGCATTCCCACCATTTCAATCCAATGGCACGCCTAGCGAACAAGCAATAGATCCGCTTCCACCCGAAGCCAATGCTCCAACAACGCGAAGTCTCATCGAGCCAAAGAACACGCAACCGGCGCCAAGCCCATTTTTGCCTCCAAGCAACACTCCACCAGGTGGGTTTAGAAACGAATCCCCATCGGACCAGCAAATGGAACTTGATCGCCTTCCACCAAAAAGCAAAGGATCAAAGAGATTTGATGTCGATTGTGATGACGTTCGAGGTCGTGCGATGTCAACCGATATCGCAACGATAAAACTCAACGTTGCACCGGAGTTCGGCGTTGGCCCAAAAGACAAACTTTCTACCGAACAGAAGCAATCAAAGTTCGCGCTTACAGCTCCCCTACGGCCTTGGTATGACGCTTCGGGACGACCGCTGGCCGACGGAAGACTGGTTGACTTGGAGTATGACAGTATCATCATCGAATCGTCGACTGGCGAGCGACTTGCTCTATCAATTCGCGAACTAAGCGACGCCGATACTATCTATGTTTCTGAATCGTGGGGGCTGCCGGTGACATGCTCGCTCGGTGACCAGACACTCGCCGCGAGATCATTCGAGCCGACAACAGTTGCATGGAAAGCGTCCGGACTGTGCCATAAGCCACTCTATTTTGAAGAGATTCAACTTGAGCGTTCTGGACACGAGTGGGGCCCTGCTATCCAGCCCGTCCTCTCAACAGCCCACTTCTTCACGAATGTAGCCTTCTTACCATACAAGATGGCGATCAACCCGATGAACGAATGTCAGTATGCACTTGGACATTATCGTCCAGGAAGCTGTGCTCCATGGTCTATCGAACCAATTCCACTCAGCCTCAAGGGGCTCGCTGCTCAAGGAGCTACCATCGGTGGAGCCGTAATGATTCTGCCGTAATAATCGGAGTACCCCTTTGGAGTGCTGGGACTCGGCCCAGCTTTTGCGGTATCGACACCGCCTAGGGAAATGACTCTCTCTGTTCACGTCATCTCCCCTGATTGCAATCCGTTCGATAAATCTTAAAGCTCCAACAAGTCGAAGCACTCCAAAGCCGTCGTTAAACTTTATCAAGTTTACTTAATCAGCATGACCGGAACATCCGATCTAAATCCTACGGTCGCCACTTGCGAGACCTGATGCATCCCTCTGGAGCTCACTCCGCCATGAATAGAATCTCGATCATCCACTTTTGCCGAACCATTGCCCCAGTTGTGGTAATTGCAATCATTAGCCTCGGGCAAACATCATTTGCAGAACAAATAGATGGACCGAAAAAAGCTCGGCGAGTCTCGAATCGACAGATTCCTATTGTCAACGATCCTCGAGAGAATCTGGAGACTTACGAAGATGCTGAACTTGACGAAGAATTCTACGAAGACGATTCCATCGTAGTCCAAGCAAGTTGCAAAAACTGCGCTTCGCCTACGACTCATAACGAATCGATGCACGCAGAAAAATATTCTTCTTCCGTCGAGTTCTATAAATCTAATAATGAATTTGCTAACAATGCCCCTCTGGTATCCGATTGCGATGGCGGAGCATGTTTTCAATCAAAATGCGGTTCTCAAGATCCCTGCTTCAGCAATCCATGCTCTCCCTTCGCTTTGCTTTCGCAACGGCTTTACCTGCGAGCTGAATCGGCCAACTTCTGGGGAAGCGGGCAGGTCTTACCAACGCTTGTAACCTCCAGCGGTACTGCGTTGTTTGGTGGAAGTGAGACTGGCACAGCCTCGGTTCCTGGCTTTCGTTCGGAAGCAGGTATTTGGCTAGACGATTGCCAGTCGCGAGCCATTGTTGTGCGAATGTTTTACGGTGGCGATAACGATATCGGACTGATTACCAATTCGAATACGTTTCCCAACCTTGAGCTACCCTTTCTCAGCGTTGCGAACAACCCTCCGACACAAAGCCAAGCTCTAGTCGCAGTTCCCGGACAACTAAGCGGTAGCGTCAACGCAAACCTTAGTTCCAATGTCTACGGAGGTGATTTGCTGTTTCGACGGATGCTTGTCCGAGACAGTCTCGGACGTTGGGATTGGTTGATGGGCTATCAAACAGCTCGTCTCTCGGAATCGCTTTCCCTTCAATCAACGCGTGAAACAATCCCTGCTGGTACAACGAATTCCGTTCTAGATTCCTTTGATGGCAAAAACCAGTTCCACGGTGCAACGTTTGGTTTTAGCGGCGATGTCCGAGAGGGATGCTGGTACTTCGGCGGCATGTTCAAATTAGGACTCGGCAACATGGAACGCTCGGTAGCTATCCGTGGCTCGCAAACAACCACCGTTGCAGGCGTACCGAGCACAACCGATTCTGGGCTCCATGCTTCTTCGCGAACAAACAGTGGGAACTATTCATTCAATACCTTTGTCGTCTCGCCAGAATTGAATCTGACTGCCGGCTATCGACTTACACCGAAACTAGATTTCACTGTTGGTTACAATCTGCTTCGTCTTCCTAAAGTGACACGTGTTACGAACGCACTCGATCCACGATTAGCGGTCGACGATGCAGCAGTCCCGACTCAGATGAATCCGGCTTTCGTTTTCAGCGAGTCCAACTTCACCCTCCACAGCTTGAACCTTGGACTTCAGTGGAACTACTAGAACGGCATTCAGAGTGGCGGCCATTCGAGACAACTCAATCTTAATAGCGCGCGAGAAATAGATCTGCTTTCTCAAGTCTCGGAGAGACTTGACTACGTGGTTCTATAACCAGGGTATTAGTCTTCCGTCGAGCATATCTGGGAAGGCTTTTTTGATCCAACGTTGAATTTGAGAATCACTGTATCGAACGCTGAAGTGCCCGCAAATAATGTGCTTGTTCTTGAAGTCGCTTTTTCTTGCGACGATGTCGTCCAAGTGCATGTGACCATGCTTATGAATTTTCTCGCGACGATGACTTGGTGATAAAAACGTCATCTCCGTGATGAGAATCTCTGCTTCAAACATGGCTGGGCAAGCATCCAGCCCGCCCGGAGCCGTGTCACCTGTATATGCGATCATCGGCATTCGAGTCTCAACGGTTACATCGGTTCCCGCGTTTTTTAAATCGCGGATCTCGTGACCCGCAAGATGTGTAAACTCAGGGCGTAGTTTTCTTCGTCGTTCCCAAATGACAAATCCAAGCGATGGAATCGTATGTTTGGTAGCGCTAGTTGTTACGACTAGCTCTCGCGATAGTTCGATCTCCATTCCGGGGCCGATACCAATCAGCTCGCATGGAAGTCGGCCTCTATCGAGTCTACCGAACATTTTCAACATTCCCTCAACCGCCGGGATCGCTTCTTCAGGAAGATAGATCACAGGTGGTTCCATCTTCATCATTCGCCGCCTGGCAACGTAGACCGGCAAGGCTGCAATATGATCCAGATGGGTGTGCGAGACAAAGAACTTGGGAATGGCCATAAAGTCCCAAGGTTGAGCACCCAGGTCGAAGCCGACCTTCATCTCATGAATCCGCCAATACGACTGTACTGCTGCTCGCGAATAACCCTCGACCGTGTAGTTCCCAAGCTTCCGAGCAGAAGAAGCAACGTTCGATAGCGAAGCTTCCGGAGTCTCCGATTGTGTATTCTTATCCATGAAGATTGGCGTCGGGTTTTTATATGGCGAACTATTGATTGCAGAACTTACCGAATGCCAAGCTTACTGAATAACTGGACAAACATCGAACCATTGACGACCGTCTCGCTTCATCCAATCGGTTGATGCCTCTGGGCCCCAACCGCCTACATCATAGGGCGCGAGTGACGGAGCGGCAGGACTTCGCCAAGCGGACATAATCGGATCGATAATTTGCCACGCTTGCTCCACTTCGTCGCTACGGGCGAAGAGACTTGCATCCCCGTTGAGTGCGTCTTGAAGAAGACGTTGGTACGAATCGGGAAGTTCGCGACCGCCAGTGTCGAATCGAAAATCAAGTTCCGATAGCCGCATATTCATTTCTTGATCGGGAATCTTGCTTTGGAAGAACAATTGAAGTCCTTCTGCGGGCTGAATCTGAATGACAAGACGATTCGCTTCTGGGCTTACGCGACGATTTCCACCAAACATCAGGTGCGGCGGCTCTTTGAACTGAATCACAATTTGAGTGGTTCGACACGAGAGAGCCTTACCGCTTCTTAGATAAAACGGAACGCCTTTCCATCTCCAATTGTCGATCAACAACTTGAGGGTCGCGAATGTTTCAGTCTGGCTATCAGCCGGAACGCCTTCCTCTTTCAAATATCCGTTGTACTGCCCACGAATACACGACTCCGAGTAATCGCTGCCTTGGAATCGGCGAACAGCTCGAAGGACTTTTACTTTTTCGTCCCGAACTATATCAGCATTGAAGCGAACAGGTGTCTCCATCGCGGTGATCATCAACAACTGGAACAAGTGATTCTGGAACATGTCCCGAAGAATACCAGATTTGTCATAGTATCCTCCACGTCGTCCCACGGCGACTTCCTCAGCACACGTAATTTGAACGTGGTCGATGTAGTTTCGATTCCAAAGCGGTTCGAAGATGGTATTTCCGAACCGAAGGATCATCATGTTCTGGACAGTCTCTTTGCCCAAATAATGATCAATACGATAGATTTGATCTTCGCGGAATACTTTATGAATCGAATCGTTTAGTGAACGCGAGGTAGCGAGATCGGTACCGAATGGCTTTTCGATAACAACACGTCGCTCTCCTGCCGAATCGTCAGCTAGACCAGCTTTTCCAAGCTGTGTGATCGCTGGAGCATAAAGCTGCGGCATTGTCGACAGATAGTAGACTCGAGTCGTCTTCGCGTTCGCTTCTAACGTGTCGAGCAATCCTTTGAGTTGTACGAAATCTTCATCCGTAGCGATATCGCCTGATTGATAAAACACATTCTCTGAAAATGCCGCCCACGACTCCGGAGTGAAGTCGTGTTTCGCAAATTTTGCAGTGGTCACGGCAAGCTGGTTCCGCCACTCTTCGTTCGTGAAGGGGCTACGAGCAACACCGACAATCCGAGTCGGCGTCGGCAATCGACCCTGTTGAAAGAGTCTATACAACGCTGGGATAAGCTTACGACTCGTTAGATCGCCTGAAGCCCCAAAGATGACCATCGTGTGAGACATAGATTCCCAAGTTTCCTCAAGCGAAGATGTTGCTTAACAAAAGCCAGACCGACAAATGACGCATGACTACGAAGGCTTCTTACGCAGATCAAGCCACTCACTATGGAAGGTGCCTTCCATATCAATTCGCTTGTACGTGTGAGCTCCGAAATAATCGCGTTGTGCTTGCAACAGATTCGCAGGCAAATTGGCCATGCGATAACTGTCGTAGTAAGCGAGTGCGGTTGTGAACGCCGGAGCTGGAATACCCAAGATGGTTGCCGCTGCGACAACCGATCGCCAACCCGATTGAGCCTTTTCAATCGCTTGTTGGAAGTAAGGATAGAGCAGCAAATTCTCGAGGTTCGGTTGCTCATCGAAAGCCGACTTAATGCGATCCAAGAATTGGGCTCGGATAATACAACCACCGCGCCACAGCAATGCGCAATCGCCGTAGTTCAAGTTCCAATCGTATTCCTTGCTCGCTTCTTGCAACTGAACGAAGCCTTGTGCATACGAGCAAATCTTCGAAGCGTACAACGCTTGCTTGACAGCTTCGACGAAGGCCTTCTTGTCCGAGACCAATTGCTTCACAGGCAAATCGAAACTTGCAGTGGAGCCGGCTGCCGGGCCCTTGAGCATTTTACTGGCTCGAACACGAGCGTCTTTCACTGCCGAGATCGTCCGAGCGTAAACAGCGGCCGTCACCAATGTACTTGGAACACCCAAATCGAGAGCTAGCTGGCTCATCCATTTTCCTGTCCCCTTTGCACCAGCGACATCCAAAATCGTGTCTACCAAGTAGCCGGACTTGCCTGGCTGATCATCCTTGGCACTAAAGATGTCGCGAGTAATTTCGATCAAGTAGCTTTGGAGCTCGCCGCGGTTCCATTCTGAAAAGACTTCATAGAGCTCCTCGTTGGAGAGTCCGCCAACTTCTTTTAGCAAGTAGTAAGCCTCGCAGATCAACTGCATATCGCCATATTCAATGCCGTTGTGAACCATCTTCACATAGTGTCCCGAACCGCGTGGGCCAACCCATTCACAGCAAGGTATATCCTCGTTCGGACCGACCTTGGCTGCGATCGATTGGAAGATCGGCTTGATGGTTTCCCACGCTGGCTTCGATCCGCCAGGCATCAAACTCGGACCCTTGAGAGCGCCCTCTTCACCGCCAGAAACTCCACTACCTACGAAAAGCAAACCCTTACTTTCGACGTAAGTGGTACGACGTTCAGTATCGGCGAAATGGGTGTTTCCACCATCGACCAAAATGTCACCAAGCTCGCAGTGAGGCAACAATTGCTCGATTAAATCGTCGACGGCTGAACCAGCTTTGACGAGCATCATCACGATTCGAGGTGTTTTGAGACTTTTTACAAATTCGCCAATGTTATGTGCACCAAAAAAGTTTTTACCTTGGGCTCGTCCAGCAAGCAGTTCGTCTACCTTCTCGGTCGTTCTATTAAAGACGGCGACTTTGTACCCACGACTTTCGACGTTGAGTGCCAAGTTCTCGCCCATGACCGCCAAACCAATCAACCCAAAGTCACAAAGCTCGCTCATTTTGATATTCGTTTACTCTTAAAAACATAGAAAAATCGTCACTCCCACACTTGGCATGGCCTGTTGAAAACGGAGCCAATCGCTCGGAGAAATCAACTATTTTAATGTGCCTAGCCCGAGAAACGTCTGGACAGTCGAATAGTAGTCGCTGCCGTTCGTTCACCCTCTAACTAGTCGAGATCATATCGCAAACTTCCCCCGCTTAAAACTCCCGGTAAAAGCTCGTATTTAAAAGACTAGACAAAAACATCCGAATGAACCCCCAAGTCTCTCTTGAATCTTTCTGACAATTTCTTCATAAGTTCTTCTAGACGTGTGACAGGATGGTCACCGATGAAAGACACCACCAAGGAAGGTGAAAAACGATGGAATGGTTCGAACAGGCGGCCGACGGTTGTACATGGATTGTTCCCCTAGCCTCAGCTATTGGCCTTTGGGTCGCCCGCTTGGTGGAAAACCCAACCTTTAGAATCCATGCCGAACGAGCCTTCTTCGCCGTGCTCTTTGTGGTATCGGCTGGGACCCTGCGAACGATGTTAGCCGAAGACCCTTGCTGGTTCCTCGACGGCTGCTCTCTTGGAGTCATGATCGTGGGGGCAGTTATGCCAACTCCAACCTCGCCCGAATCGGCTACCCTAAGCGATCGCATCGCATAAACTCGCGTCAGAAATCAAAAACGTGACTTACCGATTGGAACTTGGCCAGTACTTTGCGGTTTTGTTTTTCAAAAATTCAACGCTCCGTGCAAGCTGTTCCATCCCATCGACTCCATCTTCGATACTGATCCAACCATCAAATCCGACACGTCGCAGCTCGGTAAAGATAGCATCGTAGTCATTGAGCCCCTTGCCAATCTCGCCATGACTTAGTCGCTTTGCGTAGCCCGTCACACCAATTTCTTCGTTTCGCAAATCTTCTAAAGTGCCAGAAGTCAGATATCGATCGCTCGCGTGCATCGTGATGACTCGGTGAGAAACGCGTTTGAGCAACTCAATCGGATCTTCACCGGCCAAGAAAGTATTGCTCGGATCATAGTTCACTCCGAAGTTGGGATGATCAATCTGTTCAACAAGGCGACAGAAGATATCCATCTTTTGAGCAAACTCGGGGTACTCCCAAAAGTCATCCTTGTAATGATTCTCTATAATCAAGTTGATGCCAAGCGATCTCGCGTATGGTAAGCACGCCTCGATCGAATCTACCGCGAATTGGATCCCATCGGCGATACTCAATTCCGGACGACTCTGGCCACTGAGCACACGACAATAACTTCCTCCCAATGCATGAGTCATATCGATCCATCGCTTCTGCTTGACAATTTCATTTTTTCGAAACGATAGATCGGGATGAGTGAAATCCGGGGAACAGCACATCATCGGGATGACTTTGCCGGTGTTCTCTACCTCGCGACGAAAACGCCCCCAATTGGCTTCGTCTTCCATCTCCAAAAATCCCGCATACCATTCGAGCCCTTGCACATCGAGTGTCGAAGCGAGCTCAATCCACTGGGCAATCTTCATCGATCCGTCTTTGCAGAGAGCTTGCATAAACGCTTTTGGAAATGCGGCTAACTTTGGCATGTGAATAGCTAACTCTGATAGTGAATGGTGTTCTTGTTGAACGCAGTATCTGCTGTTCGGCCGCGAATTCTAAAAACTTTCACGCTTCAAGGAATTTATCGCTCTTGCAATACTTCGTCGAATTCTTCAGACCGGTTTGAGCACTGATTTTACAACTTGGCCGCTGTGCATTTTCTCGAACGCATCGTGCCAGTCCGTAATCGACCATACGCCACCGATGATCGGATTGACATTCAATTGGCCACTTGCGAGCATCGCAATGACGCGTTCCCAGATGGGCCAGTTGTGGCTGAAGCTACCCTGAAGAGTAACATTTTTTTGCACTATCGGATCCAAGCTAAATCCGATCGGATCGCGTCCCCAACCGACCTTCGAAATCCAACCTGCGGGACGCACAATATCGATCGCGATTTTCAAAGTCACACTCGCTCCGGCCGCATCGATAACTCCATCACAGCCAAGTCCATCTCGCTGTAATGCCCATGGCTTTGCATCACCGATAATGCTCACGCAGCCGTATTGCTCGGCAATTGCTAAACGATGCTTATCAGACTCCAAGCCCACGAGTGCGACTTCCGCGCCGCACAATCGAGCCATTGCTGCGCAAAGTATCCCAATCGTTCCCGGCCCAAGAACTACAACACGATCACCGGGTTCAATCCGCGCGTTCTTCACCACTGCGTTATAGGCAACACAGCATGGCTCAGTTAAACACGCGTGCTCGAATGGCAACGCATCAGGAATCGAATGCAAGATTCGCGATGGAACTTTGACATACTTGGTCATCGCACCGTGAACACCATAACCAAATCCTTTTCGTGTTGGATCCAAATTGTAGAGGCCTCGCCGTGACATCGGATTTTGTGGATCGATAATTGCCGCAGTTTCGCTGACAACTCGATCTCCTTCCTTCCAACCATCCACATTCGCCCCAAGCTCGACGATGACTCCGCCAAACTCGTGACCAAGCACCACGGGATAATTAACCGGCCACGAATGATCAGCGGTCCATTGGTGTAAATCGCTACCGCAAACGCCAACATTAGCTACTTCCAGCAACACATCTTCCGGCCCGATCGAAGGCCTTTCGATCTCGCGGATTTCGACAGATCCTTTTTCTGGAGCAAAATTAACAACAGCAGCTGAAGTCATGTTTATGTCACTTGGAGGGAAGTTTTGAAATTGCTAGGCAGGTTGAACTGTTTGCCGAATGCATACGAAGCATGTTACTTTTCACGTCGCATTCACTTTGAGCAGTTTGCTGAATGGATCGCATCACAAATCATGCGAAGCGAGCTCTCGAGGTTTCCGTCAGCTGTTTTAAAGGAGTCGGCGTCGATGGTCAGTGGTGCACCCAGAACTACTAGCGGCGCACCATACGATGGACATAGGATTGCTTGTTCCAGCGACAGCCCACCGACTGCTTGGACAGGAATCTTTACCGCTTCGCAAACCTCACGGAGTTGATCCAGCGGACTTGGCATTCGAAGGCCTCTTGCAGCGATACCTCGACGCTCGTCATATCCGATGTGATGGATGACAAAATCGCAACCAATATCTTCAAGGCGTTTCGCTCCTGCAATCATATCTGGGCAAACCATGTTGTCACCCATGACTTGAACACCAAAGTCACGGCCGGCTTTCACAACACAACGAATCGTCTCCTCATGAGCTCTCGCCATCACGACCACATGGGTTGCACCAGCACCTGCCATCATCTCTGCTTCTAGATAGCCGCCATCCATTGTCTTGAGATCCGCAACAATCGGAGTATCAGGAAACTCGCTTCGCAAAGCTCGAATCCCGTGAAGCCCCTCGGCAAGAATAAGTGGCGTTCCGGCTTCAAGCCAATCAACACCCGCGCGAAGTGCCATGTGCGCTGTTTCAATCGCTTCTGCGATATTAGTCAAATCGAGAGAAATCTGAACGATAGGTTTCATTTGTGGTGGCTAAAGTCTAGTTATCGTCATTTTGAATTGCCATGAGTCTAAACGACACACGCTTGATTGTCTTGGATTCTCATGCCAAACTTTGGTATGAAAACGCCAATGTCAAAACAAGACTGAATCAGACGTATTGGTGTAACGCTAAATTACCCGACAATCATGGTCTTCGCAATGAATCGTAAAGACTGGCACTCAAACATAACGCTCTATAAATCACTCTGGTTGTTCGTGATCGTTTTGACTGCTCAAGTGCACGCGGTTGACGTTATTCGACTACCTGAAACGTCAGGTCCTTACACAGTCGAGCAGTGGAAGAAAGACTGGCCGCGGTGCGAGTTTGAGGATGGAATCAAGGAAGGACGCGTGGAGGTGATTCGAGCTGATGAAAAGTCTTGGTTGCGCGTTAACTATGCGAAAGGGGAAATTGGACCGGACAAAAACGGTGCTGATTGGCGATGGCCTTTTGGTGATCGAGAAAGCGCTCAGCTGAAATACACGATGCGATTCTCAACAGACTTCGATTTCGTTAAAGGGGGGAAACTCCCAGGGCTTAGCGGAGGCCCCGAGAACATTAGCGGTGGTAAACCTGCAGATGGAAAAAACGGTTTCTCAGCAAGACTCATGTGGCGACGTGACGGACGAGGAGAAGCTTATGTTTATCACGCACAGCAATCTAGCAACTACGGTGACAGCTTCCCTTTCCCAAGCGACTTTCGATTTCCAAAAGGACAACCCATCGAAGTTCGTATCTTGGTGAAAATGAATAATCCCAATCGAAAGGATGGGCTGCTTCGAGTCTGGATTGGCATGCCAGGAAAAGCGGAATTTCTAGTCGTCGATAAGCCCGAGATGCAGTGGCGAACGACCGACCAATTTGGAGTTGATAGCATCTATTTTGACACCTTTTATGGCGGCGGAGATAAAAGCTGGGCTCCTACGAATAGCGGCTTCGCTGAATTCACCAATATAGAAGTATCGTTGATTGATCATTAATAACCAGCTCGAACACTGACCTAATGTAACTTTAGCCGACTACGCTAGCCACGGGTTTTGATCCTGCTAAAGTTTGAATGATTGTTTTGTGAATAACTCCTACGACACAGGAAGAACCACATTTCCATCAGCTGGCGACTGATGGTCCTTGAACTTGATATACTTTTGCTTAAGATCAATTAGCACTGAGAACACTCCCATGGAAGGATTTTCATCATGAGCCTTATTGCTCGACCGCTCCTGCATTTATTTGCCATTATCATTTCGTTCGCTTCGGCACAACTCGTTGCGGCTCAGTCGCAAGAGGAAGCGATAGTTCAAGCTGCGACTAGTATTCTGCAAGAAACGATGGCGTCGCCACTTAACGCGATTCCTCAGTCAATGCTATCCGATGCGCATGGTGTTGCGATCATCCCCAACGTTCTCAAGGCAGGCTTCATAGTTGGAGCAAGGCATGGTCGTGGCTTACTTTTTGTGCGAGAGGCCAATGGAAATTGGCATGCACCGGTCTTCATTTCGTTGACAGGAGGCAACATCGGTTGGCAAGTTGGAGTGCAATCCTCGGATATCATTTTGGTTTTTCGAACGCCGCGAAGTGTTCAGGGAATACTATCAGGTCGCTTAACCATTGGAGCTGATGTGGCAGCTGCAGCCGGTCCCGTTGGGCGACAGGGTGCTGTGGCTACCGATGGGCAGCTTCAGGCAGAAATCTTTTCCTACTCTCGAAGCCGGGGCCTGTTTGCTGGAGTTTCGATCGACGGCTCTGTTCTTCGTATCGATCAACTTGCGACCGGCGCTTTCTATCGAAGCCCAGGCCCAAATCAGCCGGTCGTAGTGCCTCCTTCGGCGCTTCAGCTAACCCAAGCTATCGCTCGCTACACCGGGACCGCAGCGAACGCAGCCACTAATAGTACCACCATCGTACAGCAAAACCGAACTAACGAGTCAGATGTCCTGCGAGCCCAATTGGTCCAGATTGCGCCCGAGTTGTTCGACTTGGTAAGTCCTGAATGGAGCAATTTCCTAGCTCTCCCGGCATCGCTTTACCTTGTGAATGAGCACCCGACGGCCGAGTCGCTGCAAATCACAATCGATCAATTCAATACTGTCGCGTCGGACCCGAAGTTTTCACAGCTTGCCGGTCGCCCTGAATTTCAATCAGTTCACGCCTTGTTGAAGCACTATCGGCAATCACTTTCGGCCAGCTCGTCCACGCTCCAGCTTCCGCCTCCACCGCCTGTTGTCGAGATTTTGCCTTAAAAGTATCCGCACAATTTAATTTTGGGTTCGCTGAATTCGTAAGAATCTAGAAGTCGCTTGATGCAAGAAACCTGCGGTCTTCAGATGTCTTACTATATCTGCTGAGCGTCTGAGCCGAAATTCGCCTTGTAAATTCCGAAGGCTCGGGGAAAATACGGGTGTGTCTGACTAATGTTTTTCTTGGTTTTTGACACTCCTAGATATCCAAGGCGAACCCAATGACGATCGATCCGACTGTTTCACCGAAGCGACTTTATATCGAAACAGTTGGCTGCCAGATGAATGTACTGGACAGCGAAATGGTCGTCGCTTCTCTTCGCAAGGACGGCTACGCGATCACCAACGATCCCAAAGAAGCCGATACGATTCTCTTCAACACCTGCAGCGTTCGTGAGCATGCTGAAGAAAAGGCATACCACAACCTCTTTCATCTGAAGCAACTCAAGCTTCAGCATCCTGACAAAATTATTGGCGTCATTGGATGCATGGCTCAGAAGGATCAGAAGGCGATCTTTGACCGTGTCCCGTATGTCGACTTGGTAGTTGGACCTGGTCAATTGCAACAGATACCAAGCCTCTTGAAAAAGATCTCCGCCGGTGAAGGCCAGCAGATGGCTGTTAGCTTGGACCGCAAAGAAGGGACAGCAGAAGACATCAAACGAAGTCATGAAACTTTTGATCCACTGCGTGACCCCGAGATGCGGCCATCACCAGGACAAGCTTACATTCGTATTCAAATCGGTTGTGACAAGTTTTGTACCTATTGTATCGTTCCTCTTACTCGAGGCCCCGAGCAAGGCCGCTCTCCCGCTCACATCATTGCCGAAGCAAATGTCCTTGCCCGCCAAGGTTGCAAGGAGATTACCCTGCTGGGCCAAACCGTAAACTCGTATCGTTATCGCGACGCGGGAAAGACGACACGACTGTGCGATCTCTTAGTCGATCTAAACGAGATCGACGGAATCGAACGAATTAAGTTTGTAACAAACTATCCCAAGGATATGACTCGAGAACTATTAGAGGCTGTTCGCGATCTTCCAAAGTGTTCGCGTTACTTTCACGTTCCAGCCCAAAGCGGAAGCGATTCCGTGCTGAAGCGAATGAAGCGTGGCTACACGACCGGTGACTACTACGAAATGATGGATCGCATTCTTGAGATCATTCCGGATGCGACTGTAGCAAGCGACTTCATCGTTGGATTTTGCGGCGAAACCGAAGAGGAGTTTCAAGGCACGATGGAACTGGTTCGCCGCTGTCGATTCAAGAACAGCTTTATTTTTCAGTATAGCGAGCGGACCGGAACCAAGGGTGCCGATATCTATGCTGATGACATCCCAGAAGAAGTCAAAAAGCGCCGCAACCATGATCTCCTGGACGTACAAAATGCCATTTGCTTGGAAGATAACCTTCCGTTTCTGGGAAGAACCGTCGAGGTCTTAGTCGAAGGCCCCAGCAAATGGTCCCTACGAAAACACCAAGAAGGTCCCGTTATTCAAATGACCGGTCGGACTCGGTGTGATCGCATTGTTGTCTGGGATGGTAACCCAAGACAAATAGGTCAACTGCTCAATGTCCACGTCGATGATGTTTCAGCATTCACTCTGTTAGGAAGTGTCGAAACATTTGACGTCACTCCCGATGTTTTCCCGCTTTCAATGAGTTCTTCACGACGATGATCAGTCGTTGATTTCGCCTCGATTTTCTGACGCAATTTATGCAATATCTTGTTGGTGATTAACATGCTGAACTCTATGCTCCGTCGAAACTTATTTAGCCTCTTAACGCTAACAGGCGTTGTCTTTTTCGTTGATAGTCTTAATCCTTTTTCAAAAGCACTTGCGATCGATTGGCCTCAATGGAATGGCAGCAAGTCAGACGGACGCTACGAAGAAACGGGTGTACTTAGCAAGATCCCTGCGGAAGGACTCAAAAAAAGATGGTCAGCAGAAGTGGGACTCGGTTACTCCGGCCCTGTCGTCGCTGACGGACGAGTCTATCTAACTGATTATGTTCGCACTGAAGGCGAAAAGACAAACAACCCAAGTGTTCGCGATAGCTTCAAAGGCTTCGAAAGGGCCCATGCATTTGATCTTAAGACAGGTAAGAAACTTTGGACCCACGAGTACCCGCGAAACTATTCAATCTCATATCCGTCGGGTCCACGAGCAGCACCCACCGTAGATGGCGATTCGATCTACACACTCGGGGCCGAAGGCGATTTGGTCTCGCTGGAATCTGCAACCGGGAAACTAAATTGGGCTCGTCAATTGCGGGACGACTACAAGACAGAATCACCGATCTGGGGCTACTCCGCTGTTCCACTGATCTATCAAGACTCTATCATTACGCTTGCCGGTGGCAACGGAAGTTTGGTGGTTGCACTTGATAAGCAAACCGGGAACGAAAAGTGGAGATCATTGTCTGGAGAAAATATTGGCTACTGTCCGCCATCGATTGTTTCGATCGCCGGCAAGGATCAGTTGCTCATTTGGGAACCCAAGTCGCTTCATGGACTCAATCCAGCGACCGGTGAAGTGCTCTGGTCCGTCCCGATGGTTCCGAAGTATGAGATGTCAATCGTCCCGCCAGTCATCGCAGGGGACAAGATGTTTGTCACGGGAATCGGCGAAGTCGCGGCCATGTTTGCTGTTGATCAAAGAAATGAGCGAAGCCCACTACGTGAGCTATGGCGAGGCAAAGCAAAGCACGCGATTTATTGCGCTAACAGTACTCCAATTTTCGACGGCGGATATCTCTATGGCGCTGATTGTGAAAAAGGATCATTGATATGCGTCCGAGCCGAAGACGGGGAGCGAATGTGGGAAACTTTCAAACCAACCTGCGGTGGCGATCGCCGCATGTCGCACGGAACCGCGTTTCTCACGAAGGTTGGCGACTTGTACTATCTACTAAGCGAAACTGGCGACTTCATTGTCGCCCGATTGACGCCAAAAGCTTACGAAGAAGTTGGCCGCTTCAAAGTCCTTGAAGCAACCAATGAGTGCTTCGGGCGGTCTGTGGTGTGGAGCTATCCGGCTTACTCAGACCGTTGCTTGTTCGCAAGGAACGATAAAGAGCTAGTTGCATTCGAGATCAGCGAATAACATCCTATAACATAAAAAAGACTGAGCCGATGGCGCTAGCCACGAGTATTGACGTCGCCACAGTTTGTCTAAGAACAGTCATGTTCACTTCATACAGGTTAGGCAAATTTACATTTCGATCAGGCCTGAATTGGATCTTGGCTTGAACCAGAGAGGTGTTTAGCAGCGAAATGAATCTCGATAACTCTAAGACGTCCACAGACCACGCAAGTCAACCGGCAACACCGTTTGCCAAAAGCCAATCTTCTGGTTTTCAGTTCTCGATGGGTTCGCTGTTAGTCATCATGCTGCTAGTATCCGTAATGTCAGCGAGCTTACTCTGGGCGTCCCGGTTACCGATGGTGACCGATGAGATCCATATACTTCTTGGAACAACCCCAGCCACCAACAACGATGGAACCGATCGTGGCGCACAACTGGTCTTTTTGTTGTTTTGCTACGCAGCGCCTCTCTTGATGGCAGGGCTACTTCATAGTTGGCTTATGATTTTTCGACTTTTTCAAACTAGGTTTAGATCAACATCCGAACTGGAGGAGGATTTGTAAGTTACCTCTCGAACTCACTATTTGCGATCGATTTTCAGCTCAGTAAAAATGACATCTGCATCTACCTAGTTTCATTTTCGGCTGCTATCGCTTTGGACTGGCAACTACTCTTCTTGTCACTTACGCGATCAGCTTTACCACCGACAGCGGCATGCATTTCGATCGATGTCATATTGGATACGACAATTCCAAACCCTTGGCGGGCTCGGCGGCTGATGCTGGGAGATTGGCTTGCTACCAGAAGATTTGCTCTACAGGTCGAGCGAATAGGAACCTTCGGCACGCTTGCTAAGTTGAAGTGTTCGATAGCTGTTGAATAGGTTACTCAATTGCCATATTAGATAGGCATTTCCAACAAGCGATATCACTAACAAAAGCTGCCCCAAACCACTTAGCGTGTCTTTTCCTTGCCGTGTCGTAATTGGGTTACCGTAAGCATCAAGACTAAGCTCGCGTGATAAGGGACTATCTCGTAATCCAGTGCCTGAGAGCGAGGTACTGGACTGCGCAATTCTCGCAAACGGGGGTAGCGTAGAAGCGTTGCTGTCGTACCCAGGCGGAAGGTACGCTGTGTTCGGCTGTGAAGTTCTTAAGGAATCGGAGTAGCCATTGGTGCTATTTCGTGGGTCGGAAGACCATGCGTTGCTTCCTAGACCATTTTGCAGTGATGGCATCGGGACTGTTCCAGGAAGGTACTGAGAGGGCTGTTGGCTCCCGATTTGGTTTGCGTACTGACCATTCAACGGACCTAATTGCTGCTGGCCGTATGATGTTTGGCTATTCCAGTTAGCGGTCGCGTTACCTGTAGGTGCGTAAGGATTGGTCGCACCATAAGTTGATCCAAAGGGGTTGCTGGTCGTTTGAGTGGTCCCATAAGGATTTGTTGCGAATCGATCGATCGCAGGTGCTCCTAAAACGGTTACGTTTCCACCGGTATAAGGAGTTGCTTGATTCGCGGGAAAGCTACTATTTGCGGCCGAACTATTAGTAAAGTTCGACGGAGTGGTGGTGCCGTTTAATTGATTCGTATACACGTTGGGATTCACCACTGAGTTATTCGTAGCTTGATTCAAGCCATTTTTCAGCGTGTTAAATCCATCTGTTAGTTGCGTCGTTCCATTATTAACTAGTCCGTTACTACTAAGCCCACTTGTCGATCCCGAGTTTGATTGAGCGAAGCTTGGCGGAACCGTTGGAGGAAGAGTTTGTTGGTTTGTTGGAATTGTCGACGGTGGTAATGTCTCGCTGGGAGCAGAACTAAATCGACTGGAACCCAACGAAGGTGGTGCCCCGAAAGGTACTTGCATCGCAAGATCATTCTCAGTTGACCGGGCAGGCGCGCTTGAGTTACCGGTTGGCAAAATTGTGGCAGGCGATCGCTGCGGATCAATCGGAACGACACCGCCACTGGAGCGACTACTGAGGCTATTCAAGTCCGTGATGCCAGCGTTTCTTGTGTCGGTGCGTAGTCGCTGCTGCTGACGAACTCGCAACTGTTCGTCGTTGAGTTCTCTTTCAACTTGCGCGTTACCGATCCGAATCAGTACGTTTTCTGAGATACCTTGAAGATTTGTTGGTATGGGAATCTTGATCTCTTCGCCGCGAGTCGCAATATCAGTCGCCATTTGTGGTGATAGCTGGACGATATAAGTCAATGTGTTGTCGCGATCGATTTTCCATCCATCACTTACGCCATTCACTCCGCTAGTAACCGAAGCGGCTCCAATCTGACCAGAGCCAGGCGCTGCTGACGGGACGGCGAACGGCGGCGCACCCAATTGGCTTACGAAAAAAATTAATGCGTAGGTGGAAATGATGCCAGTCATTGGCAACCTCTCTTGAATTCGTTCATAAAATCGTACGTTGGCTAGCTCGACGTATTGTACCAATAGCGCGGCATGTTAGGGGATTTATTTGATTGGAGTAAAGAGAGCAAGCTAGCAAAGGATGACTTTTTCCCGGTTTTTTAGAACGTTTTCTGGAAAAGTCGCCGCTTTGGGGTATCGACAGGTTTGAACAACCGGCCACGGTTTGGAAACGATACTCCTTGCGATTAGACGGACGGGACTCTGGTCCCATCCTACGGGTTCGCGAAGCCAGACTACCGCCTCAAAGCAAACAAATGCCCCTTGAGCCGGTTCACTTATAAACGCTTGCTTTTTTGTCGCCGGCAGCAATGAGGTAAGCCATAAGGTCTTTGAGCTCCTCTTCGTTGAGGCTATCGATTAGACCGAGTGGCATTTGCGATAGCTTCGACTCTTGAATCGTTTCGACATCGTCTTTCGCAACGATCACAGGCTTCGCGTCAGCGTCTACGGTGTAAACGTAGTACTCATCACCGATTGGTACGGCGCGTCCAACGAGGACTTTTCCTTCACTCGTTAGTAGCTGCTGGGAACCATATTGATCCGAGATGACTTTGCTTGGCTCGATGATTGCGTTGAGCATGTCTTCGATGGAAAACTTTTTCCCGGCGGTTGAAAGATCTGGTCCTATTGCTCCACCCTCACCGCCGATGCGGTGGCATTTTGCACATGAGGTTGCGTGATACAGATTTTTACCCGCTTCAAAGTTTCGCTTTGTAAGGTTTTTCCCGATCGATGCGAGACCATCGGGAGTCGTCCATTTTCGGCCGGGGCCTTTTGGAGGAGTCGCAACTACGGGAGCCGAAAGAAGTGACTTGCCTGCGAGCGACTCGAGGACGATTAGCTCTGGCTGTGAGCAAGTTGCAAGGAAATCTTCGCGAAACTGCATCAGGAATTTTCCATAGCTGTTTCCGCCAGGTCGTTTGGCTGCGTCGATGAAGAATTGGAGGTACTTCTTTCGTTGATCAATCGTCCACCCAGACTTCACATTCCGAAGAACAAACGCGAAATGAATCGCTCGTGAAGGTGGCATGTCGGCGAGCATCTTACCCACCGTACCGCCATAAGTTTCGTTACGCGAAACCAATTGCCCCCAAGCAGGAATCGGTTCCGGGCCAAGTTTGTCGATTAAGTCGAGAGTCTTGTCGACGACTGTGGGTGACTTCAGATAAACAAGCAACTGAACCAATTCTGCATTGACTGGGTAGGTTTTTGCAGGGTACATCGCATCCAAACGCTTAGCTAATTTTTCTTGCAAATCAGCGGACGCTTCACCGTGACGAGCAAATGCTATTTGAAGAGTTCGAAGCCAGAAAAGCTGGTCGCTTTCGCTGAGTTTTTCAAGGTTGATCGACGACAATTTTTCGAGCAGAAGCGGGAGGTCACTTGCTGAACCTTGGTGCGCAACTGCCATCATTGCGTTGAGAACCGACTTAATATCGGTCGTTTGGAATGCTGCCTCGCGCCATGTGCTGAATGGCTGATTTTCTAAAGCAACGCGAGCGGCATAGCGGATGAAACGGTCTTCACTTCCGAGGTTCGCGAAGATCACTTTTAAATCACCGTCGGTTTTTCCATGGAAAGCTTCTAAGCTTTCTCGAAGCTTTCGCTGTTCGATTTGGCGACTGTCTTTCGTATCGACTGCGGCAGTTGATCCGGTTCCAACATAGCTCACGCGATAAAGTGCAGACTGTGTTCCTCGTCCCCCGGCAGCAAAATACAGTGCGCCATCTTGTCCGATGGTCGCGTCTGTCACAGGCAACGGAGAGCCCGTCACGAAGTCCGATGTTTTTCCGGTATAGCTAGACCCATCTGGACTCAGTTCAACAGAGTAGATGGTGCTGTAAGTCCAATCCAAAATAAAGAGTGCTTTCTGGAAGTTGGCTGGGAACTTTGCCCCTTCGCCAAACACAATTCCAGTGGGCGAGCCAGGACCGATCTCAACGGCTGGTGGAAGCGAATCTTCGTAGTAAGTTGGCCATTTACCGGTCCCGCTTCTCCATCCGAATTCACTACCGCTAGTTGCATGAACAACACGCGTTGGTCGATACCATGGCGATCCAAAATCCCACTCCATGTCGGCGTCGTAGCTAAACAAATCTCCGTTTGCATTAAACGCAATATCGTATTGATTTCGATAACCCACGCTGTAGACGTTCCACTCTTTTCCACTTGGATCGACATTACATATCCATCCGCCTGGTGCGAGAATTCCCGCAGCATGTCCGTTCGCATCCCAGCGCCGAGGAAGAAGATGATCTTCATTCCAATTCTTTGGGATCTTGCTTCCCGCAACAACAGCAGGAAGTGTGGTGTGGTTTCCGGCGGCAACGAAAAGTGACTTTCCGTCGGGGCTAAGAATCACCGCATGAGGACCATGCTCGCCACGACCTGGTAACTCCATGCAATATTCGTCAGTATCAACCAAGCCATCTCCATTGGTGTCTCGTAATCGATGCAAACCTGACTGCTCTCCGTTGACCACTGCGTACAACGAATCAAAAGCCCACAACAATCCATGAGCACCGCTAAGTTTGACCGGCAGTTTTTTTACTTTCGTAGGTGTGGTACCGTTGCCGGGAGTAATCCTGAAAATCCCCTCACCACCTTGATCGCTCGCGAATAGTTCGCCGTTGGGACCTGTCGCCAATGAAACCCATGAACCCATGATTCGCGGAACCTCAAAGATCTTCTCGATCTTGAATCCAGGCGGAACCTGTGCATTCTCAGCGATCACTGGCGTGAACTCACCGGACTCATTATCGCCTGCAACTCGCAACTCGTCCGCAGTCGCTTTCCCTTTCTTCGCGTTCGCTTTTTTCTGTTGAGCCTGAGCAATCAAAGCTGGTGTCGTTACAAGCCATAAAGCAAAGGCATATCCGCAAACTTGCTTACCAAGCGTTGGTCCTACGAGCCGGAAACTCGCAGAAAATAAGGAGGACAATCGAGACAAGGAATTGCTACGGTAACACGTGAGCACAGGGAGACCTCGAAGCGGAAAGGGTGGGGAAAAAGTGGTGGGATGTGACGTGTTTGGAGAACATTCAAGGTCGATCCAGACGTCAACGAAGAGTACCATCATAACCCAAGCAATTCGGCAATCAATGCCAGCCAGTAATGCACAACGGTAATGTAAGGAGGTATAGCTAGGAAGCAAAACCCACCTCAAGGCCAACCAACTACTCAACGATTCGGGTCACGAGGCTCTCAATAAGACCTTTATCCAGACGCGTCTCGAGCGTATCTCCGACGGCGACCTGGGAGGAGCTTGTCAAGAGGAAGGACGCGTCAGCATCTCCAACACCCTGCGAGTCCACCTTGGACGCAACTAATCGAGTCAGCGAATAACCCCGCTCAAGTGTTTTTAGTGGACTGAGCGCATCAAGCGACGCGGCACTCGAGGCCAGCTTTAGTCGCATCGCCTCCAAGGTCCGGTCGATCGCTCTTTCGATCCGTATACTTAGCTCGTCGATCCGTTGGGCTCGCTGGGCAATGTATTCTTCGGGCCGCGTCACAACAGGTCGTCTCGCAATGGAATCGAGCCGCAATCGATAGAGGTCAAATTTCTGCTGGAGAGATTGCGTGAGTCGTCTCTCGTAACCTTCCACAATCGTTAGAACGTCCACTTCACTGGGCACGACCAGCTCGGCAGCTTCGCTCGGAGTCAAGGCGCGGACATCGGCGACTAGATCGCTGAGCGTGACATCGATTTCGTGACCGACGGCGGAAATCGTTTGGATTTTGCTCGCAGCGATCGCCCTGACGACGACTTCTTCGTTGAAGCACCATAGATCCTCCATAGAGCCACCACCACGGCCTACCACCAAACAATCCAAAGGTGGAACAATGCGTTGTGCGATTTGGATCCCGGCCACAATCTCTTCAGCCGCACCGACTCCTTGAACCTTTGCCGGAATAATGATCACATCCGTGCCTCGCCATCTTCGTCGTAATACTTCCAAAAAGTCTTTAATTGCCGCGCCGGAAGGACTAGTTACAAAGCCTATTCGCTTCGGAAATCTTACGAGCGGTTTTTTACGGTCCGCATCGAATAGACCTTCTTTTGCCAGCCGTTGATAAAGTTGTTGGAATGCTAACTGTAGTGCTCCAACACCCTGAGGTTCAATTCGTTCGATAACAAGCTGATAGCTTCCGCGTGGCGAATAGAGGTCGACTCGTCCGTAGGCCAGTACCGCTTGACCATCCTCAAGCTTGAACTTCAATCGCTCAGCCGACGACCTCCAAAGGACCGCTCGGATCTGAGCGTTTGCGTCCTTCAACCCCATATAAATGTGACCGCTTCGAGGCTGCGAAAGATCGGTTATTTCACCCGCGACCCAGACCTTCGGAATATTGGCTTCAATGGCTGCGGCGATCCATTGATTGAGATCTTCAATCGACAGCGGTGATTCCGATGTTGTTCCCGGCTCGTCAGGAAGCTTTTCTAAGACGCTTTTCTCTACGACGCTTTTCTCTAGGTCATTTTTATCGGTTGATTTTTTATCTTCTTTAACGACCCTTTTTTTGGCTACTTTTGATTTGGAGCTTTTTGCCCTAGCTGGTGATCGCGAACCGGAAACACTAGCCGATCCTTCTCCAGATGAACTCGCTGCAGTTGATTTTTGCGATGACGCTTTGTCTGCTTGTACTTCGAGCTTCGACGCGTTGCTCGACACATCCTCCTGATCATCTTCTTCGTCGTCGTCCCATAGCATCCGTGTCATGAAAACGCCTTGTTAGTTCTTTACGTTGGTTTCTTGAATCGGTCGTTGGATTGCGGAATCTTCTATTGCAAAGAGGAAGAATAGACTATCGACATCGGATTGGAAATCATTGTCGAAGCACACCCAAAGCGATCTCCTTCCGTCAGGCATTCGCGGTCCCCAAGCGAGCCCCTCAGGTTTCTCCGGTGCAGCGGCTCTGTTCCAACCAAATCGATCATCCAATAAATTAATCGCGATGGTTTTTGACACTGGACGAGTCTCGGAAGGCAACTCGCCGGAAGGGATTCGTTGCTTGCCGGCAACATCGGTAGCTTCCTTGAGGTCGATAAGGTAGATCGCTTTGGTAACCGCTTTTTTACCTTTTTCGGAATCACGTTCGAGAATCAAATAGCGATCGCTATCGACGGCAAGTATCTCGCTAATGCCCGTTTTGACATCGGTAAGCGGATACAAATACTGATTCATGCTCTGATTCTTTTCGGAGGTCCCATCCAGTCCCATCTCGACAATTCTCGCGTGTTTCCCGTATCGCTTTTCTTTGACGGGATAACTGTCCTGGATCAACGGCCCTTGCATAACTCCCAAAAGCCGCGTTCCGCTCTCGTTCAAAGCCAGTCCCTCCAGCCCACGGTTGGGCATTGCACCCTCGGCAGCATCGGCAAGGGAACGTTCGCGAGTCAAATCCATCCAACGAGGAAGCGAAAAGCTACCTTTCCGGGCACCGCTTTCGAAGAATCGATCGATGGCCGGCCCGTATTCGTCACTGATCGCGAAGTCACCATCTGGGAGCAATCGCAACCCTTCTGGATCTAGTGCTTGGCCGCGTTCATGCCGCCCTTTTGGAACCGCCGATAGCGATCCAAGGAGTGGTTTTCCGGACTCGTCTTTAAGAAGAATCGTCTTGATGACTTTTGGCTGCACTATCTTCGAATTGGCATCCAATTCAAGCGAAATCAAATGCATCCGACATGGATAACTTGCCGCCCCGTCTGCCGGACCACGGTCTGAAAGGACCCAAAAAAGGCTATTCTTTCCCGAGTATTCGATCGCTGAAAAACCTCCCAACTGATTGCTAGGGGTTCCCTCTTCAAGCGTTTGGCTTTCTTCGATTGCGTCCTTGGATGCACCAGAAAACCTACCCACGGCAACTAGCTCCGCATTCCAATCGCCGCGACTGGCTAGCTGCGAGTAGAAAAGGACAACCAATGCGATTGTGATCTTTAATTTGTCGATATTCATTCGTAGAACTGTTAAAACTTTCGAATGGCGGCTCTGTAGCTGAGTTTGCTTTCTACGCCACTGATCAACGGCTAGAAAATCGATACTTGCTACACATAGTATCGCAGAATTGCCCAGATTTTCGATCGGTAAAGCACTCACGAGCATGCTGTTTCCCGATTATTCGAATTGCAGCCCAAGTCCCCCTCGCCAATGGCATCAATCGCGAAGAAATTGTCGAGCTACCGCTGTCATGGATTTCTGCGCTGGCGTTTGTGCGTTGGGGGCCTTTCTGCTGTATGGCTTTCTGCATTGAGTGGTTCTGTTATTATCTAGACTTAACACCCAGTTCGATCGGGTACAAGAAATAACGAAATCCTTTGCGTGAGCTGCACGTAAATACACATAACTCTTCCTTCTTAGAAAATTGTAATGCATACACCTCTAGTGATTTTGGGCGGCGGGCCTGGCGGATATGCAGCCGCTTTCTTGGCTGCCGACGAAGGTCTTGAAGTCATATTGGTCGAGGCGGAGTCGCGGTTGGGAGGAACCTGCTTGCTGCGAGGGTGCATCCCGTCCAAGGCTCTTTTGCACGTAGCGAAAATCATTGGCGAGGCCCACGAAATGCAAGAGGATTGGGGCGTCGAATTTACTCCTCCGAAGATCGACATCGATAAGGTACGAGCCCGAAAAGACAAAGTTATCGCAACGCTCACCGGGGGATTGGGCGGACTGGCAAAACGACGAAATGTAAAAGTTATCAAGGCCCGCGGACGCTTCGAGAACTCGAACACTCTCATTCTCGAAGGTGACGATCCGTTGATCCCCGAGGGTGGCAAGCTTACTTTCGACTACTGCATTCTGGCTACAGGAAGCACTCCCGCTATGCCGCCCGCTTTTCAAATCGGGTCGGACCGAGTTATGGATAGCACAGGCGCTCTTGAACTCAAGGATATCCCCGCAAAGATGCTCGTCATCGGTGGTGGATACATCGGTCTGGAAATGGGGAGCATCTATGCTGGCCTAGGCTCCAAAGTCACCGTGGTTGAATGGACCGATACGCTTCTTCCCGGTGCAGATCGCGATCTCGTGAAGCCGCTCCAAAAGCGATTGAACACTCTCTTTGAAAATCGAATCTACACGAACACCAAAGTCGGCTCGGTTGCACTCGTCGATAACCAAGTCGAAGTGACTTTCGAAGGCCCCGGCAAGTTTGGTCATGAACGTTATGACCGCGTACTGGTCAGTGTTGGTCGGCGACCAAACTCGGCTAATCTCGGCTTGGAAAACACCTCCGTAAAAATCGATCCCAAAGGCTTCGTTGTTTGTGATAAGTCGCAACGCACCGCAGATCCACATTTGTTCGTCATAGGCGATATCGCTGGCGAGCCGATGCTCGCTCACAAGGCAAGCCACGAAGCGAAAGTTGCCGTCGAAGTCATCCTCGGGAAAAACGTCACTTTCGATAAGCAAGCGATCCCCGCGGTTGTCTTCACCGATCCAGAAGTCGCGTGGGCAGGTCTGACAGAGGAGCAAGCGAAACGAGATGGTCGAACCGTATCGGTCGAGGTCTATCCATGGGCCGCAAGTGGTCGCGCTCAAGCAATAGGCCGCACTGAAGGACATACCAAGTGGCTCGTCGATCCTGAAACACATCGCGTTCTAGGATGCGGAATCGTTGGAGCAGGAGCAGGAGAATTGATCGCAGAAGCGGTCCTTGCAATTGAGATGGGCTGTGAAGTTCGTGATCTGACCGAATCTATTCACCCGCACCCAACGCTCAGCGAAACCCTCATGAACGCTGGCGAAGTTTACTTCGGTACTGCGACCGAGGTTTTCAAACCTAAGAAGACGCATGCAAGCTAGCGGTTGTAGGTTACAACCTTTGGAGTGCTTCGACTCGTCGGAGCTTTAAGACTTATCTATCGGTGTTCAATCTGAAAGATTTCGGCAAATAAGGAGATTCATTAACTTCGCGAGACTTTTCTATACACAAAGTCGCTCTCCCGAAAGCTGGGGCAAGCCCCAGCACTCCAAAGCGGCAGTGTCGAAAAAAATTGGGATTAGGTTACACTAGTAGGCTCAAAGACTAATAACCTGCTCGGGATCTTAAATTTCATGATTAAACTGCCGTTTGTTTTGCTCTTTACCGCGATGACCTTCATTTCGTGGGGAGTTTATGGGATTTTGCTTCACGAGGGGCAAACCCACATGGGGAATAGCTCGTTAAGGTCCTTTGTCGGCGTTGGGATCGCTTACTTTCTCATTGCGGTTCTAGGAGCGGGTTCGATCCTTGGCAGCAGTAACGAAAAAGGACACTGGTCCGTTTTTGGCTCCGTCTTGTCTCTGCTAGCTGGTTCGGTTGGTGCGTTGGGAGCTTTAGGAGTGATCCTAGCCTTAAGTTTCGGCGGTGATCCGGTATACGTGATGCCGCTGGTCTTTGGCGGCGCTCCGGTAATCAACACATTGGTAACGACTTGGTTGAGCAAATCTTTTGACCAGATCAAACCTCTGTTCGTGATTGGGATGATTTTTGTCGGGGTAGGCATGATCGGCGTGTTGATGTTCAAGCCGAGGAAAGAAGCAGTTGAAAAGCCGGTCGCGGTGGTCTCTGAAGAATCGAAGTCTGTTGCCAAAGCTTCGGAAGATTCAAGCGATGCGGCGACCGTTGTATCAGCCGAAACCGCCACGGTGACTGCTCCAGCGAAATCAAAACCGTTTAGTCTCCTCGGAATCACGGCTTCCATCATTGGAGCGGTCATCTGTTGGGGTTCCTATGGACCTTTCTTGCATCTTGGGCAGATGCGAATGGGTGGCTCACGAATGAGGCCTTTCCTATGCGTCGGACTAGCCTACTTCATCATCGCCGTTGCGTTGCCGTTGTTAATCTTGGCAGCTCAAACCGATGGCGGTGCTTATACATTTAAAGGTTTGGCGTGGTCGATCGCCGCTGGAACCGCAGGTGCAGTTGGAGCACTCGGGATCATCTTGGCATTCAATTACGGTGGAAAACCTGTGTTCGTTATGCCGCTGATATTTGGGTTTGCACCGGTGATCAATACATTGGTGTCGATGGGACTTGCTGGGAAGCTCTCGCAAATCACAACAATCTTTGCTGGTTCTTTAGGACTTGTAATCGGCGGTGCAGTAATGGTCTTGATCAATGCCCCCAAACCAAAACACGGCCCAGCAAAAGCCTCTGAAAAACCAACACCTTTGCCTCCAGTGACAGTACAAACCGATCCGAAACCAGCAACCACCCACGCTGAACAACCACCCACGCCCCTAGCGTAGCAGAAGTCGTAAGACTTCTGCCGTGTCAAATTCAAACGTCAAAAACTCCGACAACCATCCAGCCGAGTTCTTACGAATCTGGCTCCACAAAACCATGACCGATAATTCACGACGCGCAAAAATCGAAGCCATGTTGGTGGATGAACCTAACGACGATTTTCTGCGATATGCACTCGCAATGGAAATGCGAAAAGACGGCGAAAGCGAAGCGAGCATCAAACTGCTCGCTTCGATGGCTCGTCAAGAAAAACCTCACGTTGCATCTTTCTTTATGGCAGCTCAGCAGTTAGTCGCTCTCGACCGGATCGCTGCTGCGAGAACGTTTCTTCGCGATGGAATTGAAGAGGCTCGATTGCAGAACGACCATCATGCGGCTGGCGAGATGAGCGAATATCTATCGCAGCTTGGGGAATCTGGCGAATAAGAGGCAAATGGGTTGTCTAGTGAAAAATCAGAGGCGATTGTTCTTCGAGCGGTCCCTTGGAGCGAAACGTCGCTGGTCGTTACTCTCTGGACAAAGGACTTTGGTAAGGTCTCTGCGATTGCTAAGGGAGCTCGTCGCATTCGAAGCCCATTCGAGTCTGCTCTTGACCTGCTCGCGCATTCTTCCGTAGTGTTCATTGTCAAGTCGGGGGATGTCCTGGACTTGTTGACCGAAGCCAAACTGATTCGTCGTTTCCGATCAGGCCAAAAACAATTGTTGAATCTTTATGCGGGATTCTACGTTGCGGAACTGCTCTTGCGATTCACTGAAGAAGACTTGGCGATACCAGAGCTGTTTGATTACGCCAAGAAAACCTTAGAAAGTTTGGACACGCGCGACGATGTTGGCGAGATTGTTTTGCGATTCGAACTTCATCTGCTCCGATTACTTGGGCAAGCTCCCTCGGTGCACGCTTGCGCTGGTTGCGGAGAAGTCCCAGATGTTCCCATCACCTTCGATTCGTCTGCTCGAACAATTTCGTTTGGTATTGAAGCGGGCGGTATTCTTTGCGTTCACTGTTTGCCCGGACAGCGATCGGTTGTGCGAATTCGAGAATCAACGCGTCGGCATTTGCTCGACATTCTTAAGGGATCGTTTGATGAGCAGACTAACCTTCGAACAATCCCAAACGAATGCAAGCGCGAGATACGAACCCTCATCAGTCGCTTTGCCGAGTCGCTACTCAACCGATCTTTCGATCTTCACCCGTTCTTGGAGGATCTAGCACTTTGAATAAAGATGTGCAACGCTCCAATTTAATTGCGTTCATGATCGGAACAGCCGTGAGTACTGCTTCAGTAAGTAGCATCCTCACGGGCTGTAATGTTCTTCGCCCAGGATCAAACACACCCGAGTATGATGCGGCCAAACGAGACATTGAATCGTACATGGACGAGAACGGAAACTATATTCGGCCAGAAGGACTTAAAGGCGAGAAGAAAAAGTCGTCATCTGCATTTGCATCGATGATTGGACTGGGAGAAAAGCCTGCCGACAAAGCCGGAGCCAAGCAAGCCTACCTGGAAGGAGACGCCCTCTTCGAACAAGCTAAAAACGCTGAAGAAGATCAACGTTACAAGCTTTTTGAACAGGCAGCAAAAAAATACAAGACGGCGGCAAAGCTATGGAAGAGTAGTGCGATGGAACAGGACGCACTCTTCATGGCTGGCGAGAGCTACTTCTTTGCGGACAAACTTCCAGCTGCGGAAGACATGTACGTTCGGTTGATCAAAGAATATCCACGTACAAAATTTTTAGACAAAACCGATCAAAGGCGAATGGAGATTGCGCTGTTCTATCTCCGTTATGATGCCGCCGACCCCCAAGCATTTTATGAATTGAACTTTACCGATCGTCGTCGCCCGTGGAATGACACACGACGAAACGGCGTGCGCGTTCTCGATAAAATGCGAATGGACAATCCAACAGGTCGCCAAGCAGATGATGCCACGATGGAACTTGCCAACGAAGCATTTCGTCGCGAAAACTACATCGAAGCCCGTGAGAAATTCGAAGACCTTCGAGTCACGTATCCGGACAGCCCTCACCAATTCGAAGCCCACTTTCTTGGTTTGAAGGCAGCGATTGAAACCTATCAAGGTGCCCAGTACGCATCCGAGCCACTTGATGAAGCAGAAAAACTGATCAAAAAGCTCCTGAAGCAATTCCCGAATGAATCGAAAGAGCATCGCGAATTCATCGATCGAGCGTACGCCGAGATTCGATACAAAAAAGCAGAACGCCTTCATGACCAAGCGACCTATCGCATGGCGCGAGGCGAGAACACTTCTGCTAAGATTTACTTAGATCAAATCCTAGTGGAGTTTTCGGATACACCGTTTGCCGAACAAGCAAAGGCTTCGAGTGAAACAATCGCAGCACTTCCCGGAGAACCGGTTCGACACTTCGAATGGCTCGCAAACATCTTCCCCGAGAGCAGTCGTACGCGACCTCTACTGGAAGCGAAAGGCGACGTGAAATAGTTGTGTATCGCCGAAAGCTCGCCATCCAAAAAGTGTGCGTCCTTTTACTCTGGATCATAGTGCCCCTAGCAGCGGCCTTGTGTGTGGGTTGCGCTGGTTATCGGATGGGAACACGAACGCTTCATCGGCCAGATGTTCGAACGGTATACATTCCTATTATTCGATCCGATTCCTTCCGTTCTGATCTTGGAGTGCGACTCACGGAAGTTCTTCAAAAGAGAATCGAAGATCGTACCCCCTACAAAATTGCAAATGCAGGTGCGGCAGATTCAACACTTGTATGCCGAATAACGAATGATTCCAAACGAGTCGTAACCGAAAACGCACTGGACGACGTTCGTGCACTACAAGTATCTCTGATCGCTGAGGTCAATTGGGTCGATCGCCTTGGAAATGTGCTCATGGAGAACCGTTTCCTGCCGCCCGATGAAACCGCGTTTTATTTCTCAGAACAGACGCTCATGGTTCCCGAAGGCGGCCAGTCGATCTCGTCCACACAGCAACGCGCGATCGAACGGATGGCGGATCATATCGTCGATCAACTTGAAGCCCGCTGGTAGGGTTGCTCAGGCAACTCTACGCGTGGCTTGTTGTTCTACGATTGCTACCGGTCAATTAGCATTGTGTTTATCGATAAATAACGCAAAACTCTTACGACCTGCATAATCGTTCTGCACGAAGTGTTCGTTTGTAAACAAAACGTGTGCACGGTCAACATCTCGATAAATCCTTGAATCAAGAAGCTTGTGACTTATACTCGAGACTTGGATTTTATTCTCGTCATACCTTATGACGAACCATTTCTAAGTTACCGATGTGTGAGTCCATGAGCGTCGCAATTGTTACAGGTTCTGGCGGTCTGATAGGCTCTACTGCTGTAAAGTTCCTGATTGAAAAAGGAATGACGGTTTTTGGCGTTGATAACAATATGCGCCAATATTTCTTTGGCCCTGAAGCATCCACAGAATGGCGAGTTCAAGAGCTCACCGATGCCAGCAAAAAATACATTCACCGATCAATCGATATCCGTGATGCAGAAGCGACGCGAAATCTTGTTGCTGAGCTTGGCTCCGATCTTAAGCTGATCGTTCATGCAGCAGCTCAACCGTCGCATGACTGGGCAGCCCGTGAGCCACTTACCGATTTTCAGGTCAACGCACAAGGCACAATGAATCTTTTAGAGGCCACTCGAAATCACGCGTCGAAAGCCGCTTTTGTTTTTCTTTCGACCAATAAAGTCTATGGCGACACCCCCAACCGACTGCCACTTGTTGAGCTTGAAACACGATGGGAAGTCGATCCGAGTCACCCTTATGCAGCAAAGGGGATCGATGAATCGATGAATGTTGACTATTGCACTCATAGCCTATTCGGTGTTTCCAAACTTTCAGCGGACTTGCTCGTGCAAGAATATGGGCGATATTTTGGTATGAATACGGTTTGCTTCCGTGGCGGTTGCTTAACTGGCGGGGGACACTCCGCCGCCGAGCTTCATGGGTTCTTATCTTACCTGATGAAGTGCACACTAACCGGAAGACCCTACACCGTTTTTGGCTACAAAGGAAAACAGGTTCGAGACAATATTCACGCAGTCGATTTAGTAGAAGCTATATGGCAATACGCAAATGCACCGCGTCCTGCCGCAGTCTACAACATCGGCGGAAGCAGATTCTCGAACTGCTCGATGTTAGAAGCTATCGCCCTGTGCGAACAGGCCACTGGACGCAAGTTAAACTGGACCTACGCAGATGACAATCGCATCGGTGACCACATTTGGTGGATCTCGGACATCTCGCGATTCCAAGCCGACTACCCTGAGTATCAACAACGATACAACATGCAAAGCGTAATTGATGACATCCATAATTTAGGGGCCGCTCGTTGGGGAACTCGTAATTGATTGATAGCGGTAAGCGATCAATTCTTGGGATCGGAGTGAACGTAGTCGACTACGATGGAGCGGTCGCGCGTGTCATCTCATGTGCACATGCCAAAGAACGTTGCACTGTTTCGGCTTTGGCCGTACACGGTGTCATGTGTGGCGCACTAGATTCCGCTCAGAAGTACCGTTTGAACCAGTTGGATATAATCACGCCCGATGGTCAACCTGTTCGATGGGCTTTGCGACTGCTTCACGGTGAAACGCTCGAAGACCGAGTGTATGGCCCCAATCTAACACTCAAAATATGCGAGCAGGCAGAACAAGAAGGACTTACGATTTTTCTCTTTGGTAGCCGCTTGGAAGTGCTCGAAAAACTGTCTGCGAATCTCAAGCAGCGATTTCCAAAACTAAATATTGCCGGATTTGAGCCATCCGCTTTTCGCACTGGCAATCGTGATGACAGTGAGAAACTGGTAAGAAAAATCAAAGCCAGCGGAGCGGACATTATATTTGTTGGACTTGGATGCCCACGACAAGAAATATTCGCTTTCGAAAATGCAGATCGCTTTTCACTACCGATCGTCGCCGTTGGAGCCGCGTTTGATTTTCACGCCGGAATGGTTGCTCAAGCTCCTACCTGTATGCAAGACTTCGGCCTCGAATGGCTATATAGGCTTTCGCGAGAACCGGGTCGACTATGGCGAAGATACCTTTTTCTAAACCCTGCATACTGTCTGTTGTTGGTTGCGCAAATGCTGAAGCTTGAGAAATACATTACACCGTCGGCAAAACGCCCAGACAATGAAATGAATTATCTTTAGCTTTGGTTATCAGTCTTCAACAGACTCTCTTGCAGATCTTGGATGGTTAGCACATGTTCCCTGCGGAAAGGCACCGCTTGGCCCTTCGTGATCTTGCACGGAACTAATCGATCGATAATCGCCTTCGATAGTTCTGCCATACCAGTATTCATCGCACTACTAATCGCAACCACTTGCAATGATGGGTCTAACGCAGCTTGAATCTTTGCCACCTTGCTCTCATTCAAGAACAAATCAGCTTTGGTAACAACAACCATTACTTTTGATTTGTATTCGTCGATTATCTGTTTATGAAGTACCACCAATCCCTCGACTGGTTCAACAAGCAGCAAAATCAAGTCAGCCTCCCGCAGCACATCCATCGCTCGTCGAACGCCCTCTGCTTCGACACGACAATCAGTTTCACGCAACCCAGCCGTATCAATCAGTTCGATGGGCCATCCTTCAAGGGTAGTCCGCTCACGAAGGACGTCGCGCGTGGTACCAGGTTGGTGATGCACGATAGCTCGTGTGAACCCAAGGATTTTATTCAGGAAACTGCTCTTACCAGCGTTGGGAGGCCCAACGATTGCGACCCGCCAACCATCCAATAAACGTGTTCCATAAATTGATCGCGACTTCAGTTCATCCATTGCATTCCGAGCGGCGCCAAAGTCACTCACCGCGATCTGCTCGTAGATGCTTGTCATTGCCTTTTCCAGCAGTCCGGTAGTTTGCGCAAGCAAAATCGCGGTTGTGAGTTCGGTAGTCGCTTTGGGGAGGTCTTGCCAAGCGTCTTCGGTCCATCGTTTTGCTTTTCCTTCGACCGCGATCAATTGTTCCATATTAGCACCAACGCTTTCAATCACCCCATGACGAACCAAGTCCGAGATGATTCGATTGGCTGCAACCGGCCCACCGTGGCAATGAATCTCCACACAATCATCCTTTGTCCAGCAAAGAACAATATCCTCGGAAGCTTGTTTATCCCCAGGATTTCGCGATTCAATTCCATCAGGCATCCACGTTCCGTACCGAATAGTGTTGATAACAACTCGACGAATTCCTGTTGCTGGTTTCCAGAAGAGATTGATTAGTTCTTGAGACTTTGCCCCTTGCAATTGAATCACGGCAATCGCAGCAGGTGTACGAGCGGTCAGCAGTCGAACACAAGTCGGCTTGGGAGTTTCAATCGACGATTGTTTCGCTTTTGGCTGAGGATCTGCATTGCTCATCGGCTCAGTAATGGTCCTTGAATTAATAATGCTCCAACTGTATCGGTCGCTCGGCGAGTATTTAACGTTCTACTGCGGTTAGCGTTCGAGGCTCAATACACAAGGTGTTGAACCGCTGCTCTAGCCGCGTCATTGGACGGTCCTGCGCAAGCGGCTGGTTAACTGTTGTAACTCGGCTAGCACCAGAGGCTCAATACGTTAGGCGTTTAAACGTTTGCGTTAACGCCTCAGGCTCATAATAGTCAAATGTTAGTGTTCTATCTGCTGATCGCTTTAACTGATTCGATCTAAGGTAAGTAAGAAGTGTGCATGCTGGAGGGACGCATCTTGAAAATCGAGTCGCAATATGCGGTCGTCTTGAAGCCTATCGACCAACCTCCGTTGATCTGACTGAATTAGCTTCGTAATTTGCAATATCTTTGATCGGCGTAAGAGGAACGTCATGACAATCATGGCATAGATGAGCATTGGCAGAAACGACAATAGCACACTAGTCAACAGCAACGATGGACTCGGATGAGGGAATTCATCGACCGAGTGACTTGCGATATCAAAAAACGTATTAAGCGAGGCATTCAAGTACTGTCGATAGACCGAAAAAATCGGCCCCGATAATAAAACCCAGAACATCAATACACCGACGAGTGCTGTGAGCGTAAGAACTCCTCTCGGCAACTTTTTGTGATCAGTAACTTCGTTAAACAACGCTTGACTTTGCAATTGCAATTCATCGATCCCCGCCAGCCGAACGCCATGATTTACTTCTGCTGATTGTGTCCCGGAAAAGCCCGTTAGTGAACCAGTTTCCCACGATTGTGAACCTCGTAATTCGGCCAAGGCGACATGAAACTGCCTTTGAATTGGTTGCAGCAAATCGATGGCTTGTGAATTTAATCGTTCGCGCAGTCCCTCTTGAATATCCCATTGGAGCTTACGCGACAGTTGAACATTTTTTGCCCACGCGAAGAATGTCCCGAAGATTGACGGGATACTTCCAGACATCGCCATCACTAATCGGTCCCATGCACCTTGAGACAATGCTAACAATGCCAAAGTCGATCGATAAGGAAACCAAAGCGAGCTGGTATCGGTGACCATTTGAGTTCGTAGACGGCTGCGAACTGCAGTTTCTAGAACTAAATCGGTGCCAAGAACCGACTCGATCGCTTTTCTCGGGAGCCCATTGGCTGCGTCTTGCATTTGGATCACTGCGGTCGCCAACTGTGGTGCCGAGGACTCTAAGACTCGCACTACGTCATACTTTAGTCGGCTGGTCGCAGAAGTTAGTCGATTCGATGTCGAATTGCCAATGTCCTTCATAGTGCTTTCATGAAAGCGTTTTGTGAGCTCGGTACGCAAATAGTGGCTTGTAGTTGCTTCGTCTCCAGACGCTTCGAAGTCCAGCAAGAAAACAGGCTCTTGAAAAAGAGTACGAGGAGCTGCCGATCTTAATGTTGCCATCCAGTGCCGAACATCCGATTGTAAAGAATCGCTGGCAGTTCCGTTGGTGGATAGCTCGCGTAAGGGAATCGCTGTAACAATCGGAACACAAAGAATCCCTTCGGACTGCGACACAATCTGGCTAGCTGTAGCGGACCTGAGTTGATCGCGGCGTATAACAAGTAATTGCACCGGCGCTATTCCCATCGATTTGCTCGCAACGACAGCCGCGTTCTGATTTGCATCAGTTGTCCCTGGCGTGTCGAGGCAAATGTATGGGAAACCCAAGTTGACTAAAGAAGCAGAATCGCATCGAACAAAAACTTCTTTGGTAGTATCCAACTCCACTGGTGAAACAGATCCGATCCAAAAGAGCTGATTTGTTGCCTCGGTCGATAAGACGCCACTGGGCAATTGAGCTTGAACAGTCGCGTCGAGAACGAGTTGCTTCGCGACCCAAGTTTTCCCTTGGCCCTTGCTACCAACCACGGCAATTGTAAGCAAATCTCCTGAGCGGACGCTTAAGATATCTCGACAACGATTCTCGAATTGCGATGCAAGATTTGCAATTTGACCACCAATCGGCGCAGAACCAAAAAGATGCTCGCTTGCAACAAGAATACGATGCGACAAAGCGATCGAGTGCTGGAGGTCTCGTGATCGATCAAAGCTAGTTGCAGGTTGGCTCATAAGTTCATTACGTACAAGTTTAAAACAATCAAAGCAGTATAGTATCAGCCCTAGTTCCTGAGTAGCATGGTCGGTAGCATATCAGAGTTCAACGCAGTGCGACGATTGCACTCGAAAAGCAGACTTAGTCCATCATAATCTCAGGAATTGGATGACACGAACGGCCCAGTACGACCCGACGAGGTTGCAGGACATCATTGAAGCGGCAACTGTTCTGCGAAACGGGGGGTGCGTTGCATTTCCCACCGAGACGGTCTTTGGACTTGGAGTGGATGCCACAAACTCGATCGCCGTTCAACGAGCCTTTGCTGCAAAAGGGCGACCATCTGATAATCCGTTGATTGTTCATTTGCACACACCAAGCCAAATGGATCTTTACTGCCACTCGATCTCAGAAGTCGCGTACAAACTGATTGACCGTTTCTGCCCTGGCCCGCTAACAATCGTCTTGCCCCGGCGAGATTCAATCGCAACATCGGTCACAGCTGGGCTTGAAACCGTCGCTATTCGATTCCCTAAGCATGAAGTTGCACAGGCACTGCTTCGCGAAATAAACCTTCCAATTGCGGCTCCAAGTGCGAATCTTTCCGGACGCCCAAGCGCGACCACTTGGCAAGCCGTCATTGAAGACCTAGACGGGCGCATTGATGGTGTTGTCTGTGGAGAGCCTTGCGAAATTGGCATCGAAAGCACTGTCGTCGATGTCACTCGAGAATTACCGACAGTCCTACGCTGCGGCGGAGTAACCCTCGAGCAGTTGCGTGAGGTTATTCCTGAAGTCGCGATGCACGATCAACAGATTGACTCGTCGGTCAATTCTCCGGGTTTGCGTCATCGCCATTATCAACCGACCGCGAAGGTCGTTTTGATCAATTCAGCAACCGAAATTGATCGAGCGACAAAAACATTTGATAACGACTTACGATGTGGCTATCTCGGAATCGAAAAAATTCCGGGCGCGATCGCATCGAAGCTAACTCATATTTGTTACTGCGATAATGAAGCAGATTATGCGAATTCCCTATTCCGATTTTTTCGAGAATGCGACAACCTGGAAGTACAACTAATCCTGTGCCAAGGAGTCGACGACACGGGGCTTGGACGAGCTTTGATGGATAGAATCCGACGTGCCTCTTGCGTTTGATAACTCGCATTCATACAAGCATACGCTACAAGTCAACCACATCTTGTCCAAGGGCATCCTTGAGCGGATGAAACGTCGCCTCGCAATATCCTAAGTGTAAGTGACGACGAAATCCTTCCGCTTCTTGGAATCGTTTAGAAAGTTTCCCCATCTCCAGCGCACACGCTTTCATGGATGCAACAAAAGAGGAAATCATTTGCGTTTCATCAAGCCAACCCTCTTGGCTCTCATGACACTTGAGCATCTCAATCTTTCGTTCGAGAACTGGTGACACGTTAACAAGAGTAGTTGGAAAAACAGGTTGCCCAAGCGGAGTTTGATTCCCGTGAGGCTGCGCGTGATAGATAGCTACGGGACCACCGACTGGCGCGGTTGGTGGGTCGGTCGCGAAGTTCGGCATCGACTTCACAAAAGCACCTCCGACTGCAAGCCGACATGTCGCTTCATGGTCTTCCATGTAATCTTGAGGGGAATGGGTCAAAACAATGGTCGGGTTGGCGAGTCGTACTACCGAAGCAACCTTAGCGAGCGTTTTCGCATCGTAGTATATCGCCATGTCAGTACAGATTGGCGGATAAAACACAGCGGGGACAATCGCTGCAGCACGGCGTGATTCCTCAAGCCGGATACGGGAGATAGACTCCGCATCCATGGACATAGACCCACATGAACCATTGGCAACATTTATGTAATGCACTGTCCAGCCACGCAATGCTAATTGTAATAGAGTCCCTGCCATGACAAACTCGACGTCGTCTGGATGGGCGACTATGGCTAGAACATTTGGCATCGCAAAATCTCTTTATCTCAATACTAAGTAGGACACAGCAACTTTGATGAAACGTAAATCGATTTTCTCAACCCGAACGCGTCAATGACGGATATCAAACTACCTCGATTTGGTCGGCGATGGTCTGCTAGCGGTTCTTGCACTGTCGATCACAAACACTTTCGGGTCATCGATGATGAAACCGGTGCTCCATGATTTTCCGTCGTCTTTGTTGACTGTGTTGTAGAAGAATGTTCGAAATGTTTCACAGCGGTATCCGTATGGAAGAGCGGAAGCGATGTAGTCTTCGCGCGTAAGGTCTTCGACACCGGGCCGAGCGAAATAATGAACCACTCCATCTGGTGTGAAGGACAACCCTAGCGTCCACCATCCGGTTGTCTCGATATCAGGGCCTCGGAAGTCACCTCCGTTGCGATCAGACCGAACTCTAAAGAAAAGGTTGTTTACCATCTTACCGTCGACCTTTTTGGTCTCTCGCAAGATGAACAGGCCAGGCCAATAGATCTCGTCTTTTTCGTGAGCTGGAGCAAAGATGAACTTGCTCGGTTCCATAATCGTTGTTTTAACTGCGGCTCGGAAAGCGAAGTGAGGGCCGTTCCGATTTTCCCACTCTTCAATGGGCGGAAGATAAACTCGAGTCGTCGCGCTTGGCGACTTAGAAACCGGGATCGGACCACCAACGCGATACTGCACGTTACAGATGAAATCATCTTGATGCATCTCGTTAGTAATCTTGCCGGGTATCCCTGTCTTCAGTGATTTCAATAGCAGAGCCCCTTCGCTGCCCGGAATGCCACCTTCAGGAGTTGCGACACGCTTCATGACGTCCGGGTAGCCGCGTTTTGCACCTTCGTACCATCGACCGTTTGTCGATTTCCCAAGCGGCTGACGCTGCTGTTCATCGATATCTTCGCTGCTCTTGGGACCGTTTGGAACAAAGCCCCACGACTCGTCTTCAAAGTCATCGCCGACTTGGGTTAGCTGCACTCCAGTTCCTGGAACAACCACATTGATCGGAGGAGCCGCTTTTACGGTCTGGTCCGAAGCTAGGCCGCTCAGCGATAGAAGCGATAGCAACAACAAAAGCTTACGTCGCGACCAAGATTGCAAGCTATGAAGACTAAAATCCCAATTCATATCGTTCTCGATTTGATAGATCCGAAGATACATACCCTGGATGTAATCGGTAGACTTCACCCAACCTTCTCTATCGGAACAAAAGGTAACGAGGGCGGAAAAATCAATCGTTCCCGTTAAGGATCACCCGAAGTTCGTGAACTCGTTGAATTACTCAATCTGCCTGTTCTCTCTGGACTCGCAGGGCAGTGAGAAGCTAAACGTATTGATATGCAAACAGTGACGGTGGACTTGCGAAAGCTGATCCGATGGTGCTAGACCAATGCCACCGAAGCTCGACACATCAGCCGCCTGGTGTCAGTCTGCGGTTAGTGAAAACGCAATAGAAACGGCACGCTGACGCGTGGCGGCTGATGAAATACCAATCAGTATCTAAAGCGAAAGCGGTTGAATGTAGAGGATGTTTATTAGCATGGATCGCGAGTGTTGCATTTTTCTCTGGAGCGAGTTGTGAATCGGTTCCTTTCGTCCTTCGCCTTTGTGACTAGCATTCTGATAATCGGAACCGCTTGTGGTTTGGTGTTTGCGTCCGAATCTCGTGATGCATCCATCCATGCGTGTATAGCTGCTTCGGCAGATCGATGGTGGGCGATGGGAGATCGTGGGCAGGCGTTGCTATCCGAGAATGCAGGTCGCACTTGGACACAAGCAACTGTCGATGGAACGCCAAATTTCCACGCGGGAATCGCAATTGATGAACGAAATGGTGTGGTCGTTGGTGGCACTATTCAACCCTACTCGCATCGAAGCGTAGGAGTTATTCAAACCACTCAAGACGGTGGTCGACGTTGGCGCGAGATTCCCAGCGAAGGCCTTCCAAGACTGACTGGTATTCAAAAGATAAGCGATCGGCACTGGATCGTTTGGGGAGATTGGTCGCCGAAATTTCACACAGGCTTGTTTGAGACTATCGACGGCGGAGCAACTTGGACTGGAAAAGAGCTCGCAGCTTCTCATATCCAAACGGCAGCTTGGAAAGATGCCTCCGACGGAATTGTAGTCGATCGCCTTGGCCGAATTTTTCGCTTTGAAACTAGAAGGCCGCCGACGTTAATGCCGATCGGCGGGAACGCTTCGAACCGAATTCTTAAGGCCGCTTACAATGATTCAGGCTGGTGGTTGATCGGTCAATCAGGGCAAATCTACCACAGTATCGACGGTCAAAAGTGGCTTCAAAAACGCTTGCCCGGAAATGAAACTGATCAAGCACTTTTTCGGTTATCGGATATCGCTTTTCAGAAGCTGGATTCACCTGCGATTGCTTCGTCGCCGGCGGGATACCCAGTTCCAAAAAATCCTGAGCCGATGGCGCTAGCCACGGGTTTTGACGCTACCTATATTCACCAAAATTCACCCGAGGCTAGCACCTACGGTTCAGGATTAAAAGCCACGCATTCGATCCCGCGGAAACGCTGTTGGTTGGTTGGTAGCCCTGGAAGCGTGATTTGGACAAGCGACGATTTTGGTGACTCTTGGCAAACGCAAACGACATCTCAGTCGCTGCCATTGAACTCGATAGCATCAGTCGGGAACGATACGCTTTTCGCTGGTGGTGGTCTTGCAACAATCATTGGAACCAGGAACTCGGGGCAGGGATGGTGGATCTTGATTCAGGAGGGATCGAGACTTGCCTTACTAAGTTTGACTGCGATTCAAGCAACGATTCCCTGGGATGCCCTATCGATAGTCGCACGTGAGTCGCGAGCACACGTGGGCGGGATCATCTTTCATAGCGAGCGCATCTACGAACGTGCTTCGCCTTGGTGCGACAGTGCGACTAGAGCAGCGACTCTTGCGAGCGAGCTTGGCATCTCGGGATTAGAAACGCTAAACCAATTTCCCGTGATGAGTAATTCAACAAATCGGCTTCGTGAGGAGTGCGCGATATATGATCCGAAGCTCCAGCAACCAAGCTTTGAAGGGTTGATCGACAGAATTGCAATCCAAGCGATCCGCCAATACCGACCGGACGTAATTGTCTGCGACAGCTTCAACGCAGAAGACCCACTCACGCAGGCTGCTGCAAGAATGGTGGTAACGGCTCGCAATCGTGCAAGTGACAGTCGTTACGAGTGCTTCTCAAAAGAATCTGGGATTCCAAATAAAGCATGGGACTGCAAGACTTTACTGGCTCGATCCATCTCAGATTCTCAGAACGAGCGTCGGCGCAGCGAACTCCAACTGACTTCAACGACTCCGGTGCATCGCGAAGGAATTTTGCTCGGTGAATTACTTGTATCCGTCGGCGGTCAAATTACACAATCGGAAGAGTCTATTGCCAAGGTCGATTCGTATGGTGTTAGGGAAGATTCGATGCCACCGTGGGAGCAGTACGGTGAATATGCCGTGGTGTTCGGTGCAAAGCCAAGTGGCGGAAAGGGTAGCCTGCTGCCTGATGAAATTAGACAACCAGGAGCGATGAGACCAGCCGCATCGATCGATTCGCTTCGTTACCAGTCTTCGATAACCAACTTCCAACGCGAAAGCAATCTTCACAAGTTAATCGACATGGAAGTCCAAAACGCCACACGCGATAGTCGATGGTTTGTCGCGCTCAACCAGCTTATCCATTCGACTTCCCACCCCGCGCGGTCTCAGACGCTATGGACTATTGCTCAAGAATCGCGACGTCGTGGCCATTGGGATCGTTGGTCGAAATGCTTAGAGCTACTTATCGGAGATTATCCGAAGGAAGGGGCCGCGGAACTTGCTGCGATTCAGCAGTCAGCTTGGCAAGGGAGCAGCGAATTTCGACTTTGGCAGGCCCGGCTGACTCCTTCTAATGATTTGCAAACAACACACTCAAGCGTTGTTACCGCAAGCTATCAAGCCCGGGCCAGTTCAAGTCCTTTCGATACGCAGATTCACGATAGCGCAATCGCTAAAAATGCAACCACGCGTTCGCCAGATGCGCGATCTCCCTCACGATTGACACTCCAATCACAAACTGCAACTCGAAGTGTAAACCCGGTTACCCCAGTTCTAACTGCCACGGTCAGCGAGACTAAGCATCCGCAGTCATTTGCCGAGCCATTAAATGAAAGCCAAGCGACGCGTTTCTCAAGTATGACTTCTATAGCGAGAGTCAACGTCGAAGATGACCCTCGGAGAGTTTTACTTGCCTTAGCCTCGCGAGCTGATTCAACAACGAATTGGGCTGGAATTTATGGTTGGTCCCATTTGGCTGACCAAGAATTTATGCTTCGTTCCGGAACAGCAACTGAAAAAAGATTTACGACTTCCCCGAACGAACGTTCTCAATCACCTATGTCACGTCACACCTCGTCAGATGTACTGAGAGTTCCGAATTCTAAGTTCCGGCCTATCTTGGACGGGTCGCTTGGCGACGATGTCTGGAAGGAAGCTTACCAGGTCGATCTCCAATCAGTTCAAGCAACACTGCGACTCAATCAATTGTCAGACGCGAACAAAACGGTCGTTAACTTGATCCGTGACAGCCGATTTTTGTACGTTTCTGGATCGTGCATTGATCGGCAACGCACGGCCGAGAGAACCTCTCCCTTTGGCGAATTCTCTCATCAAAAACCAGAAGGCAGAACCCATGACAAACCAACGATCGGTTCTGATCGATTCACCCTGCGGATTGATACAGATCGAGACTTTCTAACGTGGTTTCAATTCACGATTGATTCGCAAGGAAACCTCACCGACTCGCTCAACGATATGGGATCTTGGGATCCACGATGGTATGTAGCTACAGCTCGAACTGTATCGGGATGGGCTTTCGAGCTGGCGATTCCTTTGAATGAGCTTTCTGATGAAGATTTCATGAAAAACGCGAATTCTCAAGCTTCCGCTGGCGATTCCGTAACTCTCTGGAATTTTGCAATGTGCCGCACGATGCCGGGACACGCGGTCCAGTATGCAAAGCCATTGATGACGGATGGACTGTCGCATGCGAGCTGGATACCAGGAATCATCCAGCGATAGAGCCTAGCAACGATAACGCTTGGCGATTGCTATTACCTAAAGATTTGTCAGGTTTTTATAGGGAACTCGGCGGCTTTAAGTGCGACGAGTGAACTCCACCCCGCCGAAAACGGTCTAATCTGCGGCTATTCCAGAGTCATTTTGGACTTCCCGAAAGCTGGGTTTTCTGTAAACTTTGGAGGCCAAATAGGTTGCGCATCGGCGTTAGACTTTGATCATTTTCCTTTTCACTTGAGAGCTGAAACTCTCTGGTAGGTATTTAGACTACAGCATATGGACCTGAACTTACTACGGAACATTGGTATTAGTGCTCACATTGACTCGGGCAAAACGACCCTCAGTGAACGAGTTCTGTTCTACGCTGGCCGAATTCACAAAATCGAGGAAGTCAAAGGCGGCGGCGACGGGGCAACAATGGATTATATGGAGCTGGAAAAAGAGCGTGGAATCACGATCACCAGTGCCGCGACATCGCTTACTTGGGGCGATTACAAGATTAATTTGATCGACACCCCTGGTCACGTGGACTTCACAATCGAAGTCGAGCGTTCGCTCCGCGTGTTGGATGGTGCGGTATTGGTACTTTGCAGCGTCGGTGGCGTTCAAAGCCAATCGCTCACTGTGGACCGACAAATGCGTCGCTATGGCGTTCCAAGATTGGCGTTTATCAACAAGATGGACCGAACCGGAGCCGATGCGTTCCGCGTTGCCAAGCAAGTCCGTGAAAAGCTAAATGCAGACGCGGTCATGATGCAAATCCCAATCGGCGCTGGAGAAACCTTTGAGGGCGTTATCGATTTGGTCACTATGGTTGCTGCTTACTTCGATGGCAAAGACGGTGAAATTGTTCGCCGCGAGCCAATCCCCGAGAATCTGCTTGAAGACGCTCAAGTGGCGCGCCAATCGATGCTCGAAAGTCTCTCCATGTACTCGGACGAAATGATGGAGCTACTGCTTAGCGAAGAGCAAGTTCCTGATGAACTCGTCTACAAGGTTTGCAAAGAAGCGACGCAATCGCACCGGATTACGCCAGTTTTCTGTGGTTCTGCTTACAAGAACAAAGGCGTGCAACTTCTCTTAGATGCGGTGACCCGGTACTTGCCAAGCCCGCTCGAACGCGAAATCAAAGCTCGAAAAGTTGGTAACGAAACTGAGAAGGTAGAACTTAAGCCCGTGCTTGATCTTCCGTTCGTTGGCATGGCCTTTAAGACAGTGGAAGATCCATTCGGTCAGCTAACCTTTACCCGCGTTTACCAAGGCAAAGCGGTCAAGGGTGAGATGTACATCAATCAGCGAACTGGTAAGAAGGAACGCTTCAGCCGGATCGTGAGAATGCACGCCGACAAACGAGAAGACGTTGAAGTTGCCGAAGCGGGTGACATTGTTGCTATTATCGGAATCGACTGCGCAACTGGGGATACTTTCTGTCCTGAGAGAAATTACTGCTCGATGGAAAGCATGTTTGTTCCGCAACCGGTTATTAAGGTAGCGGTTACTCCTGCAAGTCGCGCTGATGCAGACAAGATGGGTAAGGCATTGAATCGCTTCCGTAAAGAAGATCCGACTTTCCAAATCTTCAATGATGAAGAAACCAGCGAAACGATCATTTGCGGGATGGGTGAGCTTCACCTTGATATTTACGTCGAACGAATGCGCCGCGAATACAACGTTGAGGTTAAAGTCGGTGCTCCTAAAGTAAGTTATCGAGAAGCTCCGGGCGAAGCAGTCGAGTTCAACTACAAACACCGAAAGCAGACCGGCGGTTCGGGACAATACGCACACGTCGTTGGCAAACTTTCGCCAATAGAGACAGAAGGTGAAGAACTGTTCGTATTTGAAGACCACGTCACCGGTGGTCGTATTCCAAAGAACTTTATTCCGCCTGTTGAGAAGGGATTCCGTGATTCGGTCCTCAAGGGACCGCTCGCTGACTTCCCGGTCGTTGGCGTGAAGATCGACTTGATGGACGGTAGTTACCACGACGTGGATAGTAGCGAACGTGCTTTCTATATTTGTGCTTGCGATTGCTTTCGCGAGACTATGCGAGCAAGCAAGCCGATCTTGCTAGAGCCGATCATGAAGTGCGAAATCGAATGTCCCGAACTCTATCAAGGTGATGTCGTTGGTGACGTTATTCGACGACGAGGATTGATTCAATCAACCGACGCCCGGGATATGATTTCCTACATCATTGCAGAAGTACCACTCTCAGAAACCTTCGGTTATGCAACTGATCTTCGTAGTATGACTAAGGGTCAGGGAACTTTTACAATGGAGCTAGCAACCTATCGAGCCGTTCCACGAAACCTACAAGACGACATCATCGCTGAACGTAAGAAGCAACAAGCCGCGATGGCATAGTCTTTGGCTTATTATTAATCTAAAAAAAGGCTTTGCCGAATATTCGGCAAAGCCTTTTTTAGTTTCTGGTCTTAGAGACTTTACTGTTCGTACTTTTGGTTTAGTCGAACAAGATCGGGAGACTCAAATCGAGAGGATCGCCTCTTACCACATAAACAATCTGCGACTGTAGTACTAATTGATTAGCAAGTTCGAAGTGACCTTGAGTTGCTGTTGTTAGGTTTTTCCATAACAAATCGATATCCCCGTTCTCCGGCGCTGCTACGGCAGAAACAGAGCTTACGAGCTTACGATGTGGCGCGGGTCATTAGGATTACTTAGATCCATGATAGCTCGCTCGTCCTCGAACCATCTCCAAACCCCATTGGGTGCGGCAGAGATATTCGTCAACGTGAACAAGTTGCCGTTGACCCGATCGGCCTGAGCAAACGCTTGCTGGAAACATGCAAGACTCACGAAACTTAAAACAAGAATCGATCGCAGTATTCTTGAGAATGATTGCAACATAAAAAACAGGAACGTTGCGTACGCATTCTTATTCCCGCCAGAAGATTCCACCTCAAATGCTCCCGGGCTAATTCACGAGCTTTTCGACTCTAACTGTCCAAATTCCCACACAAGGCGTTTTGCTTTCCATAAAGTCGAAAGAACGTCTATTGAGACACCATTGGGCTTCATCTATAATTCATGTTATCCTTATTTACGCTTAAGTTTCTCAATGTTTTAATTTATGGCTAGGTTTTTATGAAACGCACTTTTAAGCAAGGGTTCACGTTAGTGGAACTTTTGGTCGTGATTGCGATCATCGGAATTTTGGCGGGACTACTATTGCCCGCGATTCAGCAAGCTCGAGAGGCTGCACGTCGAATGTCGTGCAGCAGCAACATTCGACAGTTCGGTATCGCACTGTTGAACTACGAGTACTCATACAAGTTGCTCCCTGCATTTTCGGCCGGATGGGGCTTTGCAAATCCGCGGGCTGGCGTAGGCGCTATGGCATCTAATCAACAAGGAGCCTACAGCGGGTTGGTTGGTCTTCTGCCGATGATGGAACAACAGGTGCTCTTTAACCGAATCGATACAGGCTTTTCACAAAGAGTTCCTGTAAGAAACTTTTTAGGTTATGGAATGCAAGTTGGTGGAGGTGCTTGGGTACCGCCTTGGGATGGAACATACAGTCCTGCTAGATCACAAGTCGGCTTCTTTCGTTGCCCTTCAGATCCTGGTCGTATGAATCCGGCGTCAGCATCTTCTCATGCTCGAACCAACTACGTGTTCAATATGGGTGATAGTCTCGTTGGCACAGAATCGCTCGACATTAATAATATGACGTCGCGAAGTCCGTTCTCTCTTGCGTTCCAATTGACGCTTGCCGCAGTAACAGACGGTACATCGAACACTATCATGTTTGGCGAAATTTCGACTTCTGCTGGTCAAGCAGATCCGCTTGCTTCTAATGGCACGGCTAACAATAACCCTCCAGTTCAAGGGCGCGCGATTATGCTTGCCCAGAATGAGAACGCGGCTGGATTTACGGCAGCTGGTTTCGGAGCGAATGATGCTGGACTGAGAGTCCTTGAGTGCAAACAAACTGTTCGAGGCGGTTTCTATCCAACTCCTGCTACTGGATCGACAGTCTTCACCGCGACGCAAGGCGCTGCATGGATCCGAGGTCGGTTGGCGTGGACAGGCTTCAAGACGATTATCGGACCTAACGGAGCTTCATGCGTCAATCCAGCAGGTGGTGGTACTTCAGCTGCTGCGTCTCCCAACGCGATTCGAAGTGCGGGTAGCTATCACTTCGGTGGTGCGCACGTGGTCACCTTTGATAACTCGATAAAGTTCATTCCAAATGAAATCGATACGACGAACACCAACCCAGGTGCTGGTCCTGCGGATTACTATGCTCCAGGTCGTTCCGGTAACCTCCAAACTTTGAATTGGAACAGCCCATCGCCGTTCGGTGTTTGGGGAGCAATGGGTACGTCGGGTTCTGGCGACGATGTCGCCGTGATGCCAGGTGCTTAAGACGCTGTTGGTTCGGCTATTTTAAACGAGATAAATGGAATCAAAAAGGCTGCTGAGGGAAACTTCAGTAGCCTTTTTTGTTGATAGCGTGATATTCTCAATTCGCAGAGACTTTCTTGATTGAACACCGATAGATAAGTCTCAAAGCTCCGCCAAGATGGAGCACTCCAAATTTGGAGTGCTGTGACTGGTCGCAGCTTTCGGGCTAGCGATGTGACGAAAAGAAAAAGCCTCGCATGATAACTGAACCGTTTGTTAGCGAAGACTTTTTAGATAGGAATCCGATAGATAAGTCTTAAAGCTCCGCCGAGCCGGAGCACTCCCAATTACGCACCTTTCCTCTCCTACAGCGATGTCATATGCTTTTGAGTTGACCGATGCTAGCTCGTTATTTCCGCGTACAAAGCAAAATACCCAGATCAGTACCGCAAGCTACTCAGACAATGTCCGAAAAACCTTCAACAGGAACTTCCCCAGTGCAATATCAACCAATGCGACAAAAGTTATACATCACGGCGATAATGTTTCTGATGATTCAAGCGGCCGTGCAAGGGGATTCGGGATCAGTCGCGTTAGGCGGCGATTGGCCCGGGCATCTGGGGGTGAATCGAGATGGAATCGCAATTGGGAGCGAGGCCATCTCCGAGCGACCAAAAACTTCTGCGGATTCTACTGCGGCAATCACATGGGAGCTTCCTGCAGGTGCTGGTTATGCAGGAGCATCGATAGCGGGTAAGCAAGTTTGCTTGTTCGATCGAGACGATGCGGAAGATCGAGTTCGACTGGTCTCACTGGAAAGTGGAAAGCTGATCTGGGAAGCACGGCTGCCCGCAAACTATCGTGGCGGTATCGATTCGGATCGCGGGCCACGATGTGTACCAACCATTCTCGAAAACAAGATTGTGATTTATTCTGCAGCGGGCGATCTTTCTGTGATCGACCGTGAAAAGGGTTCTATCCTTTGGACGCGACCTCTTCGAAAAGAACTCCAAGCCGACGATGGGTACTTCGGCGCTGGAAGCACTCCATTGGTTTTCGAAGATCTTGTAATCGTTAACGTGGGTGGAAAAGATTCCGGAGTCGTGGCGGTTTCGCTCGCCAACGGACAGACGGTCTGGAAGACGGGAGAATTCGAGGCCAGCTATGCTTCGCCGATTGCTATCACGGTGTCCGGACAGCCCCGCATTCTCGTACCAACTAGACTTAAGACCATCCTTTTGAATCCGTCGGATGGTTCGTTGCTTAGCGAGATTCGATTTGGAGCACGAGGACCTACGGTCAATGCCGCGACGCCTATTGCAATCGAAAAGGATCGGGTTTTCCTGACTGCGTCTTATGGAATCGGCACGCTTATTGTTGACACGTCCAGTGGGAGGCTAGTGGAAGTCGATCGCAACGAACTGGTGAGTAGCCAATACGCCACGCCTGTTCATTCAAACGGGATTCTATTTGCGAGTGATGGACGCGAGGATGGTGGCGAGAGCTTCTACGTTTGTATTGACTCGAAGAATTTAAAGACGATTTGGTCTCATCCAAACATGCCGATTGCTCATTCAATTTCGGTCGGAAACAAGGTTCTCGTTGTTGGAATCGATGGGCGAATTTGGGCGCTGCGGAGCAATGCAGTCGCCTGGGCGCCACTTTGGTCGCTTCAATTGCCGGTCGGGAACTACCGGGCCTTGCCAGCGCTCGCGGATGAAGTTTTGGTCACTCGAACGGTAGATTCGGGAGCAAAATGGCGAGCAATTCGCCTTGATTGATCAGTCAAAATTGGCTGAAGGCGAGAAAATTTTTCAGTAGTATTTGTTTGTGCCTTCTCGGGATTGTTTGACTATATGTAGAATTGGGAGCATGAAGAATACCTTCACCTCCTCTCAAACCCCGATCATTTCGACAGCCGCTGACGATCTAACGCCAGCGGTCGAATTAATACATGGCTCGTTGGAACTGCAAGCCAAGACTGAATATGCCTCCACAAAAACTGAGCCGCCGGCGCTAGCCGCGCAAGTTGACTTTCCATCGGTCAGTAAGACATCCTCCGAGACTAATACCAACGACTCAGCGACTCGCGAATCATCCGGAACTACCAAAGTTGGAGACGGGTCTAACGAGCCAACGGAAGATCTTACTCGAGCTGTTCAAATCTACTATCGATGTAGTTGCGGCAGGTCGTTTCTTGCTGATCCGGAAATCGGTGGACGATGCACAAACTGCGATCGAGAGGTATCTGCGATTGCCTTCAAGTTGGGTCATACTGCAACGGTTTCTATCAATCATTTGGATCAAGGTGCTGACTTCCATGAGACAGCCGAAGCCCCGCTAGACATTACGGCTGGGACGATGCTCGGGCACTTCCGATTGGAACGGGTGATTGGAAGAGGAGGCATGGGGGCGGTGTACCGGGCGTTAGATACTTCTCTCCAACGATTTGTTGCGGTAAAGGTTATCCGACCGACGTCCATTCAAAGCGATGAACGCGTAGCCAATTCATTGCGAGAAGCAGTCGCGCAGGCAAGATTGAATCATCCAAATGTCGTCACGATCTACTATGTTGGACGTCATCGCGAAGAGCCATTTCTTGCGATGGAGTTAGTATCCGGTCCGACGCTTGCAGAAAAAGTTCGAAGCGAAGGGTCGCTCAAATATGAGACGGCGATCCAAATTGTGATCGATGTGGTCAATGCATTGCAACACGCCACTTTCTTCGGGATCATTCACGCTGATATCAAGTCGAGTAATCTGCTGCTTGGCCAGGATGGAACGATCAAGCTTTCGGATTTCGGATTGGCTCGCACAACGGATAACGTCGATGAAGGGGCGGTCGCAGGGACGCCAGCTTACTTAGCTCCCGAGCTGATCGAAGGAGTGCCAATCAGTATTCAGTCGGACATGTATGCGTTAGGCGTTACAATGTTCGAACTTGTCTTTGGACGGCTACCCTTTTCAATCAGCAGCAGAAATGTTCGTGAACTACTTGCCGCCCAAAAGACGTCCGTCATCAGTTACCCAACCCCCTGGCCAGCAAATATACCCAAGGGGTTCATTGCAGTCTTGGAAAAACTACTCGCGAAGCAACCGCAAGACCGTTATCCAGATTACGATTCGCTTCTTGTAGACCTTCGCGCGATTCAACCCGCTCGAACAACCATCGCTGGATTCGCAGGTCGAATCATTGCCTATGCAGTCGACCAAGTGATGCTGCTTTTGTGCATCGCACCCTTTGCGGCAGCTATCATCTTTCTGGAATCGACTAAGTCCGAGTTGCGGATGTTAATCCCATTGATTGCGATCGTCAGTCTTATCGTTCCGACAATTTATCTGTTGCTCATGCGGCGTGGATGGTCCAGTCTCGGACGCTATCTTTTCCAGCTTCGAATCACCGAAGAAAACGGGTTACCACCTGGCCGTGAGCAATTGCTGACGCGAGAGATCTTGCGAAACATGCTCGCATGGTTTACTCCCGCCGCGGCTTACTTTTCGCTTTTCTACTCGCCATTAGATTACATCTTAATGGCCTTGATCATCACCTTTCTTTTGGCCGATTCGATCTGTGTTTTTGTGTTCGATCACCGCCGAACTCTTCACGACATTCTCTGCCGTTCGCGAGTCGTGCTGGACATTCGAAAAGGGATGTAAGTCTCAGAAAATAATTTTTACCCTGTGACCAAAGGTGTCACGCGCGTCGCGATCCTTATTCATATCGCTTTTGATATTCGTTCAATCGCACTGAAAAAGGGTATGAAAATGACAGCTTTGGGTAATCTTTCAACAAGCGTTCCATTCACGCAACTAACATTTGTTTTCCCGGAGACGGAAATACAAGCCGCATCGGCTCTGGGTCGTAGCGGCGTTCCTTCGACGAGCAGCGCAGTAGGAGCTTCGCAAGCATCGGTTGCTCCGCGTTCGATCCCTGTTGGAGTCGCCGTCCCAGCCGAACGAAAGAAATTCACTTCGAACTCTGCCGCTGCATCAGCACCGCGCCGCAACAAGCCAGAGCACATCAGCGATCTGCTGCTGGTCGTGCTGGATCGCTACGGTATCGATGCCAACGAGTTTATGGCCGGACTGGAATGAGGATTGAGGCAGAGTTGGCTCGCGACCGAGCCTTACGCCTTACGCCTATTCCTTCCTCATTGCTTTGATCATCTCTTTCAGCTCGGCTATCTCTCGTTGCAAGATGGATAGCTGTTCGATTACTTCAGGGTCTGTTTTGGAGGGTTGGGATTGCGAGTTTTGTTGACGGCGGAGTTCGTTCAGCTCGTCACGGTTCATGACCCAACCTGGTCCGAACTGGTTTTGTCCGTCATTCCATCCAGGATAGCCGCCAGAAAAACCTCCCGGGAAATTGCGCTGAAACATTTCTTGAGGCGTCATCGGTAGATTATTTCGACCGGGATTTAGCTGCCCGTTTTCGCCAAACTGAGGAAGCGGTATTGCTTGCCGCATGTCTTCGAAACTGAGTTCAGCCAGCACTACCGGTTGGAGTTCGAATTCTAGATGTTCATTTCCTCGAAGAACTTCTAGTACCACTTTCTCTTTATCGCGACCGGCTATTTGAACGGCTTCGACAAGCTGTTCCACGGAATCCATCGGGACGCTGTTGATCATTTCTACCTGATCACCGGGACGTATTCCGACTTGTTCTGCCGGCGAGTCCTTTAGAACAGATTGAACTCCAAAGATTCGCCGTTTGGGTTCGCCTGAGTCGCCGTCGTTCGAGCGTTCGTTTGCTCGGTGAGAACCTGGTGGAACTTCTTGACAATTGATACCGATTCGAAAGCTGGACTGACTGGTTGTGTTTTGCTGAAACTGTTGAACACGATCCGACATTCGATTCATGTTCTCGCCAATTCGATCTGCTCCTTGTGCCAATCGTTGTCGAATATTTCCAGCAGGACCTTGTTGCTCGTTCACTCTCGAAGATTCATCCCCTGCTTCGAATATCACATTGGATTCGCCGGGGGATTTAGAAGTCCATGTGATCAGTCCTGCCCAAGATGGATTGTTGGATGTGAGCTCCTCAAGCTTTTGCAAAATTTCATCAGTAGCCCTTTGTTGCGATTCGACTGGCAACCCACTTTTTTCAAGGCGTGATTGCAAGGTCGTTTTCAATTCCGACAGTTGTGAAGCTTCACCACTTCCTTGGACCGAAACTAAGAGTGAATTACGCGTCTCTTTGCCATCGTCGGAGGTGTTTTGCTGTGTGTGAATTCGTACACTATTGGCGACAGACGAAGATTTTTGAGGCTCTTCTGCCGTGGTGATTGCTTGGCTTGATCCAAAGACTATCGCAGTGAGCAGCGCGATACTTAACATTCGTTTCATGAGTGTGTTCCTTTAAACAATTTCTTTCGAATTGAGGTATTGGAGAGGAAGTCTTTTGAAGAAAATTTGTTCCGGTTACATCTTTAATATGCACCAAGCAATTATCTTTAAGGTCTACTGACCAAGAGGCCTGACGTTCCATTGATTCACGGGAACAATTAAAGATCGTCCATCAGGTAGTGTTCGCTCGATTCGATTGGGTTTTGAATCGAGTTCGTATCCTCGTTGCCGAAGCTGTTCACGCCATGAATCCATGCGACGGGCTTCGTCTTCCATCCAGCGCCTCGCTTGATCGGCTCGGACTTCATAGACAGGGATACGTTTAGTGTTCTCGCGAGGCTGAGTTTGTCCTTGGACTGCAGAAAAATTCTTGGCTGGTTGAAAAGACGCATCATCAGATGCCAAGGTTAGCTCTCCAATCGGAGTTCCCCAATCATTGTCGAGTGGATTTGAATTTGTGTTTGTATTTGTATTTGGTGGCGAGGCCGCTGACTGAGCGATTGCATTCGTGGAATTCGCTCCGTCAACGGAGCCATCAAACATTGGCTGAACAACGGCTATCCCGATCACAAATAAGACGCTCGCGGCTAGCGTTGCAGACAGCACGATTCCTTTCCAGCCGGATTTCCCAAAGAACGTTAGCAGCGAACTGTCATCAAAAGCATCGGAAGCTCTTGCAACCGTTAACGTGTTCGGAGGCTGCGAAGCCATCGAGTTATTTGTCAGACGAATCTCTTTGCTGAAGGCTTGTTCTTCAAGCAAGGCCAATGCAACCATACGCCAATTTTCCGGTGCCAAGTCGATTTGCTTTAGAAGCAGTTTACGTTCGGACGGTGGCAATTCGCCATCGACAAGCCGTTGAATTTCTAAAGGATCCATCTCTACGCTTCCTCTCGATTGATCGCCGCCCGCAATGATTGTCGAGCGCGTAATAGTCTGTATTCGATTGTCTTTATCGATACGCCTAAATGATTGGCCAGCTCGCGATAGCCCCAACCTTCGGTATACTTCAACATGAGCATCTCACGGTCTCTGCTGTTTATATTCTGAAACGCCTTTTGGAAAGCTTGTGATTGTTCTTCATTGAATAACCAGCTTCCTGGGGCGCGTGTGTCGAGTTCTGCATCGCTTGGACGTTGCCGAGTGTAATTTTCGAGGAGTCGCTTTTGGCGACCGTGAATACGGTGATGGTTAACCACCTTTCGAACTGCAATTCGGTACAAAAATGCAGGTACTTTTTCACGCTCGGCAGGTCGATTCGGCTGTTTTAAAACGGCTAAAGCAACTTCCTGCAAAACATCTTCAACTGCGTTTGGGTTTGCCAAACGCGAGCGCACTACCGTCGCCAGCCAACGACTATGCTCTTCAAGCAAACGGGCCCAGTCGAGCACGTCTTGCTCCAGCGATCCATTGGTGGGAATCGATAGTGAAGTCATCGCGTCTTTTAGTTGGAAATCAACTTTTTTATCATCTGACTCGGAATTCATGAGTTCTGTCGCTGTGTAAGTCGCTTAACCGATGCGGCCCCCTGACAATATTGTAGAAAAATCCCATATTCCATCCTACGCGAGGAGGAAAGTCGATCCGCGTAGGGTTTGGGTTGATCAAAACTCAGCGCGATAGCGCTAGTACTTTGTCCAATTAAAAAACTGGTGTGGCTGAACTCGTAAGAATTCAGAGGTCAGAAGAAATACCAGAAAAGCTGTGGCCGGCAGATGTCTTACTACATCTGCAACGGCTAAGGTGGGCAGGCTGGCTTTAGAGCATTTCGCTTGCTTTTAGGACCGATTCTTGGACCATTAGATCGTGCTCCAACGAATACTCATACTCGCGTTCGCCTCGGATCGCCGATGCCAAGTCCTTTAGATCTCCATCGTATCTTCCCGTTGACTTTGGCAACGTCACATTCTGAGTCCCTTTGCGGAACTTGCCTCGCGGTCGGTCGATCGTCAGCAAGAGCTTATGCGGCTCGAGCGGCTCAATTTCGATTGTTCCTTGAGTTCCACAAATGGTGAATTGTCTTCTGCGGTTGCCGTCGATTTCAACCATGCTGCTGCGAATAGTCGCTGTGGCTTTTGGATATCGGAAGATCGCAAGACAGTTATCGTGAAGGTTGTCTTGCTCAGGAAATGTCTGTTGATTGAACGACTGTATCGACTGTGGCTTACCCATCAACGTGATCACAGCATCGATAAGATGACAACCAAGTTCGAACATGCTTCCACCGCGGTAGCGAGCGACCTCTGCTCTCTCATTGACTGGAAGAGCTTTGCTCATCACGCAATCAATTTCAAAAATCTCACCTAACCAACCTTTTGTGACAGCATCAAACATGAACTGGAAAGCAGGGTTACTGCGAAACATGTAACCGAGTTGGATGACACGCTTCTTATCAGCCGCAATTTGTGTGACGCGATGGAAGTGCTCCATCGACGCTCCTGCGGGTTTGTCGAGATGTATATGCATGCCTGCCATCAAGCACTTTTCGGCAACCGCGAGCAATTGATCAATTTCGGTTTCAACAAAAACAAGCTGCAAGCCAGGTTGCTTCAGCATTTCATCGGTTGTCATCCACTTGCAATCGATGTAAGGATCAGATTGATGAACCTTCTCTTTTTGAGCAGGATCTTCTTCTACAACACCGACCACGTCAAAGAGATCGCTGAAGTTCTTAAGTGCTTGCAGCTTGCCGCTTGCATGACCATGCTTGGTTCCAATTTGCCCAACACGAATTCGAGTGCTGGTCTGTCCAAACGATGATGGAATCGTTGACTGCATAAGCAACGAGGTAGCTAGAATGGGGGCCAAGCTTTGAGTTGACTTTGCGACAAAATGACGACGCGATAGTTTGCTCATGGTTGTTAGCGATTCCAGTAGATAACAGCGTTATGGGTTGCTCGTCCGACTGCGATAATATCCTTGCGACCATCTTCATCTAGGTCCGCAACAACCATGTCTTCCACGGCAACTTGCCCTGGTTCAACGATCGTTCGCACCCAGTTACCAGCCTGAAAGTCGTAAAACCGAATGCCACAACGATGTGGAGCATTGGCGTCATCGCGTACTCCGATCACGATCTCATCGTCGGAGTCGGAATCCAAGTTTGCACACGCTACCGCATGGCCCCATTTGAGCTCGTTATCGATGATACTTCTGCGCATGAGAGGCTGCTGCCCTACCGGGTCTTTGGCCGGGTCTTTGGAGTAAACCACGACTTGGTCGCCATGCCAAGGTTCGATGGTTGCTATGAAGACTTTGTTGCCTTGGAAAAGCCCGCGGCGAATCTCACTGGATCCGCGTGCAGGTGCGACTCCTTGATGACCGGCTCCTTGGGGAAAGTCGGTCTTTTGCAAATCCTTCGTGAACTGGATTCGGACTGCCCCCTCGAAACTTGCAGACAGGATATCCGTGTGACCAGAGACATTATTTTCCAAAATTTCGAAGTTATGAGAAACATTTTTTGACTCGTCGAGCACCTTCATCGGCCATGAGTCGGTCTCTGGATTGGCGGGGATTTCAAGTTGCAGCAACCTTACAGGAGCTTGGTCGAATCCAGGAGCTATTGTGTTGCGACCTTTTAAAGGAAGAACGATCAATTCCAATCTCCCATCTTGATTTAGATCTCCCCAATTCATGCGATGAGTGGTTGGCTCTTCGGCTATTTTGAAATACTTCCATGGTTGACGAGGATCTGCGGGAGACTTCAGCCAACCTATCTCGCCTCCTGATTTGGTATTGTTGGGTTGCCAATCATGCCCGATCGCGAGATCGACTTTGCCATCTTGATCTATGTCGTAAGGAGCCATGCAGACGTTATCGCTTTTGGCCTGTGGCGTTGCATGGATAACGTGCGTATGCCAAGTTGGATTTTCAAGCCAAAGGAACCGCTTACTGTCAGTAATCAGAATATCAAGTTTCCCATCGCCATTCATGTCGAGCGTTCGGACTGCATATCCGACTTGTAACTCGACAGGCAAAACTTGAGAAACCCATTGGCCGAATACGGGCGTAGTGAGTTGCCCTAGTAAGATCATCGTCGAAAACAAAATGCCTAGGAAATTCAATCTAGCAAACACGTAAACTCTCCTTTAAACCATCGGAACGCCACCTATTAAAGTTTAGCAGGTTCTAGACTGGCCGAAACGATCAGCAACGACAGGTGAAATCAGCTGTAGAAAAGTTGGCCCCCGTTAACGCTTCGCGAAATGGGGTGTCGGCGTTACAATTTGGCTATGGAAAACACTTCGAACGAGAACAATTCAAACCGAACAAATCCAGATGAAGCGACTCCCAGTAAAACCAGTCGTAATGAAACCACTCGCGTAGAGTGGTCGGCTGGCTACGAAGAGTTTGCGGGCTTGCGTGCGATTGTCTTGCGTCCACCGGGGACTTCCAATTCACGTGCCCTCAAATTAGGTGCTTCTGAGTCAGATGATTCTGAAAATGGTGAATGGCTTTTGCTGTGTCATGGTTTTGGAGCGTCCGCAGAGGATTTATTCGGACTTGCTGAGCCATTGGTGAGTCTTTTTGAGCAGCAGTCGAGGAAACCGCTGATGGTTTTTCCTGAAGCCCCGATCGACATGAGTGATTTTGGTATGGAGGGTGGACGAGCGTGGTGGCCATTGAATATGGCGAAACTTTTGGCGATGGCTCAGTCCAATAACTTCGATTCGATTCGAAACGAAGAGCCACCGGGTTTGGACTACGCGCGAACATCACTTTTAGACGCTATCGATGCAATGACGGAGCGTTTCGGTCTTTCGACACGCAACTTGATTTTAGGTGGCTTCTCGCAGGGAGCAATGTTAGCCGCTGATATTGCGATTCGCGGCCTGAAAACGCCTCCGCAGCGATTGGTACTCTTCTCCGGAGCCATGATTTGCCAGACGGCTTGGACAGCAAACGCTGACGCTCTAGCAGAAACGGTTGTCTTCCAAAGTCACGGTCTTCAAGACCCGGTGCTTCCGATTCAGACAGGCAAATGGCTAGGTGAGTTTATGGCTCAACATGCCAAGAATGCAACGTTCCATACCTTTCGTGGCGGTCACGGCATTCCACCCGAGGCGATTGAAGCTTTGGCGAAGTTATAGCGAGAGCTGTTTCAAAACCCAGTAGGCGACCTCGTAAGTTCGATACTCAGTCTGCGATCCTGATCTCGAATCGCAGGTTGTGTGAGCATCATCTGCTTCTGTGGGATCCGTCTAACTAAGCAATCGCGATAGATTCAGAACGTCATTGAAGGTGACGAAAATCATCAATCCTAGAAGCATGAGAACGCCCGCGACGGTGAGTCGCATTTGAAGGTTTTCATCGACTGGTTTTCCACGGATCGCTTCGGCAATGAGGAACATCATGTGCCCTCCATCCAAGGCAGGGATCGGAAGAAAATTCAGCACTGCAAGGTTCGCGCTCAGCATCGTGAGGAACATTAGCAAATCAGCAATACCTTCCGATGCAGCGCTTGTTGCAGCATAGAAAATCATTCCAGGGCCAGCCGCTGCTTTTCGTGGGATTTTCCATGAAAACGCCATTTTGACGAACCGAACAACACCGTACGCTCGCTTCTTGATTTCATTCACACCCATCGCGAGTGCGGCAGGAATGCTGTCGACGCGATGCTTGAGTTGCAGAGGCGTGTTCATCAGCCCCCGATCCGCTTGATACCAATTTGGATCATTAGCGATCGAGAGGCTATGATCTTGGACTTTATCGTCCTTCGTGTAGATGTGAAACTTGGTTCCAATCGGTAGGACTTGAACCAACGAGTTCACGAACTGGGGACCATAACCTCCTGTGAGTGGTTTCCCCTTGAGCAGGTCTGCATACGACTCTTTTCCAAGCATACCCTCGAGTTGAGTTGCTTTTGCTTCGTCGCTTTCTGCTTCGAGCCGAATCTGGACGACAGTGTCTCCGACCTTCAATCCACCAACGGACAAGCCAGCATCTAGAGGATTCGCCGCTTCAGTAGTTTTTTCAGCGTATGATTGAACGTTTGCAATCTGAGCTGTTGGAGCGAACACCATTCCGCTGCCAGGTAACTCGACTCCAACGGGATCAAACTGCATACCACCATCGCGGAGCACGAAAGATTCAGGGACGATCCAATCGAGCGTCAGTTTTTCCGAGCCCCGCTCCAATCCCAGCGACACCTTCTCGCCGCGACGTTTCGCAACTTGTAGGGGTAATGCAAATGCATCGTCGATCGGTTGACCATCGAAGGACACAAGTTTATCGCCAAGTTGCAGACCAGCTTTCGAAGCTTGCGATTCGACTTGGATAGCGGTTACTTCACCTGCTGCAAAACTGAATCCTAGCGTTCGTCGTGGAAGCGGCTTCCAAGGGACATCCACTATCTCTGTGGGAACGGTTCCATCGCTTTCAGCGAACGAATCTTTCTTATTTCGTTTTACTTGGAGCGTGACCGTTTGATCGAAGATGGGGTGTATCAACTTGTTCAGCTCGAACTCCATCGGTACATCGTTCCCTTCAGCAATCGGAAGCGTTGTGCCGTTGACTCCAACAATCACGTCACCTGGTTCGAGAGCGGGCAAGACTTCTTTTGCTTCGGGCCAATTTTCAGCGAGACTTGGCTTCAGTGCCAATCGATCGTTAAGTTTGGTGGTCAATGGCATTAACACCCCCAACCGCAACAAGTACCCTTCGGGATCATGTCGACGTGTGCCAACAATGTCAAAGCTAATTGGCTTGCCATCGCGAATCGCGCTAATTGGAATCGGTTCTGATGGGGTATCAAATCCGGCGAGAGCAATCGATTCCACCATGTCGCGATAGGCGAGTTGGTCATTAGGGCTTTGCATCTCTGCAACTTGTACAAACTTGTCTCCGCTTTGCACGCCAGCAACCCAAGCAGGATCGCCAGGCATTACGTCACCAATGATTGTCGGACCGTAGGGAACTCCGATAGAAAAAGCGATCGCGGCGAAGAGGATTCCAAACAGGACGTTCATCACGACGCCCGCGCTGATGATTACCATCCTCGCGAACACGCTTTTCGCAGGGAAGGATCTCGGGTCGTACTGAGGCCTTCCGATCACTTCGGTCTCGTTGGAGGAATCTCCATTTGCGTTGGTTGTGTTTAAACGAATCCGCTCGTTCTCTTTTTCAGCGTTGCGAGGATCGTCGTCTTGCCCCAACATTTTGACGTAGCCGCCAAGGGGAATACTGCCGATCCCGTATTCGGTCTCACCCCATTGAAAGTGGAAAAGCTTTGCCGGCAGCTTGATCGGTCCAATGCTGATCGGCACATCGAAGCCGACGTAGAATTTCTCGCACTTCACGCCGAAAAATTTCGCAGCCATAAAATGACCGAGTTCATGAACGAAGATTACGAAACCTAAGCCGATGGCGACTTGCACAATATTCCAAAGAGTCGCACCCCAAGCAGCCAACGCGTCAGGCTCAACGGGAGAAGCGGCGGCAAGTAACGGGCTACTAAAGAGCAATATCCAAGGATTCATTGTGGTTTTTGGGTTATTGTTTAACTAATTCAAATGCTAGCAACCAGCGATTCTGTTCGTTTCCTTACGAGCCCACCGGTCCAGGTCCATCAATTGCTTAAGAGTAGGAGAAGGGTCAAAATCGTGATAGTCCAGAACCTTCTTCGCTAGCGTCGCAATCTCGGTAAAGGCAATCTTATGGTTCAAAAATAGGTCTACGGCAGCTTCGTTCGCACCGTTCAGAACCGATCCGCTCGTTCCGCCAGCGGTTGCCACTTCGAAGCCCAGCGACAAAGCCGGATAACGCTCGAAATCGACCGGGGTCCAATCGAAAGAAAAGCTCTGCGACCAGTCGATTTTCCTGGCAGGGCTGGGGCGTCGCTCTGGAAAAGTCAGCGCATACTGGATTGGTAGTCTCATGTCGGGCGGGCTGAGTTGTGCAAGCACGGATCCATCGACAAATTCAACCATGGAATGGATGATCGACTGCGGATGAATGACTACCGATATTTTGGACGGATCTAAACCGAACAGCCACTTGGCTTCGATCACTTCGAGCGCTTTATTTATCATTGTTGCCGAATCGATGGTGATCTTACGTCCCATCGACCAAGTCGGATGCGCTAATGCGTCTTCAACCGTCGCGTGGGGCAACTTGTCACAAGGCCAAGCCCTCAGGCTCCCTCCGCTGGCGGTCAGAATAACTCTTTTCACTTCGGAGATTGAACGCCCGGACTGCATCGCTTGAAAAATAGCACTATGTTCACTATCGATCGGCATCAGCGTTGCGCCGCTGGATTTGGCGAGTTCCGTCATGATCGGACCCGCAACAACCAGTGCTTCCTTGTTGGCCAAAGCCAACGTTTTTCCTTGCCGAACCGTCTCAAGGGCACTTTCAAGACCCGCACTACCAACGATGGCCGCAACGACGATATCAACCTCGGGGTCTGCCGCGATTTGAACAAGATGCTCGCTTCCGAAACGCAAACTCGTCCCAGAAGCGGACGCAGCGTTTGCTGCGATCGCATTGTCCTCAACACCGGTGAGCAGAGCGTGCTTTGGTTGAAACTTTGCAATCTGATTTGCAAAAACGTCAACTTGTTGGTGCGCTGAAATCGCCAAAACGCGAAACGATTCACCAAGCCCCTCGAGAACCTCAAGCGTCGAGCAACCTATGCTCCCGGTTGATCCAAGGATCGCGACATTTCGACGTTTAGACGAACCCAACAATTACCAGCTCTTCCTTGAAAACTTGAAACCAGAACGACGAAGCAGTCTAATCTTCTTCGCAGTATACCAAACATTTCGACCCGTACGACTCAACCAAGCTTGAAGATTACCAAGGCCAAAACGCAAGGAAATCTGAAAACCTTCGTAGCCGACCCCGCCATGGGTTTGGTTTTTTCCTCCTAAAAATCATGTGATGCAGCAGGCCAATTGATTGAAAATGTGCCGCTAGTAGCCGGTTGCTGTTGCGGGATACAATTCGTACTCGCTCAATCGTTTGATTGCGAATATTTTTTCGTAAGCTTACAAAAAGTTCCCATCTTCGTCGTATCGCACGAATGCGAAATAGAAGAAAACAGTAACCAGCATTGGAACGAGTGCCAAGAAAATGGGACTGACCCAAACAACCATAAACACTACGATCGCAGCGAAAATGAGCCAAAGCCACCATGTATCTTTAATAAGCTTGCGATACCTTTTCATAGATTATTCCAACTTCCTCCAAGATCCACCAATACCTAAACACCCCCGAAGCATTCGATCCGAATTGAACGCGAGAAGTTGACATAAAAGTCGTCTATCGCTGGTCGCGGCCAAATGATTTTGACATGTTGAATGAACCCGATTTTACTCCAATTCCGCCAGAACGGCAGACCGTCTCCGATAGTGATACTGTCGGAGGGGGCACTATCGAAGAGCCCGCACGGCCATTGCCGTCGAAGCATGCAATGGCACCAAGGAAGCTTGTGCGTTTGCTGGAAGAGTCGGCGAGTCCCATGTACCTGCTCGATTCGAGAGATCGTATTCGGTTTGTGAACAAGAGCTTGTTTGAGCTTCTAAAGCCGCTCTGTAACGATTTGCGAACCGAGGAACTGCTTGGAGTTGAATGCGGTCAACGAATCCCGAGTGATCTTCATCCAAATAGAGAGATTTGCGCTCTTCTCTCGATTCCCGTGACGGCGACAGGAGAATATTCGTCATCCTCGGTTGTATGCCTACCACTGCCTCACGATGCAACACAGGCATTAAATCAATGGTCGTCCGTGTTGGTTATGCCGCTCGCTCCTAACGCAATCGGTGAACTGCAATCAGGCAGGAATTCATCAGATAAAAGCGCAGATAGAAACAGCTTCGATAGATCAAGCTTTCGATTGTGCATATGGATCGAAGTCGAATCCCAGTTGGCTGCGAGTGGATCCAACACTTCAGATTGGCAAGACGCAGGGCTCATCCAGTCGATTCTTTTCGAGCAAAGGAAACGCTACTCGAACCTGGACGACTTCGTTTCGCTGATCGGGATCAGCAACTCCGCAAGACTTGCGATGAATCAACTGCAAGTCGCGATTGCGGTGGATGCAAATTGCATCCTTCATGGACCAATAGGTAGCGAACTGCAACGCATAGCAAAATCGATTCTAGAGCACCGCAGACGACGCCAAGCTCGATCGCTCAACGCCGTTTTTACATTGTCAGTTGAATGCCGTTTAATGGACCGACTACTGATGTCGGAAATGCTGGAGATAGCGACCTCGCATTTGGATCCTTCGTCGCGAAAATCGGATACCTCTTCCATCAACGAAACCCAAGTCAACTTGCTTCTAGACGGTGTAGAGACTCTCGGCGTCGAAGCGATCGAACCGCTTTTGCTGTTCCTGAATCGTTACCCAAGAGTTTGCGTTATCGCAACTGCGGATAATCAATTGCCAGTAATTCACGAAAGTCCAACTCAATTCGATTCAATCCAGTTAGATTCAACACAGAAAAGTTCTGCTGCGAATCGCGACGTTCGTTTTGATCTCATGGCGGCGATAGGCGTCCTGAGAGTTGATATCCCATCCCTGCAGGAACGGATCGAAGACATCCCCGTTTTGGCCGAGCAGATCCTTGAGCAGATTCGTCACACGACTGGCGCAAAGAAAGCTCGAGTATTATCTGCGACGCTTCGGCGATGGTTGCAGACCTATTCGTGGCCGGGTAACTACTCCGAATTGCATCGCGCAATGACTGCGGCAGTAGCAACTTCTAAAGAGAGTCAACTCCAAACGCATGATTTGCCGCTGGCGATTCGAACTTTTGCATCTCATGATCTGAAACAAGACGCTCTCACGGATTTAGACTTAGACCAGTCACTTAAGAATTATGAGCGAATCATTTTAAAGCGAGCGCTTGCCGCTCACCAAAACAATCGCGCCGCTGCTGCTCGTAGTCTGGGTATTACTAGATCCAGGCTTCTTCGACGACTTGAGCAATTGAGTATTGACGCCCCGTCGCCGGAAGAATACCCGTCAAATTTAGATCTCGATAAAGCATCCCATAACAAGCACAAACTGGAGACAACAAACCAAGCTAGTAGCACGACCCGGGATAGTGCTGATTTTCACGCCGATAGCCAAACCCCGTTGCCAGCACATAACGAAATTGCTCACGAATCTGCCGGTCGCTCCGCCCGCACTGCGAGTCCTCCTGCTGCGGCAGATCGAGCCGAAAGCCACGACGATCCCGACTTACCAATCTTTGAATCAATTGATTAAGAATGTTCGCTTATATCATCAACATGGATAACGCTGTCGACCGGTGGGCTTCCGTGGAAAGTCGATTTCTCGCAACTGGAATACCTTTCGAGCGATTTCCGGCCGTCAACGGGAGGAAGCTTACGCTTCCAATCCCCGAGTTTTCAGAGACGCTCTATCGACGCCGACATGGCAAGCGTCCCAATCTTGGGCAACTCGGTTGTTACTTGAGTCACGTTCATGCCCTTAAACAATTTCTATCCTCCGAGCATGAGATAGGAATCATTGCCGAAGACGATATTGCTCTCGCCGAAGATTTAAAACTGATCTTGGAACGGGCCGTCGTCCATGTCAAATCATGGGACATCTTGCGTCTCTCCGGTTTTCACGATAGCCATCCCAGACACTATGTCAGCCTGGGGGACGGATTAGGGCAGAGCTACTCGTTGGCAGTCAACTTTTCGCGTCTCTCGGGAACTGGCGCTTATATGGTGACTCGCAAAGCGGCAGAAGTTTTGTCAAAAGTGTTGATACCGATGACAGTCCCTATCGATCACGCCATCGATCGCGAGTGGGCTTATGGTCTCCGAGCCGCATCCATTGATCCGCTTCCGGTTGATCAAGAGTCACTTGCTTTTGCAAGTCAACTGCGAGCCGAGGACAATGAAAAGCTTCCTGCCCTCCAGCGCTACTGGACGGTCTTTCCATACCGCGCTCGCAATGAAATCATGCGTGCCTTTGCTCGAGCACAACAACTAAAAAAGGCTAAGGCTGCTGTTAAAGCTTGAGTCGCGACACATTTCAGCTCTTGCGCCGCGTTACTGAAACAACCAGATGTGCGGTATCGCTCACTTCTGCTCAGTATGTGCCGGGTTCGAGCCCCAGATGCGCAAGCGGAAGGACAGGCTTTTGAACTCGGCTAACGCCTGAGGCTGAAGAGAGACACACACACTTGAGCCGCTGGCGCTAGCCGCGTTACTGGACGTTCCTGCGTAAGCGGATGAATAATTGGTCAACCGTAGCAAGCCACTAACTTGTCAAAAAAGTTATTCAAGCATTCCGGCCGACCCATGACTATCCCTTCCGAAGACTGAGTACCTCTATTCGGTACATTACTTGCATTTGAGAAAAATTAGCGATGCCACGGACTGCTTTGACACGACAAGCTTTTGCGTGATTTGCTCCCGAACCCTTCATTCTTGTTGGAAACATCATGGTAAAATCGACTCAGTCAAAGTTTGACTATGAAACCGTTTGGTGGCTCGTATGCAGTGCAATCGCCGTGATCTTGATTTTTTTCATTTCACGACGATTAGCAGGTGGGCTTTGATGATTGATTCGTGAATGAAATTGCCCAGCGGTTACGTGAATTGTCAAGTGAATTTTGAAGCGTTTGTTTTTACGCTTTTAACCTAAGTCCCTCTCGATTACAGGAATGTTGAATATGAAAGTTCTTATTGCGACTGATGGTTCGAAGTATGCAGACGAAGCCGCTGCGTTTGTTGCAAGGCTACCGCATCGCGAACGTTTAGACGTAACCATTGTTGCAGTGACTCCATCGATAGAAATTTACGGTAATCCCGAAATGGTCGGATGGAAACAACGCTATTACGAAGAAGAAAAAAAGAAAGCAGAACAGTCTTGCGAAAGAATTGAACGACTCTTCATGGGGGCGAACGTAACGATAGAGTCCGTCATATTGACAGGACATGTTGGAACCGAGATTACTCACACTGCAAAAGAACGAAAATGTGACTTGGTTGTTGTTGGTGCTTTGGGACACTCAACACTTGAAAGAATGATGGTAGGCAGTGTAAGCGACTTCGTGGCAACCCATTCGACATGTTCGGTCCTCATTGTCCGGCCAGGGATAGTTCAAGATCGAGCGCATCATGACTTGAATCTATGTGTCGCTTATGACAATTCGGAGCCAAGCAAATTCGCTTTAAAGCAACTAGAAGTTTTTCAATGGGGACCGCAAACTCATCTCGATATTGTTTCCGGATTCGCGTCGCCACTCAGCTATTCCGATATTCCGATGCAAATCGATATTCGGGAGATTCAGAAGGAGCTGGAGGTGCACTTGGAAGCGGTCGCAGAACAGGCTAGAAAGTCATTTCCGCGAGTGAAATCCGAAGTGATTCAAGTGCTTAACGTTGGAGACAGCCTTGTAGATTATACTCGTCAAAAGCAATCCGACGTCATTGTTCTCGGCGACACTGGCAACGGACTGATCGCTCGATTTCTCATGGGAAGCGTGTCGCGTTATGTTTTACGACACGCCGGATGCTCGGTGTGGATCGCTCGGAAACCAGCTGAGTAGGAATGCTTACCAAGACTCTTCACTACTCACTCAAATGCCCATTTGAGCGAGTAAATCTGCAACTCGAGCGATCGTGTTCGTAAGTACCGGATGCGATCCCTGGATCTGTTCGATGGACTCTGTCAGTTGAGCGGAAAGACTCGACGGCGCCGAATGCTCGTCATCTAGCTTTGCTTGAATCTCGGCAAGCGTAACACGAAGCATTGCAACTTGCTCTAAACCGAGGTCTTCAGTGTTGGCGAGTTGCTCGTGGAGTTCTTTGAGCGTTTCTTCTAGCTTTTGTTGCATGGTTTACTTCTTCAAACTAAGTTGCATTCATTCCACCGCGAGAATTTCCCGCTCAGATTTTATCTTACACTCTTTTGATCGGACGCGGGACGATCCCGAGTAACATCCCGAGGGTTAGATTGATAAAATGAGTGTCCGATACCGATTGTTCGTAAAAGCAACGCTCGGCATTTCCGACACTCAAACTCCCTCGCAGCCATGAATCACTCCTCACTTAATCGCCGTCAAGTCATTCAGTCAATTGTTGCCTCGCTACCAATTGCGGTAGCGACAAAAGTACTTGCATCCGACAAAACCGATGCAACACTCCCTCCTGTCCGCGCCATCACGCGTGGTCCTAAGTTTCATTGGCGCGGTTACTATGACAAGTTTCTATTTGATCCGACGAACCGATTTGTGTTGGCTAATGAAGTTGACTTTGAAGGGCGTTCACCGACTGCAGAGGATTCAATTCGTATCGGCATCATCGACACCCAAGATGGAGACCGTTGGGGTGAACTGGGAAGCACCTTCGCATGGAATTGGCAGCAAGGTTGCATGTTGCAATGGGTTCCAGGTACTTCCGATGACATAGCTTGGAACGATCGAGTCGATGGGCAATTTGTGAGTCATATCCTGAATGTTAAAAGCGGTAGCAAGCGAACACTTCCGCATCCCTTCTACTGTATATCGCCCGATGGTAAGACAGGATTCGCTCCCGATTTTCGGCGACTCAATGATACGCGTCCCGGGTACGGCTATTCTGGAGTTCCAGATCCAAATCAAAAAGTACTCGCACCAGACGACGCTGGAATTTGGCGAATGGATATGCAGAGCGGCGAACAGAAGCTGATATTCTCCTTTGCCGATGCGTTGAAGATTCCGTTTGAAGGACGTGAAGACGCTGTGTTTCGTCCTCATTCAAAGCACTGGTTCAATCACTTGCTGTGTAACCCAGACGGTACGCGTTTGTTTTTCCTACATCGATGGCGTAACTCCGATAATACAAAAGAAAAATTCTTTACGCGTGCGATGACTATGAACTTCGATGGAACCGATTTGTATGTAATCGATCCATGGGGCGACACGTCGCACTTCATTTGGCGTGATCCAAAGCATATCTTTGCGTGGGCTTGGCATCCTTCGCATCAGCAACGATTTTATCTTTACGAAGACAAAACCGAAAACGTCTCGGTAGTAGGCCCCAATACCATGACGATGAATGGTCATAATACTTATGTTCCAGGCACCGATAGTAATTGGGTGCTTAACGATACCTATCCCGACGCGAAGACGCTCCAGAACCCGTACCTTTATCACATTCCGACAGATCGCCGCGTTCCGCTGGGGCATTTTCCCTCACCGCCATCCTATCGCGGTGAGTGGCGATGCGACACGCATCCGACGGCCAGCCGAAATGGAAAACAGGTCATCTTTGACTCGCCACATCAAAATGGCCGTCAGGTCTACTTGGCCGATATCAGCCAAATCGTGGGTTAACAAAGCCTCTCCGTGAGTTGTATTTCGAGGTTGATTTTTGCGATGCCAAGCGGGCTTTGCTGATTTACGGCGGTTGCCCTACAATTGTCGCTCGTTTCAGCAAGAAATCTTCAAGACAAGAATCCTCTTTGATACTACGAATTCAATCGACCGATGCCTCGTTACAACCCTGCAGTGATCGAACCCAAGTGGCAATCTTTCTGGGACCGAAATCAGACGTTTAAGACCCCGGAACATCCCCCAGGAGATTCTAAGGGGCCGAAGCTTTACGTGCTTGATATGTTCCCGTATCCGAGTGGCTCGGGGCTTCATGTTGGTCACCCCGAGGGATATACGGCAACGGATATTGTTAGCCGATACGCACGAATGTGCGGTAAAAGCGTCCTTCACCCAATGGGCTACGATGCGTTTGGGCTTCCAGCCGAAGAGCACGCGATCAAGACCAACACGCCGCCGCGTGTGAGTACCGAATCGAACATCGCGAATTTTACTCGCCAGTTAAAGATGCTCGGATTTTCCTATGACTGGGATCGAGTGCTTGCAACAACGGACCGCGAATATTTTCGTTGGACGCAATGGATTTTCTTGGAGCTGTACGACACATGGTACGATCCGAAGGCCAAGAAGGGTCGCAAGATTTCAGAACTCCCAATTCCGGATTCCGTTTCTGAGCAAGGAACCGATGCGGTACGAAAGTATCAGGATCGACATCGGCTTGCGTATCAAGATGATGCGTTGGTTAACTGGTGCCCGGGGCTGGGAACAGTTGTCGCTAATGAAGAAGTAATCGATGGTCGTAGCGAAGTTGGAAATCATCCGGTGCAGCGAATTCCACTTCGACAGTGGATGCTAAGGATTACAGCCTACGCTGATCGATTAATGGAAGACCTCGATGGACTCGATTGGTCACCGGGTATCAAGAAGCTCCAAAGCGATTGGATTGGTCGCAGCACCGGTGCCGAGGTGGACTTTTTCATCGGGCCACTCGAAGCCTTCACCGCATGGACCACTCAGAGGTCGACTGTTGGTTGGCCGGAAGATCTATCAGAACAAAACGATGCGCAAGTGTTGCGAATCTATACGACTCGACCAGACACCTTGTATGGTGCGACTTACATGGTGATCTCTCCCGAGCACCCTTTGGTGAAGCAACTTACGACAGCCGACCAATCTTCCGCAGTGGAAGAATATTGCCGCGCCGCTTCGTTCAAAAGCGATCGCGAACGGAGCGAGACCGACAGGAAAAAGACCGGCGTGTTTACCGGTTCCCACGCAATCAATCCTGTTAACGGGCATCCAATCCCGGTTTGGATCGCGGACTATGTGCTAGCCGGTTACGGCACGGGAGCGATCATGGCTGTTCCTGCGCACGATCAACGCGACTTCGATTTTGCAGTTGCCTTTGGCTTGAAGGTAGAACAAGTTGTTGAGCCGGTTGCCACAGCGGACATCGATCGCGATCTGCTTAGCGAAGGTAAGGCCTGCTACGTTGGTCCCGGTACTGCTATCCGCTCGGGAATTTTGGATGGTTTGGAAACTGAGCCTGCGAAAGCTGCCATGTCCGAGATGCTTACCAAGAGTGGAATGGGAGCTAAAGCGGTCAACTACAAGCTTCGCGATTGGCTTTTCAGTCGGCAACGATTCTGGGGCGAACCGTTCCCCATCTTGCACGAGCTAGACGAAAATGGGCAACCAAATGGTTTAATGCGAGCTGTTGATACAGATCAGTTGCCGGTGGACCTACCCGAGCTAGAAGACTTCAAGCCTCACGGTCGCCCCGAACCACCACTTGCGAAAGCCGATGATAGTTGGCTCTACCCAGTCATTGGTGGCAAGAAATACCGACGTGAAACCAATACGATGCCGCAGTGGGCCGGTTCCTGCTGGTACTACTTGCGATTCATCGACCCTCGTAATTCCACCGCGATGGTTGATCCCATCAAAGAAAAAGAATGGATGCCTGTCGACCTTTACGTCGGCGGCGCGGAGCATGCCGTACTGCACCTTTTGTATTCTCGATTCTGGCATAAAGTCCTTTACGATCGCGGGCACGTAAGTGGGAAGGAACCGTTTCAAAAGCTTGTAAACCAAGGGATGATTCTTGGCGAAGTTGAATACACGGGTGCCAAGGACTTAGACGGTAATTGGGTAAGCTACGACCAAATTGAAAAGGACGACACGGGTAGCTGGATCCAAAAGTCGACCAAGAAAGCGATCGAACTCCTTCGCGTTGAAGAAGACACACTAATCAAAAAAGGTGAGGTCTTTGTACTCGCAGCCAACCCCGAAATTCGGATTGATAGCCGCGCGAACAAGATGAGCAAGAGCCGCGGAAACGTTGTGAATCCAGACGAAATCGTTCGCGAGTATGGTGCAGACTCGCTCCGATTGTACGAAATGTTTATGGGACCTCTCGAAGCGACTAAGCCGTGGAGCATGAATGGCGTGAGCGGCGTACGCAACTTCTTGGATCGCGTGTGGCGGCTTATGATGGATTCGCGAAGTGACGAGAACATCTTTGTCGAATCGATACAAGATATAACGCCGACCGCCGACCAGAACCGGATGGTTCATCTCACGATTCAAGCGGTCACTCGCGACTTGGATAACATGTGTTTTAACACGGCGATTTCGCGCATGATGGAGTTTGTGAATTTCTTTACGAAGGAAACGGTTCGTCCTAAAAAGTCCATGGAAACGCTTGTTTTGCTGCTGTCGCCTTTCGCGCCTCACATGGCTGAGGAATTGTGGGAGGCATTGGGCCATTTCACCAGCCTTGCCTATGAACCTTGGCCGCAATTTGATGAAGCAGCGACACGTGCCGCTGAGGTCGAAGTCCCACTGCAAATCAACGGTAAAGTTCGTGCCAAAGTGGTAATCGCAGCGGGTTGCTCGGCGGAAGACCTTGAGAAAGCCGCACGCAATCACGAACGCATCGCAGAACTTTTGGAGGGGAAGCAGATCGTCAAAGCGATTGTTGTTCCCGGCCGCATGGTGAACTTCGTTGCCAAATAGCATTTCGATTGACGAAACTAACGTCGCTGGCTCGCTACTGGTTCTCGTTTGCACGTACAACGAACGAGTAAACATCGACCAATTAATTCATTCTATCCATCAAGCAGTACCTGCTGCAGATATTCTTGTCATGGACGATGCGTCTCCCGATGGAACAGCAGATGCAGTTCAGAAGGCAATTGAATCAGAAAAGTACGGTGATCAACTGAAGCTGCAGGTGCGAGCGGGGAAGCTTGGGCTTGGGTCGGCAATACGCGATGGTCTGCACTTCGCGATGAGGCATGGTTATGAATTGGCCGTTAATCTTGATGCCGACTTTAGCCATGATCCCGCCGCAATTCCAGACCTGCTTGCCGCAATGAACGCTTTGCCTGAAAACGCAGATGCAGATCGAGTGCGATTAGTAATTGGATCGCGTTATGTTGAAAATGGCGGTCTAGTGAATTGCTCTTGGAAAAGAAAACTTGTTAGCAAGGCCGCAAACGCCTATGCTCGATGGTTGCTGGATTGGAAGATAAAGGATTGCAGCAGTGCATATCGATGCTATCGAGTCGATAGCCTTCGTTTTCTTCCTTGGGATGAAATTCAGTGTAACGGCTATGGGTTTTTAGAGGAGATTCTTTGGCATATTCTCCATTGGAATGACAAAAGCGAAAGCAATCGGCAAGCTTCGAATCAAAGAGTCGTCGAAGTACCCATCATCTATACCGAGCGTGCTCTTGGCAGTTCTAAGATTTCTATGGCGGAAGCAACGGGAACGCTTGAAGTGCTCCACAAGCTTCGGAGGTTAACCCAAGTAGGTGTAGGCCAGTCTCGCCGAGACTGACGGATATGAAATGTTCATGCATCTCGGTGAGAGGCAGCTACTTGGTCGAATCGTTTAGTCGGACACCTAGTGGTAACGAATCACCGGCGAACGCTTCTTGTTCTGATGCTGCTAGGTTTCCGACTGATTGGACAAGCTCAACGTACGTCATTGGTGCTGAAGCTTGGCTAAGCCAATCTGAAACTTTCGTTTGCTGCTCGCGCGAGATATCGCGATAGCGATCGTTGGTCTTACGGGCCAGACTGAACACGGCTCTTTGCAAAGCAAGTATCGGGAGATCGCTTATTCGCATTAAGCGGGCCAGCCACTGCTCGGCGGTTTCCGCTGAAAGAACACGATTCACGGGCGCATACACGAGCGAGCGACTTCCGATACGACCGATCATCCATAGAATCCCTTCCTGGAGCGACTTCAATTTCGGGTTATCTAATGAATCGATTGCCAGTCTTCCAATAGAAGTTTTCTCGACGCTCGGCAGCAACTCCAAACTGCCTACCATTCGAAGGAATTCCTCGGGATCAGAAACCAGCCTAATCTTCGAGGCTTCACCGCTTAAGATGCCTCGTAGGTTGGTTTGCATTTCTTGGTAGATCGCTTGTTGTTGTCCTTGAGTAAATCCTCCAGAGACTCGTCGCCAAAGAATCATGGCTTCCGCAGCGCTACTGGGATATCGAAGCTTACCTCGCACTGCGCGCCACGTTTGTGCGACTCGCCAATCATCCGAAACAAAGCCATATCCAGGCCTCAAGCAAAATCCGATTGTGTTCAACCAACGCGACTCGATTGCGGGAGATCTTTTGCGATCCTGGTCGCATTCCAAGCAAGCTTGCCAGATTGCACGAAGGACCGACAGCGACCACTTCTCGCGTGGCTGATCAAGCACGTCGGCGATTTGTTTCATGAACGTTTTCGACAGTGAGCTCGAATCAGCGGCGAAGACTTGCTTCACAATCGATACTATTTGACTAATCGTTGCCTGATCGATGATCGCGTGTTGAAATATCTCGGTAGTCTGATTTCGAGATTCGTTGATGGATGTTCCGCGTAGGTCGAAAGCGAGCTTCCATCGCGCTGGCACAGCACTGACTTGTTCCGACTGTGATTCGACCAGTGCAAGCTCCAAGGTCCCGATCTCGGAGAGTGAAGATTCGATTACGACGGGTATCTCACGCGTTTTGCGACTCTTTTCCGAGTGGAGGACAGTTGCGAGCGGAGCCAGTGGCAACATATTCGTCGGCTCGACATCGACGATATCTCCAACACGATGGATAAGGTTGGTGTTGCTGATGAATATTGGAAGCTGAATCGGCTGTCCGACAGTCAGAGTTAAAGGACAATCTTTTAGTTGAAAGTTGTCGAGTGGTTTTGCATTTGCGGACATGACGCAAACGACGCGCGGCGGTGTTTCTGAGATCTTAAGATAATAGGATCGAGCGAGATTCGCCGTGATGCGAACACCAATCCCTCGTTTGGCCAATCCAAAATAAGCCGCACCGATCGAAACGGCTAAATCCAATCGCTCGGCAGGTAAAATCCCCACCGGCTTCTCTTCGGGGAACCAAGCGTTGACCTGATCCTCTAACCGTTTTCTAATTAGTGATGATTCCAGGACTCCTCCATTGAAGAGAAGCCAGTCGGGCTTTGCCGCTTGGAGATCACTTATCGATTGCTTATCAGTATCTTCGCGACCATCCCAGCGGTGTTCCCAAAGAAAGGCTGCCAAATGTTTCGTAATCGCAGGCTCGGTGGCGTACGTTAGCCCAAACTCGATTAGCCCCGAGTCCAATTGCTGTGGCTTATCCGATATTTTGACTATCGGAAAAAAGCCTTCCAGCACGGTCCTTTCAACGATCAATTTCTCAATTTTTGCAGATTTCGTGTTGCTGATTAAGCGACTTCCACTACCGATGATTGCGACAGATGAAGACTCCGGTGCATCGCTTTGTAATAATCGCTCCTTCAATAATCGACATTGATGGCGGAGTTGTTCCCACTGGCGAATTGGGAGGGTCTGAGTGTCGCTTCCGGTGAGCATCGGTTCAACGACTTTGCTCAACGCCACATCCAAGTTATCGCCGCCCAGGAGCAAGTGCTGTCCTACGGCGACTCGATGAAGCCCATATTTCTGAAGCGACTCGGTTGGACTGGTTTCCGCTTTGACACGAATTAAAGTGAAGTCGGTTGTCCCGCCACCGATATCGCAAACCAACACTGTGTTCCCCGGTTTGATCGTCTCCTGCCATGAGTCTGCCTGCGAGTCTGCCTTTTGGGTTTCAAGCCAAGCGTAGAATGCAGCTTGTGGCTCCTCGATCAAAATGACTTTTTGTAGCCCGGCCATTTTTGCAGCTTGCAGAGTAAGCTCCCGAGCGACTTCATCGAACGAGGCGGGAAGCGTAAGTACGACCTCGCACGACTCGAGAGGATGTTCCGGATGCGCGGCATCCCACGCAATTCGAATGTGCTCCAGGTAGCGGCTGCTAGCGACCACCGGCGAGATTAATTCAATCTCGGGATCTCCATGCCAAGGAAGAATCGGTGCGGTTCTATCAGCAGTGCGATGACATAGCCAACTTTTTGCCGACGCGATCTGTCGGTCTGGTGAATTCCCCCCGACGTCGCGAGCGGCGGAGCCGACAATGAAAAGCGACTTTCCCGCTTTCGGTAGCCATTTTGAAGAGCATGAATTGGCCTCCTCACAGGTGGGGACATAATGAAAAGAAGGAAGAGTCTTCTTCTTTTCGGTCGTGTTCCAGTCGGTCAATTGCTCAATCAAAAAAGAACGCACCACTGGCGATTGCAAAGCACTATCAACATAAGCAACAGCGCTATTTGTTGTTCCAAGGTCGATTCCGACGATCCAACGTGGCGGTGGAGGCGGTTCCATCAAGGCATCGATGGGCTTTGCATCTGGCGAAGCTATGTTTGATTTCCTTCTGAAATAGACTCTTGAGACAGGACCAGCAGAATACGTTGCTTCAAAGTTTAGCTGGGTCAAGTGGTCCTGTCATGCGGCAGGTTGATACTTCCCCTGGTTCGCAAGTCAGCCGAAAGGCGGAGGGGAGCCTCCCGCTTTGAAAACGTAACATTTCAGCGTGTTCGTACTCGTACTCAGGCGTAAGTCGGTACTCGTACTCGATTGGAGTGTGGTCGAATCTATTACGAGCACGATTACCAGCACGATTACGATTACGAGTTATTGAAAAAGCGAAACAGCACTTGCTCTAAAGCTTGCCGACTGATAAGTGCCTGACTTATGTGTACCAACGTTAGTATCCGTACATTCGGACACTCTTCGTCGGAAGCTGTGCTGATTACGGAAAATTTTCAGGCTCGCAATGAGTTCATCGGTAATTATCTGGTGGTCAATCATAGGATCAGTGGTGCTCTAGGGAGTGGATAACGCGATGGTTCCAAAACCTCACTTTCTTTTGTTCTGCGACGGTCAAGCGTCACAGAATCAACGAAATCAGAATGCTCATGGGGTCGAGCATCAAAGCTCGCGAGGACGCTGGCGGTTCATTCTCGAAGACCTGGAAGCGGGTACTCGGCTTGAAGCCTCTGATGCTGAACTGCTTGCGGCTCCTGAACGAGCAGCACTGCTTGCGGTCGTACGGGGCTTGGAAGCTCTTGAGCAACCTAGCCGAGTGACTTTAGTGACCACTAGTCGTTATGTTTCGCGAGGACTTCAGTTCGGACTGAACGAATGGCGCGAGAGCGACTATTGCTGGGAGCACTTTGGAAGCGTACAACCGATTCGAAACGCTGACCTTTGGCGGCGAATCGATCATGCCATGCAATACCACCAAGTTACTTGCCGATGGATCACCGGTGAAGAGCCAACCTCGATGGTTGTTGAACCAATAGTTGAGCCAATCGCAGGATCGGATGAAACATCAGATGAAGGATCGGAAGTTGGTTCAGCTTCCGAGCCAACACGCCAGTCGATTCGCAAACGACACGAAATGGCTGTCGCTTAGTTTTAGAACTTTTGAATTTTAATAATTTCGAAGCTTAACTGCCTCGATAGGGCCCAAACGGGTAGGAATGCTCTCATTTCCGCCCATGATTTCGCTACGCAAAAAACAATAAGATTAAACGGTTAGAAAAGGATTTTTGATAGTGCATACACAATTGTCGTTGCAGGGATTGTCCAGTGTCTTAGAAGGAACATCTCCGAATCCAGCAGGATTTCTTGGGCCTCACGAAGTAGAAATGAATGGTCGACGGGCGATTAGCGTTCGAGCCTATTTGCCTGAAAGTCAGCAGGCATGGATACTTGACGAGGTTTCCTCTGTCCAAAGACCGATGCGACGAATTCATCCGTCGGGTCTCTACGAGGGAATTCTACCGGTAGAATCTTCGGTACAATCACTAGACCAAAATTCACAACGAACATTTGAATCTGGAGTTCTATCCAGAGCGGATTCGCCCAGCACGATCAACCCTAATTACCGACTTCGCATCGCACAGAAAAACGGAAATATCCTGGATATGCACGACCCTTACTCTGTTCCGCCACTGTTGACCGACTTCGACCGATACCTCTTCGGCGAAGGACAGAACTGGCAAATCTACAACAAGCTTGGCAGCCATATTCGTGACGTCGATGGCCAAACGGGCGTTAATTTTGCTGTTTGGGCTCCGAATGCTCAAAGCGTACAAGTCGTCGGCGATTTCAATCATTGGGATGGTCGTAGCCATTCCATGCAAAGGCACTCGCCGGATGGAATATGGGAACTATTTGTCCCAAATACCGGAACCGGTTGCAAATACAAGTATCGCGTTCGAAGTCACGATGGCCAAACGGTTGACAAGACCGACCCCTACGGATTCTTCGCCGAACTACCGCCACGAACGGCTTCGATTGTTAACCCGTTAGACAGCTACACCTGGTCCGATTCCGAATGGATGAATCGTCGTGCCAATGAAAATCAACTTGATAAACCAATCTCCGTTTATGAAGTACACCTCGGATCATGGCGCAAGAAAATCGGTGGCATTCACGGTTGGATGAACTACCGTGAATTGGCTCATCAGTTGGTTGCCTACTGCAAGGAAATGGGATTTACTCACTTAGAATTGCTTCCCGTTTCAGAACACCCCTACACTGGTTCATGGGGGTATCAAACAGTCGGTTACTACGCTTGTACAAGCCGATACGGAACACCTGAAGACATGATGTACCTAGTCGATCACTGTCACCAAAATGGTATCGGTGTAATTATTGATTGGGTTCCAGCGCACTTCCCCAAGGATGCTCACGGTCTCCGGCGATTCGATGGTTCGGCTCTCTACGAGCACGAGGATCCCCGTCAAGGTGAACATCCTGATTGGGGCACCATGATCTTCAACTTTGGTCGCAACGAAGTTCGCAACTTCCTTGTGAGCAACGCTTTGTTCTGGCTAGACAAATACCACATCGATGGTTTGCGAGTCGATGCTGTCGCGTCGATGCTCTACCTTGACTATTCTCGAAAAGCAGGCGAGTGGGTTCCAAACTCTTACGGTGGGCGAGAAAATCTGGAAGCGATTCACTTGCTCCGTGAGTTCAATAACCAAGCCCACGAAAAGTATCCTGGCGTTTTGACTATTGCCGAAGAATCGACCGCATGGCCTGGAGTAAGTCGCCCCACGAGCCACGGCGGTTTGGGATTCTCGCTCAAATGGAATATGGGTTGGATGAACGATACGCTTCGCTACATGCGACACGAACCGATTCATCGCCAATATCACCACGGCGAACTGACCTTCAGTTTGATCTATGCGTTCACAGAGAACTTCTCGCTGCCTCTGTCTCACGACGAAGTGGTTCACGGCAAGGGTTCTCTGATCGCTCAGATGTCGGGAGACCTTTGGCAAAAGTTTGCGAACTTGCGGCTGCTCTATTCCTACATGTGGACCCATCCCGGCAAGAAATTGTTGTACATGGGTTGCGAATTAGCGCAGTGGCACGAATGGAACTACGACGGCGAGATCCAATGGGACTTGCTGCAGTGGGATACTCACCGAGGCATCCAAAAACTGGTCGCAGACTTGAACCACTTGGTACAACGCGAACCCGCACTTTACGAACAAGACTTCGATGGCTCGGGTTTCGAATGGATTGACTGCATGAACGCTGGCGACAGCACCATTAGCTTCCTTCGCAAAGCAAAAGATCCGAACGATTTCCTGGTTGTCGCAGCCAACTTCACACCCGTGGTTCGACGTTACCGAATGGGATTGCCGAAAGCCGGATTTTACCGCGAAGTTTTCAACAGCGACTCGTCATTCTATGCGGGCTCTAACGTTGGAAACTATCCAGGAGTACAAGCAGATGAAGGCTACAACCACCACGGACGCAACCATTCCATGGAGATCAACGTGCCTCCATTGGGCGTGTCGATCTTTAAGTTAGATAGATGATTTCTTGTAAGGGAAACCCCATCAAGAATACTCTTAGTTTTTGCAGCAATTCGCTCTACATCTTTATCGACTTCGATTGCTGCGCACGAGACCGCCGATCAGGAATCCTTTGGATATTCGGCTTCAATCCGTCAAATCATCTCGTACGACATTGAGATGACTCGTGACGTCTCGCTCGTATGGCAGAGGATTGCGCATTTACTCACGATTCGACAAGTCCATTAGCCCAGCCTCTGGGACTCTGCGTTTCAATAATCAGTCACGAGCAATAGAGCCGAATAAACGGCCAGGAACCGGGGGAGCAGAAACGCAGAGGCGCAGAGCGATTGGCGGCAATGAACAAAGCGTTTGGTTCGCATTTTTTAAAGTTTGTACTTGAGGTGCTTTGCACTACAGCATCAACAAAGTCTTTAGTTGGCAATACTAGAAATTGTAAATACCTCCTGGCCTGTCGGGCTCAAAGAGACGATTGATTTAACAACGATGTCAGTGAGCGCCTAAAAGGGGCCAGCGCGAGGCGCTTCAAAAGGGGCCAGTTCGACAGGAAAGGCATGGTTCATTCAGATAGCGGGTTTCTTCGTAAACCCTCTACTGGAGTTGGACCGTGGTACGTCGTCTGGATATGGACAAAACGCAGGGAATTGAGCAGTTATTCGCTTCTGGGATGAGCAGGCGACAGATCGCCAGGACCCTTGAAATCAATCGAAAGTCGGTTGATCGTCATTTGGCATCTTTGGAGTCAAAAGGGGCCAGCGGTCCGGAAGCGCCCATCGGCCAAGCGCCCACCGGGTCCGATGCCGATACAAAGACAGTAGACAAGGAATCAAAAGGGGCCAAGTCTTAGGTAGCAATCAAAAAATCAACAAATGGCCCCTTTTGAAGCGCTCATGAGTGGCTTCTTTTAAAGCGCCCACTGACAACAACGATACCGAGGAATATCCAACTAATTGATTCTTCGCCAAAATCTGCCTTTTCAAAATACAGCGTTTCTTAGAAGCTGTATCTTTTGTGCTTGAGCAATTCCATCTGCATGGGAAATAGTCCTACTCATACTGATGCAGAAAGCGATTGACTCGACCAGTACCAGCAATATTTAAAATGAGAATTACGTCGAGTTTGCTTAAGAATTTCCTAAACGCAACTCTTTTCGTGAACCAAGATCCGTAGGATTTTGTGTGGGTATAAGGCGACGTCCATGAAGTATGTGTGCGGGAGCAACACTTTTATGTAAGCAATGTTTTCACGCCGACATTAAAGCAATCGGGGTGCCTTGAAAAGACACCCCGAGTTTAACTTTAAATGGTTTCAGCTTAGCGAAACTTAGCTTACAGCTGCACGTCGCTTGCGGCGAGCTGCAACACGTCGACTCGAGGGCTTAGATGAACGTCTTTTTGGTTGCTCTTCTTCGTTGTCCAATTCAACCGGTGTAGCGACTTCCTGAATTAATACGGAGTGCCATCCGCATGCGTAGGTTTCGAAACCAGCCGAATGAGCGTGTCCAATGTAGCAATTTGTACCGCCTACTTCTGCAACCGCATGTCCAGCCTTGCCAGCAAATAGCCTGCTTCGCCCGCTAAAATCGATAGCATCTTGAAGCATTCTTCCTGAGGAATCTGCCAGAACATGCCCAGCGGAATCAACGATACAAACGCGTGTTGTGGCCTTCTCTTCGTCGCTTAGTGCAACATTCTTCACGATGTCGTTTGCAAATGTTTCCCAATTGAATACGATCCCAAGTACTCCTAACACTCGACCGTCGACCAGACCGCCTTCGCGGATCGCAGCGGAGAAGATGACAGAAGGTCGGTTGTTTACACAACTGCTGTTGTGAACAGACTGGAAACCAAAATCACGACCACTGCGTGTTTGCATCGCGGTTTGGAACCAGGCAGTGCTGGAAACTTCTGTGCCAGCAGATCGGAATGAATCAGGTCTACCGTTCGTAACAACTTGTCCACTTGTATTACAAATGATTAAGTCGCTGTAAACCGTGTAGGATTCGAGGATGGTTCTAAGGCGTTGCGACGCATGGTCTGCCGATTTGGGTGATTTTTCTGATAGTGCTGCAACCAAGTCCGCATCGGTAGCCCACCATCGAACATCGCAGGAACGCTCATAAAGGCAGCGATCTACTAGGTCGATATTCATTCTCGCAAGGTCGCATAAGCGGGCTCCCTTGAAGGAAGCTGCCATCGATTCACTAATCTTAGAGATCCGTGTAAGTGTCTTGCGTGAACGTCGCTTCAAGTTCGCGACAACCGTTGTTGAAGTATTCGAAAGTCCTGCGATTTCCATCGCAACAATATTAAATGCCTTACCTGCGTCGCCTGCTCGCGCTGCTTCTATTCGTGCGTTGAGAGCCAAGACACGAATTTGATCGTTAACCCGATCGATCGCGCTAATTGTCTTGTCCATGACCGTATCCAACGTATTGGTTAGGCTGGCGACTACTTCTGGGCTGAAATTCTCTTCGTTGCTTTGCGACATTCGTATTTACGCTTTCCCGGATCTACCTGCCGGATACAAAAAATGCGATGTAATCAGATACTGGCTGGTTGCGGTGCAAGAAGCCCCTAATGCGAAAACTTTACCCATATCTGCCAAATGTCAAAATGAAATAGATCATTTTCGTCAGATTTCTCTGCTCACGTCATAATCGCAACCAAACCGTGACAATCCAATCTTTTTAACATGCTTTTATTCGATTTAATTTTTCTTGTAGCGCAAAATCGTTCAGGAAATAATTATTCTTTCGCTGTTGTTTTCTTACACGGGCACATGAGATGTCAAACACATCCAATCTTGCAGACGACCCAGAGCTAGTCGCCGAGTTTACCATGGAAGCAATGGCTGGACTCACACAAGTGGATCAAAGCCTCCTGGCATTAGAGCAAGGCCCTGATGACGAGGCAGTAAACGAAGTCTTTCGAGCGGTCCACTCGGTAAAGGGTTCTGCGGGTTTCCTCGGATTTGAATCTGTCCAGAATCTAGCTCACGAATTTGAAACGATCCTTGATCGCGTTCGTCATCATACCCTCAAGCTCAACTCAGAGGGGATCGATGTCATGCTCAAAGTCAACGACTCATTAAAGAGTTTGGTGGAAGCCCCAGCGTCCCATCTCGACCTCGAGTCACTTATAAAGAGTTTGAAAGATTGGGAGGCAAAACAGAACCATCCGATACCCGAAGATTCGCCAGCGGTTGTCGCTCAAGCTTCTGATGTGGAGATGAGAATCGAAGAATCATCGAACCAAATAGATGCATCCATTGTTCAGTTAGCAGATGGCTTGGAAATTAATGATAACGTTAACCTTGAAAAAAAATCTGTTCCTGAGGTTATCGAGGCCATTCGAAATGCGTTTAGTGTCGAAACAGCCGCAGCACCAGTTTCAGTGCCCGCAACTTTAGAAGTTGCGAAACAATCTGTTAAAGTTGCAGACGCGAAGCCACTTCCGGCGGCGGTCAACAAAGCTGTGCCCGAGATTACTGCGCCTGCGAAAAGTAGCCTTGCCGTGCCAGCTCTTAACGCTGCGACGACAACATCTACATCTGCCTCTCCGACCGCTAGTCCTGTTGCTAATCCCAAGGCGAGTGCTCACGATTCCACTATTCGCGTTCCAGTAACCGTTCTTGAAGAGCTTGTTACGCTCGCCGGCGAGCTTGTACTTTCCCGAAATCAGTTACTGCGAATGATTGATTCGTCCAAGCTGCGAAGCTTCACTGCGATCGGCTCGCGAATTGATCAAGTGACCACATCGATGCAAGACGCGATCATGAGCGCGCGGATGCAGCAGGTATCAATACTGTTTAACCGATTCCCTCGCTTGGTCCGCGACCTTAACCAAAAGCTAGACAAACGATGTCGACTGCTGATCGAGGGTGGCGACGTGGAATTGGATAAGACAATCATTGAAGCGCTTGGTGATCCGCTAACTCATTTGCTTCGCAACTCGCTTGATCACGGAATTGAATCGCCAGAGAAACGCGTCAAAGCCAGAAAGCCAGCCGAGGGTACACTCCAGCTTAAGGCCTTCCATGAAGGTGGTAAGGTTCGAATCATCATCGAAGACGACGGAGCGGGCGTCAATCGTGAACGTGTAGTTCAAAAGGCGATCGAACGCGGGCTTGTTCCTGCAGATGCCGCCCACCGCATGTCGGATCGTGAAATTGTCAATCTGATCTTCAAGCCTGGTTTCTCCACTGCTGAGGTCGTTAGCGATGTCAGTGGTCGGGGAGTCGGCATGGATGTCGTTCGTACAAACATCGAGCGCATTGGTGGAACAGTGGATGTTGAGAGCGATGCAGGAAGGGGCTCCCGAGTTCACATCACGCTTCCCCTGACGCTCGCGATTATTCCGTCGTGGATTGTACAACAAGATGACTTCCAATTTGCAATCCCTGAAGCTGCAGTCATTGAGTTTATAAGCTTAACGCCGTCCGATATCTCCAAGCGGCTTGAAACAGTAAATGATTCGGAGATGATTCGATGGCGAAATGGGTTACTGCCATTGATAAGATTACGCGAATGCTTGCCGACGAGTTGCAGGGTTATTGATCGCCGTCAGAGAATCAACAAGATTGTTGTAATTGAAACAGGAATATTCCAGTTCGGTCTAGCTGTCGATCAAGTTTGCGATCCGGAACACGTTGTGGTGAAACCTATCGGGAATCACCTTGGCCAATGCGGTTATTTGGAGGGTGTTGCTGTATTGGGTGATGGAAACGTGGCCTTCATCCTAGGTATGCAAGGAATTGCGGAACGAGCTAGGCTGGGCGTCAAAGTCGAATCTGTCCCCGACGAATCCGTGAAAATAGACGTGAAACGTAACGAGTCCCAAGCTGCGGTCATTCTTCGTCGGCGCAATGGTAACCTGGCAGCAATTCCGCGAATGGTGCTTCAACGAATCGAACGGATTGATCCAACCCTGATTCAAAAATCTACGAATAAGCTCATTATGCCGTATCGTGGCGAACAGCTTCAGGTGTTCGAGTTAGACCCAGGGCTCTTGCGACGCGTTCGCATACAAAGGCTTGATCATTGCTATGTAGCCGTGTTCACCATCCGAGAAGTCGAATTCGGGTTGCTCGTTCCTGAAATTATCGACATTCGCGATATATCAACAGCCGTGTCGATGAACGAGTCGGTTCGACGGGCTGTCTGCGGAACAGTGCTCGTTGACGATGTCTTAGTCGAGCTACTGGACTTATATGCCTTTGCTGATGAGAAACTAAGAGAGCCTGTCGTAATTCAAGAACAAAAAGAAATCCCAATCGCTCCGAGCGGAAGACATTCAATTGAATCTCAATCGATTGAAGTTGGTAAGGTTAATGTGGATTGGTCTCAGTTTACAATTTTGCTCGCAGAAGACACTCCATTCTTCAGAAATCAAGTACAAAAGTTTTTAGAGCAAAGCGGATTTAACGTTCGGATCAGCGACGACGGGCAGCAAGCATGGCAATTCTTGTCGGATGAAAGCAACAAGGTCGATTTGCTCCTGACAGACATTGAAATGCCAATTATCGATGGTTTTGAGCTTGCTCTGAAGGTTCGTTCGTCTCCTCGGCTACAAGATTTGCCTATCGTGGCCATTACCAGTCTGCACACCGAAGCCGCACAGCGTCGTGGCAAAGATGTCGGAATAGACGAGTGGCAAATCAAACTTGATCGAGACAAATTGACAAACGCTATTCAACGGCAACTTCTTTCAGGGAAACGAATATCGGTCAACTACTTTTCGGAGGCAACATGAGTAACACTATCAAAAAACTTGAACTGATGACGTTTCAAATTGGAGATTACTCCTTCGGTATCGATATCAATGACATCCAAGAGATCAACTGCCATGCACGAATGAGTAAGGTCCCCGTTGACTATGAAGCTGTTGCGGGAGTGATTAACCTGCGTGGTGAGGTGCTTACGGTAATTGCCTTAGGTAAGATGCTCGGCATCAAATCGTCTAACGCGGGTTCAGGTAGCTCAAACTACATAGTTGTCAAAACGGCTAATCATCGAGTTGCGATTGCAGTAGATAAACTCAAAGATGTCGAAACGATCCCAGCGAGCGAGCTAAAGCATCTTCCTGCGAACTTTAAACTCAGCAATCAGCACGTACTGATGGGATTAGTACAAAAGCCCGAGGGGCTTCTTTTAGTTCTCGACTCAACTCGGGTCACACAACTTGGAATTCTGAATCTAGCGGTTGCTTGTTGAGAGCAAAAATTGCTCCAGCAAGGGCTTTCAATCTAATGCAAGAAGAAACCGATCTCGACAGTTCGAAAAGCTGAGCCCGAGACGCTTCCCAATCTTCCCGTCTTCTTTGCCGAACCCGCCGAGGGTTTGGATTTTCCCTGTTGCAAACGTAAAACACATGCGATCGTCGACAAGTAACCCATTTGCAAAAACAAGTCGTTTTAAAACGTTGCATTTTATCGCTAGTTTCTTTCGGGGCTTCGCTATTCGTCAGGCGATCTTGCAGGTAAAATTTTTGTAATGATTTAGTTGTTCCCATGGGATGCGTTTCTGAGTGAGATCGTCTATAGCCTGCCTTACCTTCAATGAAAAGTGTCTCTCAATTCACGTTTCATCCGACCACACTCTCCGGCTTTCTTTCGTGTGTTGCGATCATTGCTGTTGTTGGATTAGCGATCCAAGCGTGCCGACTAAACAAACTTGCATATCCAAATAGGGCTTGGTTTTGGACGCTTGAAGCTCTGCGTGTTCTGATTGTCGTCTTGGCAGTAGCTCTACTGAACCAACCCGAATGGATTCAGCAAACTCAACCGGAGCAAAAGCCAACGGTTCTTGTTCTACGAGATAACTCGCGCAGCATGCGGACCACTGACGTGAAGACTTCAGAGGGGCTGTCTAGTCGCAATCAAGTTCTCGACCAGCTTTTATCCCAAGAAGTTCTTCAAACGATCTCTGAGAACTACTCGATCGTTCAAGGCACACTCTCTTCGGAAAAAACGGATAGTCAGACTGCCAACCCAAGTACCAATCCGATTAGCCCGAAAGGTGAAAGCAGTATTACAGAGTCGATTGGACGGCCAGGAGGAATGAATACCGATTTTTCCACACCGATCGAAGCTGCATTAAACGATTATCCAACTTTACGAGCAATTATTCTTGCAAGCGATGGCGATTGGAATTCGGGGAATCCACCGACCGAAACGGGCTCTCAGCTGCGATCGCGAAACATACCACTTTTTGCAATTCCTGTTGGCTCGCAAGATCGCTTGGCTGATATAGAACTGGTCGCCGCAGAAGTTCCAACGTTTGGGATTGTTGGAAAGGCTCTTCGGATCCCAGTAACGATTGAAAGCTCCCTGCCGCGAATAGCCAATGCGCAGTTGATCTTCGAATCAGTAGATAGCTCGTCCAGTGGATCATCCAGTGGATTGCTGGGCGTCTATCGAGAACAAAAGGATATTCAAATCAAACCGATGGGAAGAACTGTTGAGACGATCTCGTGGACACCGAAAATCGCCGGCGACTTTACATTGACCGTGACAGTTCCCGCGTTGCCTGAAGAAAAAATTTTAGATAACAACAGCCAAGTCGCATCGATCGCAATTCGCACTGAGAAGCTACAGGTCCTGGTTGTCGATTCGATTCCTCGTTGGGAGTATCGTTACCTTCGTAACGCGTTGTCACGTGATCCGGGAGTGGATGTATCGTGTTTGCTGTTCCATCCGGGGCTATCAAAAGCCGGCGGTGGGAATCGCGATTACATTCCATTCTTTCCTGAGACGCAGGAAGAACTCAGCAAGTATGATGTTGTTTTCCTGGGGGATGTCGGTGTGGAATCCGGGCAATTGACTTTGGAGAACGCTCGGATGTTGAGGGGGCTTGTTGAGCAGCAGGCGAGCGGGTTAGTTTTCCTTCCCGGTTCTTCGGGTCGACAGGCTTCGCTGATTGATTCACCGCTTGGAGAGTTGCTCCCTGTTGTGAATGATTCCTTGCAACCGACAGGATGGGGTTCGCGAATGCCAAGTCGCATGGAGTTGACTGAGCAAGGCCGAAGAAGTTTGTTAACGCGATTAGCTGAATCACCAGACGAGAATCTCGCTGTGTGGGGTCGGCTACCGGGCTTCCATTGGTACGCGCCAGTCGTAAGAGCCAAGGCGGGGGCCGATGTGCTTGCTGTCCACCAAGAGGCAGCGACCGCCAGTGGCCGAGTTCCGCTGCTGGTTACCCAAACACGCGGTGCCGGCAAGGTCCTTTATATGGCGACCGACGGTGCATGGCGTTGGCGCAAAGGGGTCGAAGACCAATATCATTATCGCTTCTGGGGCCAAGTTGTTCGATGGATGGCTTATCAACGTAACATGGCTAAAGGCGAAACGATGCGTTTGTTCTACTCGCCAGAACAACCTCGCGTTCGACAAACAGTTTTCGCAACAGCCAACGTCCAAGCCAGCAATGGCGAGCCGCTGATGAATGGTCAAGTTACATTGCGAATCGAAGCACCCTCTGGCCAAATGGAACAGATTCGAATGATCAGCGATGGTGGCGACTGGGGCGCTTACACAGGCAGCTTCACTCCACTTGAGTCAGGCTCCTATAAGCTGACGCTCCAGTGCGAACAAACGCAAGCCACGCTCGAAACAAACCTGCTTGTCCTTGGCGGAGCGGTCGAACGAATTGGAAAGCCTGCTAGACCAGAAGTTCTCGAAGAGATGGCAAGCCTCTCAGGTGGGAGACTTGTCCTTCCCGAAAATTTCGCGACCGTTTCATCCCTCTTAACCAACTTGCCAACACAATCCTTGGAAATTCGACGATTTGCGATCTGGAGCAGCCCCTGGTCAGTCGCTACGCTAATAGGAATGGCGACAATTTTCTGGATTGGCCGCAAGATGCTAGGACTTCTATGAGCACTCGATCGAACGACGAACGGTTTAAGCTTCCTGAATCCCTCCGGATTCAGTTGGATGCTTTGCGCAGTCATCTTGCTAGAGTGAATATTGGGCAAGCAACTTTCGTATCGCTTTCATGCGTTTTCGCTTCCGTGATCGCTCTTTTTGCCATCGACCGTTTCAGCGACACCGGAGCGTTGGTGCGCTTTGTCTTATTCGCAATTTCATTTGGCTCTCTGATTGCGATCCCGTACATCTTCTTGAAATGGTATTGGACGACTCGGACAAGCTACCAACTTTCTCAGTGGTTACGTCAGCGAGACAGATCAATCGGTGATCGCCTCATGGGGGTCATCGAGCTCTCCGAAAGTAAAGGAGAACAAAGCCGATCACCCGAGCTAGTCGTTGCTGCGATGAACCAAGTTGCAAAAGCCACCGAGAAATCGGACCTCAATGCCTTGGTTTCGAAACATTATTATCATCATGTAAAAAAGCTCGCGATCGCGATTGCGTTTTGTCTCGGGGCTTTGACTTTGGCATTCCCTTCTGGAATCGCCAATGCGATATTGCGAATGACAATGCCTTGGCGATCAATTCCTCGGTATACATTCACCTCGATCGATACGCTTCCTGTCCAGTTGGCTGTTCCATTCGGAGAACCGTTCACGATCGACGCGCGGCTCAAGGAAGCAGCAGGATGGATTCCGAAACTCGGCACCGCTGATGTATCGGAAAGCACCGAATCCTCGTCTGCAATTTCTTCGTATACCAATCAGATAGCCTCGTCGTTGCTTCACATGGCCGAAACGGGTGCTTATCGATTCGAATTCCCGGGAGAAACAACCAATAAAACAATCGATTTTCAAATCGGAGACTTTCGGCATCGAATGGAAGTTATCCCGACTCATAGACCTGAAATCACCACCGTCGAAGCAAACGTGAAACTTCCGGAATATTTAAAACAAACGAAAGACCAACTGACAATCGACGCAAGACGCGGATCAATAGATGTCCTGCAGGGTTCCAACGTTCGCTTCGTAGCCAACGCAAACCGAACGATTGCAGAAAGCGAGCTTAAACAAGCTGATGCACCGAAGTCCGTCCCCGTTGCGATCGATAATACGATGATGACCTCGTCTTCAATTACGGTTGGCGCTGCTACGCAAAGTTTTGAGTGGACTTGGAAGGACACAAAAGGCTTCAGTGGGAAGAAGCCACTGTCGATCGAGTACGTCCCAACGGTCGACGGTCCACCTCAGTCAATCCTTGGCGGTCTCGCATCCGAGCAAGTCCTACTAAACTCCGAACAGATTAATTTTTCAATCGAATCGATAGATGACTTTGGAGTCAAAAGCGTTGGAATCGAATGGGAAGCGTATGCTCCCAACGAGAACGGAAGCGACCCTGATGCAAAGTCGGGAGCGATGGTGCTGCATTCAGGCAGCCCTGAGGAGCCTGTTGTCAATGCAATCGCATCGATTCGTCCGCTAGACACATTCAAAGATGTAAGCTTCGAGTCCGGTGTTATCGAGTTAAAGGCATGGTCGTTGGACTACTTTCCCGATCGCCCCAAATCTTATTCAGCACCGATAAAGCTGCTGGTTTTGACTCCCGAACAGCACTCGCAGTGGATCACAAGTCAGTTAGACCAATGGCAACGGCTAGCTTTAGATGTCCGTGATCGTGAGCTACAGAACTTCGAAAAGAACAAAGCGTTGCACCAAAGCATCCGTGCAGGAAAAGTAGGAGGTGAGATATCCGAGGCACTAGCCAACCAATCGAAAGAAGAGACCGCAAACGCAAAGCGACTCGAGGGATTAGCGAAAACCGGCGAGAAGCTGCTTGCTGCGGCGGCTAAGAACGAGGCGATCGCGGTCGGACATCTTGAGCGATGGGCCGAAATTCAACAAGCCATTCAAAGTCTCTCAAAAAGCAAAATGCCCGAAGTCGCTAGCTTGCTTGAGAAGGCGTCTCAAGAAACCGAAAAGAAAGACTTTGCTCTGAATACGTCTGAATCGTCTCAATTGCCAGACTCTAAGAATGAAGATCCAGCAACAGATCCGCAAGAAAGCCCGGAAACGAAAGCTGCCCAAAGTCCCCCGAAGCTTTCGTTGCCTCAGACAACACTAACTGGCCCACCGTCGAACTCGAAGTCAGGTACCGAACCGGTCACAAGAGATAACCAACCCGCGACGACCGCAGAAGCTATTTCGGCTCAAGAAAAGCTGCTCGACGAATTTAATAAGCTTTCAGATGAGATGAATTCGATCCTCGGAAATTTGGAAGCGAGTACCTTCGTCAAGAGGTTGAAAGCAGCTTCGCGAGCACAAGACAAGATCGCCAATTCGCTCCGTGAAGGCCTTGCTGCTGGGTTTTCTTCCTCTATCGATCCGCAATCAGACGACAGTTCGGTTCGTCGAAAAGCAATCGAACTTAGTCTTGCGACTTCTGTAGATGGATCAAAAGAGAGTGCGGTAGAACTGACGAATATCGTCGATGACATGGACGCTTTTTTTGAGCGACGTCGTACAGGAAGTTTTCGGCTCGTGCTGAACGAGATCAAAGATACGAAAGCCGTTTCCGCTATAACTCAATTGGCGACTGATATACCGCTGGAACAAGGAATGTCAGTGGCACAGGCCGAGTATTGGTCGGACGCGATCGATCGATGGGCCGAGGAATTGGTAGATCCCGCGAATGAAGGGAGCTGCCCGGGTAGTAAGAACTCGGATAGCCTGCCTCCGTCGGTCGTTTTGGATGCATTGCGATTGCTCGAAGGACAAGTGAACCTGCGAGAACAAACACGCGTCGCCGATCAACGCTCCAAAGCAATCGACCAACTTGAACGACTCGAGGAAGGGGACCGCTTGGCCGTCGCGCAAGAGACTTTGGATGATAAGGCGAATGATATTCTGAATCGCATTAACGAACTGCCAGAATCAGCTACCAAATTTGAAAAGGAGATTCGCATGTTCGAGCAAATCGACGGCTGGATGGTTGACTCGGCAAATCGCTTGCGCAAGGCAGATACTGGACGAGAGGAAATGGCGCTTCAAACTGAGATCATCGAGTCGCTGCTAAAGTCGAAACGCATCAACCCTAAGGGCGGAGGTGGCGGAAGTGGCGGCACGCCGGGAGGTGGCGGTCAAGGCGAAGCGGTCGACAGTGCGCTTGCTTTACTTGGAATCGGTACCAACTTCAAAGAAGTTCGTGAGACTAGGGAAGTCGAGCAATCTACGGGCGTCTCCGGGAATGTCTTGCCAGAAGAGTACCGCAAAGGACTCGATAAGTACTTCGAACAAATCGAAAGGTCTCGTACCACTCAAGAGGGCAATCGATGATGCTATCTTGCAGTTTTTGTCTATCGATGCGTTGCGGCAGGTTACTGACCCAATCGCGATTGATTGTCGCATGGATCTGGCTAGCTACGATTGGCTCGTCGTACCCTATTTCTAGAGCTTCCGAAGAACCATCGGAGAAATCCAGTTTAGTGACGAGCGAGCCGTTGTTGCCTGTCACAAAGTCAGATAGCCTAGACAAAGGAATTCCGAAGCCTGAAAAAGTTAACTCAGTTTCGGCAAGCGAGGAAGCCATATCGACAACGGCACCAGCTATGGTCATGCCAGCCACTCCGCTCGAACGTTGGTTGCATCTTGAAAAGGCTTTTGTACGACGAATCGTATCGCTTTCCGATTCTCAGGAAACGTTGCTCGCTTCAGTGACGGCAGAAAAAGCCAATGCACGGAAGGCACCTAGCGGGATGCGTGCTCCAATAGATATTTCGCGAGATAAAGCCAAATTGAAAGACGACATTCGACAACTTTTGTCAGATGGTTCTCCTCGAACACTTGACTATCGAATGGCTGTTCGCAATCTTGAGTCTGCAATTGCAAAAGTGTTAACCGAAGAACAATTGGATACCTACCAAACAGAAAAGACCGCTCGGGAACAGTTCGCTCGAGACGCAGGTGCGTTAGGCGTCACGTTACTTATTGATAGCAAGTTGAAACTATCGCTAAATCAGATTGAGATCCTGAGAAACGACCTTGCAACGTGGGGCGGAATCACCACGATTCCGATTGAAGCTTACGAGGCATCTGATTCATTCCTTCCAGGACTCAAAGATTCACTTGTTTTGAAGCACCTCACACCGACGCAATTCAATATGTATGTAGGCTTTCGGCATGTAGCAATCGAAAGCGAATCATCAACCCAGAATCCCCTTTTCGATCCGGTCTTAATAACAAAATGACTTTATGAACCGATAAAGCAATTCAAGTTACAATAAAACAATCGTGTTAATCAAACTAGCTATCCCACAACTCCACCCGAACGATCAGTCGGCCTATTGCGGTCCGCATTGGACCTATGTGATGCTCACAGGCGGGATTGTGTGCCTACTTGTGCAACCGATATTAGGTCAAGAACCTTTGAAGCACCAATCTCCCGCAATCGAACGACCGCCCGTTTCTGCTAAAGGCGAGATTAAGGGGGCAAATGAAGTTGTCTTTGAGGCTGCGGTTCCGCTTGATCCGCGTCGAGACAATTGGCTGCGATCGGAGTTGCTCTCCGGACGTTCTGAAGCATGGGCAAGATTACAAGCGGACCGCTCCCTCACACAGATCGTTTCCGAATTGCAAACACAGTGTAAACTCACCAGCGACCAATCAACCAAACTTTTGCTCGCAGGTCGCGGCGATATTGCGAAGTATTTTCGAGATATCGACGACGTTTATAGCGAATTAAAACCATTTGCAAGTGAAGAGATCGCAAATAGGAAAGACCTCGCGATTTTTCTTTCCAAACCTGAGATCCAGGCGAAGTTGATTCCGTTTAAGAATCGCTGGAGAAGCGGTTTGCACGGAGCAGGTTCGCTTTACCAAGGGGTTGTAATGCAAACGCTAACTCCCGAGCAAATCAAAAGCATCGCTTCGCAATCGCAACAGCGAGATCAGTTACGCTTAAAGCAAAAGATGATGTCGTTCGTTGTCAACGTGGAAAAGTCCATGCCGCTTACCTCTGAGCAACGAAGCAAATTGCTCCAAAAACTTCATTCGTATCACGCAAAAAGAAACGAGCCCATTACGAAGGATGAGCAACAGGCACAAGACAAATTAGCGGACCTGTTTGCAGTACAAGAACCGAGTCGTTTGAAAGAGGATGACTACCGACTTGCACCGATGATTGCCGCGATGAAGCTTAAGCAAAATGACTTAGAGGAATTCCTTGACCCTGAGCAAGTCAAAACGATGATCGCCCTACAACGTCACTGGCGATTAAATGTTCCGCTGTTGAACTCCATCGAGGAATCGAAATAACGACATGAAGATTCTCGGCTCGATGCTTTTGTATTCGTTATCAATTGTTCAGGTTTGTGAGTTTGCGCACAAATGTAATGCACAACAGGGACAGAACGAAGTGAGATCGAATGCATCCGTTTCTTTAGGCGGGGATCTGGCAACCAACGAGTCGGTACCGCGAGAGATACGCGCGATGTATGAAAGCGGGCTTCAGTTTTTGCAGAAGACTCAGAACGATAACGGATCTTGGAGCGGTGGTGAGGTCGGCCCAGGGACGACCGGGCTCGCTGTTTTAGCGTTGCTTGCATCTGGCGAAGATCCAAACTACGGGCCTTATACGGTTTCCATTCGCAAAGCTCTTCAAAGCATCTTGCGTTCCCAAGATGTTCGAACAGGTTATCTTGGACCAAGTATGTATCATCACGGATTTGCAACTCTCGCACTAGCAGAAGCGTACGGGAGTGTTGACGAGTCACAGTTGTTCATCGGAGAAGACACTACTAAACGCATTGCCATTCGAAGCCTGGGTGAATCGCTAGAACTTGCTGTGCGCTGTGCAGTGACCTCTCAAAAGAAGAACCCACTGCATGCTTGGCGATATTCTCCAGACGCAAAGGACGCCGATACTTCCGTCAGCGGGGCTGTTTTGATGGGGCTGTTGGCCGCTCGCAATGCAGGAATCGAAGTCCCAGATTCGTCGATCGATCAAGCGATCGCTTACTTTGTTAGCATGAGCAGTAACTCAGGAGCGGTTGGTTACACGAGCAGCTTAGAGGGTTTTGGAGATTCGATGGCACGATCTTCTATTGCGACTCTCGTTTTTTGTATTGCCAAGCGGCGCGACGTTGCAACCTATACTGCAAGCTTAAACAAAGTATCTTCCGATCTTGAATCAATCGATACTCAATGGCCTGAATACACACGGTACTATCGAGCACAAGCCCTCTTTCAAGGTGATGTTGCCACATGGGAAAAATGGAACCGCATCTTGGTTCGAAGACTGAAAGAAATCCAAGCGACTGATGGCTCTTTCAAAGGAAGCATGGGCGTCGCGAACGATACGTCGATGGCACTGCTTGCGCTGGCCTTGAATTTTAAACTCCTACCGATCTACGAGCGTTAGACTTCATGTTGATTGATTTTTTTCCCTTTCAGCATGAGCGCATCAAGCGATTTCTTTTGCTGGTGATCTTCGGTTGCTTGGTCTATTCTACGACCGAAACTCAAGGTTCTGATTTGGGATCGAACTCGCAAGTAACAGGTGTTGTTCGCTTCAATGAACGCGAAAGTATCGCCGGTAAGCTGTGGGGATTTCATACCGGTGAGACTTTGCTCTGGGCGTGCCCTGATTTCCTAGAGCCGCTTTACATTAATATCAACAATATTCAGCAACTCACTAATCGTTCGGAGAAGTTTAAAACGTTTCGCCATCCACCCGGTGCTGTACGAGTCGATATGGTCGATGGTGATATCGCGTTTGGTAAATTAGTCCGAACAGAAGCCAACTCACTTACTATTGAGTCGATTAGTCTTGGCACGATCGAGATTCCATCTGCACGATGGCGTCAGTACGCTACTGTTGAAGACGCTGGATCGGTCGATTCGCGGCCAGTGACGAGAATACTCGATGAGATGGTCGATACCACTCAACTTCCGATAGGTTGGGAATTTGTTCGCGATGGTTTTTCGACAATGCAGCGGTCAGCAACGCTTCGCAAAGATTTCAATCTTGCGGGAAGATTTCGAGTCGATGTTAGAGTCGCTTGGAATGGCAAGCCTAGCTTTGATATTGCCATGGGAATTGATCCCAATGAGCCTTCTGCGTCAACCGCAGTCCACTTGGAAGTTTGGGACGGGATTTTAGTCCTTGCAAAGCAGGAAGATGGAAAAGCAGATACTGCCGCAGTACGCGATCTGTCGGAATTGGATTCTAGGATTGAGCTTGTCATTTTTCATGACAGCTCCACCGGCATAACCATAGCCCAGGATACTCAAGGCGTAGAGCTTGCGAGGATCAAGCTCCCCTCTGCAAGGTCGCGACGGTGTTCGGGCATCCAAATAGTCAATCATGGTGAAAGCCTACGAATAGAATCATTGCGTTCCAGTCGCTGGCCTGAGGACGATCTGAGTACTGATAAGCCTCGCCAGGACAGGAATTCAGAAATTGTACGAAACGAATTCGTATCGCGTGCCTCTTCTGAAATTGATTCGAACAATTCGAGACCCTTGGCAGAAATGATCTCTATTGAAACGATTGATGGCAGCAGGTTGACGGGGAATTTCCAGATCTACAATGCAGCTGATTTGTCGGTGTCGTTCTTGGCCAACAGAATTGCTCAACCGATACAACTTAAAGTCGAGGATATTTATCGCGTCTATAGAAAAGACTACTCAAGCGGGAGTAAGGGTAGTTTACGACTCGGTACAGATAACGTCCTACTCGACGTCGACAGCGCACCTTTTCGACGTTCTCAAGATCGTGAGCTTTTCAAAGTTAGTTCTGTTTATTTTAAAAGACCTGCAACGCTAGCCTCCGGGGCGAACGGGGACCTGCGAGATCTAAGTTTGGAATCCAAGTTGGAGAAAGCAAGATTGAAAACTATTGGCAAGCCGACTTCAGTTCGAAGAGCGAGTGCAGTAGACAATCAAGCAACCGATTTCAGAATTCCGTTTGCGATTGTTCTTCATACGGGCGAAACGCTTCATGCAGATATCGAAAGTATTAACGAAGAGGAGCTCCGTTTTTCATCGAAAATCACAGATGGTTCACTACTGAAGCGTGAGGAATTGCGATCGGTTTTCCTTCATCCTCGATTGCATCCATTACCCATAGATGCAAACAAGATGGAGCGATTGCTAACAATTCCACGCAACCAATCAGACAACGCTCCCGAGAATATTTTAATCACCACCAGTGGCGATTACATACGAGGCACAGTCAGTCGACTCAGCGACAAGACATTAGATTTTTCCGTAAAGGACAAAACGCTTCGGATTCCGCGTCGAAGTGTATCTGCAATTGTTTGGCCTCGTGAAGCCCCGAACGATATCGACGAGCCCCCAAAAACTCCGGGTGATGTAAAACTCATAAACAACCAAGTCGCAGTGGATTTTATCGCGGAAAACTCTTCTGAAGCAGGATTGTTGACATTAGCGATCGACGTTGTTGAGAACAACGTAATGACTGGCAGAAATCCTCTGCTTGGTGAAGTCCAATTCTCAGTCAAAGACATTACATCGATTTCCTTTGGGACCAACTCGATGAAGAACCAAAAGCAATCGAAGAATCCGTGGCTGTTCAACATGGCGAAATCGCCATCGACTTGGAAACAGAATGGCGATGGAAGTGAAGCGAATAGTAGTGTTGGTGATAGCTCGCCGTTGGTTGGCGTTCAAGCACCACCATTTCGTCTCAATGATCTCGTTGGCGAATCGATTCGTCTGGATCAATATCGCGGAAAGGTGGTGGTTCTGGATTTCTGGGCTAGTTGGTGTGGCCCGTGCATGGAATCGCTCCCTGAAGTTTCTAGAATAGCGAAATCCTTCGACGATCGATGTCAGTGGCTGGGGATCAATCTTCAGGAGTCGCAGGAGCAAGCCGCGAAAGTTGCTAGCCGACTTGGGATCGAAAGCTCGATACTCTTGGATAGCGACGGAAAAGTTGCATCGCTGTACGACGCTTCAGCGATACCGCTCGTAATTGTGATCGCTCCCGATGGAATTGTGCAACGAGTTTTTATGGGTATGCAAACTTCACGCTTGGAATCGCTGCGGTCAGCAATCGAAGCGAGCCTGGTAGATTAGGTTGTTTGTCTCGCAATCGCACCGTGGAGTGGTTGCTCAACGATTAACTTTCAAGCTTCAACGCTGCTTGATTTTGAATCTAGTCGGTTCATCGAAATAGTTTTTTCTACTTGAATACCGAAACTAGCGATTCTGTCTCTGACTTTCCCTCGAGTGATACCTAAGATTTCTGCTGTTCTCGATTGGTTACCATCGGCAAGATATAAGACTCTCGCAAAAAGTTGTCGTTCTAAACGCTCTAACGCGACCGCGTACAAATTTGCAGCGCCCGAGGCCACGTATTGGTCGATGAAAGCATCCATTTGCATTTCGGGCGCTAGATAAAAACTCGTTGCTTCGCTTTCAATCTGCTGGGGATGTTGATCGATTGGCTTACTGACAACTTGTAAACTAGCGGTTCGATTCACTAGAGGGAACTCTATTGCCATCGGACGCTCCGAATTCGTCTCGATGCTTGCGATTGTAGGCTGGCGCAAAAGAAGATCGTCGTTAGTCGGTTCTAAAGGCTTGACTCTCAAAAATGGGGGTAAGTTCTCGGAATCGATGACCGTTCCCGTTGCATTCAAAACGGACTGTCTCACGACAGACTGCAATTGCCGAACGTTACCGGGCCACGAGTATTGCTGCAGAAGGTCAAAGGCTTCTGGCGAAAGTCCCGCAAGGTCTTTTCGAACCATATCATACTTGGCTCTTCGAAAAAAATATTCCAACAAGAGCGGAATATCTTCGATGCGTTCACGAAGTGGAGGAATCGGGATAACGAATCCATTCAAGCGGTATAGCAAGTCTTCCCGGAAAAGACCGTCTCGTACCATCTGTTCAAGTGGACGATTCGTCGCAGCGATTACTCGAACATTCGTTTGAACAACCTCGTTGCCTCCAATACGTTCAAATCGCTGTTCTTGCAGTAGTCGAAGCACTTTACCTTGAATGACAGGCGTCATATCACCAATCGCATCGAGAAAAATAGTGCCTCCATTGCACTGCTCGAATCGACCGATGCGTCGCTTTTCAGCGCCGGTAAAAGCTCCTTTCTCGTGACCGAGTAATTCGCTTTCAAGAAGTTGGTCAGGAATTGCTGCACAGTTGACTGCAACGTAAGGTTTATCGGCCCGATTACTGTTTTGAACAATCGCTCTCGCAACAAGCTCTTTGCCGCAGCCACTTTCTCCGCGAATAAGTACGGTTATGTTTTGGGCTGCAACACGTCCGATTGACTTGTAAACTTCGATCATTGCCTTCGAGCGACCGATAAACCGTTCAGAGCCTTCCATCGCCTCGCCAATGCTAAATGCGACTGGCTGATCCATCGCTCGCCTAGCTCGCAAGGCGCTCATCGTTAGATTGCGAAGTTGTTCAATGTTAAGTGGCTTTGCCAGGTAGTCGAAGGCTCCAGCACACATAGCCTGAATGGCTGTCTCACTGGACGTATCTGCTGTTATAAAAATGATTGGAATTTTTCGATTGATCGCTCGGATTTTGCGAAACAATTCGAGACCATGATGTTCAGGCAGGAAAATGTCCAGCAGAAGAACACTCGGATTTTCCTCCTCGATCATCCGAAGACCAGCATCACCATCGGATGCTTGAATAACCGAAAGCCCTTGGTAGCCGTTAAGCCCGCTACTGATTGTGTGGCGCACAAGCCTGTCGTCGTCGATTACCAATATTTTCGTCACGTTTGGTCGCTTTCTGACGAGTCATGATCTAAAGCGCACCTAAGTCTAGCTTCAACTGATGAGTTAGGGAACGATCCAAGCTTATCTTGCATGGTTTGTTTCACCATCGAATGCCTCTTGCTGTGTATTCGGTATGGTGTTTGCATTGACTTGACAGCTTGGTTGTTGTGTAAGTTGATAATACATTGCGCATGCAATTGGCTTGCTTCGGTAATGGGCACGTTTGCATATGAATAGTGCTTTTAACCAATTTTGGTTTTTCTTTTAAATGCGAACCGATTTGTAAACTAACTCGAAAGCGTGTTATGACTATCAATGAAGTACAGGCATTGGAACTGCTTAGCGGGGATCGCGACTTACTTAAGCAGTTGGCAACCATATTTGTTGAAGATTCCCTTCCGTTAGTTGATGTTTTTGAGCAGGCCATTGATCTGAGAGACGCCAAAAAAGCTGGTCTTGCGATTCACAGTCTTAAAGGAATCACCGCAACATTTTTTGCCGAACCGGAGGTCAGCCTCTTTGCAAGTGTTGAAATGGCTGCCAACCATTTAGATTGGAGCCGATTAGATTGTGCTCGACACGAAGTTAGGGTTGCGGTGATACAAATCGTACGTGAAATGTTTAAGCGATCTTTAGTGGAAAGCGATTGAACATTTAGATCAATAAGACACCATGTTTTGATGCAAAGCGATTTGTTCAACTGCGGGATGCACCAGGATTTTCGATGTGTTGTCATATGAGCATAAGCCATTTTCAATGGAAAGTCCTTGTAATTCCGGTGATACTTCGATACTTGTTTTGATAAGATCGGGAATCTTTCGTGGAAATTAAGATTCCAAGATCGCTTGCAGAAGTGTGATATCTATTGGCTTTGTAAAAATCCGTCAGCACCACTGCTCCTGGCACGCTCTTCATCGCTAGTTGCAGGATGAGGCTCGCCTAAAATGATTGGTATGATTCCTAACGCGGCATCGGCTTTGACAAGATTAGTAGCTTCGCAGCCATCTAGATCTGGCATGTTCATATCCATGCCAACTGCATTGATCCCACCGCTTGAGAGGACTTTGAGCAGATCTTTGGATTCGTTCAAAAGCCGGACCGAAAAGCCCTTCAGCTGCAAAAGATGCTCCAGAGCAAGTTCTTCATCTTGTCTCTCGCCGACTAGCAACAGGGTTGCCATGTTCGATTCAATCTCTGTTTAACGCAACTAACTTCAATCGTTTACCTGTTGCGAAGGTATTGCAGGGCCGGAAGCCTGAAAAATGAAAATGCAAACAGTCACTGAAAGAGGCTGAGCGGTTGATGAGTCATTTGGCTGATCTCCCGCTCCGTCCCAGCGGAAACATCACGTTCGCTGTCAACAATGGAGCACCAGTGCATCGTCCTGATGAAAAAATGGGGTTTGTACTTATCGCAGATGTCGTAAGACATTTGAAAAAATAAGCTTTTACCTTTGCTCTCATCGCCATCTGAATTCTTGCAAAATTCAACCACTAAATTTGTATGTTGGACAAAGCACCAGGAAGCTAGTTAACACTCTTGTACGCAAACGATGTTCCTGACGCTTTTTCACAAGACGACTGTCTTTAAAACTCCTAGGTTGCTCGATTAGCGATCACTTGTAACACGAGGTTAAGTCTTGGCCTGATAGTTGCCACATCATATTGCAGTGCGCTATACTCGCCCATCGCTTTGTTTTTGATCACATAAATTATAAGGAACATAAATGACTACTACAAAAAAGAATGAGATTGAAAGCGAGCGGAAGCATTCTGATTCTCTAGGTTGCGTTGCGCTACAACAAGGATTTCGTTTTTCCGTTTGGGCTCCTCATGCCGAGTCGGTCTCTGTCACTGGCGACTTCAATGCTTGGAACGCCGGTGTCGACATTTGTGTTCGTAATGAGCTTGGTATTTGGAGCGTCGATGTGGAGCTCGCTCTGCCAGGACAGGGATACAAATTTGCAATTGGTTTTTCTGGGGAATTGGTGGAGCGTATTGATCCCCGAGCCCGAGAAGTCACAAATTCTGTTGGCTATTCAATTATTGTCAAAGATGATTTCGATTCGCAACATGACGCATTCACGATGCCAGCATGGAATACGCTCGTTATCTACGAAATGCATATTGGAACCTTTAATGCGAAAGACGGGACGCCGGGGACTTTTGAGACCGCGATCGAGCGCCTTGGGTTCCTGAAAGAGCTTGGCGTCAACGCTGTCGAGTTAATGCCGGTTGCGGAATTCGCTGGCGATTATTCTTGGGGTTACAATCCTGCCCACCCCTATGCAGTTGAAACAGCCTACGGGGGCGTGGAGGGGTTGAAGAAATTTACTCTCGAGGCCCATAAGCTCGGAATCGCTGTGATAATCGACGTCGTTTACAACCATTTCGGACCCTCCGACCTCGACATTTGGCGTTTCGATGGTTGGAGTGAAAACGACAAAGGTGGGATTTATTTTTACAACGATTGGCGATCCACGACACCCTGGGGTGACACACGACCAGACTATGGACGTGAAGAAGTACGACAATATATCTTTGATAACGCAATGATGTGGTTACAGGATTACCACGCAGATGGTCTTCGATACGATATGACTCTTTATATCCGCGCTGCAACCCATGATGAGAACGACGTCCTCGAAGATGGATACAACCTGTTGCAATGGATCAATTATGAAATCAGTCAACGATTTCCTGGAAAGATCACTATTGCCGAAGATTTGCAAAATAACGATCGTCTAACGGAGAAATCGGAATACGGAGGCGGCAACTTTGATGCACAATGGGACGCAGGATTCGTTCATCCTGTTCGTGAGGCTCTAATAGTTGCCAACGATTCGAATCGGTCGATGGATGCGATTCGCAACGCAATAATTCATAAGTATAACCACGATGTTTTTGAACGTGTTATCTACACTGAATCTCACGATGAAGTCGCAAACGGGAAACAACGAGTTGTATCTGAAATCGACCAGAGTGAAGATCCTAATCGATACGCAGTCAAACGTTCGTCGTTGGGTGTCTGCCTGGTTATGACTTCCCCTGGAATTCCAATGCTTTTCCAAGGCCAGGAGTTCTTAGAAGACTGTTGGTTCCAAGACACAGACCCTTTGGATTGGCAACGCGCCGATCGTTACGCTCATATCATCCAGATGTATCGCGATCTCATCCGTTTACGTCGAAATGTCGATGGTTTGACCAGCGGATTGACGGGCCAATTCGTTAACGTTTACCATGTAAACGACCAAGACAAGATTGTTGCGTTCCATCGAAGCAAGGAGGGGGGCCCTGGAGACGACGTTGTGGTCGTAATTAAAATGAGTGAGGATCGAACGGAAAAATATCAAATCGGCTTCCCGTATTCTGGACTTTGGAAACTGGTGTTCAATAGCGATGCAGATTGCTACGGTGAACACCAAGATGGCACGCAAGCGACCGATTTGATTAGTTTGGACGAACCCTACAACGGCTTTCCAGCATCCGCATTGATTGTAATAGGCGCATACTCTTGCCTGATCTACTCTCGGCAATAATTTTCCAGCCGGCATGTGCCCACGGCACAGCAAGTGCGATAAGGTAATTTGAGTTAGCTCACTATCGAGCAAAGCATTAACGCAAAGGGAGTTTATTAAATGGTATCTCAAGAAAAGTTAAGTGGCGATTGGCATTCAGTTGTTGGTAGGGTCAAAGAAAAATTCGGCCAAATCACGAATGATGATTTGTCGAGGATACAAGGAAACATGGAGCAACTTGTTGGCTTGATCCAACAAAAAGCAGGACAGACTCGTGAGCAAGCGGAATCATTTTTGGCAAGCATGAATGATAAGGCTGGGAGTACCTTTCGAGACGTTACGGAAAGAGGTCAACAAGCCTACAGCCAAGCGTCGGAAATGTTAGACGAGGGTGTGAAGCAAGCAAGCCAAAAGGCGGGAGAAGGCTATGAGTACGCTAGAGAAACGGTAGCTCGTCGCCCCGCCGAGTCGCTCGCTTTGATCGCAGGCTTGGGCGTATTGGCTGGAATCGCAATCGGCGTTTCCATGAGTTCGAAGCGATAATCTGGGAAATTAATTCTTAATGACAATTCAAGAGTCTATGGGTACTGAGCTGCAAAAGCGAATGCAAGACATTCGCAGTAAACGCACCCATCGAATCGCTGAGTTTCATCATGAGGCCGAACGATTGGTCAGCTGGCGTGAATATGTCAAGTCGGCTCCAATTGCCGCCCTGATTGCCACAACGGTTATTGGATTCATCGCTACGCGTTTGATCTTGCGATCGCCTGCATCGAGCCAAACTCCTCAGAACTCACATCCGATCGTGGACAATAAGCCTGCTGAAGTTGTACGGCAGCCAACAGGTTATTTTTCCAACAACGCTTTGCATCTGCTTACCAACGTTGCTCTCACGGCTGGCAAGATGTACCTGATGCGGCAATTGAATGCTCATTCAAAGAGTCTTAAAACATGATTAAAGATTTACGACAAGAATTATCATCTTCAAAGGAAAAACCTATTCGAAGCCCGGCGATGAAGAAGGTAGATGGTAGTAAGACTGTCCCTTTTGCAGAATCGCCAGCGCAAGTGGTTGAGGCCGTTGTCAGCAAATATCCGGCGACATCTTTAGCTGGAGGATTTGTTTTTGGTGGTTTAATAGGTTGGTTACTTAAGAGGTAGTAATGATTCAATTCACATCCACCAACAGTAATAGTCCAAGTCCCATCAGTGGTATGCTTTCATCGGCATCCGATGTCGCGTTGGACATCATGGAGGTTGGAGAATTACAGCTTCACTTGGCGAGATTAGATGCAAAAACCGCTCTAGGTCGATCGGTAGTTGCATTCTCATTAGTTATTGGAGGCGGCGCAATAATTACCGCCTGCCTGCCGCTTGTTGCGCTAGCCGTCGCAGGTGTCCTCTCGAATGAGCTTGATTGGGAACCCTGGTTCTCCCAAATGGTGGTCGGACTGTTATCGACGTGTATCGGCTCGTTCGTAGTTATCATTGGCGTATATCGTCTTCGATTAGCGATTACTGCGTTCGAGAGAACTTCGACTGAGTTTACCAACAACGTGAGTTGGCTTAAGCAGCTCGTTCGCGGATTAAAATCATCCCACTTGCAAAAATTTTAAAGGAAAAAAATATGTCACAGACAACTTTCGACCAATCAAATCAGTCAATTCTAAGGACGCGTGCGGGCACTCCCGAAGCATCCAAAGGTCAGGAGGTCGACGGTGATTTTGGTCAAATGTGTGACACGGTCTGCACGGCTGTCAAAACCTATGGTAGTCAGCATCCAACGGTCTTGGCTAGCGCCGTCTTTCTAGTTGGGTTCTACATGGGCTGGAAAATAAAACCGTGGTAGTAAGTTTAGCCTTTGATTCTTCAGATCTAGCGTATTTGAAGTTAGCGTTCAAAACGGACGCTTTGGCAACCAGTTTAGCTTGATTTTAGCGAGCTGTGAGTCACATCTCCGACTCAGCATGTGAAGTGACATACGTAGGTGTAGAATTAAATGTACCTTGCTGGTTCTTTGAAAACGAAGATGTTTCTCTTGGTATAGACTTCTTCGCAGAGAAAGATTTACGATCTGCACATTGCTTTAAAGTCCAAGCGAGTCCCCCGACATCTTGGATTGGCATTTATAATACGCCTGATTCGATAAATTGCGAGGACTTCATTGTTGCATCGAGTGACCAGCGAAGAATTAGTAGGATTGTACTTGCAATTCTATTGTACTGGGGTACTGCCGCGTGGGTTGAGATCTTTCAAACTGAGGCATCATTCACCGTGAACAACGCCGGATGGCACTCAATTTAGAAGAGACATGACTCCAGCCATTCGATTTCAAGGTCGAATTGGTTGGCACTTCAGTTTGGCTTGGCCGGATGAAAAGTAGCAGGCAATACGTGGCTTGGGTAATGATTTTGCGACAGTTTGGAAGGAAGTATTCGATGCCGTTCTCCACGGTTAGGCAAATTGCCACACTCGTAGGGAGGCAATATAACTCCTCCTGTGACGTTTAGTTTTCGCGAAAGCGCGTGCCATATGGATAGCCGTGTCAGCTAGGTTATTATTAAACCATAGCATCGCTTCCAATTTGATAAACTTGCCTGATACTTAAACTCGGTCTTTTGCCAAGATGCCCATTACATATCGCTATCCGAGACCAGCTCTCAATGTCAATTGTGTGGTGCTGGGATGGGATGGAAAGCAAAGCATCAAAATCTTGTTGGTGCAACGCAGACAATCTCCTTTTCGTAACTCTTGGGCACTTCTCGGGGCATCGGTGTCGGTAAATGACACCAGCGAACAGACTGCTCGCAAAGCGCTCCAGGAACAAACTGGGTTTGAAGAAATTTATCTCGAGCAACTCCATACATTTGATGCTATTGATCGAGATCCGCGAGAGCGAGTTATCTCGGTAGCATACTTTGCACTCGTGCCATCGATTCATAGCGTTGATCAACAGGAACAAGAAGCCAGGCGACGCGAATGGTTTCCGATTGATAATCTTCCCCGGTTGGCGTTCGATCATGGAGCGATCATTGAATTCGCTCGAGCCCAATTAGCTCAGCGAGCCTTATTTCAGCCAATCGCATTTGAGTTGCTCCCGTACCGGTTTTCGCTGACGCAGATTCAACAGCTATACGAATCGATTCTTGGCCGAACGTTAGATAAACGTAATTTTCGTAAGAAATTGCTTACTGAAGAAATACTTATGGAAACAAATCACGTAGAAGAAGGAACCCAACATCGACCAGCCAAACTCTATCGCTTCAACCGCCGAAAGTATCTTGCAAAGACAAAAGTCGGAATCGGTTTTGATCTGTCGTAATAAAGCTAAGATGACTTCATCCCGCGATCTTCTTTTGTAGATCATTTGCGTTTAAACATTTTGTCTAATTGATCACGGCTAAAGAAAATCGCAGTGGGACGACCATGCGGGCAGTGATGAGTATCTTGATAAATATATCGCTGCTCTAACAGCGATGAAATTTCTTGAGGAGTCAATTTATCGCCTGCCTTGATCGCAGCCTTACAAGACATCATGTTCATCATGTCGTCCAGCAAGTCTCTTGGGTCTGGAGTTTTGCCAGCGACGAGCAGCGGTTCGATGACGACTCGCAACATTTCGCCCGGTGAAATGTTGGAGAGTACTGCAGGATACGCGGTCATTAAAATCGTGTCGCCGCCAAAGGGTTCGATTTCTATTCCCATTTGCGAAAGAATTTCGCGATGTTCTAGCGCAGTTGCAGCCTCCGATGCAGTGAGCGTGATCGGTTCCGGAATCAACAGTCGTTGACTCTCCATGGATTTCGATAAAATTCGATCGCGAATCTGCTCGTATAACACTCGTTCATGCAGCGCGTGTTGGTCGATAACCACCATTCCTGAATCGTCTTGCGTGACCAGATATCGATTGTGAATTTGAAAACCCTGGTGGCTGGAAGATGGCTGCGAGCTTTCCTGGCTCGCGAGTTCGCTACCGATCGATTGTGTTTCGGGTGTTGGTGGTTGTATGTCGCTTGAATCCCACGGTGAGGTTTGTGGGGTATCGATGCGTTGATGGATGTCGAGTGCGTGCTTGGATTGAAGCGAGGACGACTGGCCATCAAAGGGTCTAAACGAAGGCAATTGACCTGTGTAGCCACTTAGCGGCAAGCTTTGATTCGCCACGGTTGCAGGAATCGGCGAGCCAAACGCATTGGCAAAGTTACTGAAGCTTGCTGACGAAAATCCCGAACCGCTGTTACTTGGTGGTCCCAAGTTCGAAGCAGCGAAACCACCGTGGCTTCGAGAACTGCCGGCACTTACGCCTGCAAACGAGTGCTCTTCTCGAGAAGAATCTTGACTATCGTGCGAACGAACGCGAGCAGTAAGGTCTGAGCTCAAGAATTTTTGTCTGAGCGCTTGAAGTAATCGGCGATAGATTTCACCACCATCGAGGAATCGAACTTCGCTTTTCGTTGGATGAACATTCACGTCGACTTGGTTTGATGGGATGTCCAAGTGCAAGTAACAGATTGGAAAACGCCCGACCATCAGCAATCCACGATACGCTTCACCGAGTGCATGCTGCAAGGCGCGGTCGCGAATGTAACGTCCATTGAGAAACAAAAACTGCATGCGGTTGTTGCTTCGTGAGACCGAGGGATCGACCACGTATCCATGAAGCCGAATTCCGGCATCGCTGGAGTCAATTGGAATCATCGCTTCAGAGATTTCGCTCCCAAAGAACGCGTGAACTCGTTCAGCCATGCGATGTGTTGCAGGCAAGTCATGCAAGGTGCGATCGTTGCTGATCAAAACCATGTGAACCTGTGGATAGGCAAGTGCGATTCGTGTGAAGGCCTCGATAGTGTGCCCCATTTCGGTCTGAGGCGACTTGAGAAATTTCCTTCGAACGGGCGTGTTGAAAAAGAGGTGTCGCACTTCGATAGTCGTACCAACGGGTGAGGCGCATGCGTATGGTCCCTCTTGCTCGCCGCCGCGAATAATAAGTTCGGCTCCGCTTTCTGAATCTTTGGTTCGGGATCGAATGGTGAGGTGTGAGATCTCAGCGACCGAAGCAAGTGCCTCACCGCGAAAACCGAGCGTCCGAATATCAAAGAGATCATCAGCCACAACGAGCTTGCTTGTGGCGTGCGGTGCGACTGCGAGAATCAGCTCGTCATCATGAATTCCGCAGCCATCATCGGCGATACGAATAAGATCGATTCCACCGCCTTCGACCGTCAATTCGATTCGTGTTGCTCCTGCGTCGATGCTGTTCTCAAGCATCTCTTTCACGACGCTCGCCGGCCGCTCGATAACTTCGCCGGCGGCAATTTTGTTGATGAGGCTCGTTGAAAGCACTTGAATGTTTGGCATTATTATCAATCCTCCTGACGTGATCCATTGGGTGCAATTCGCTTTGCACTATCGACTTTCGCTTGCGAATGTCGCCGGTCGCGACCTTCCTAAAGTTCAACAAAACAATCAGCTCTCTGCCTCTTTGTACTTATCCAATTTTCTGTAGAGCGTCCGAGCACCTATCTCTAAAATCTTAGCGGCTTCTTCGCGATTCCCGTTCGTGATTTTCAGCGTTTGTTCGATCGCCCAACGTTCGATTGTGTCCATCGACTGTCCGATCAGCTCTGGAACTTCTTTTGCGGAACGGGACGGATGCGAGCTAGTCAATGAAGCTGACGATGACGCTGAGGACGGTGCAGCGGATGAAGATGATGATGTTTGGTTAGGTTGTGGTTCGATGACGGTCAAGGGTCCAGAAATTTTGTCGAACACAACTGTTCCATCAACAATCGCATCGTCAACGGTAGTTGATTCTATTCGGTTTTTTTCGATCAGCAGTCGAGGCTTGGGCGTATTGATGTATCCTCCCAACGAGCTGCTCAATTGCGAGTCCATTAACTCGGGTGGAAGATCGTCCAGGTCCAGCTTCCCGTCGGTATCTAGAACGATCATCGTTTCTACGAAGTTGCGTAGCTGGCGTATGTTTCCTGGCCAATCGTAGGCATAAAACTTTCGAGTCACAGACGGAGAAAATGTTGCTAATCCTTTTCCATGGCGTCGAATGAAGAACTTTCGAAAGTGATCCATCAATGGCACGATATCGTCGCGACGCTCACGAAGGCTTGGAAGGTGAACGGTTACCACCTTCAGTCGATAGTAGAGGTCGTTTCGGAAAGACCCATCTTCGATCATGTGTTCGAGAGGTCGATTCGTAGCAGAAATCAGACGCACATTGACCTTGATAGATTTGTTGTCGCCAACACGTGTGACGGAATGCTCTTCTAGAACACGAAGCAATTTGATTTGTGTGCTCATCGGCATGTCACCGACTTCATCTAGAAACAGCGTTCCACCATCGGCGTATTGAAAGGCTCCTTCGCGATCAGTAACCGCGTCAGTGTAGGCACCGCGAACGTGGCCAAAGAGTTCACTCTCGACTAAGTTCTCGGAGACGGCGCGAGTATTAATCGCGACCATTCGTTTGTTTTTTCGAGGACTATTTTGGTGGATAGCGCGGGCGACCAATTCTTTTCCGGTTCCGCTTTCGCCGGTGATCAAAACGGTTGCGTCGGTTGGAGCAATTCTTTTCAGCCGGTCGATCATGTTTTGCATGGCCGGATCGGAATAGATCAAACCTTCGAAGCCGAATTTTTCATCCAGTCGTCGCCGAAGTTCAACGTTGGTTTGCTTGAGCGCGACTGCTTGGGTTGCCTTTTCAATAATCGCCCGAAGTTGGTTCGGAGTGATCGGTTTCTCGAGGAAGCTGAAGGCCCCTTGGCGCATGGCTTCGACGGCTTTGGACACGGTAGCGTGGCCAGTCACCATGACGACTTCACAGTCTGGAAGCAACTGCTTGGCAAGATCAAGAACTTGCATGCCGTCAAAATCGTTCATCATCAGATCGGTCACGACGATGTCGTAGTTGTTCTGCTCCAACATCCGCTTCCCCTCAGGCCCGGATGTGACCAAAGTACACTGGTACCCGACTTTTTCGAGGCTTTCCGTCATCGCTTGCGCATGGGCTTGATCGTTATCGACAATCAAGATCGAGACGTGGATTTGGTTGCCTGAATGTGCGAGATCCGTCGACATCAATGCCGTCGGCGAAGCGTCTCCGATGGAAAAATTTCTACTTTTAGCGGGTCCGGCGTGAGATTCCATAAAAACTTTGCGAGGGAAATTCGTTTTCAAGTCGGGAAGTAGATGCGAGTTACCCAAGTTTCGAGAGCTTCCAACTTAGCACTCGAAGAAATTCGCATCTTTCATTATACTACTTTAGGTGATTATGAGGGGTCGAAGCTGATTTCGTTAGCCCCAATCGATCACCCGAGATTGCCTAGCCCAATTAAAAACCTGTTACCGTCATTTCAACTCTGCCAATCGTTTTACGCCAACAGGTAAACTTTGAAAGTTAGCTCGTTTTTCACTTTTGAAGGTAATCTGAGTGCTATTTGATCGTTCCGGTGTCCTCATTACTGACGTGTTTTCTCCCCGAGATCTTCCTTTTCGCTTCTCGTTCCTTACATGACTCATACTGCATGCCGCGGAGTTCGCGGTGCAACTACTGTCGAAACTAATAGTCGGGAAGAAATCCTGCGAGCGACCCGCCAGCTTCTGGCGTTGATGATTCGTCGCAATACGATGGATTCCAAGGACGTCGGCAGTGCAATTTTCACGGTGACTAAAGACCTCGACGCGGAGTTCCCTGCACTTGCGGCTCGGCAAATGGGCTGGCTGGACGTCCCCCTACTGTGTGGTTACGAAGTTTCTGTCACGGGGTCGTTGCCGCAATGCATTCGAATTCTGCTTAACTGGAACACGGAAAAAACTCAATCCGAGATCCAGCACGTCTACATCCACGATGCAATCAAGCTTCGTCCCGATCTTTCAAAACTGCCGCCCGTAGATTGGGACGAACTAGAAGATTGGATTCAACAGCAAGTTGCGATGTGAATCCCCGAGTCAATAAAGCCAAAACCATCCAATTCCCGGTGTTTTTGAAAAGCACCAGCCCCCACTACAACCAGATTTGAATCAAATAATCATGGCGAAAACAACTATTATTTTTGGTGTCCTACTCATCGGAGTAACACTCGGTGTCATCGCTTACAACGGTGGTTTCCAAAGCATTACCGTTCTGATCCCGAGTTTTATCGGTGCAATCATTGCTATTTGTGGGCTACTGGCTCTGGACGAAAAGAAGCGAAAGCACGCCATGCACGCTGCGGTGTTGGTCGGTTTGTTGGGTGGTTTGGCTTGCATCGGTCAAGGGTCTGCACAGCTGATGAAGCTTGGCACGGACAAAGCTCCTTCGATTGATAAATTGGCTTCGGTTTGGGCCACCGGGGCTCTTTGTGTCCTATTTGTTGTTTTGTGCGTCCAGTCGTTCATCGCTGCTCGAAAACAACGCGAAGCAGCTTAGCGATTTGACCAATCTAAATTGCCGGAAGCTCGATTCGTAAGAATTCAGATCATGATTGATATATTGGTGAAACCCATGGTGTTCGGATGACTTACGACATCTGCTACGGGGTAACGATGCTTACTAAGCGGTTTTAGGCGATGCAATCGTCAAGAACTCTGTGAAATTGCGGAACTCGGGGGCTAGAACTGGGTTTTAAGTTCTACGGATCGGACTAGAGTTATAGAGTCCCTTCCAAAACCACGAACCAAGCAAAAACCATGGATTCACTCACTTTTGAGGCGATTATCGCACTTTATAATTGGCTTTCTGAGCGTTTCGATCAATCAAGATTGGTTGGTCGACGTTCGATGCAGCTTTTTATTCGAAGTCGGATTTCCAGTCTGATTTCGTGCCGTTCGATGGTTTTCGGGGTTGTATTGGCAGCCCAATCGCTGGTGGCTTGTAGCACTTTTGCGTCAGACGATCCAGAGATGTTGGGCGTTCTTCCGCTTATTTTGAAGCCTGAGATCGCTCAGCAAATGACGATCTCCCCTTCTCAGCAAGACAGAATCGCCGAAGTAATCGAAGCTCGACGCGAAGAAGCTCTCGATTTGGCATCCCAGCTACGAGCCCTCCCGCCCGCCGAACGCCCAAACAAGATGCGAGATTTGGTCCGCGAAATTGAGAAACGTGGAGCGGCCGTTTTAAATCTTCAGCAGCGGAGTCAGATGGAAAGACTTCGGATAAGTGAGCAGGGGCTCTCCACGCTTGCTGATCCTGACGTAGCTCAAACGCTTGAGTTGAGTGCTGGTCAAGCGGAACAAGTTCAGATGATCCTTGGGCTTCGAGGTCAACTTTCGCGAGAACTCGGTGGCGAGGCTGCCGCGAATGCAGAAGTTGACCGCCGACTACGGGACCAACTCACACCGTCCCAATGGTCGACATGGCAAGCCATGGCAGGTCAGTCGGCAAAGAAGCCCACTAGCACCGCCGCCGTGGAAGCAAGCTCGCCATCGAACTCAATCGATAATCAAAAAGCCCCGCCAGCGATGGTACCCGACGGTGTTGCTCAAGCTCCAGCAGCGGCTGATAGCCAAATCGACTCTCGTGCTGCTGCCAATCTACCAACCGCGCAAGATCCGGCGACTCTGCAAAATCAAACTTCAGATCGCAATACAAAAGCTCCGAGCACTGCCGAGATGGTTTCGAAAAGTATGGAGATTCCGCTCACAATCAATTTCAAAGCGACACCCTGGGAGCAAGTGCTTCAGTGGATCGCAGGTGAGGCCGAGTTGAGTCTCCAGGCTGACGCTTTTCCACCAGGAACTTTTACTTACCGCGATCCCTATCGCACATATACGGTTGGTGAAGCGTTAGATGTAATGAATGGCGTGCTGCTCAGCAAAGGCTATCGGCTGGTTCGTCGTCAGCGATCGCTTATGGTAATCGACCTTGGAAACGGCGAGTCGCCCGAAGTTGTTCGAGGGCTCATTCGCGAGTTAGCTGAACTGGTTTCACCTGAGGAGCTTGATAACCGCGGCGAATATGAACTGTTGAAATGCTTGTTTGTCCTTTCACGACAGAGTCCAGAAGAAGCTCAGAAAGAGATCATGCTTCTGATTGGACCGGAGGGTTCCACTGTCCCCTTGCCTTCGGCTAGCCAGATACTCGTGACCGAAACTGCTGGTAAGCTTAAGTTGATTCGAGAGATGCTTAGCCGAGTCGAAAACCCAGATAACGTCCGTGGGTCAAAGATCGTTACGATCCCGCTCAAGTTTGTAACAGCAGAAGAAGTGTTAGCAGTTGCACGACCATTGCTTGGATTGAAGGAAGCAACAAACCAGTCCGAAGACCTCAATGTTTCGACCGATACGTTTGGCAACACCATTTATGCAACAGGCTCTCCAGATAAGCTTCAGAAGTTGTCCGACTTTGTTCTTCAAATCGATGTGAAACCCGATGCGAGCGGACCAACTTCTGTCACGATTGAGCAACCCACACTGAAGACGCATCGAATCCTCTCTTCGGATCCGGATACTGCACTCAGCGTTCTACAAACGTTGTTGGCAGGGAGTGCGAACGTGCGAATGGCACTTGAACCCAAGACCAATAGCATTGTCGCCTCCGGTACACAAGCCGATCACAAATTGATCATCGATACACTCGCCGAGTTAGCTGGTCAGAATAGTAGCTTCAACATTGTTCAACTGAATCGCATCGATACACAATCGGCTATCCTTACGCTTGAAAAGTTCTTCGGAAAGACCAGCAGTAAAGAGGGAGATGCAACCGGTGGACCTATTTTCTTTGGTGACTTGGCCTCACGAACCATCATGGTGAAAGGCTCACCTCAGGAGGTCGAGCAGGTGAAAGACTTGATCAGCAAGCTCGAAGAAACAGGACCGCAGGCAGACTTGTTGGGCAAGTCAGTTCGTGTTCTTCCCATGACAGGAAAAAACGCTGACCGAGCGCTTGAACAAATTCAATATCTTTGGGAAGCCAAGAAAAAGAAGAATCGCATCCAGATTCGGTTACCTGCTTCTGAAGCTAATAAACCGGACGAAGAAAGCATTCGTGAAGCACAACCAGAAACGCGCGAACCATCCGCTTCGATTCGCAAGGGTAAAAACCCAACCAACAGCCCATTCAACAGATTAGGTCGACTTGTCGCAACGCAGATTACAACAAGCAGCGATTTGGCAACTGCATCGTCGGAATCAGTTGGAATCAAAGCCGATGTTCAATCAAGCGAAGTTCAACCCAACGATAATAATGCACCGCTCCAGCAAGAGAACGAAAACGAAGGTGCAGACATCATGATTTTTCGCGGACCGAATGGTTTGATTGTCACAAGCGACGACCCAGAAGCACTCGAGGAGTTTGAGCAACTGGCGCGGATGGTTACCGAGCAAATGAGTTTTGGCCCAACCGAGCCAACCGTGTTTTATCTGAAGTTTGTAAGTGCAAAGGCGGCTTCGGAACTTCTCAATAGTATCCTCTCCGGTGAGGCTTCATCATCTGGTGGCGGTGGTGGCGGATTACTTGGGAGCGTGCTTGGTGAAGTTGGTGGTGGGCTTGTTGGAAGTCTTTTGGGCGGTGGCGGCGGTGGATCTGATGTGAGCACGATCTCAGGCGGTATGGCAAGCGGCGAGATTAGCATGACTGCCGACCCGCGTTTGAATTGCTTGGTGGTTCGCGCTAATTCTGCTGATTTGGATTTGATTTCTGATCTCCTTGAAACCATTGATCAAGAAGATAGCCCGACCAAAATTGAAACCAGTGGCAAAGTACGATTGATTCAAGTTGTAAACAACAGCGTCGAAGAAATCGCAGCTGTAGTAAAACAAGTCTTCGCCGATCGGATTGCTGCCGCTCCGAATGCAGGCGGCGGTGGAGGAGGCCAACAACGACAACCTAGTCCCCAGGAGTTTATGGAAGCTCTGCGCGGAGGTGGTGGTGGGCGAGGCGGTCGTGGTGGCGGTGCATCGAGCGAATTAAAGCAAGCAACCATGACCGTTGGAACCGATGTCAAGAATAACACGCTCATTATTACGTCCTCGCAAAACCTGTACGATGAAGTAACAGAACTGGTTACAATGCTCGATCAAGCTGCACTTGAAAAAGAGGAGAAAGTGGAGGTCGTTCAATTAGATGGAAGCGTCAACGCAACAGTCCTTCAAAACGCACTTCGCGCAACCTTCGGTGCTCAAGCGAAGTCAACAAACGTAGCCGCAACCTCATCGAACTCGTCATCACCTTCCAGCAGTGGCAATAGTTCTTCAAGCAGTAGCGGTTCTCCGTCAAGCGGTGGTGGATTTGATCCTGCAGCAGCTGCACAGAGAGCCGAATTTTTTCGCCAATTTCAAGGCGGTGGCCCCGGTGGTTTTGGAAGAGGTGGAGGTGGAGGCCCGCCCGGTTTTGGTGGATTCGGTGGTTTTGGCAGTGGTGATCGAGGGGGTGATCGAGGTGGCTCGGGAAGCTCCCAAGGTGGTGACGCTGGTCGAAGCCGAAGTCGTGGTGGTCGATAGCTTCTCGATCGATTCTACTAATAGATGCTGTTGGTGCTGCTGCAAAGCGACCTTTGTAAGGGTGAGATTGATAAAATCATGTTGATAATCGAAGCGGGTGAGCTACTACATCGTCATGGACTGCTCACTGAAGAGCAGGTAGCGATGGCGCGTTCAAGTGCTAACGGTGGCTCGGTAGTGGACTCGGCTATTCAGCACGGTTTTGTGACGGAGCAGAATGCGCTTCGAGTGCTCGCGGACGAGACTGGCTTGGACTACATCGACTTGCGAACCACCGAAGTGGATCTCTCGCTTCTTGAAACGTTTCCGCAAAAACTGATTTACCGACATTCGCTTTTTCCAATTCGTCGCAATAACGGTGCGATCGTCGTTGCGACTTCGAACCCATTTGATCTTTATCCGATCGATGAGGCGTCGGCGGCAACACGCTGCCCAATGATTCCGGTCCTCGCTGAACGTGTTGAGATTGCTAAGCTGGTGAAGAAACACCTTGGCGTCGGAAGCGAGACCGTTGAAGGTTTAATGGCTTCACGCGGCGACGAAGACATTGAGTTGCTGGAAGCAATCGAAGGCGACGGTAGTGAACTTGCTGAGATGGCGCAAGAGGCGTCGGTGGTTCGGTTGGTTAATGAAATTCTTGTTGAAGCAGTCGATAGCCGCGCGTCGGACGTACACGTTGAATCGCAATCGGCAGGCCTCGTCATCCGATACCGAATCGACGGTATTTTGCACACTCAACCGGTTCCTCCGGAGATCAACCGATTCCAAGCCGCCATCATTTCGCGTTTGAAAATCATGGCTCGGATGAACATTGCGGAAAAGCGACTTCCTCAAGACGGTCGTATCAAACTGCGAGTTCACGGACGAGAGATTGACATTCGGGTTTCAGTGATTCCGATGATCCACGGCGAAAGTCTTGTCATGCGTATCTTGGATAAAGGATCGATGAAGTTCGATTTGCGCAACCTTGGAATGGATGAGGCGACCTACAAAACCTTCAGCAGTCTTATCCGCGTCCCACACGGCATCATCTTGGTAACCGGGCCGACGGGGTCAGGAAAAACGACAACGCTTTACAGTTCGCTTTTGGAGATCAAATCTCCTGAAAACAAGATCATCACGACAGAAGATCCGGTCGAGTATCAGCTAGATGGAATCAACCAGATTCAAGTCCATCCCAAGATTGGATTGACGTTTGCTGCTTCGCTGAGAAGCATTCTTCGACACGATCCGGATATCGTGCTTGTCGGTGAAATTCGAGATGCTGAAACGGCTGAGAATGCGATCCAAGCTTCCCTGACCGGTCACACGGTCTTTAGTACTCTTCACACCAACGATGCAGCTGGCGCTTTTACGCGGATCGTTGACATGGGGATCGAACCATTTTTGGTGGCCAGTACAGTTGAAGGCGTTATGGCCCAGCGATTAGTTCGTCGGCTGTGCAAACATTGCAAGGAGGCCTATCATCCAGCCCACGATGAGTTGCCCTCGGACTTTCCTTTTGAAGCACTTGGCGATGGAGTCTTATATCGAAGCGTTGGATGTCGCGAGTGTCGTGGCGTTGGATATACCGGTCGAATGGGTATCTACGAGCTGATGATTACGACTGAAGAGATTCGTCAGTTGGCACACGATCGCGTCAGTAGTTACATTATCCGACAGGCAGCTCTTCGAGGTGGAATGAAAACGCTTCGGATGGATGCATGGAGGAAGGCTTTGGAAGGCTCGTCGAGCGTTGATGAAGTGTTGCGATCGACCAAGGGAGACGCATTAGGATAGTACGATGGTAGACTTTAATTACACGGCACGTGATTCCAGCGGCAAGGTCGCCAAAGGGACAATCTCCGCAAACTCACAACGCGAAGCGGCCGTGCAACTCGGCTCGCGAATGCTCTTTCCGATCACGATCACAGCCGACGCCGAAAGCGCGAAGGCGGGTAAGGGAATGTTCAGCGGTTTCGGTGGACGAGTTAGCGGCGGAAAGATGGCGTCGTTTTACTCTCAGCTCGGCGGTTTGCTTCAAAGTGGTGTGCCGATGATTCGGGCGCTCACGGTTCTATCGCAACAAACAGGAAGCCCTGTACTGCAGGCTGCATTGGCCGATGTCAAGTCGCGTGTTGAAGAAGGTGAAACGCTGGGCGATGCTTTCGCGCGTCACCCGAAAATTTTCAATGACATGGCTTGCAACATGGTTCGCGCTGGTAGCGAAGGTGGATTCCTCGAAGACGCTCTCGAGCGTATCGCGTCGTTTGTCGAGCAGCAAGAAGAGCTTAAAGGAAAGACGGTTGGAGCACTTGCCTACCCGGTCTTCATCAGCGCGGTTGGTGGAATAGTTGTTACGGTACTATTAGTTTTCTTTGTGCCTCAGTTCGATACGCTATTCGACGCAATGCGCAAGCGTGGTTCACTACCGATGGCGACCGAAGTGCTGCTTGCGATTAGCCGATTTGTGAAAGCCTATTGGTGGTTGATGGCAATTGCGGGAATCGGAGGTTTGGTTTTCCTCTCGCAATACTTTAAGTCTGAAGCCGGGAAGCGACGTTGGGATTTGCTTAAGATTAAGACACCACTTTTGGGGAGCGTATTCCTGAATTTGTCGGTTTCGCGATTTTGCCGAGTCTTGGGAACACTCCTTGCCAACGGTGTTCCACTTTTGAAATCACTGGACATTAGCCGTCATGCCGCCGGTAATCGAATCCTTGCTGAATCGGTTGCGCAAGCGAGCGAGGAAGTCACCGCAGGCTCGAGACTTGCAAAACCGCTGGACGCTTGTGGTCATTTCCCTAAAACGGTTGTGGAGATGATCTCCGTGGCCGAAGAATCGAACACGCTCGATAAAGTTCTCGTACAGATATCCGAGAGTCTCGAGAAAGTTACCTTTAGAAGACTGGAAGTAGTTGTCAGGCTTTTAGAACCGGTCATGCTACTCCTATTGGCGATGATTGTCATGTTCGTTGTGCTCGCGCTGATGGTACCAGTCCTGAACAGTTCAAGTACTTTGTAACAAATCCAAAAGATTGTTTTACTCCCACCTCATGGAAAGAATAAAGATGTATTCCCCCGCCCTTTGCAATAAATCCAAAAGCGAATCGCTTGACCGACTCATGATTAAATCCACACGTGGTCGCACGTATCGTTCGGCGTTTACTTTGATCGAAGTTCTTTTGGTTCTTGCCATTTTGGTTGTCGTGGCAGGATTTGTGACCTTTAACGTGATTGGTGTTGCTGACGAAGCGAATAAGAAAGCGGCGAAAGTACAAATCGCTAACCTCGCAAGTTTCGTGAATACTTATCGGCTTACTGTTGGCTCGTTTCCGTCCACCCTTGATGCACTTTATACGCAACCGAGCGATCTCCAAGATGTTTCCAAGTGGACTCAACTGAGTGCGAAACCGATTCCGCCAGATCCTTGGGGTCGTGCGTACGAGTTCAAGATTGACGGTTCGAAATTTGAAATTCGTTCGGTCGGTCCCGATGGCCAATCGAACACTCCTGATGACCTTGTGAATTAGCGAGACGCTTCAAGCCAAGAAACCTTTCAGTCCAAGTCTTCCCCAACTATGGTTTCTAAAACCTCACGCCCCGCGTTTACCCTGATAGAGCTGTTACTAGTTCTATCGATTTTGGTAGCCGCGTTGGCGGTGGTGGCACCCAATATTGAAGGCATGCTTACCGCACGAGCAGTTCAAACTGGGGTAGAAGCGGTGCGTGTAGAACTTCAGAAGGCTCGCATCGAAGCCATTCGGACGGGCCAAATTCAGGCGTTTCGTTGCCAAGTAGGATCAAAAGAATACGCCGTGGAGTCTTGGCTATCGGCAAGCGACGAAACGGAAGCAAGCGTTGGCGCAACGATTATCTCCCAAACCGGTCAAGCGTTGGAAACGAGCGCCGGAGCGACTGGGGTTTCAGCGTCGATTGATGATACTCCGGTCGGTCAAAAATCGCTGGACGGAAATGTGGTGTTTGCAGACCTCCAAATTGCCTCGGACCGAAGATCTATCGCTGAGCAAACCGGTTCGGACCCGTTAGCGTTGGCTGCAAGCGGTGCGCCTCAAGCGATATTGCTTTACCCGGACGGTAGCAGTTCAACGGCACATATTGTCGTGCAGGATGCAAGGGGAAGAAGAATGGCTGTGCAGTTACGAGGACTCACCGGCCAAGTCGAAGTTATAGAAATGCCCTCCGTTGCACCAGGCACTTAACATGCGAAACTTCACAACCTTTATTGCAAGATCGGACCGGCAATTCCTCGTTGTCCCTGTGTCTGGGCTGATGAAATCTGAGCCGATGGCGCTAGCCACGGGTTTTGATTTTGCTAACGTTTGTCCGTCAGCACCCGAGGCTAGCGCCTACGGTTCAGGAAAAACGCAATTTTCATCAGCCCACCCTGTGTCTGTTACTTGCGAACATCTTACATGTCCCGTGCCGAGAATTAATCGCGCAGGTCTTTCATTGCTGGAAGTAATGCTCGCCCTTTCCATTCTTGGCGTATCGACTGCGATCCTGTCTCAAATACTTCAAATCGGTACCGATAATGGATTGCGAGCCAGACGTATCACTCAAGCTCAGATGCTTTGCGAATCGAAGATGAACGAAGTTGTTCTCGGAAGTGTTTCTACGCAGAGCACTACTTGGACTCCGATAACCGTCGGTGTTGCCAACGCAGAATGGTTTTTTCAAGTACAGACGATTGCGGCCGAACAGCCTAGTTTAATTGGCGTGGTTGTCTCGGTCTCGGATTCACAGAGTATTAGCGAAAACCGACCACCGCTCGCAAGATTAGTCCAATGGATTATTGATCCAAGCCTTGGGATGGACAGCAAGTCAACGCCCGATTCAGCAGCCACGGACACGAGTTCAGGCGGTTCTAATTCTGGTAGTACGGCTTCAGGGGCCGCTCCCGGAGGTGGCATATGATAACGCGACGACTCAACACGAAACGCTCGGGTTTAACGCTTCTTGAAGTCATTCTGGCTCTTGGATTGACGGTCGTGGTGATGTTGTTATTAGGCGGCTTGATTGCAATCTACCAGGGGAGTCTGGATATTGGTCGCGATAACATTCGACAGGCGAGAATTGCTCGAGCCATCCTAGCGATGATTGCTGATGATCTACGTGGCGTCATTCGTAACAGTCAACAAGACGATGCTGCAAGCTTGAAGGAGTTTTTGTCGAGTACTTCATCCACACCTGCAGGTGCTTCGGGTGCTCAAGGCGCGAATCAACCGGGCGGCGGCGCGAGCCCGACTGCTGGAGGAACTCTTGCCGGAGCAGCGGGTGCTGGCAGTTCGGATAGCACGTCGACGGGATCAGCAACCGATACGACAGACGCGAGCATGGAAACCACGACATCGACTTTGCAGCCGGGGGTTTATGGTTCTGAATCATCCATTGAAATCGATGTTTCACGGCCTCCGCGCATCGAAGAGTACGCGGCTGAATTGGTGAATCCGCTGTCGGGTACTTTGACAGACATTCCGAGCGACATGAAGACGGTCAGCTACTTCGTTCAGGCTCCCCAGCTGGATGGAGTTCAAGATCCTTTGGCTGGTTTGAGTGGTCCAGTTGCAACGGGAGCAGATAGTGCTGGGGCGGGTATCGCGGGTTCGGCATTGATGCAAAACGGTGGGCTTGTTCGACGTGCGATTGATCGAGGCGTTTATCGATGGGCTGCTGAAAATGGACAGATCGCTCAAGTCAACAAGACAGGACAAATCGTTGCACCGGAGATTATCGCACTCTCTTTTTCTTACTTTGACGGCCAACAATGGACAACCACTTGGGACAGCAGCGTGTCGGGAATTCCATGGGCGGTAAACATTTCAATTTATATGCAGCATGCTAAAGCGGCTCGTGAGAATCCGGTTCCAGCCGGTGTATCGATGCTCGCACTCACTAGTGGAATCATGGCAGAATCCGGAATTGAAATGTATTCGATGATGGTAAACATTCCCGGAGCTCAATCGTTGATGACTCCTTCCGAACAGCAATCGACCACGACGACCGATGCTTCTTCGACAAGCTCGTTAGGATTTTAATGATGAACACGAAGAGATCAATAAATTGCGGTGTTGTTGAGATTCATCCGCTAAATTCTGAGCGTACCACTGGAGCAAATCCTGAGCCGATGGCGCTAGCCAAGGGTTTAGACGCTGCTACAGTTTGTCAGAACGCACCCGAGGCTAGCGCCTACGGCTCAGGAAACACCACCTTTGTTTCATGCGATTTACGGCCCTTGCTGCGTGACAACAACTACTGGAAACCGGTGCGCCAATACTGGAAAGATCGGCGTGCGATGTTGCTATTGATGGTTCTTCTTGTCGTCAGTGGAGTGTCGCTAACAGCACTTGCGTTTTCGGAATCGATGCTAGTCGGCTTTGAAGAAAGCCTTTTGATGGGGCGATCGTCGCAAGCGCGTGCGGCGGCTGATTCGGGAGTTGCCGCGGTACGAGTTTTTCTAGCCAATAGCAAATCTGCTCAGAAAGACGCCGGAGGAGCATGGAGTAATCCAACGTATTTTCAAGCGGTCAATGTGGTTCCCGATAGCGATCCGCAAGAGCTCTGCCATTTCTCCGTTGTAGCACCTAGCTTGGACGAAGACGGACGCTTCAGCAGTGTTCGATTTGGTCTGCAGAATGAATCGGCTCGTATCAACCTGAACGCATTGGTTGTGATGGATAAGGAGCTTGGGACAACTGCCGCAGCGGCCGCCGCTTTGACTGGCAGCAGCAATCTTGGCGATCTATCTGGAGCAGGAGTTCCCAGCGATCTGTCTTCAAGCGGAAGTTCCGGATCGAGTGATTCCAGTCAAGCGAGTCTCGGGCGCCAGTTGCTGATGGGACTGGAAGGAATGACCGATGAAATCGCTGACTGCATTTTGGACTTTATCGATGAAGACGATGATGTTCGTGAGTTTGGAGCCGAGCGAGAATACTACGTTGGTTTGCAATCGCCTTACAATCCGCCCAATGGTCCACTTCACTCGGTGGACGAATTGCTCTTAGTCAAAGGCGTCACTCCCGGTTTACTCTATGGTGCAGACCAAAATCGCAACGGCGTAGTCGATGGCTTTGAACAATCACAAATAGCAACGTTGGAAGCGACCACTACGCCGACGGCTTCAGCTACGGATTTATCTTCGGGCTCGTCATCCAGTGGATCCTCTACATCGACATCGCAATTGGGTTGGGCGGCCTACTTCACAACCATCAGCCGAGAAAAAAACGTCGGGTTCGATGGTACGGCACGAGTAAACGTCAACGGAACAGACCTTGAAGCATTGCAGGAAGAACTCAACACGTCTCTCGGAAACGAGACATGGGCTTCTTATATCCTCGCTTATCGATTGCATGGAGGTACAACTGCCGATCAAGCTGCCCTCGCAGCACTCGCCGGTTCGGGAGCTCTCGGGCAGGGTGGAACTGGCGGAGGAGGAGGTCGCCCCGGTGCGGGAGGTCAGGGACAAAACAATGGTCCCGGTGGAGGCAGAGGTGGCCCCAATGATGGCGGCAGAGGTGGACCAAACGACGGAGGTCGCGGCGGCCCTAATGACGGTGGGCGAGGTGGACAAAATGGTGGCCCAGGTAATGGCCCCGGTAATGGTCCAGGGAATGGTCCCGATCGTGGCCCGGGGCAAGGTCAAGGCCCCGGACAGGGTCAGGGACGAGGCGACGCGCGCGGTGGCCAAAACGACGATCAAGGTGGCGGTCGGGGGAATGGCGGGCCCGGTGGCGGGCGCGGCAATGGAGGCGGGGGAGCCAATCGTGGTGGTGGCGGTAGATCTGCGTTTTCAAATCAGGGTTCAAGCTTGATAAAATTGGTTGCCATGCAAGCACCTCGCGGTCAAGGTCAAGGTCGCGGTAACGATAACGCGGGAGGTGGACGAGGTGGTAATGGTCCTGGTGGAAACGGCCCGGGAGCGAACGGACCTGGTGGAAACGGACCTGGTGGAAACGGACCTGGTGGAAACGGCCCGGGAGCGAACGGCCCCGGAGGAAACGGACCTGGAGGAAACGGACCTGGAGGAAACGGACCTGGAGGAAATAGGCCAGGTGTTAATGGCCCCGATGGCAACAACGGCGGTCGACCAGGCCAAGGAAATGGACCTGGAAATGGTCAAGGCGGAAATGGTGGTCGACCCGGAAGTGGCCGGCCAGGCGCTGGCGGAGGTGGAGGTGCTGGCGGTGGAGGTGCTGGCGGCGGCGGTGGTGTGTCTAAGCCAGTGCCTTGGACCAGCAGTGCCCTGGAGCTTAAAAGTGGTGCTCAGCCCAAGGCGAATTTGAAGCAGGTTCTTGATCTAATCGGTTCAACTATCACCATCACGCAAGGAAACACTTCGACGACTTACACGTCCCCTTTTGCTGATGATCCGATCGCGATGGCGATTTATCTTCCAATACTTATGGACAAATTAACAACAGTTGCTAGCCCAACGATCGCAGGTCGGATTAATATCAATGAATCGCCGCGCGAGATTCTTGCCGGTTTACCTGGGATGACTGAGGAACTTTTAGAACAAATCATGGAAGCAAGAGCAGAGACGAGCGAAAGCGAAAACCGAAAGTTTGAAACATGGCCTATGGTCGAAGGTTTGCTCACGCTCCAACAGATGCGAACTATCCAGCCGCTCATCACGGGTGGTGGAGACATCTATCGAGCTCAGGTGGTTGGCTACTATGAACAGGGAGCGGCTTATTCGCGTATTGAAGCATGGATTGATTCATCGAACGCTCATCCAATCGTGATTTCCTATCGTCGGCTGGATCACCTTGGACGAGGCTTCGCAAATGCGACGCTCGGACAACGATCCATCGATAATCCTCTTCGTTCCAAATAGAACAAGCCAAATAGAACAAGAAAGCGAGTGAATTAAGGTGGGGAAACTGATAGCAGCCGAATGGGACGATCGCGAGCTGAGAATGATCTCGGTCAATACGACCGGCAAGTCATTCGTGGTGGACCAAGTTCTCGCGGCACCACTCCGCGTTCCAATTTCTACTGCGAAGTCGACTGATGAAGGCGTCGCAGAGCCAGCGACCGCTGCCCCAAGCGATAGTGAGATCTCTCTTGTCATGCGTCGGCTCGTCTCTCAAGTAGGCGGGGCGGGTTCTAAAGTCTTCCTTAACATCGCACGAAGCAAAGCAGAGCTCAGGAATTTTTCGCTTCCACAAGCATCCGTTGACGACCTGCCCGACATGGTTCGATTTGCAGCGATGCGTCAGTTCGCAAACCTCGGCGATACGTGGCCGATTGATTTCTTGGTGCTGCCTAAGACTCCGATACAAATTTCACCAGGCAATGATGCTTCCGATGCTAGTAAATCTGCTACCGCTTCCGAAGATAGTTCGATCGAAGTGCTTGCGACTTCAGTACCGCCATCTTTGGTGGCTAGTTTAAGACGCATTTGTAGCGACGCCGGAGTCGAGTTGGCTCATCTAGGACTTCGCCCGGTTTCAACCGCTTCGTTGACGATCGCTCCGGAAAAACAAATCGTTGCACCGGATGAGACCGTATTGGTAATCGATGTTTCGCCGGATGAAGCGGAATTGATTGTCATGGAACGCCACCAAGTAGTCTTCATCCGAACGGTCAGATTGTCTCCGTCGAGTGACGGTTCGCTTCCAAAGTTGCCTGCTGCGGAAGTCAAACGAACGTTGATCGCGGCGATGAACTCTCGAACGGGTATCACTGTTCAGAGAATCATCCTGTGGGGAAGCCATCAAGAGATGAACAGTATGGTCGCAGAGTGGGCCGGTGCTGTCTCGCTTCCTATTGAATGTATCGACCCGTTTTCGATTGTGTCTCGCAAGTCATCGAGTGAACGAAAAGGTTCTGATAATCAACCAAGCGATGATAAAGCGGAGGTACAATCGGCCCGGTTTGCACCGCTACTTGGATTGTTGCTTCAACGACAAATCGGGGCTCCGCCGCTTCAAGTGTTGGGACTTACGATTCGCGAGGCAACTCCACAAGTAACTCCTTGGTCCCCTTTGACAATTAACTTCCTCGCACCTAGGCAGCGAACAGTGCAGCGTAAGCCGATCCGTCAGTACGCACTCGGAGCGACTGCGGCTGGATTGCTTTTGGCGGGTTCTCTCTGGTGGTACCGATCCTCGCATGCGAGTCTTGATAGCGAGATTGCCGATTTGCGATCGCAAGTATCATCGAAAGATGGACCAATGAAGCTGGCTCAAAAAAACAGTAGCGATTGGCAAAAGATACGTAAATTCCTAGAAGGAGATATCCAGTGGTTGGATCAACTGGAGTATTTGTCTTCCAAAGCTTTACCGTCAGAACAAATGCTGATGGGTGACACGGTCCTGACAATTGAACCCGCAAGCAATCGAGGAATTGTAGGAACGCGTGTCGCATTAAGTTCGCCCGAACTGGAGCCTGTGCTTGAAGAAAAACTACGCGACGGGGAGCATCAGGTTGGAGCGAAAGGTGTTAACCGAAGCTCGGATGCGAACACCATTTATCCGTGGATCGTCGAGCCTGAATTAGTTATCAGCCCAAACAAAAGCATCGATCCAATTAATTGGAAAGCAAGTGCGTTGAACACTCCGAAGTCTACAGAAGATAACAGTCCCGCCGAAGTAGAAACCGAGGTGACCAAGTGACACCACGTGAAAAAGTTCTTTCTGTTGGAGTAGCTATCGCGGTCTCATTCGTAGTTGGCAACTATGGCCTACAATCGATTCGCAAAGGCATGGAAGTTAAGTCGAACGAAGTTGATCGACTTCGTAGCGAGCTCACGCGACGAGATACGGTTATCACCGATGGCTTGCTGGATCGATTGAAAATCAATCGAGTTGCTAATGGGTCTCTTCCAACGAATCGAGAGCAGGCGGCAGCCGATTATCGAAGCTGGCTGATCACTTTGATCAACGATGCGGGGTTATCCCAATCGAAACAGACTTTCATCGGTGATACCGACGAGAAAGGGGTTTATCGAAAGCTGAAGTTCTCGATCTCGGGACGCGGCACGATTGAGAATCTTACCAAGCTCTTGCATCAGTATTACTCGAAAGACTATCTGCACCGAATCTCGCAATTGAAAATCTCATTGGTGCCTCGAGAAGCTTATCAGTTGGACATAAACCTTGTTAGCGAAGTTCTCGCAGTCGATGCCGCATCGGCGACTCAAAAGGAACCAGCCACAACATCTCATCGCGTTACAAAGTCGATCAAGCAATACGATAAAGCAATCGTAGGCCGTAATCTTTTCTCGCCGGTCAACCATCAACCCAAGCTTGCAGAGACCGCTTCTGCTCAAGCGATCAAGGGAGAATCTATCGACTTCAAGCCAAGCGTTTCCGATTCTGATCCCGGTCAATCCGTGCGATTTGAAATCATCGGCGAGCATCCACCCGAGATGCAAATCGATCGCGTAACAGGAGCTTTGACTTGGACTCCGCAAGCAACTGGGAATACTGATGTCATGATCCGAGCGATCGATAGTGGTTTGCCATCAACTTATGCCGATCAGAAAGTGACTATCGCCGTGAGCGATCCACCTCCACCAGTTGCTCCACCCAAACCTGAACCGAAAATGGATGTTGCAGCCCAGTCGTTTGTGAGCGCTTTTGTAGCCGGTCGCGAAGGACCTAAAGCATGGGTGCGATCGCGAATGGACGGCAAGACGATCTACTTGAAAAAAGGAGATCAGCTATCGCTCGGTAGTGTCGAAGGGACTGTCGTTAGCGTTGGAGCTAACTATATTGAGCTAGAGACCGAAGGGGTCAAATGGACAGTGGGTCTCGATGAGAGTCTTGCTGATGCTTATCAGCGGATGAAGACCGATTGATTGAAAACGACCCTCTCGCGAAAATGTCCCAAGTAGCAGCGTTTCTCCGAAAAACGTTGTTGACTTGCGTCTTAGTGAAAAGCACTATGTGGTTTGCTCGCGACTGCGGAGAGACGCAGCGACAGGACGACATGCGTCTGCCGAGAGGCAGCTACCTTAGATCACACCGCCGTGGACGCGGAAGGGAGTCATGTGGTCAGGTTGATCGAGGAACCAGAATCGTTCCCATTCTTGTACCAACGCACGGAGGTTTTCCGAGGTGTAAATCAGTTGCTCGGCCCGTCGTTGCGGGATTGCCGAGTAGGCTGGAATAATGCAACCAACCATCGGCATCAAGCTACTGCAAACCAGCAACATCCAGCACAATTGTCGTCGCATAGAAAATTCCTCCTTGAATTTGGCGACCTCATCCTAAGGTCCACCTCGATCATCTACTAAACTGTAATTTCATCCGCTATTCTTCGTCAGGAAGTGCTTGATCCAGTTCTCCGGAAGCTGCAGCAGCGCGAATCTTATCCGCGATCGCCGATCCTTCCATTGACTTAACCAAGCTCTCCATCTCTTTTCCGGGCTTGAACGTCACCACAAATTTCTCTGGGACCTCCACCTGGTGGCCCGTCCGAGGGTTTCGTGCTTTCCGTGCTGCTCGTGGTCTGACCTGAAAAACTCCAAAGTTCCTCAGCTCAACCCGACCTTCGACGACCAAGGTTTCGATTATCGAATCAAAAGTCCGTTGTACGATTCGCTTGATCTCAAGCTGCGTAAGCCCGGTTTCTTCCGAAATCGCCTTTACGATCTCCTTTTTCGTCACGACGCTTTCTCCCGTTTGGCTAGCCGGCGAATCGCCGTAACTCATTCACTGACTTGTGTTTAGTCGAGTTTCGAGTGTAAGCCTTGCGGAATCGTGCGTCAAGGTCCCGGCAAAAAGCCAGGAATCCGGGGGCGAAAGTCATTTTGACGGTTCGAACCCAAATCCTGAATCTGCCTGACTATCTTTTTATCGGCCTCCCAAGCCTCATACTTGATTTAATCTGATTAAGCCGCAAAGTTTTACATTTTGGTAGTTGGATCGACGCTGGTAATGACAGCTAATCTTTCATCCGAGCCAAACTCTCGAGTAACCGGTCTTGAGCCGCCGGCGCTAGCCGCGTTGTTGGACGCTCCCGCGCAAGCGAATGGTTGGTCTTTCGAGCACGGCTAGCGCCTGAGGCTGAGTTTCTTATCAACGCTGTCGCATACGTGCCTTACCGCGGTCGCATTGGAAGATTCGATAGCTTTACCTGTTCGTCGCGAAGATTGTCTATTTCGGCAATGTCTAGCGATGGAGAGAAATCGGGGCCAGGCGTCAGCCACATCGGTCCGTCGGTTCCCGTTTGTTCCGCTCGAAGACCGTGATGTCGAGTCAACTCCAATGTTGCAAGGAACATCCCGACTAAAGCACTCTTATGTTGGCCCGCTTCGAACAGCGATTGTAGTTCAACTCGTTTCTTAGCTTTGACTAGCCCATGTATACGATTCATGTAACTGTGAATTGGTGTTTCATCATAAACGATCTGAGTGGTCGGGGCCGGTTGCCGTTCGCGAAGAATTCTTCCGAACGCGCTCACCAAATCCCAAATTTCAATTCCCACTATCGTTTGTTCAACGGGGGCTTTTTGCGGCGTCGGTTGATCGATAGCACGCCTCGTATAACGAAGTTGCCAGTCGCGACCGCGTTCGTCAAGGATCCCGGCCAAGTCTCGATAGCGTCGGTAATCGATCAGTCGTTTGACAAGTTCGTCGGATGGATCTTCCAAGATCTCGGCGGCTTCTTCTTTCGAAGGCTCACTCGAGGGGAGAACGTCACGTGCCTTCATTTCGATCAGCAAGCCAATCGGCTCCAGAAAATCAGCCACCGAATCGATATCGATTTCTTGAAGGACTTCTAAGAAGTTCAGGTACTGAGCCGTTACCTTTGCCAAAGATAAATCGGTGACTTCTAATTCCTCGCGTCGCACCAAGTACAACAGCAAGTCCATCGGACCACCGAAGATACTGAGTTCAACTGCGAAATTTACCATTAGCCACACACAACTCTTTGGAGTGCTGGGAATTGTCCCAGCTTGGGGGAAATCGATCGAGCGAAAAAGCGAAAGTTATGTTTGCACTACTGATCCCGGATTAACAATCGTTAATTGAGTCTCGAAGAGGCGACGAGACGCCGCACTCAAAATGTAATGGTCACACGTTAAAATTACCGCGTTACACCGACTGAAAAGTTGAATACCTGTTTTTGATCTCCAGGAGCATATTGAACTGGTACTGCGAAGTCGAACGCAAGTGGTGCTGGACCAAGGGCCGGCATCGCTACGCGAAATCCGAGACCAGGGGCAACGCGGAAGTTGCGCCAATTAAACTCAATATCTTGTTCGATGGTTCCGTAATCGCAAAAGGCAACCATTCGGACCATGTCGTCCGCGGTGATTGGAAACAAATACTCAAGTGAACCGATAAACTGAAATCGACCACCGACTTGGATATCGCTTTCAACCGGGCTTGCTCCACGGAATCGGAAACCTCTGAGAGTGGAAAAACCACCGGCAAAGAAGTTTTCGAAGACTGGAGTGTCTGATCCCGAGAGACCAACCCGCCAAGCGGAAGTTAGTGTCTGTCGGCCTGTTCCATCCGCTCGTTCGCGGATCAAGAAGTAGCGGCTAAAATTGACTTGTCCGCGAGGGAAATCAAACTCGCCGAATCCTTGATCGTAAATCATTTCCAGATAGTGACCTTCGGTTGGCATGAATGGGCTATCGCGAGTCGAATGAATCAGGCTAACGCGTCCTGTGTAAAGATCGCTACTGCCTGCAGTCCGATTCAAAGCCGGGACAAGGTTGTTTCTTAAGTTTGACATGTTCACATCTTCGGCTCGCAGTTCTGTCGATAGCGAAAGATCCGGAGTGACTTCGTAGCCGAGTGCAACACGTCCGCCCAAACGCTGTTCAGTCCAATCGCGATAGAATCGAGTGAAGAAAAAGCCTCCGACCGACAGACTAAACGGCGAGTAACCGAAAAGGTTTGGCTCGGTCCAATTGATCGTATATCGCTGGACTTGATTACCTGGCACGAGTTCTAATCGGAAGTTTTGTCCACCACCACGAAACGCGCCGTTGAACATCTCGCCTGGTCTTTTAGGGAAATTGAACAAGTCAAAATTGCGCTCTTCGAGAGTAATGTTGCCCGCGACTCCCAAGTCACTATTGACCGAACCACCAAGCATAAACCTTCCCGTGTTCCCTTCTTGAACAAACACATCCACGGGAACGTCTCGGATGCGAGGACTGTAGGTTGGAGCCGACGGTTGAGCAAGAGAAATACTTGGTTCGTAGGGGAATGCTGGTTGGGTGTACGGAATAGAACCGTTGATCGAATCGGAAGGGGACTGAGATTGAGCTGGAATAAACGCTTGAGGAGGTGCTACTTGATTCTGCGGCACCATGTTTGGTTGGCCGAAAGCAACAGGCGCACCGCCTCCGTAGAGACCAGTATCGTTTGGGTAAGTATTCTGAATCGGATATCCCGAGGAAGGAACGCCCGTTCCCTGGGGATTCGATGTTGTCGACTGCGGAGAGGCAGGCGTACCAAAGACTGGCTGCGGTGCCGGAGTTGCGTAGACACTCGGAGGCGGAAACGCACCTGGAACCGAGCTAGGAACTGAATTTGGAATTTGGCCCGTACCTGGGATAGCTCCGGGATAAGTCGGCGGGGGAAGGACGCCTTGGTTAGGAACTTGCGGTTGAGCGAACCCAAATTGCTGGGCGCGTGTTATTTGCGACACGCTGACCAAGCACATGCACGCGAGGAAAACGCGCAGGCATGTAACTCCAACCAGCGAATGCGATCGGCGCACAGCCGGCGAGCGTTGCGTCGATGTCGGTGCATTGGCTAGCGTGCTCGATTGTTTACGATGCATAGCAAGTGGGGCCGAGGAGAGTGATGGGTTACTGGATTGCACTGCGTTTGTATTCGACTAGTTAAGCGATCAGGATAAGGCTACAGCTAAATTCAATCGACTATGTCTAGGTGATTCAGTCTAGGTGATTCAGCATGGTCGAAAGCGATTTGGAGTTGTAACACTACTGTGTTCCGAAGTTATCTGACTCGTCCGGTGGCTGGACTTCAATTCTTGGAGGGCTTCCATCGGCCGCGTTGCTATTGAAAATTGTGGATGCTTGCAATCGACGCTCGCCGTTTTCCATCTCCACCGAACTGATAATTCTTCCAGGTCGAATATTTCCCAGCCTGTTTCGCACTACGTTGCTTTTCGTGAATGCGGCGTCGCCATCGATGTGAACTCGTACGTCACTCGCACGGTACACATCGCCTTCAGCAATTGAATAAAGCACATCAACTTGATCGTTGGGAAGATACTTCAAACGCCCAGTAATGTCAGCAAAAATGAACCCTTTTTCACCATAGACGTCGCGAATGATTCGCTCGTCGTAGTTCTTATATGCTTGGTTGAATGGCTGGTTGGATTTGATCTTTAAAAGTCCTTCCAACTCTTGTGTTGTGTAGAACTGGTTACCCGCAATCTCAACATTTCGAATCGAGTAGCGTTTTCCTTCCGAAACCACAAAGGTCAGGTAGATCCACTTACCGCTTTCGTCATAGTCGATGCGATGATCGACTCTCGCATCAAAGTAGCCAAGCCCACGATAGTAGTTTAGAAGTCGCTCTTTATCATCGGAAATACTTTCCGGGGAGGCTTTATTAAACGCGTACGATGTGACTCCGTAGCGAGCATCACGACTCTTGATCTTCGCTTTCAGTAAGCTTTCCTCGAAAGCTACATTACCAATGAACTTAATGTCCCAAATGCGTTCGACAGGACCTTCACTGATCTTAAAAACAATGTCTCTTTGGCCAGGCGCGTTTCCTGAGACAACTTGGACATCTGCGTTGTTAAAGCCTTTATCTTGGTAGTATTCGATAAGCCGACTCGCGGCCGCATTGACTGAACTGGGACCACACGGATCACCGACATCCAGCCCGCAATGCTTCTTCAATTGCTTATCGTCGACCGCTTGATTGCCATGAAAAAGCACACTTGTTACGGTCGGCTTCTCGCGTACGACTAGGCGAATATGAACGCCTTCGCTAGTTTCGGTGAAGAAGGGTTCGATGCGATCAAAAAGCCCTGATCGGTATAGCTCGCCAATGTCACGATGAAATGCATCACGATCGTAAAGGCGGTCAGCCCGTGACTGCATTAGCGAGAGAATTTTGTGTTCGGATACGGAGCGATTGCCTTCGATGATGACTGAAAGGATCAGTCGATCTGCTTTGCTATCGGCAATTTGGGGGCCGCCAGCTTCGTAGACGCGGTCGCGAAACTTCGGCTCATTAAATAGTGGTGTTCCGTCGGCTCCAGGTCCGCCGCCACCGCCACCCATCTGAGCGATAGCCGGGCTCGAGAACGCGAGCATGAGGAGTGAGCTTTTCATCAGCGATTTGATGACTATCGGATTAACGACGCGACGGTGCAAATAGAAAGACCAGGCAAGTGACCTCGCAAGAATCTTCGTATTTTGCCATCGAGTACCGTTTGAATCGCCTCGAGCCATGTAAAAACTCCCAGAAAAAAATCGGTCGCGGTCCATCCACGCCATTCCGCCATCAGGGATTAACAAAAACAAGTTGTCGCAGACAATAGCAAAGCACCGTATTGGCCAAACATCTATACTGCTGCATTGTTATATTTGCCCCTAACTTACCCAGACTATTTAGACCCGTAGCTTATGAAAATCTTGTTAGCCAACGATGACGGAATCTTTGCCCCTGGCATCATCGCGATGGCTCGCTCACTTGCTCGATTGGGGACTGTTTACGTAGTAGCCCCAGCTACGGAGCAGAGTGGCGTTGGACATGCGATTACTTACTTGACGCCGCTTACCTGCAAAAAGATTTTTGACGACCAAGACAAATTTCGTGGTTGGGCAGTCGACGGATCTCCCGCTGATAGTGTCAAGCTGGGGATTCTGGAGCTTGTGCCAAAACCCGTCGACTTGGTTGTAAGTGGCATCAATAGCGGGCTGAACGCTGGTATTAACGTCTTGTATTCAGGGACTGTCGCGGCAGCAATCGAGGGAGCATTTTTTGGGATACCCAGTGTTGCTGTTTCGCTGGAACACGACATTCATGCTGACTTTGGAACAGCAGCCGAACTTGCAACAGGAATTATCGAGCACCTCATCAGCAAGAAAGCCTCCGATACGCCGACGAATTCCGAGTTGTTTAACTTGAACATTCCAACAGCAGCAACGCGACTGGTGAAGTCAGGCGGACGACCTCAAGTCCACGTTGTCCCGCTGGGCGTTCGTCGATACGGCGATCAATATGAAAAGCGTCAAGATCCAAAAGGCCGTGACTACTATTGGTCCTTCAGCGAGCCTATGGAACCATCGGACGACGAGACCGACATGAACGCACTCGCAGCAGGTCACGTCACAATCACGCCTCTCCAGTTCGACCTCACAAAGCGTGATCGCATTGAATCGCTCGCAAAAGCGTTTCGAAATTAAGTCCACTGGAAAAATTGCCTTTGCGAGATCTTCTGAAGGTATTGCTTAGAGTTATCATAAAACTAAGAATAAAATACTAAGCGAGTGTCAACCACGCATGAATCAGACAAGGGACGAGAATGCATGATATTTTGCAACCTCACAGGGCGATTGAGGAATTAAAAGAACTACGTTCGCTTACCGGAGATGTTGACGGTGCGCAGCGAGTGGCTTTTACTCCGGTCTGGGAGCAGGCTCGAGCGTGGCTTCGCGACAAACTGAGCGAGCTTCCAGTCGATATCGATCAAGATGAAGCAGGGAATCTTTGGGTAACTTTGCATGGAGAATCCGAACAAGCTATCTTGATCGGTAGCCACATTGACTCGGTTCCAAATGGAGGTTGGTTGGATGGCTGTTTAGGTGTTTTAGCAGGGCTAGAAGTGATTCGACGAATCGCTGCGGAAGGTAAGCCACGCTTCACGATCAAACTGGTCGATTGGTGCGATGAAGAGGGAGCGAGATTTGGTCGAAGCCTATTTGGGTCGAGTGCCGTATCTGGTGCTCTGGACATTGATAGTGTTCGTAACCTCACCGATCGAAATGGAGATCGCTTAGAAGAAGTGGTTAAGCGATGCGGAATCGATTTGTCCAATATCAATGCTGCTCAAACTCGCATTCATAACACATCCGCATATGTCGAACTCCACATCGAACAAGGGCCTGTGCTCGAGGGAATGAACCTCGCGATGGGGGCAGTCCAGGGTACATACGGTGTCGAACGCCATACGATCATTTTCACTGGACAGGCGGCACACTCGGGTTCGACACCTATGGCTTATCGACGTGATGCACTTTCCGGAGTCTCACGATTGCATTTGGCGATAAGAGAGATCGCAGTCAAGCATGGTGGTGTATGCACTGTCGGAATTGTCAAAGCGAAGCCGGGGATCGTTACCGCGGTGGTAGGTGAAGCAGAAATGACACTCGACCAAAGACATCTCAGTGCTGATTCCTTAGCCGATATGTATCAAGAGGCAAAGGAAGCAAGTTATGCGATAGCCAAAGAGGAAAAGATTGAAGTTGCTTGGAAAACTCTCTGGCAGATTCAACCGTTTCCCTTTCACCCAGATCTCATTGAAATGGCTGATCAAGCAATCGTTGAAATCTGCGGCAGATCCCATCGTATGCCTTCAGGACCACTGCATGACGCGGCTGAAGTGTGCCGAACGGGAGTCCCAACCGTCATGCTCTTCGTTCAAAGTTTGTACGGGATATCCCATAACAAGATCGAAGACACTCGAGCAGAGCATTTAGTCGCGTCGGTTCAAGTTCTAGATCGATTGGTAGATAAGGTTATGAATTGGCTTGGAAAAGTTTAAGCCCTTTTAGTGCTGCGACTTGTCGCAGCTTTCGGGGTGAAGATGAGACTGAAGAGAAGATTAACTTTGCTGATCCTATACGACTCTAACGTTCGGCCTAATCAAGTGGTACATAACTTGATTTGCGTTGAATGTTTTGATTGAAGATCTATAGATAGGTCTTAAAGCGGTGACTAGTCACCGCAGTCCAAAGGGTTTGTTTCGATTTGCAAATCGATTCTACGAAACGTTGATTGGAATCAAGCTATTGTCTTTGTCGCGACACTCAAGTTCGCAATGCTCTGGATAGAGCGCATCGCTGCCGAGAATCAATAAGCTGACACCGGTTAGCTCTTCCATCTGGATTAGCTCACGACGTTTCTTATTATTGAGGTAGGCGGCGACGTTCTCGTGAACGCGAACGGATACTTTGTTGACTTGCGGAATTTCGCATGCGAGCATTATCAGTCGCGATACCTCCAGCGACATACTTTCAGGTGTCTTCACAAGTGCGCGTCCTTTGCAGCACGGGCAGTCCTCGTAGACGCTCTTCTTGAAGCTTGGTCGGATCCGTTGGCGAGTCATTTCGATCAGTCCAAATGGGCTGGTTCGTAAAATCTTTGTCTTGGCGCGATCGCGTCGCATCGCATCGGCGAGCGTCTTTTCGACTTTCCGGCGATGGCTGTCTTTATGCATGTCAATAAAGTCATTCACGATCACTCCGCCGAGATCTCGCAAACGAAGTTGACGCGCAATTTCTTTGGCTGCGTGAACGTTCATTTGGAATGCGTTTTCTTCGGCCGAGCTATCTCCGCGGAAGTTACCGCTGTTAACGTCGATGGCGACCAACGCTTCGGTTTGATCAATGACAATCGAACCGCCGGTGCGAAGTGGAACAACTCGTTGATGAATACGAGCGATTTCTTGTTCGAGCTTGTACTTGTGGAACAATGGTTCGCGTCCATCGTAATGTTCGAGACGATCGACAAAGCGAGGCATCACCATTTCCAAGAACTCTTTAGCGCGAGTGTGAGCTTCCTCTTGGTCGACGATGATTCGATCAATATCTTCGGTGAAAGTATCGCGTATCGTTCGAATGAGCATGTCGCTCTCTTCGTAGATGTCACATGGTGCAGCATTCTTCTCGATACGCTTAACAATGACTTTCCAAAGCCTAAGCAAGTAAGTCACATCGCGGGCGAGTTCTTTCTTGCTGCGTTCTTGGCCGGCAGTTCGAACAATGAATCCGACGCCTTTGGGTGGATTCAGTTCAAGCATCGCGCGGCGAAGTCTTCGACGAGCATCGTCGTCTTCGATTTTTCGCGACACACCGACTCGTCCAAGCGCCGGCATCAAAACCAAGTAGCGTCCGGGGATGGATATGTATGTCGAAAGCGTTGGGCCCTTGGTTCCGATTCCCTCTTTGATGACTTGGATCAGAACTTCATCGCCGCGCTTGAAGACTTCTTGAATTGGTGGCTTGAAGCGAGGGCGGCCGCTTTTCAGTTGTCCTTTGCCATGCCCGCGTCCTCGCCCTTCATCACGTACACCTGGTTTTTTATTGCGAGGCGAATCGCTATCGTCATCTTGGTCGTCGCCGTTTCCTTCGCTCTCTTCGTCATCGTTGGAGTCGTCATCAAGGTCGTTGCGGGAATCGTCCATGATGTCGGCGGGATCGTATCCACCTTGTCGAAAGTATTGTGGTTCGACGTCACTGATATGGAGGAATCCGTTTCGTCCGACGCCAAAGTCGACGAACGCGGCTTGGATACTAGGCTCGATATTGACGATTTTGCCTTTGTAAATGTTACCGACCCAGTTGTTTTGGCTGGATCGTTCGGTGTAGAGTTCCTCGAGCTGTCCATCCTCCAGTAGCGCGATCCGACATTCTTCGGATTGCGATACGTTGATTAGCATTTCCTTCTTCATGATACGTAAAAATTGTCCTTGTTAATTGTTTTGGAGTTGTGCGTAGCTTAGGCCTGGAGAACCATCTCGGGGACTAAACCGGCAAGTTGATTTTGGAGGAACGCATCGACTTCTTTGGCTGTATCCAGACGCATTGCTCGCCACGCCATCGCTTGGCATTGACCGATGGTGACGGAGCGAATTGCTTTCTTGAGGACAGGGATCGCAGAAGGGGCGACGCTGAGTACACGAATGCCCATGCCTACTAGGAGTAGTGCGAGGGCAGGGTGGTTACTCATTTCTCCACAGACACTGGTTGAAACTTGATGCTGAGTTGCAATTTCCCAAGTTTTTTGAATAAGTCGGAGAACCGCTGGATCGCACGCTTGGTAGAGGTCGGCAACTGCTTCATTGCCACGGTCTACGGCGAGCGCGTATTGAGTCAAATCGTTTGTACCAATACTTACGAAGTCGACTTCTTCAATGAATCGATCGAGCATGACGACGGCCGCTGGGACTTCGACCATCATGCCGATTGGAATGTCGTTTCGCACGACATGACCTTCTTCACGAAGGTCCTCTGCAACACTTCTGAGGAGAAATCGCGCGGTACGCAGTTCATCCAAAGTTGTGATCATAGGAAACATGATCCGAATGTCTCCTTCCGAGGCAGCTCTTAGCATCGCTCGGATTTGCGTTCGAAACAGAGCTGGATTACGTAGCGAGAGTCGGATACTTCGCAATCCCAGGAATGGATTATTCTCCTGATGAGCATAGGGAGTCATCCCCATTTTGTCTGCTCCGAGATCGAGCGTCCGCATCACGACTGGCTTTCCACCCATGTCACGGACGACTTGAACATATGCTTGAAAATGGTCCTCTTCACTTGGGTCAGCTTCGCTTCCAAGATAGAGAAATTCGGTTCGATAGAGTCCTACTCCATCAGCCCCGCGATCCAAGCAAGATTGGCCTTCGGTGGGGAATTCAATGTTCGCCATTAACTCCACACGAATGCCGTCACTGGTGCACGCGGGAAGGTCACGAAGTTCGGTTAATTCACGAGCAATCGACTGGCGATGTTCGCGGCGAGCCAAGTAACGTTCACGCGTATCGTCATCTGGGTTGATGATAACTCGACCCAGATGACCATCCACAATGATCGAATCATCCGCTCGCAAAAGATGCAAAAACGGTCCGATTCCAACCACGGCGGGAATCTCAAGCCCTCGTGCAACGATCGCCGTGTGACCGCCAGGGCCTCCGGTTTCGGTACACAAGCCAAGTACTCTTCGCGGATCAAGAACCGCGGTTTCGCCGGGAGTCAGATCATGACTGGCGATGATTGCGGGGTTGGTAATCTCCCGCAAAGTTTGTGTTGGTACACCGGTTAGTCCTTCCAGGAGAAGCCGTTCGATGTCGCGAATATCGGCGGCTCGTTCTGCAAGAAAACTGGAGCCAGCGCGACGAAAAGCTGCTGCGTAGCCATTTAAAACTTCGCTCACTGCAAACTCAGCCGAATAGCTCTGCTTTTGGATCAATTGCTCGAGTTCCTCGTGCAATCGTCGGTCAAGTAGCATTTGAAGCTGAGCAGCAAAAATCCCGCCCAACCGCGCTCCGAGTTTGTCGGCTGTTTTTTGAGCCGAGGCTTCTAACTTTGTCGCTGCAGACTCGATTGCCGCTTTTAGACGAAGCCATTCTTGGTCCGCATCGACGGTAGCAGCGCGGCTCCGCGAGATTTGATAACCTTCGCGGTCAAAGACCAGAGCTTGCCCGATCGCAACTCCCGGAGATACCGCAATGCCCTGCAATTCCAGCATGCTGGTTTTCGATTACTTTAAGCAAGGGGTTAGCGGAAAGGGGAAACAACCTACTCCGTGGGTTCGTCAAATCCACGTTGAAATAAGTCGACGATAGTTTCGATTGCCGAATCAGCATCCGGACCTTCAGCGCGCAAGTCAAGTTGACTACCTTGGATCGCGCCGAGCGTGAGTATGCCAAGGATACTTTTGCAATCGACAGACTGACCTTCGCGGATGATGGTTACGTTGCTGGAAAATTTAGCAGCCGCTGTAACCAACAGATTCGCAGGTCGCATGTGCAAGCCTTGCGGGTTGCTGACGACCACGGTCGCTGTTGATAAAAATTGGCTCATGATCGAATTTCCAGGCTCCAAGGCTGTGAAGGCGAAGGAGAAGGATTGGAATTTTAGGAACCAAAATGATTGTCATCAGCTTCTTTCAGGAGCTGAGTGATATCTTCGCCCGTCTTGGACTGCTTTAAAAAACGGCAGAAGGTGTCGTTCCTTAGTTGACGCGAAATGTTTTCGAGTGCTCGAAGATGATCACCAGGACGATCTGGAGGAGATACGAGCAAGAAAAATAATTCAGCTTTGTGTCCATCGAGACTATCAAAGTCGATACCTTCTTGGCTGACACCTACCGTGCCAACTAATTTACCTACTCCGACGTGTTTGGTATGCGGAACGGCGACGCCCCGACCAATCCCAGTACTTCCCAGTTCTTCCCGTTTCATGATTGCACGAATAATATCGTCGCGATCACTCGCTTGAACATTTCCAGAAGATACGAGCGCGTCGACTAATTCGCCGATCACACTCTCTTTGGTGGTAGAGCCCAAAACAGGAAGCAGGGCTTGGGTAGCTATAAAATCAGAGAACTTCATTGATTAACCAAAAAATAAAACGATCGAACGATCACTCTTGGACTTCACTAGAGTGTTTGAGGCCGACACCCTTGTGTTCGGTCACCTTGTCTTTATGCTTTCGAACTTGCTGTTCCACCTTGTGGATTGCAGCATCTAACGCCGCCAAGACGGTTGGAGCAGTTGCCGTGGAGACAAAGTCTTCGGTCCCTTCAGCGGAGACGTTCACTTCGACATGTGGCTTGTCTGCGTGCTCCATGTCTACAACGACTGCTATGGAATTGATTCTGTCGTAAAACTTACGGACTTTTTCTGCCTTCTCGGTGATCAGCAATTGATCTTCTTGTTTTAGGTGGCCGTGACGGGCTGATACGTTGACTTGCACAGAAAAACTCCGCTGTAGACGGGAATCGATGTTAGCGTTGGGCGAGATTGTAGTGTAGCAACCAATTTGCCACAAATCCCTTAACGGGGAAACTAGGTGCGAATTGTCCCAAAGATATTTTTGCCCTTCTGGTCGTATTGGCTGGCACAATTATCTGATTACCCAAGAGGGCGTGCGAATGACAGTAATTTTGCGATCAGCGTTCAAAAATGGAATCTAATCCGGTTATCCTGAATGTTCCTCTGCCGAGAGACCGTGGGGTCTGTGCCGTCAGTAGCGACCGATAAACAGGTTGAGTAGGCGAAAAATTGGACTTGGTATTTGGCTATACTGAGGTGCAGGTCGGCCGTTTCGGCTGTTCTGGTTAGCTAAACTTGTTAAGTTGCAAAGAATAATACGCCTTAATGTTACATTTTCTTACTGTTGGACCGTCGCTTCGGCGCTCTACTAGCACATGAATGCCAACGTTCTTGACAATCGTCATCGCCCGCTCGACTTGAGTTTGGTGAATCCCAAGTTCTTTCCTCGAACGCACTTGGTGGATAGCCTGCGGCACTGGGCAAACGTCCAGCCAACTTCGCCTGCGTTTTGGTTCACCGATGGTGAAACGGACCAGGACGAAACGCTTAGCTATGCTGAACTGGATCATGCTGCGCGAGCCTTGGCGGTTGAGATTTTGAAAGTCGCCAACCCTGGTGATCGCGGAATCTTGATGTATCCACCTGGGCTGGATTTCATCATTGGATTCTTCGGGTGCCTCTACGCAGGTTGCACCGCCGTACCTGCTTTTCCGCCACGACGCAACCGAAAAGGGTCGCGTATCCAAGGCATCGCACAAGACTGCGCGGCGAAGTTTGGTTTGACTATCGAAACCACTGCCACACAAATCATGAAGGATGACGCGACTCGAGAAGACATGTCGACGATGAAGTTGATCTCGAGTGATCGGGTTGATCGATCGATGGCAATTCAGTTTTCGCCCGTCAGCATCGACGTTGAAGATGTCGCCGTATTGCAATACACATCCGGATCTACTGGCACGCCCAAAGGAGTTGTCCTGACGCACGAGTGCATCATGCGAAACTGCGAGATGATTGCGTTCTTGTTCGGTCAAGTACACGATGAGGTTGGTGCTAGCTGGTTACCTACCTATCACGACATGGGCTTAGTAGGCGGAATTTTGAGTCCAGTATTCCTCGGCTTGCCACTCGCTTTGATGAGCCCAATGTCATTCCTGCAACGCCCCGTACGGTGGCTACGAGCCATCACCAAGTACAACGTAACCATGTCCGGCGGGCCAAATTTTGCTTATCAGCTTTGTGTTGATAAAGTTACTGAAGAGGAAATGAAGGGGCTCGATCTAAGCAAATGGCGAGTCGCTTTCAATGGCGCTGAACCGGTACGAGCCAGCACTCTCGAAGCCTTCAGTCGCAAATTCGAGCAAGTTGGATTTCGGCATACGTCGCACCTTCCAACCTACGGAATGGCAGAAACCACTTTGATCGTGACGGCGGGTCCTCACGCAGACATGCCAGTGATAAGGCACTATGACGGTCGGCATCTTGCTGCTCGAGTTGTTCTCCCGGTTGAACGGAATACGCCCGACTCGAGAGCTCTGGTTGGTTGCGGTCAGATGTCTCCCAATGAGCGAGTTGAAATCGTCGATACGGAAACTTCTGCAATCTTGCCAGATGATCAGATCGGTGAGATTTGGATTCAAAGTCCAAGCGCTGGAACGGGCTATTGGGAAAAACCAGATATTACCGAAAAGACATTCAACGCGATGACTGCCGACGGTCAAGGACCTTTCTTGCGAACTGGCGATCTTGGCTTCTTCGAAGATGGCCAACTTTTCGTCGCCGGGCGTGTCAAGGATCTCATTATTGTTCGCGGTGTGAATCGCTATCCTCAAGACATTGAACAGACCGTCGAAGAGTGTCACGAGTCGATTCAATCATCAGCTGCTGCAGCTTTTTCCGATGATATCGACGGTCGTGAGCGGCTGATCATTGCCTTGGAAGTGCAGCGATCCCTGGAAGAAGATTGGGAACCAGTAATTCAAGCGATTCGAAAATCGGTCACGCAAGTCCATGAGTTGCCACCCGATGCGGTCATCCTTGTGCGAAGCGGATCGCTCCCGAAAACCTCCAGCGGCAAGATCCAGCGTCACGCTTGTCTTCAAGGTTTCAAAGACGACACGCTCCGTGTAATCGCCAAATGGGTTAGCTGGGAAGACGACCTTCCACCGACGGCTCCTATGATCGCAGCGGCCACTGTCGATCAATTGGCCGGACGGCCTTCCAAAGGCTCCGCGCGACCAACTGCCGTCATCGCTAAAAAGACGCGTGACCCGGATGTCGATGTTGTTGAGATTGTAAAACGTGCCGTCAAAGCGGTCGCTCAAGAACGAGCAAAACTGCTTGACCTGGACACGAACATCGTTGTCGATTTGGGGCTAGATAGTTTGGAACGACTTCAGATCGCGCACTCGCTCGAGAACGCTTTCGGAGGACGAATCCCCGAAGAGACTCTTCAAGAAATCGAAACGATCCGCGAAATTGCAGAAGCCTTAGAAAGTCTTTTTGGCAAAGATCGAGTCATCTCGGATCTCGCGCCGGAACAAGACGATGCACCGAAGGCTCCTCGTACGATTACGCCTGACGAATACCAGTTTGACCAACTACCAGAGTATCGTCGGCTCAAGCAAACGATGATGCAGTTCGATATGACGGGTGTACCGAATCCTTATTTTTCTGTCCATCAAGGTCTAACTCGCGATACTACAACGATCGATGGCAAGGAATACATCAGCTTTGCAAGTTACAACTACCTAGGCATGAGCGGTGATCCCGAAGTAAGCCAAGCAGTCATTGATGCAGTAGCCAAATACGGTACTAGCGTCTCTGCGTCGCGATTAGTAAGTGGAGAGAAAGATCTTCACCGCGAGCTTGAGAAAGGAATCGCTGAGTGGATTGGCGTCGATGACTCTATAGTCCTAGTCGGTGGGCACTCGACCAACGAAACGATTATCGGCCATATCGTAGATTCTCCCGACCTGATCCTCCACGATTCGTTGTCGCACAATAGTATCGTACAGGGAGCCATGTTGTCCGGTGCAAGAAGACGCCCATTCGCGCACAACGACTGGGAAGCTCTCGATGAAGCTCTCACAGAACAACGCTCGAACTACCGACGGGTTCTTGTGATCATCGAAGGCGTTTACAGCATGGACGGAGATTATCCAAATCTTCCTAAGTTCATCGAGATCGTGAAAAAGCATCAGTGCTGGTTGATGGTGGATGAGGCTCACAGTATCGGAACGATGGGGGCGACCGGTCGCGGTATTGGCGAACATTTTGGTGTCGATCCACATGATGTCGATATCTGGATGGGTACACTCAGCAAGTCATTTGGATCTTGCGGCGGATACATTGCGGGTAGGAAATCGTTGATTGAATATCTCAAGTACACAACGCCCGGGTTCGTATTCAGCGTTGGGTTGTCACCTCCAAATACTGCCGCTGCAATTGCGTCGCTGAATGTATTGAAGCAAAATCCCGAACGTGTGACTCGACTGAAAGAAGCGTCACGCCTCTTTTTGACCGAAGCCAAGAAGCACGGTTTGAACACCGGCAGCAGTGGTGACACGGCAGTTGTGCCTGTGATCACCGGAAATTCGCTGCACGCATTGCAGTTGTCGCGTCGAATGTTTGAATCGGGAGTCAACGTCCAGCCTATTCTCTATCCTGCAGTGGAAGAGTCGGCGACAAGGCTTCGGTTCTTTATCAACTCGACTCACACGAACCAACAGATTTTGTTTGCCGTCGATAAAGTTGCTCAGCATCTTAAAAAGATTGCACCCGAGTACTTTAAATCGACAAACAAAAAAGACTGAAAGTTTCTTGCGGTTCGCGAACGTTTCTAACTACTGAAATCGAACGGTGTCGGTGATTTTGAGTCGTGCGGCACGTTCGGCTGGGATCATGGACGCGAGAAGTATCAGCAACATTTCGCCGACGAAGGCCATCGCCGTTAGTTGCGGACGCAAGGTGAATGTGATTGGCCTGCCAACAGTCGGTCCGTTAGATAAAGAGAGCAAATATGCGATCAGGAGACCGGCAAAGACGGCTGGCAATAGCGCGATAATTCCCATCAACAGAGCTTGGCTAAAGATCATCTTGCGAACTTGCCCACGAGCCATAGCGATTGTTCGGAGCATTCCAATCTCATAGGTTTGCTCGAGGATATTCATCGTCAGGGTATTTACTAAGCCAAACGCGGCTACAATCGAGCAAAGAGCCAAGACCGCCCAAAGCCCTTGCACGACGTTAGCAACTTTCTCCTCGAGCATACCGAACAACTCGACTTGAGATTGGAATAGGAGACTTTCGCGTAGAGCAATCTGCTTAACTTTCGCACTTGCTATCACAATGGAATCAGGCTTGGCATCGATAATGATTGCGTCTGTCCCTTGGATGTTAAGTAACCGTTCGGCTTGAGCGCGAGTCATATAAACAGTGAGACCTGCGGCCATGTAGTCGCTGGCGATACCGGCAATGCGAAAGTCACGTGAGCCTTCCTGAGTGTTCAACGCGAGCTTATCACCAACGACAAGTTTCGCTCGTTCGGCAAGGACCGAACCGATAACTACATCGCCCTTGTGAACATCCGCATTAATTGTTTTCGAGTCGCCCAACTTGAGGTCAAAATACTTTCTTGTTGCCGAATTGAATTCACGAGCAACGATCACTACCGCGAAGTCGCCGCTGTAGGAGTTGACGAAACGGAGCGACTCAACCGAATCGACTTCAGGGATCTTTTTGAACTCTTCCACAAGGCCTTCGGGCATGTCTGCGGATTGCCCGGTTGCCATACTTGGCATTGCAGCACGAACGAAGAAGTCTCCTTGCAAAGCGTTCTCGTACCAGGACTTTACGTCTTCGATGTTATCCAGGATCGAGCTTGCTAAGCCAAGTCCGGTGCTGAGTGCGATAAACAAAATACCGATCGTCAGCGAAGACCTGCCGCGGTTTCGCAGGAGTTGACGTTCGGCGAGTCGTGCTTCGATACCAACGATAGGGCTAATAATCAAGATGATCCATTTGGTGAAAAATGGTAAGACAGTTGGGAGAGCAACAATTCCACCAAGAAGAAAAAGAACCGTACCAGGAATGGCAAAGTCAATATGCCACCACTGTTGAATGCAACCGATCAAAGTCATTAAACCTAGCGAAGACAACACGATGCCAGCATAAGCAAGAAAGATATTACTGGGTTCAAGTTCACCCAAAGATACAGTTCGCATCGCTTCCGAAGGAGACAGTCGAGATGCACGCCGCGCCGGAAGCACAGCCCCGGCGATTGCGACTCCGACTCCGCAAAGCCCACCAAGAATATAAGGTAGCCAATTGAATGTGTTGCTCGCGATTGGAATGTCCAGTAACGCTCCACTCGCAGAGGATAGTTGGCGAGCACCCCAAAACCCGAGTGCCCATCCCAATAGAGTTCCAATAACTCCAAGTACCAACCCTTCTAGAACAATGACGTTAACGATCTGTCGTCGAGTAGTTCCAAGAGCTCGAAGAATCCCAAACTGCTTCCTTCTTTCACCAACATTCATTTGAAAAGTGTTGTAGATAATGAAGATGGCAATCATTAGAGAAAACGCCGATGCCAATCGTAAACCTTGGTCGGTAGCGATCGATGCTTCGCGACCAAACTCATTTCTCGAAGTAGGCTCCCGAACTTGAAGTCCTTGCGGAAGAAGAGCCGCAATTTTCTCGCGAATAGTTTCCGTTGACTGCTTATCATCAATCACGACCTGGACCAAGTCCGATCTCTTTTCAGCTTTGAACCATCTCTGCGCGACAGGAAACGGAACAATAATCAGGCCTCCTTGCATCGCGGCAGACCCAGACGTGGGCTCGATCAAACCAGTCACGTTAGCAATACGAATACCAGTGTTTGTCATGAGCTTTATCGGTTGTTCGTTCTTAAGACCGAGCGAATTTGCAAAGCTGTAATCGATCAAGGCTTGGTCGTTGGCAGATAAGGCACTACCTTCGCGAATACGATACTCGCGAATCGACGAATCTATAGTGGGATCAACACCCAAAATCTGTACGCGGACACGCTGGTCGTTTTTGTCGAAGAGAACTCCAAAACGCCGGATAATCGGTGTTGCAACTTTTACACCAGCAATCTCAGCGATCTCACGAACAATCGTCGTTTCAAATGGTGCGTTCCCAACCGATGTTACTTCCAGGGAAGCGTTACCGGTGACCGCTTGAAGCATTGACTTCTGTGTCGCGCGCGAGTCCTCGATCGACAGTTGCACAGCTACTATTGCAGCGACGCCGATGACGATGCTGGTTAGGGTAAGAAGCGTTCGCAGCGGTCGGCTACAGAATCCTTTCCATGAAACTCTCCAAAGAACCATCATCTATTGGGACGCTCCCAGGCTTGGTGCTCCCTGATGGGTTCCGTCCGAAGCGAATTGGCGTCGATCGCTTTCAATCACTCCGTCACGAAAGCTGATCAATCGGGACGCGGATTCTGCGACATGAGCATCATGGGTGACCATAACGATTGTTTGTGATTGTTCACGGACTAACTGTTTCAATAGTTCAGTCACACGAGCACCTTGACGCGAGTCCAAGTTCCCGGTCGGCTCGTCGGCCAAAATAATCGCTGGTTTCGTCACGAGAGCACGCGCGATTGCTACCCGCTGCTGCTCGCCACCGGAAAGTTTTGCGGGAATGTGATCGGCCCTTCGAAGCATTTCCACGCGGTCCAGGGAACCTTTCGCACGTTCGAAGGCCTCGTACCTTGCAATGCCGTCCAGCTCTAGCGGTAGGGCTACATTCTCAATAGCCGAAAGGGTTTGCATGAGGTTGAAAGACTGGAAAATGAAACCAATCCGCCGACGTCGAAGCAGCGTGCGCTGGTCATCATCTAAGCTGGCAAGGCTAACACCTTCGAGCAGAACGTCGCCACTGCTCGGTGATTCGATGCCGCCAAGAATGGAAAGTAATGTGCTCTTTCCAGAACCGCTTGGCCCCATGATCGCAACAAATTCACCAGCATGAATGCTGAGGTCCACGCCGCGCAAAACCTGAACCTGAATCTCCGAGTCCCCGAAATTCTTGGTGAGTTGCCGAGTTTCGATGAGAGCCATGCAAACAGGTCACGAGCAAGAGGTAGAAGATCGCGGAGCGTTTGGGCCGAAAAGGCAAAACGTCCTGCCGAGTCAGAACATCTTAGTCGATGGAATGGTCTTTGGGCAGCCGAGGAAACGCCCTAGAAAAACATCCCCTCCGGCAAATCCCAAGCAAGATTTGCCGAGCCACCTACATCTTAATCCTAATCGCACTCGGTGGAATAGATTGATTCGATTGTAATAATCGACCGATGCAAACTACCAAAAGCAGGTCGAAACGCGATTTTGAAGTTTCTGTCTCTCGCCTTTTCAAGCAGGTCTTACTTCTGGCCGTTAGGAAGTCGAAAGCCAATTTCAACAGTGAATGGTCCTGCATCACACATGAAATGAAGGATTTCGACGTGGGCTGATGGCTGAAAGGAGACTCGGTGACCAATTCCCGAAACGACTGCTGGGAGCCCAAGCTCGATTCCGCTGATGCCGAGTCGATCTTTGGACGAACCACCTATCATATTGGTAAGCTCTCCCACAAGATCGACTATGTCGTCTGTAATTTCGGTTGGTCTTGCACCCAAAAAGGATTCGGCTGCCGAGTAGGTCATCTCGGCAGCACAGCTAACAACCAAAGTCCCACGTAAACTGCCCGAAAAACCGATCAGCCCGCTGACGTCATACTTGGACAAGAATCCACGACTTTGCGTTTGGTCGGCTAGGATAATATCCCAACCTAGCATTGTCGAAAAGACCTTCTTGGTGCAGCTTGCAAAGGTCCCTAAGAAGGGGTGCACAATGCTATTACTCGATTTGATTGGATCAGCGGCAACTGCAATCGTCATGATTAGAAACCTAGCAAGACATTCAACAAGGCGGGACGCAAAACAGATTTATACGGCCACGAACTTATCGAGCTTCGCTCGCAAATCATCCGAATCAAATGGCTTGGTAAGGTAATCACTAACGCCAGCTTGGATTGCAGCGATTACTTGGCTTTTCTGAGCTTCTGTCGTAACCATAATGATTGGAATCTCAGAACCGATTGCTCGAACCTCGGTCACGACTTCCAACCCGCTTTTCTCAGGCATGTTCCAATCAGTCAGAATCATGTCAACAGGGTTCGCTTTGAAAGCGTCAATTGCTTCTTGGCCGTTCGCTGCTTCAATGGTGTCAGTGACGCCAACCGAGTTCAATGCACGAATAATGATTTTTCGCATCACGCCGGAATCGTCGGCAACTAAAACTTTCACGTGTGTGGATCTCCATGATTGAGGACTGAGAGAAGTTAGCGACGCTAGGCCGCAGGGTCGATCAAGTGTTGGTTAATCCAATGAAGAGTCAAAAGAACTGAGAGAAAAAACCCCCGATTCGCTAAAGTTTCGCAAACCAAGCTTCGTTTGCTCATGCAGTGAGGTTTAAACGAAGCCGCATCTTCGTCAAAGCCGCTACAAACAGATATTGAAGCGGAGGCAACCACAAACCGTGATTGGAGTTTCGTTACTGTTCAACGAAATCAGTGTCCACTAGAAGTCCAACTCAGCGTGCGTTTAGGTAATCCGTTTGTTTGGTTCGCATCCAGATGATGTAAGGACATCAAATACGCTTACATATCGTCTTTGCCGCCAGAAATTTGATCTTCGATTTGATCCGCTTGGAAGGCGATCGCACTAATGCAACGTGATAGCTCCATAGACTCAAGTGTTTCCGTAAGAAGATTGGCTTGTATGACTAGTAGGTCGCTTCCATCGGGGCGCGTTTGAAGTGCAAATGCTCCGTACAAAAGCATTTTGTTGCTTCGAAGTAATGCCATTGCATTCGATGGACTAACGATGCCACAACCCGACCAAATCTGGGTGATTGGATAGCCAGAATCGTCACGTTGTGAAAAACTGACGTGTACTTGCTGCCTACGAAGCGAACCAACCTTGACAGTCAGAATGAAGTCCTCGCCGATCTTTTGCACTTCAGATCCCGACTTGGCGGCTACCTGCATCAAAGTGTCTTTTGGTGATCTCTCACCACGTGGAATTGGTACTGAAGATGTGTCGAAACCCAAAGTCGAAGGTTTTTCTGACGGAGCTTTCGCAGACTGATCTTTCGCTTGTTGATCTATGTTGTATTCACGAAGATTACCAATCGATGCCATTCCAGCTCGGGAATCAATTACTCGTTGAACTTCTTCTGGCGGACTGATGCTGTTGATTAGCAGTTGCGTAAGCTCGAGTCCAAGTTGCGTAAATTGATCGCCGAGTTTCACACGAGCGACAGCTGAGAGTTGACTCATCTTCGCGGGCATGTCGAGTAACGGTATGTTCGAGGTAGCCAGGACTTCGCTGATCCCACTGACAATATTGTCACGAAGGAAGTCGATAATCTCAACGGTAGTTAACTTGCCCTGCGTTCCAACGAGGGTGTTAATCAAAAGTGACGCGTCCACAACACGATACGAGAATTTTCCGAAGCCGCGTAATCGAACAACACCAAAATCGGGATCGCGAACCATGATCGGCTGCCGCGTTCCCCAGCGTTGGTCCATAAACGTTTGCATCCCGACAAAATAAACTTGAGCCTGAAACGGCGACCGTTCAAATGGTGCAGAGAGGATTCTTCCAATCAACGGCAAGTTACCGGTTGTTAGAGTGTGTTTCCCCGGTCCAAACTGATCCATCGCCCGTCCATCGCGATAAAAGACGGCGGCCTGATTTTGTTGAACGACTAGCTGTGCCCCGTACTGTATCGCAGCAGATCCCGACTCAGGCACCCTTGCGACGACTGACTGATTTGAAGAATCAAAGTAATCGATGATTTCCGTTCGAAACATAGAGTTCTACCAACTGAAATAAATGAAGTTTCAGACTGCAAACGCCGGGAAAAGTGAGGTCGGCACAGCGAATCGTTACTATTCTAATGCCTGTAATCGATCAAATATACGCACGCGAACGAACATTAAGCTTTGCTGTTCAAGCTATCAGGAACTTTCTCTTCTTACCACCCCCATCACAAAACCAACATGCATGTCCTAGATCCACCACAAGATTCAATAACTCTTTTGGTAAGGTCAAGTCGTGCATCGTAAATTGCAACGATAGACTAGAATAGAGATAGATGAAGAATTATGGAATGAAGCATTTGAGCATGAATCGAAACTGCATATCAAATCCTTTGATGAGTCCTTGCACCCCAAAGCCAATGCGATGACTAGCGACCAAAACGAAGCCTTGCTGGCGGCTGTTCTAAGAACCGCAATCGATGCGATAATAACAATTGATGACCGCGGTGTCATCCAGCAAGCCAATCATGCTGTGGAGAAACTGTTTGGCTACTCAGTAGCCGAGGTCGTTGGAAAGAACGTATCGATGTTGATGCCTGAGCCCGATCGCTCGCGGCATGTTGACTATCTAAGTCGTTATAAGGAGACGCGTCAGGCGGCTATCATTGGAATCGGCCGCGAGGTCATGGGGCAGCGTAAAGATGGCTCGCATATCCCGGTCGATCTCGCCGTGAGTGAGGTCAACATCGGTGGTCGTACTCTTTTTGCAGGAATCCTACGCGATATGACTCAGCGGAATCGCGCCGAAGCCGAGCTAAAAGATGCGGAGCAAAAAATCATCCAAAGCGAACGACTTGCCGCAATCGGTCAGATGATAACCGGTATTGCTCATGAAAGTCGAAACGCGCTGCAACGATCGCGAGCGTGCTTGGATATGTTGGAGTTGGACCTTGAGGCACACGACGAGCAAAAAGACTTGGTGCAACGTACCCGTTTTGCACTGATAGAACTCCAGACGCTTTATGAAGAAGTTCGAAGCTATGCAGCTCCTATCGTTCTAGAAAAATCGATCGAAAACGTAAACGAGCTCTGCTCGGAAGTTTGGGGAAAGATTCTGGAAGAACGTGGAGCGATTCCAATCTCCCTCGAGGTCCAAGCGATCGATCCCGCACCATGCAAACTAGATAAATATAAAATCAGCCAAGTCATCCGTAATGTTTTTGAAAATGCGATCGCGGTCTCAAAACCCGGCAACAAGATTACCGTCGTCTGTGTGAAGCCTAGGTTTCAAGGTCACGAGGCAATTCAAATCCGAATCATGGACGAAGGGCCTGGACTCGACAGCGTACAACGCGAACGAATCTTCGAACCATTCTATACAACTAAAACCAAAGGGACTGGACTTGGGATGGCGATTTGCCAAAGGATTATCGACGCCCATGGCGGAACGATTTCAATCGGCAACCCAGAGATTGGTGCCGAGATCGTGATCGAGATTCCATGCGGGGCTTCGCTATAAATCTTCGCGATTCAAAGCGATGTACTTTAGAGCACTCCTTCTTTACTCGTTCGCTAACCAATTAAAATTTTACGTAACTGAATTCGTAAGAATTCAGAAGTCGGTGTTAATGTGAATATGAATAAAACCCGCTGTCTTCAGATGTCTAACGACATCTGCTACAGGGAACAAGCTTCTTACTTCACATCGAAGCGTTCTAAAAGTCGATAGAGGCTTCGCCTAGCAATCCCTAACGCTCGTGCCGACTTGGCTTTGTTACCATTGTTACGCTTCAAGACTTCCATCACATGCATTTGTGACAGCGAATCCAACTCTATCGAGGAGCCAATGAGATCTCGAGAATCCGGTGAGTATTGAAACTGGGCCGAGCCGGAAGAAGGTTTCGCCATGACTGATCCATTCGGCTTCTTTGAAAGATTTCGCAGGTCCGTCGGCAGGTTCTCGAAATGAATTGTTTGATCATCCGAGAGAATCTTAGCTCGTTCAAGCGCGTTGACTAGCTGGCGAACATTTCCGGGCCATGGGGAGCTCATGAAAAGCTCCATGACTCCTGGACCTAGCTTCCATGTGTTCTTTAAGAAGTGGTCCACGAGCAGTGGGATATCCTCGGGTCGGTCGCGAAGGGGTGGCATTTGAATCGACAAAACGTTGACGCGATAAAATAGATCCTCGCGAAACCTTCCCGCAGCCACTTCGACTGAAAGATCACGATTGGTCGCTGCGATTAAACGCACCTTAACCTTGCGTTCGCGGATCGAGCCGATTCTTCGCATAGAGCCGTCTTCGAGAACTCGCAAAAGCTTGGCTTGCAACCCACCCGCGAGTTCACCGAACTCGTCGATGAATAAAGTTCCTCCGTCGGCGATCTCGAATAGTCCTGGCTTTGCATCGCTCGCCCCCGTGAATGAACCTTTCTCATATCCGAATAGTTCGCTTTCCAAAAGAGATTCCGGTAACGCTGCACAATTGATCACGACCAGCGGACGATCTGCGCGAGGGCTTTTGGCGTGGATTGCTCGCGCGACAAGCTCCTTGCCCGTTCCGCTCTCGCCTTGGATAAGAGCCGGTTTGTCACTGGCTGCGATGCGTTCGACAAGCCGTTTGACTTCGTGAATGCTTGCGGACTGACCGATGAGATCGCTCTTGAGCGGTTGGTCGAGCGACAATTGACGACGTAGGTGCTGATTCTCTTTTTCTAGCCGGGCGGTCTGAGAAACTCGTCGAATGGTTGCATCGAGATCGGCAAGCCCGAAAGGTTTCGTCAGATAGTCGACTGCTCCAAATTTCATCGCCTCGACCGCCGATGAGATCGTCCCGTTGCCGGTGAGCATGACAATCTTGAGTTCCGGATCACTAGCAGCGAGTCGTCTTCCCAAGTCCAAACCGTTCATGCCGGGCATGTTTTGATCAAGGACGGCGACTTGAAAATGCTGTTTCGATTGCACTGCTAGAGCCTGCTCGGCTGAAGCTGCTGCAACGACGCGATAGCCTTGTCTAAGAAAAAAGCGACAAGCTGGCTCAAGAAAATCGGCTTCGTCATCAACTAGAAGGAGATCGATCGGTTCTACCAGCGGAGTTGCAACCATCAGTTTGTGTGTTTCAGGAAGTCCCATAAGTACTATCGCATCACTTTGTTATCACTACGATATTGTCGTCTATTTCATCCCAAACGCCAGCAGCCACGAACACATTTTCACGGAGCCAATTCTTCCGACCAGCTCGCCAGAGATTGCAAAACCAGTGCCAGAGCACGAATTAGCTTGGTTTACCCTGAAATCGATTTATTAACGTCTGGTGCACCTGATTCAAAAGTCATTGGCACTGAGGCACAGCCTGGGACGCGAGGTTGTAGAATCCTCGCCGGGGTAGAGAATTACCGAAGAAAGCTCTAGGGTTCCTAGATCGTCCGGGAGTGGGAATAAACGCAGCTTGCGATAGGACGAGTTCGTAAAAGCCATTTTCGAAAGCGTGCGAAACAGCACGCCCCGGCACAGTCGCGGTTGTCACACTCTGTGTCTCACAAATTGTTCGGGAGCACATGCGACAAACTGTCGACTGTGTGCTCTTTGCATTTACCCAGCGGGGCAATGCGACGGTATTTAGCCACGGAGAACCACCCAAGAAGTTCCTGCTTGAGAAACGAGCACTTCTGCAATTTCCTACTCGTAATCAGGCGTAAGCCGGTACTCGTACTCGATTCGACCTCAACCCGATCGAGCACGAGTACGAGTACCATTTCATTGAGTACGAGTACGGTCTCAAGAAAAAGCTAAGCGGCCGCGTTCTCAACGCCACTCGCCCATTTATTGCAATAGAATTTTGAGGTTTGGTATATCCATTGCTTTTAGTACGATACCAAGAGATCGATCTTTTGAAGAACGTAACGCAAGTAGAAAGTTGAATGCGAATGGCGACGGCGACGACAAATCTGTCATCTAACGAAACGATGGAAACTTTTCGTTACGACGATGCGATTGTAAGGATGTTTGTGACGGCGACGGTAGTTTGGGGGCTCATCGCAACGCTGGTTGGGCTGTTGGTTGCGGTTATTCTTGTTCTCCCTTACCTTTTCACGGGACTGGGGACCGAAGTCAACGCGGTCTTGTCCTTTGCTCGTCTAAGGCCTTTGCACACCAACGCAGCTATCTTTGCGTTCGCAGGCAACACTATCTTTGCAGCCGTTTACTATAGTACGCAGCGGCTTTGCAAATGCAGGATGTGGAGCGATCTACTCGGAAGAATGCATTTTTGGGGCTGGCAATCAATCATAATTGCCGCGGCTCTTACGATTCCTTTTGGAATCACGCAAAGCAAAGAGTATGCCGAGCTTGAGTGGCCAATCGATATTGCGATTGCTGTAGTCTGGCTAGGATTCTTTGGAGGCAACTTCTTGATGACGCTTGTGAATCGACGTGAGCGACATCTCTATGTGGCTCTTTGGTTCTACATCGCAACGATTGTGACCGTCGCATTGCTTCACGTTTTCAATAACTTGGTTGTCCCAGTTGGCTTGTTCAAAAGTTATTCCATCTATGCGGGTGTTCAGGATGCTCTCATGCAGTGGTGGTACGGTCACAACGCGGTCGCGTTTTTCTTGACGACTCCGTTCCTCGGTTTGATGTATTACTTCCTTCCGAAAGCCGCAGAGCGACCAGTGTTCAGCTACAAGCTAAGCATCATTCACTTCTGGTCGTTGGTATTCATTTACATTTGGGCGGGGCCTCACCATTTGCACTACACGGCTCTTCCAGAGTGGGCTACCACCTTCGGGATGCTCTTCAGCGTGATGCTATGGATGCCATCTTGGGGTGGTATGATCAACGGATTGTTAACGCTTCGAGGTGCATGGCATCGAGTCACCACGGACCCAGTTCTGAAATTTTTCGTGGTGGGCTTAACCTTCTACGGAATGTCAACATTCGAAGGGCCTTTGCTATCCGTCAAGAGCGTCAACGCACTTTCCCACTACACCGACTGGACGATCGCGCACGTTCACTCGGGTGCACTGGGTTGGAACGGATTCATGGCGTTCGGGATGATCTACTGGTTGTTACCGAGGCTGTATCAGACCAAACTTTGGAGTACCAAGATGGCCGAGTGGCACTTTTGGATCGGTACCATCGGTATCTTGCTATACATCGTTCCGATCTATGCCGCAGGCATCACACAAGGTTTGATGTGGCGAGCCCTAGATGATTACGGAAGGCTTCAATACCCAGACTTCATCGAAACCGTTCAAACAATTGTCCCGTTTTGGTGGTTTCGTATCCTAGGTGGAAGTCTATACGTGATCGGTATGGTGACGCTGGCCATCAACACGCTAATGACTTGGACAACTCGGCCTGCTGTCTACGCCGATCCAACGTATTCGGCGCCTCGACTGCAATCAAACTATGTCGATGAATCGCTGCCACCAAGCCGGCTTGCTGGAACACCTGTCTTGGAGTTCGCAGTCAAAGCGGACAAGTTCGCAATGATGGACTGGCACCGAAGTTGGGAGCGATGGCCTGTCAAGTTCACAGTGCTGACAACGCTCGCAGTGATCATCGCGAGTGCTTTCGAGTTAGTCCCAATGTTTTTGATTCGAAGCAACATTCCAACGATTTCCAGTGTGAAGCCCTACACGCCACTGGAGCTTGCTGGGCGCGACGTATATGTAAGCGAAGGCTGCTATAACTGCCACTCGCAAATGATACGACCTATGATCGCCGAAACACAGCGTTACGGTGAATTCAGTAAGGCTGGTGAATCAGTTTACGATCGTCCATTCCAATGGGGTTCGCGACGAATCGGTCCCGACTTGGCTCGTGAAGGCGGTAAGAATAGTAGTTTTTGGCATTGGACCCACTTTGAAAATCCTGCACGGATCTCGCCGGGCACCGTGATGCCTTCTTACGAGCACTTGCTCAAGGAACGGCTACATTTTGGAGAGATTGAAAAGCGGGTTCAAGCGGCTCACTTCCTGGGTGCTCCGTATGATCGCGAACTAACGGAATCCGAAGCGATGGCCCGTACTCAATCGGAAGCGATTGCCGCCGAGATCATCGCCCAGGGTGGTCCTGTTACCTACAATGGTGAGTTGATAAAGGATTCGACTGCAATTGCCTTAATCGCGTATCTGCAACGACTCGGACGTGACTTGTTCCGTGTCGACGAAGCACCGAAGCCCGCGACGGCTGAGTTGGATTTGAACGACTCGGTTGGACGCGCTGCGATGAGTGTCTCAACCCCCATGAGTGATGCTAAGTAGTGACACAAAGTAAGGTGCAAAACTAATCATGCTAAAAGACGTAGTATCTAAACTCGATTATTCGACCTTCGATGAGATTGCGCTGGTTATCTTCGCACTTGCCTTTGTAGCAATAATTTATGGCGCATTTCGATTGCGGTCGGAATCAACTGAGCGATTTAGCTCGATTCCCCTGAGCGATCTGGTTCAGGATCCGATCAAACGCGAAAAGCCAACCGAAGAAACTGAATAGCCAATGCGTTGCAAATGGTACCTACCAAAATCACCTTCGCATTTGAAACTTACCTGAAAACTGATTGAATTGACCTCAGTGCTTATGCGACTGACGTCATTAATCCCGAATGTATCAAAGTAAATACGCTCCGATAAATTCCTTCAACTCTACACAGTACACGAAGCATGAACGATAAAGAATCAGTTCCAGACGAAACGATCGCACACCTTGGGCATGGCTACGATGGGATTCAAGAGTATGACAATCCGCTACCAGGTTGGTGGAAGAATGTTTTTTTGCTATCGATTGCGTTTACTCCGCTTTACTTAATGATCTTTCATGTCGGAGCACCTGGCAGATCTATCGAAGAGCAATTCCAAGCTGGCTTAGCCGAAAACACACGCCGACAGTATGCAGAGATCGGGGACTTGGATTCCAGCGAAGCGACACTTGTTAAATATATGAACAAGCCCGAATGGGTCGGTGTAGGCGGTTCCATCTACAAAGCCAACTGCGTCTCATGTCACGGATCAGACGGCGGCGGAAATGTTGGGCCTAACCTGTGCGACGAGAACTACAAGCACATCAAACAAGTAGCCGACATCGTAAAGGTCATCAACGAAGGGGTCGCTGGTGGTGCCATGCCGGCATGGGCGACTCGACTCGGTCATAAGAACGATATCGTTCTTGTTTCGGCATACGTTGCAAGCCTTCGAGGCAGCAAACCAGCAAAGCCTAAGGCACCAGACGGCAGCACAATTGCTCCTTGGCCTAAACCTGAATAGCACAAAATCATGAAAAGCAAATTACCCATCACGGTTGTCGGTAAATCGCAATGCAGTTTGGGGTGTGGAGGTTGCTCGGCAACTTCCAATTCGGAATTCAAAAGCAACGCTCCTTCGGCGTTAGCTTCCGAAGGAACTCAAAGCGGAATCAATGGCCCAGAGATTGGTATCTATGCAGGGACCTACTCGACGTCAACTCCGTACACGTTTTCTTCGATTCTCAAGGCTGAAGAACAAGTACTGCCGACGCTTATGGCAGACGGCAGTCGGAAGTGGCTCTCTCCGAAACTCTCGGAGGGCAAATGGTGGAATCGTCGACGCTGGGTCGCTTACGGGCTTATCGTATTCTTCGTGACGCTGCCTCACTTCCGATTCAATGGTCGTCCGTTGGTGCTGTTAGATGTTATCAAACGCCAGTTTACGATTCTCGGTCATACTTTTTATCCCACGGATACTCCGCTTGTCGCGATCTTATTGCTGATCGCTATATTTTCGATCATGTTCGTGACGGCTGTTGGGGGGCGAATTTGGTGTGGTTGGGGATGTCCGCAAACTGTCTACTTGGAATTTCTGTTTCGTCCGATCGATCGGTTTTTTGCAGGTGTCAGTAAGCGATTACCCGGTCTTGGCGAGCCTTTGCGAATACTAACGTATATAGTTTGCAGTTTGTTTATCGCACATACGGGGTTGAGTTACTTTGTTGGAACCGACCGGCTTGCGCATTGGGTTCGGCTGTCTCCGTTGGAGCATCCGACTGCCTTTCTTGCGATGGGTGTGGTAACTGGAGGGTTGCTTTTCGATTTCCTGTTTTTTAGAGAGCAGTTCTGTATGATCGCGTGTCCTTACGGCCGCTTTCAATCGGTCATGCTAGATCGTCGATCGCTGATTGTGGCTTATGACAAGAATCGCGGTGAGCCTCGTGGAAAAGGAAAACGACAAGTAGAAAACAAGCTTGGTGATTGTTTAGACTGCGGTCGCTGTACGGCAGTCTGTCCAACGGGAATCGACATTCGAAATGGTCTTCAAATGGAGTGTATTCATTGCACTCAGTGCATCGATGCATGTGACGATGTCATGAAGCATGCGGGATTCGCTCCGGGCTTGGTGCGATATAGCAGTCAAGAAGAACTTGCAGGCAAAAAGTTCGGTTGGCTTCGTGCAAGGACCATTATCTATCCAACGCTAATCGGTGTACTTTCCGTACTGTTTTTGTATGTGTTGTCAACAAAGTTCGCAATGGATGTTCGAGTGCTCCGAGCTCCCGGCGCACCCTACACGGCTATAGGTAGCAATGACATCCAAAACAACTTTCGACTACGAATCGTAAATCGTTCGCAGATTACGCAAGCTTATACCATGGAGATCAAAAAGCCAGAAAACGCTACGATCGAATGGAGTTCGGGAAAACCACTTCAGCTCGAACCAGGCGAAACAATAATTGCTCCCGTTACATTCCATTTTCATAATCGTCTGTCGGCTGGTACAGGCCATATTGCGGCTGACGTTCGTGTTGAAGATAGCAGCGGAAACCATCGCGAAGTTTATGTACAGCTCCTAGGACCAAGATGATTGCATCTAAAATGATTAGCGCAAACAAAGAGACCGACATTGTTTCCGAACGAAGTTCGCGACGTTTTTGGGTCTGCATGGTCCTTGCCTTTTTCAGCATGGATATCGCCCTTGCGACGATTGCTATCACGATGGCTACCCGCGATCCCTCCTTTCGCCCCATGCCAGACTACGGCCAGAATAACGTGAGTTGGGAACATCGCCATCAAGAACGACTTGCGTCAAACAAACTCGGTTGGACGGTTGATTTATCGCCTATTGAACCCGATCGAAAAGCGATCCAGATTTTCGCAAGTGATCGCTCAGGAAAACCCGTTGTAGGCGCAACGGGTAAGCTCAGCGCATATCACTTTGCCAGAGTTACCGGGATGACTCGAGCAGATATCGTCGAAGTCGCACCAGGCGAGTATGAAGCTGCTGTGGATTGCTCGCGTGACGGGATGTGGAAGATCGAGCTAAGGCTTCAAAGCGGCGATGAGCAATTCCTGCTGGAAAATGATGTTGAGTTTTCCAAAGAAGTAGCGACACCCATTGTGAAGGCTTGAAGACGCAAGCCGCATCAAGTGGACAATCTTTTGCTCGGATGTTGTTCGATCAGTAACTGAAGTTAATGAGAATTTTTTCATGATTTGGCTAGAGCTATTTGTCGCCACAGTAACTGCTTCGATCGTAGGGTCGATGCACTGTGTTGGCATGTGCGGACCGTTTACGATGATTGCAACTCACACCCCAGGAACTTTGCTTGGAGGGAAGACTTCGAGTGATCGAATCAACTCTGCGGCGAGTGGTTACAGTCCACGCTGTTTATCAAGCCTTCGATTAGTAGCTTATCATTTAGGACGATTGAGTACCTACTTGGTATTAGGAATCATCGCGGGTTTGGCCGGGACGATGATTAACCAAGCGGGAGTGACTGTAGGGTGGAGCGGTATAGCTGCGATTCTGGTCGGAATGTCGATGATCATTTTTGGATTTACACGTTTAGCCATAATGATGAGGGCAACGCGGTCTGTAAGGCACTCGGCGAGTATGGAGAGCTGGTCGAAAAGAATTCTCGCAGTCGGTAAACGAATTCAATCGACTTCGCCGATACAAAAGGCGTTCGTTATGGGACTGATAACAACTTGGCTTCCTTGTGGTTGGTTGTATCTCTTCGCACTTGCATCGAGTAGCACTGGCAGCGTTGGTCGTGCAACTTGGATGATGTTCGCATTTTGGATTGGGACGCTTCCGTTATTGTCGCTGGTAGCAATCGGTAGCGAATCATTACGCAATCCAAATGTGTTTTCTAATTTGGCTAAGATTCCGTTTTTAGGAGTGCTCTTTCGAATTCCACTCCAGGCGGTGGTTGCTTCTCTGATGATTGCTTTCGGGATCTATACGATTGCATTTCGATCGCGAGTTTCACTCGACGGAATGATTTCGCCGATTAATGCGGGGGAGTTAAATCAAACAAGCATTGCTGCCTTAGGTGACGAGCCGCTTCCGTGTTGCAAGGAGCGAGTAGATAAAAGCAATAAGGCGGTTGAATCGGCAATTCAAGCGATCGATTCTGCTCCTGAACCAGACAAGACGGCTGCCCCTGAGTCGAAGGAAAGTCTTTCTCAGAATGCTGTACACCAAAACTCCAAATCGATAGGAGGAAGGTGATGATCGCTTTAGGGAAGAGTACCGTAAGTGAGCGTTCAGTAGAGAACCATGATGAATTGCGAGCCTCATCTAAAACTTGTACACAGCCGAGATTGGCGTCTCATGAGGCAGTGTGCGATCATTGTGGGCTTGTATCGACATCGATTGTCTCGTCGAACGATCATGTGTTCTGCTGCCACGGTTGCATGGGTGCGTTTGCGTTGATTCATCAGATGGGGCTTGATGATTACTACGCACTTCGCGAGGGAGCAGTTAGCGTTGATGTGGCTGGTGCAGACACCATTTTCAAACAGAAAGCACCGACCCTCGCAGCGATTGAAATGCTGAAGGACTTGGAAGCGGCTGGTGTGGATGTTCACCAGACTTCCGATGGACTTTGTGAAGTACGTTTAACGGTTGAGGGGCTTCACTGTGCGGCTTGTTCGTGGCTGATTGAGCGCATGCAACCGACACTTCCGGGTGTTCATTCGGCTCAAGTTCGGATGAACGATCGTTCGATTCACTTGGTTTACGATCCAAAGAAAACGAACCCGTCGAAAGTTGCAAGTCGACTTGCTCCGCTTGGCTATCTGCTGCTGCCACAGCATCGTGATCGAGCAGACCAAAGTACGAATCGACATCAACAGCGTGAGCACCTGATTGCAATCGCCGTTGCTGCGTTCTTGGCGGCGAACGCAATGTGGATTGGGGTTGCGTTGTACGCAGGTGAGGCAACTGGGATGCTTATCGAACACGCGTATTTTTTCCGTTGGATCGGAACCATTTTGGGAGTGATGGCTGCCATATTCCCTGGACGCGTTTTCTTTCGGTCTGCCATCAATGCGGTACGAACTCGCACTGCCCACGTAGATATCCCAATTGCGATTGCCCTCGCCATGGGAATTGTGGGCTCTCTGTTCGGCACAATTTATGGGAATGGGCAAATCTACTTTGACTCATTAGCTTCTTTAGTTTTGCTTTTAAGAATTGGTCGCTACATTCAATTTCGTTCGCAGTATGTGGTGGGGCTTTCGCTAGAAAAATTGTTTCGTTGGACCAACGCGATGACGACTCGTGTCGCTGAAGACGGCTCGTTGCATACGGTTGCGGCTTCGCAATTGAAACCGAGAGACATTGTGGTTGTGCAGCCTGGCGAAACGCTTCCAAGCGATGGGCTTGTCGTGCAAGGACGCAGTCACTTGAATGTAAGTTGGCTGACTGGTGAAAGTGTACCTCAGTCGATCTCTGTTGGTGATCGAATCGTCGGTGGCACGATGAATATCGAATCGCCAATCCAAGTCTGCATCACCGAATGCGGTAAGCAGAGCCGGCTTGGGCAACTGGAAGAAGTGATTCGCAACGCAGCAGGAGATCGAACGCCGCTGGTTCGAGCGGCAGACAAAATCGCCAAGTGGTTTGTAGTAACGGTCCTTCTGTTGGCTGTTGGTTGCTGGGTTGGTTGGTTTTGGCTGAAAGGCCCAACTACTGCGACTATGCATACGGTGTCATTGCTGACGATCGCATGCCCTTGTGCGATTGCTTTAGCAGCACCGCTGGTTATTACGATTGCGATTGGAAGAGCCGCTCGACAACAAATCTGGATTCGCGACGGCCAATGTCTGGAGCGGCTCGCCAAACCAGGTCTCATTTTGTTTGATAAAACAGGAACCCTGACCGAGGGTAATATGAAAGTGCAGCAATGGAGTGGCTCTCCCAGTAGTATTCGCTGTGCACTCGCAGTCGAATCACAGTTAAACCACCCGATCGCAAAAGCTATTTGTGAATACGCTCGGTTACAAGTAACCGAACGATCTCAATTTGAATTGCAAAACATGGTGTCTGAAAACATTCGTTCGATAGAGGGGCTTGGTGTATCCGCGGTGGTTAACGGAGCTGATATTTTGATTGGCTCGGAACAACTACTTCGATCGCATAACATTTATATCGCGATGGAGTGGAGTGCAATCCTTGAACGAGTTTTACAAGATGGTATGACGCCAGTTTGGATTGCAATCGATGGAGTGATTGAGGCGATCGTGTCGGTAAGTGACTCGCTAAGGACCGACACGGTCGAATCGCTCAAGGCCCTTCAGGCAAAAGGATGGAAGCTTGGGATTTTATCCGGAGATCGACAAGAGGTTGTCGATTACTGGCGTAGACGCATCGAAAGTAATGGAATCATTTTCGAGAAAACGATTGGTGAAGCCAGCCCCGAGCAGAAAGTCGATACCGTTCGATTGTCGCGCGAGAATGAGAAACATACAGTCGTGTTTGTTGGCGATGGCATCAACGATGCGGCCGCTTTAGCAGTCGCCGACGTTGGGATAGCGATTCGAGGCGGGAGCGAGATTAGCCTCCGAGCAGCACCGATATACGTCGCTAGCAACCGCCTGCGATCCATCGAGCAACTTGTCGATGCTTCCTCGTCGACGCTTCGCACGATCCAAAAGTGCTTTGGCATTTCATTGGTCTACAATTCCATCACGATTTCTTTAGCCGTAGTAGGCCTCATCCACCCATTGATTGCCGCTATCTTCATGCCCATCAGCGGGCTTACCGTTTTGGGATTAGCAATTGCAGGGAACTCCTTCGAAAAGAACAAGACATCATGAGTGTCCTTTACATCACGCTTCCGATTGCATTGTTGATGGGAGCGATCGGACTCTATGCATGTGTTCGCTGTATCGCCGCAGGGCAATACGATGATTTGGAATCACCTGCTTTGCGGATACTTCAAGATGATGTCGAAATCCAGTCTAAGAAAAGCAGCGAGTAGCTTACTATGTGTAGTTGCCATAGCACAAAACGCAGTCGTGAAGTTCTTTGCTTACTTCTTGTTGGTCTTTTCAGTGTCATAAGTGCTGGACGGGTCGAGGCTCAGAAGGATTCCTTCGAGGGACCGCCCGTTGACTATCTCAAGCGTGCCGTTCACGACCCCGTAGCGATCCTCGCGAAAAAACTCTCCTCTTGTGATGCAGAGCTTCAATACGATCAGAAGCACGGCTTTTTGAAGTCGGTACTAGAAGAGCTTGATATCCCAGAGAGTTCTCAAGTGCTTGTGTTTTCTAAGACAAGTCTCCAAATACAGCGGATCTCTCCACGGCATCCAAGGGCGATTTACTTCAGCGATGACGTTTACGTTGGATGGTGTTTTCATGGCGACGTTATCGAATTAGCGTCCACCGATCCGGAGCAAGGGGCGATTTTTTATTCTCTAAAACAAAGTGAATTTGCCACCCCTAATATGCTGCGCGATCGAGGGCAGTGCCTCACCTGTCATGCATCCAGTCGTACGCAAGATGTTCCAGGGTATCTCGTACGAAGTGTTTCTCCAGACAAAGCAGGTCATCCAATTTTAGGAAGCGGTACATTTACAACCGACCATACGAGTCCGTTTGCGAACCGTTGGGGGGGATGGTATGTGACCGGAAGTCACGGTCGGATGGAGCACATGGGGAACCAGATTTATTCAGAGGACAAGGAATCTAGCTCGCAACCATCAGGACTTAATCGCAAGTCTTTGGAAGAATACTTTGATACATCCGCTTATCTAACACCACACAGTGATCTGGTCGCGTTGATGGTGTTGGAGCATCAAACACAAATGCACAATGCAATCACAGCGGCAAGCTTTGAGACGCGGCAAGCGATGGCTCAATCCTACGATATGAACAAATTACTGGAGCGGGAAGAAGGGTTTGTAAGCGAAAGTGCCCAGCGACGAATGGAAGCCGTGGCAGACCAGCTGCTCTATCATCTATTCATGTGTGATGAATTCCAGCTTCAGGATCCCGTTTCTGGCACCAGCGATTTTGCTCTGGATTTTGTAAAGCGAGCCAAAGTCGACTCGACAGGGAGATCGCTACGAGACTTGGATTTGCAGACGCGGCTTTTCAAATATCCTTGCAGTTACATAATCTATTCGCCATCGTTTGATCGATTGCCCGACAAGGTTTTGCAGATAGTCTTAACAAAGGCCTTAAGAATTCTTGAAGGAGAAGAAGTATCGACAAAATACTCCCATTTGAAAAAGGAGAATAGGACCGCCATTCTTGAGATCTTACTTGAAACCAAACCATTGGTTCGCGAAGCGTATCAACAATTGACCTCTGCGAGGTGAAATCATTTCACATTGCATCCGTTGCGTAAGTTGCCTTCCCTGATGCTACAATAAAGTTCTTATTAGCGACATTTGATTTAGGAAACTTATGGGTTGCAAAGAACATTCTCATCATTCTGGACCTCCAATCTTTGAAGCGATTGAAACGGTCGCCTGTGCATTTTTCGGGCTGCTGGGGTTTGGTCTGTCTCGATATTTGGGTGACACCGAAGGTGGAAGTCCCCCAACGCTTGCCATCGCCTCCTGGGGCATTGCGTACGTTGCTGGAGGATATAGGCCGTTTATTGAGTCGATCCACGATCTTCGTCATGGCAAGTTGAGTATCCATACATTGATGGTTGTTGCTGCCATCGGTGCTGCGATCTTAGGTGATTGGATGGAAGGGGCGATTCTGCTTTTCCTGTTCGCGCTCGCCGAGACACTCGAAACCTTTGCGACTTATCGCACGAATCAGTCGATTGAATCTTTGATCAAGCTGCGCCCTCGTCAAGCAACACGTTTGATTGCTGGGAGTGACCATGACGAGACGATTGAAGTCGAGCTTTTGAACGTGAAAGATCTCATCCGTGTAAAGCCTGGCGAAAGGTTTCCGATTGATGGGGTTGTTCAAGAAGGCGAAACATGGGTAGACGAGTCGACGTTGACCGGTGAAAGTGAACTTATCCATAAAGTAGTCGGAACGGAAGTCTTTTCCGGAACGATGAACGGTCAGGGTTCTGTAATTGTCGAAATGACAAAAGTCATCGCCGACACAACGCTTGAACGCATCGTGCATATGGTTCACGAAGCACAGGCTCAGAAGACTCCGACACAGCGCTTTGTCGAATCATGGCAACAACCGTACGTGCTAGGCGTTTTTGTCGCTTCGCTTCTGGTGTTACTTGGAAGTCGATTAGTACACGCTACAAACTGGTACGACGCGTTTTATCATTCGATGGTTCTGCTTGTCGCTGCCTCGCCGTGCGCGGTCGTGGTCAGTTCGCCCTCGGTGATGCTCTCCGCGATTGCACTTGCAGGACGGCGTGGAGTGTTGTTCAAAGGTGCTGTCCATTTGGAATCGCTCGGTAAGGTCGAAGTTCTTGCGATGGACAAGACGGGCACGGTCACGATGGGGCGTCCCGGTGTTACAGAGGTTTGGGCTACTCGTGAACAAGATATTCCTCGGTTGCTTGCTTTGGCAGCGGCCGTTGAAAAGCAAAGCGAGCACCCGCTAGCGATTCCTGTCATGGAAGAACTCAAGCGACGTAATATTACAGCCATTCCCACCAATTTGCGTGGATTTGCCAGTCACACAGGCTTGGGTGTCCACGCTCAAGTCGAAGGTCTTTGGGTCGGAATTGGACGCGAAGGACTGTTCGAATCTCACGATGTTGTCTTACCGCAAGTGTTGATTGAAAATGTTCAGCGAATCCGCGATCTTGGTCAGACAGCCTTGGTAGTCGCTGGAACCAACGAAAACAATCAAGACAATATCTATGGAGTGATAGGTGTCGCCGATCTGCTCCGTCCCGAAGCGGAACGTACCATTGCGATCATCAAAGAACTTGGTATCTCAAAAGTAGTGCTTCTCACTGGTGACCATGAGCGAGTTGCAGCACCGATTGCAAAGCGACTTGGGATAGACGAGTTTCGAGCAGGACTATTGCCCGATGACAAAGTAAATGAGATCGCTCGCTTATCGAAGAACTATCAATCGATCGCAATGATTGGAGATGGAATCAACGATGCTCCCTCATTGGCGACCGCAGATGTCGGCATTGCAATGGGAGGTGCCGGGACAGACGTTGCGATTGAGGTTGCTGATGTCGTTTTAATGCGAGACAGCTTGAATGCATTGCCACTTGCGATTTGGGTAAGTCGATTAGCGCGAAAACGTGTTCGGCAAAATATGATTTTTGCATTCGGTACCATCGCGGTACTTGTAATCGCGAGCTTCTTCGATCTTCCACTTTGGCTTGGTGTACTAGCACATGAAGGAAGCACCGTTATTGTTGTATTCAACGGGCTAAGAATACTGTGGGAAAAAACTCCGTCATTTGAGTAACTCATGAAGATTGATGAGTAATTAGGGATTCACAAGTAGCGATTCGGTGTGGGTCTGGATTATTCTGTGCTTAGGAATCGCCATTCCAAACGTCGTAACAGAAGAAGTCCCCGTTAGTAGCACACAAGCATGAACGAAGAAATCGCCTACACGGTTTTCGAGCAACAATCCGAGCAAATCCCTTACGAATGCACCTACATCGTCAACAAGCCTGAGGTTCGAACTGGAACCCGTCAAGTTGTCGATTACAAGATGGAAACTCGCGAACGAACACGCAAACAAATCAAGTATGTTGATGAAACGCGAACTCGAACTCGCAAGGAATTGACCTACACGACCGAGAAGAAGAGCGAGACGTATCCTGTGATAACTTACTCAACCGAGAAGAAGACCAAGGAAATCAGCTTCACATTCAACGTGCCAGAGACGACGCCAACACCTGTTCAAACGACTCGTTACGAATAAGTCGCTGAAGAAGTTGTTGAAGAGTACACGGTCGCCGTTCAATTTCCTATGATGAAGGAAGTACAAGTTCAGGTCTGCAAGATGGTTCCCAAGTTGGTTTCATATACATTCAGCCCCTGCGCAACTGCCAACACTTCGACCCAAAGCGGCTCGACTCCTTGCGGATCAGGCGCGACTGAAGGAACACAAGCTGGCGGTTGCGGCTGTGCAACTTCAGCTCCGGTGGCTTTCTCGGCATGTTGCTGCGGAAACCAATCGATCGCCTCAGTTTCAAAAAAGCTGAGCCCAAAACTGGCTTAGTTTTTGATGAACAGCGTCTTTGATCAACAACAATTTGAAACGCGAGTCTCAGGTCCATTGCGGCTCGCATTTTTTGTTTTGATTTTGAGACCTGAGGCACGGGCGATCAAAAGGAAATATATCCGGAGCCGTAGGCATTAGTCCAATTCCACCTACTTTCTGTCAAAAATGTTCGCTATTTCATCAGTCGCCTCGCGTCAGAGAGCGTCTCGCTTAGTAATCCAGTGTTTCTGCATTTTCGTACTCGTACTCAGTCGTAAGCCGGTACTCGTGCTCCTACTCGATCGGATTGCAGTCGACTCGAGTACGAGTACCATTTCATTGAGTACGAGTACGAACTAATTTAAATGCTAAGCTGGAAAGTCTCTGACGCCAGGCGGCTGATGGGTCTAACTTAGGTGGTATTAGACTAACGCCATCGACCCAGTTTTCATCATCCCAGGCTTGTCCAGCGCACCGCAAAATGTTTGGCGTGCTAACCGTTCAAGCGTGTGCACTCGAGAAACTTGCGGGGGCTCAAAAACTCAGATAAGCTGAGTTGCACCCCAGAGCAAACCGGCTACCACGAGCATGAAGACCGTGAACCAGACGGCTTGGGACATCGCCTGCTTGATAATCAAATCTGTTCGCTCGTGGCGAGTTGCTGCAAGAACTAAGGCAACAGCAACAATCAAGGGAAGATAGTACAGCAAATATTCGGGGGACATTGTTACGGACATCGATTACGACTCCGTTCTCAAAACCGCCGCTCCCGTATTTCGCAACGCATCTGTGAGATCCACTGGCGGACTGTCTGCCCAGAGTCCTTCGAGATCGTAAAACGCTCGCGTTTCTTCATCGAATAGGTGAACAATCAACCCGCCGTAATCCAACACAATCCATCGGCTTTCATCGTATCCAGAGGTGCTCAATCGTGTTTCCCCCAAGGCTTCCAATGCGTGATCGATCTCATCGCTGATCGCGTGAATTTGTCTACGGCTGGTCCCAGTTCCGATCAAGAAATAGTCGAAAATCGAGGTTTGTCGGGAGATATCAAGAAGAATTAAATCCTGAGCCTTATTCTCCGCCGCCGCTTTTGCCGCCGCTTTTGCCAAGATTAATGTCGAAGCTAGCTGCGATTCCGAAGCGGTAGCATTGATGATCGGAATGTCTTCTAAAACGTTCGACGGACTAGGTTTCTTACTCATTGACAGCGATTTGGCTCCAGAAATATTATCTAACTTCGCGACTGCGGGATTCGTAGTCTAACTCTTTTCCGCAAAAATGTCACCTTAAAGTCGCTCAACAACGGAGTATCGCTTCCGACACACCGAAAATCTCGACCTCTACGGCCCAAACAGACACTAAAGCGGCTGTCGAACGCCAAAGCCAGCGAATAGGCTACTCGAGAAATAATCAAAAATCGTGGGCTGGCCGTGTTCGGGCGACTAACCATCCGCCTGCGCTTGATCATCCAATTACGCGGCTAGCGCCAGTGGCTCAACTTGAAGGCTTTGAATAATCCGGGCTAGCCCGATTGTTATCCTGTGTTTGCGACTTGACCAGCAACAAAAATAAAGAGTCCTAGCCAAGCTAACGTTTTCGCAGCAAAATAGCCTCTAACGTAAGAAATTGTAACTCGAAATTCCGTCATTTTTCCAGCTCGAAAACAAAGGATATTGCGATGGCCGATTGGCTTGAACCTGGCACAAAAGCTCCCGCGTTCACTCTAGTGTCTGACTCCGGTGAAAAAGTGAAACTATCTCAGTTTAAAGGCAAGAGTGTCGTCCTGTACTTCTATCCCAAAGACGATACGCCAGGTTGTACAAAAGAAGCTTGCGCGTTTCGCGATGCTCAAAGCGAAATGACCAAACTAGGAGCGGTCGTGCTTGGAGTTAGCCCTGATACGTTGGAGTCGCACGTGAAGTTTCGAGACAAATACACATTGAATTTTTCGCTCCTTGCCGACCCCGATCACGCCGTAGCCGAGCTTTATGGAGCTTGGCGTGAGAAGAATATGTACGGGAAAAAGTCGATGGGTGTACAGCGAAGCACCTACCTTATCGACACCCAAGGCAAGATTGCAAAGGTCTGGAAGAAAGTGAGCGTCGATGGTCATGACGCGGCAGTACTCGAAGCACTCAAGCAATAACACATCGGCCCATATACATTGGACGGTGCAGCTTAACCATGTTTTAAAGCTAAAGCTTCGTACAAATGAATAACGGGCGTTCGCACTCGTAGCAGATGTCGTAACACATCTGAAGATTTCAGACTTTGCCGTTGTCCCCACCGACTTCGGAATTCTTAAGAATTCCGCTACCCCTGAATTAAGCTGGGCTGAAGCACTAGGCGTTCGTTCGATATCTCATGAACCAAAGCAACGCTACTAGAGTCTTCGCGTCTTCAATTTTGCCGTCGCGAATCAGGCTATCAATCTCGCTCCACGAGTAAACTTGGTTGGCAATTTGCTCGCCAACCTCGCGCTGCGCTTCGCCCTGAGTTAAATTGCTCGCAACATAGAAATGCATACGCTCATCCAGTATACCTGGTGACATATTGAACGAATGGACATGCTGAATCGTTGCTGCCTGATAGCCTGTCTCTTCAATCAACTCACGACCCGCGGTTACCATCGGTGGCTCGTTTGGTTCAAGCGTTCCTGCGGGCAATTCGAGTATCCAACGATCGATGGCAACGCGATAAGTGTAAATCAAGCACACGTGATCCGGATCGACAAGCGGAAGAATCACCACCGCGCCCGGATGCCTTACCACTTGCCGATGATGTTCACTCCCATCATCCAAGTTTTGATAAACGTCTTCGACTGCGAAGCGGAGGGCTTGAAACACTTTTTTTCGTCGCGTCATTATGCTGATTGCTTGCTTCTTAAATAGCTAAACGGGCACGGGTTCAAGTTGCTCTGTCGTCGACTCAAACGAACTTTCTTCAAAACTCTTAGAGTAATGAACTTGTTTTCGCTCGATGGAATGGGGATCGCTGAATGTTGGTTTTACTCGGAAGATCAAAACATACAAAGCAGGGAGGTTGATCAACGTCAAGAAAGTTGCAACTGACAGACCGCCCATGATAGCGATCGCCATCGGTCCCCAAAAGACACTTCTTGTCAAAGGAATCATCGCAAGGATTGCCGTTGCAGCGGTCAAAATCACCGGTCGAGCACGACGTACCGCGGATTCAATGACCGCTTCCCATTCGGTAAGTCCACTTTGCATGTCTTGATCAATCTGATCGATCAATATTACCGAATTTCGCATGTCCATTCCGGCGAGCGCAATCACTCCCAGCAATGCAACAAAGCCAAAGGGAGCATTAAAAATTAGTAGGAAAGCAACCGCACCGATTAACCCCAGTGGAGCAATGCCGAACACTAGAGCCGCCTTTTTAAAACTTTGAACCTGCAGCATCAAAAGCGTTAGCATGATCAGAATCATCACAGGGAATACGCTGAATAGGGCAAGGTTCGCTTTCTCGCTTTCTTCGACTGCACCCCCGCGTTCAATACGGTAACCAGGTGGAAGGTCTAGGGCGAGCAACTTAGGAAAAATTCGGTTCGTGACGTCTGGTGCTTGAACGCCGTCGATCGTGTCCGATCTCACTGTGAGCATTGTCTCTTGATTCCTACGCCAGAGAATTGGTGGCTCCAGTTCGTAGTGAGCTGTTGCGACTTGGCTAAGTGGAATTGCCTTACCATCGTTATTGAACAACGAAAGATTTTGAAGAGAGTCCAGCTCTAGTCGTTCTTCGGGAATCGCTCTTGCAACGACCTCGACGGTCTCAGTTCCCTCCCGAAACTGAGCAATAGGTGCTCCCGAAAGCAACGTTTGCAGTGTCGACGAAATTTCTTGCGTGTTCAGTCCCATGGATCGTGCGCGGTCTTGATCTACGGCCAATCGAATCATCTTCGACGCCTCGTTCCATTCGAAGTTAACGTCAACAGTAGCTTTCTCCTGTCGCATGATCTCTCGAACCTTGTCACCGATCGCGAGGACTCCTTCACGATCGGGACCCATCACGCGGAACTGGACAGGAAACCCTACCGGTGGTCCAAAATCAAGCCGCAAAACGCGAAGCCTTGGCGAGGCGAACTGAGGGTCCGATTCAAAGGCCGCAAGCAGTTCGCGTCTTAATCTCTCTCGGGCTTTAACTCCGGTGGTTTCAATAACAATTTTCGCAAAGCTCGCATTCGGAAGGTCCGGATTCAAGGCAAGGAAAAACCGCGCGGAACCAGCCCCGGTATAAGATGTGAAGTGGTTTACATCCCAATCGGAATCATGCGTTCTATGCATTATAAAGTCAAGAAACGAGAATGGTTCTTTCGTATGCTCCCGATTTATATCTTCTGAATTCGGCAACTTTTTGAGAAGCAGCGACTCGACCTTCCGCACCATATCAGCCGTCGCCAAAAAGGATGAACCCTCCGGCATTTTGATATCCACCATCAACTCAGGCCGCGACGATTGAGGGAAAAACTGTTGCTGAAGTTGTGTGAAGCCATACATCGATGCGATAAAGGCAACCAAAGTCACCGATATGACCTTTAGTGGATTACGAACACATAACGTGATGATCGCTCGCAAGGCTCGGTACATCCCGGTGTTATAGTTGTGATGATCTTTCGATGAAGCAACCTTTTCCGGAAGTAGCATCACGCCAAGGTACGGCGTAAATACAACGGCAGTAAACCACGAAGTCATCAAAGCGATCCCCACGACCCAGAAAATTCCACCTGCATATTCCCCCGCTGCCGACTTCGCAAATCCGACTGGGATAAAGCCCGCTGCAGTAATCATGGTTCCTGACAACATCGGGAATGCAGTGGATGACCAAGCAAAGGTTGCTGCGTCAACTCGACTCCACCCTTGCTCCAATTTTACCGCCATCATTTCAACAGCGATGATCGCATCATCGACTAACAACCCAAGCGCTAGAATCAATGCTCCTAAGCTGATTCGATCCAAATCCATACCGATCGAGTTCATGATAACCATGGAGATGGCCAGCACTGTCGGAACGCTGAGAGCCACCACGATTCCGGTTTGAAAGCCAAGACTCAAGAAGCTAACGCAAAGAACAATAATCAAGGCCTCGACGAACGATCTTAAAAATTCCGAGACAGACTCGTCGACAACCGAAGGCTGAAAGGCAACGGTCCCGATTTCAACGCCGGCGGGTATTTCTGTACGAATGAATTGCATCTCTTCTTCAATTCGCTCGCCAAGCGCTAGAACGTTCCCGCCTTTCTTCATTACGACCCCAAGTCCAACGCTTTGTTTTCCATCAAAACTCATTGTGAATTCCGATGGGTCTTCATATCCTCGTTTTATATCGGCGATGTCACCCAACTTGAGTGTCCGGTTCAATCCGCTAACCGGAACATTCGAGATAGCTTCGACTGCATCGAAGGCTCCGTCGACTCGGACGAAGACGCGGTCTTGTTCGGTCTCAATTTTGCCTGATGGTAATATTGCGTTCTGCGCGGTAACGCTATCGAATATTTTTTGTGGCGAGATACCTAGCGTCGCAAGTTTTCGATGAGAGAGTTCAATAAAAACTTTCTGAAGTTGGTCTCCGATAATGTCAACCTTTTCAACATCGCTGACTCGCAATAGTCGCTTCCGCGCCGACTCGACAATGCGTTTCAATTCAGCAGGAGTATAGTCATCGCCATGAAAGGCGTAGATCGCTGAATAGACGTCGCCGTATTCGTCGTTGACTGCTGGTCCAAGAACTCCTTGAGGAAGTGTACCGCGAATGTCATTCAATTTTTTCCGAATCTGGTACCAAGTTTCGGGCACTTGCTTTTTGGGAATCGTATCCTTTAGCTGTACGAGAACGAGCATTCGCTCAGGCAAACAGTAGGTTCGCAAAAAGTCGAGATACGGCGTTTCTCGAAGCTTGTCTTCGATTCGCTCTGCAACTTGCCGCTGCACTTCCTCTGCAGTTGCACCAGGCCATGTCGCTGAAACAATTGCCGTTTTGATTGTAAACGAAGGATCTTCAGCTCGACCCATCTGCAAGTAGGATTGCAGTCCGGCGAGTAACGAGGCACCAATCAAAAACAAAATGAAGGACGGATGTGTGACCGCCCACCGCGAGAGATTGAAACTTGAAGCGATTTTCACTTTTGCATCTCCCATACTCGGACTTTCATGGCTTCATCAAGCTTCTGAACACCAGCCGAAACAATCAGTTGCCCCAAAGTAAGTCCGCGTGAGATGTCCGTCATGTTGGCACCATACGATTTGACTTGAACAATCTGCGGGCGGATCATGAATATGCCTGTATTCAATGGATCGGGAGTTGCTAACCATACGGCCGACTTTTCTCCATGCTGTATGATGGATGCGGTAGGAACGCTAAATGCGTAACCGTTAGTCGTATCGTTTGTTGCTGGCTCGGAAGTGTTGATTGCACCATTTGACTTTTCGTCCCAGTTGACCGTTGCGGTCATTCCTAACTGGATCTCTGCGGGTGGTTTCTCGATGGAGAACCTAGCGCGGTAAGTGCGAGTAACCGGATCTGCAACGGGGGATAGCTCACGAAGTTTCGCTGACGAACGCACGCTAGGGAGCGACCAGAATTGGACTGATGCAAGCATGTTCTCTGGAAGCGAACTACGATTCTCGGGGATGTCGACGACTGCTTCAAGTTGTTCGGTTTGAGCAATCACGCAAACAGGCGTTCCAGCTGCAACTACCTGCCCCGATTCAGCTTGAACATTCATCACAATACCCGGCGTGTCTGCGACGAGTCGGCAATAGGCGAGTTGATTGTTGGCAAGTTGCAGTTGTCGTTCGGCGCTGGTTTGCTGACCTAGTGCGATGTCTCTTGCTGATAAACCAAGATCGTATTCGGACTGACTGATTGCATTGGTCCGCCGTAGGTCAACCAATCGTTGCTCCTCGGCGGTGCTTTGCCGGACTGCTGCCCGAGCAACGACAAGATTTGCTTCCGAGGACTTTTGCTGTAGCCGATAATCTTCTGTGTCCAATTCGAAGAGGACATCGCCCGGGTTCACTCTTTGACCGACCTCGATTTTTCGACTGACAATTTTTCCTCCAACTCGGAATCCAACGGGCGTTTCGTAACGAGCGCGAACGGTCCCCGTGAATACATTCTTAGCGCATCGCGACTCGACGCTTCCAACTTCAAACATTCGAACGGGTACAACAGGGAGAACAACTTTACTATTCGGTTTTGAAGCTTTCTCTGAATGCGAGTTCGATGTTAGCTGCGTACTCTGATTCTTCAAACCCACCGCGGCCAATACCGCTGCGGATACGGAAAACAATACTGCCGCCGACATAAAGAAAACGCGGTTTTTAAAGATGCTTTTCATATTCGCGATGCCTTCTGAAGAATTGAATGACGCGTCAGCGAATGACGACGCGTCACTTTTTCAGTAAAAAAATTTCTAGTTGGTAGTTGTCGTAAATTGGGGTTCGTTTAAGTCGAACTCGTTTCGAATCTGTTTGTGAAATTGATCCATCTTTTGGAATTGCTCCTCGACTCCCAGCAGAGGTGACCAACCGAAACCATTCATTAACGTGTAACAGTGGTGACGAATCGCCTTGGGCGCGTCCGTGATCCCGAGTTTGGCAAGAGATGGGCTGGTTGCTGCAAGAACTTGGCTACCGTAATTCAAAGCCCAAAATCCGAAGATGATCTCTTCAGGCGAAAGGCCATCGCGAAGCATAAGGTCTCCGGCCATCATCGCATCGCGAACGATTCCCGAAACAACTCCCATACAGCGGCTTTCACATTGTTGAATCAACTCCTGACGACGCGAACTCGACTTGTCCCAGATCGTGCTGTTTCGGATCCATTCTTCGATCGCGAAATGGTCCCGACATTCTTGCGTGTAGACTTCGCAAGCCGCACCGATTCCCATAAGTCGTTCTCGCGGGATTTGACTCAGTTGCGAGCCGAACTGAAACAGGCGAAATCGCAACTCCATGGACTCGATAGCCAAGGCAATTACGATTTCTTCTTTGTTTGGGAAATGGTTGTAGAGGGTTCCTTTGGCGTATTCCATCAAGGTCGCCAAACGATCCATGCTAAGCGCCTGGTAACCCTCGCGAAGCAAAATGGGCCGAGCAAGGCGCAGAATCTGCCCTTCTCGTTCCGCTATTTCTCTTTGCTTTCTTGTTAAAACGACCATGTGTCAAATATTGACACATCGTCATAAAAAGTCAAGTGACTTTAGCGATATCGCAAAATGCAGTAAATCGCGTTCCAAAGATCTTTGAGTCCAATCTTTTTCCCATCGGCCCACGAACGAGCGCGATAGCTGATTGGTACTTCTGGGATTTGGATGCCGAGCCGAGAGATTTTTGCAGTGATTTCCGGCTCAAAACCAAAGCGAGGCTGCTCGATTCGTATGTTTTGCAAGACATCACGGCGGAACGCTTTGTAGCACGTCTCCATATCCGTAAGTTTTTGCCCCGTAATCCAATTACTCAGCCCGGTTAAGCAAGCGTTTCCGGAGCGATGGATCCAGGAGCTGTTTTTGGACTCCGAATTCAGATAACGCGATCCGTAAACGACTGTTGCTCGACCATCGATGATTGGCTGGATGACTTTCATGATGTCTTGTGGATCATACTCGAGATCAGCGTCTTGAATAACGACTATGTTCCCCTCGGTAAGGCGGAATCCCGTCTGAAGAGCGGCTCCTTTGCCTTGATTTACGCAATGAAAGAAGAGCTCGACGCATCCGTCTTGCGGTATGCCAAGGAGTGCTTCCTGCGTTCCGTCAGTACTCCCATCATCGACGATAATGATCTGCTTGCTAACGGGGAGCCGTTTTACCGCTTCGACGATTTTGATAACCGACTCACGTTCGTTGTAAACGGGAATCACCACTGACAGCATCGGACGGGTGATTCGAAGCCTGTCGTTTCCAAGATTATCAGCGACAGCTTTCTGAACAACGGACAATTCATCGAAAACGCGTAGCTCGACACCCGACTCAAGCTCGCAGGTTGATTGCATTTCAGCAATCCACTCGCGATTATCTGCTTGAGTCGACATTGGCAGTTGCGTTGTGGACGAATCTTTTTTCATAGGGAGCCGGTTGCTTACAAAGAGCATCAGATGATCTATACCGCGTAAATCTATGCGGCGTCTATAGGGCATGAGCCGCTCGGAGACAATCGCGAATTTTCTATAAGTATCGGTAAATCTAGGTTGGATTTCTTGACTGAAAGCTCCTACGAAGAATCGAAATCTTGTTTCGTTCGATTGAGTTTGCGATCGTAAGGATTGTGGCGACTGATTGGTGAAACATCAGTGCAACCGTCATCCGTTGATCGCCAGAATCAAAACCGTGAAGCCTAGTTTCCTGCTTGATTGCACGGGGTGGTTCATTACGAAATCCAATCCCATGACCACGCAAACGACGTTGAATCAAAATCGTGTCATTTTAAAAGTCATAAGCAATCGCTATGTGGATTCTAAAATCATCTTCACTATCACTTTTGAATGCCTAGCATCATGACAGCAAACTGATGGCACTTGAAATTTAGATACTTTCGATTGGATAGGTTTAGTTCAATTCCTATAAAACAAGTCCGATCCATGAGACGAACTCAATTTGTTCCATCGCCAAGATGATTCCGGTTGTTGCGAAGTATTGGCGGTTGCGGTTTCTCCCAACCACCGGGAGCCCCAAGAACAACGACTGACTTGCCCGAAATGTCGTCAATGCGGATGTTGTCCTCAATTCGTCCGTTACTTGACTTTCGCCAGCAGTGAATTGCGAGACCATCGCTTTTAATAATGTTGTCGATCACTTCATAGCCATCGAGCTGGAAGTTCGGCTCGATCGAAGTCGTATTTGTTTCCATATAGTTATGATTGCACTTTACATCTCTCAAATGCCCCCGATGCGAAGGGTGCCCAAGCAAGTATCCGCTCCCCTTTGGATTGATCGTTCGCGTGTGTTGGATCAAAATCTTCTCCGCGTCAAATGATTCGCCCGGTGTAACATCACCACCAGCTAAAAATTGCCCAGTATGCTCGCCGTAGACCATCACGGATCGCATCGTATCGGTCATCGTGATTCCTTCGACAGTAATATCCTTGGCGCGGCCATGAATCAGGACACAAGCATTAATGTCCTTAACCAGCCCGCTCGGAGAGACATTGTTTGTCGCATTCAGATCGATTGTGCCCTTACCATAAATTCGAACATTCTCAATCGGTTCATCTTGAAGCCCATGCCCTATGCGTATGCCATAAGATTCACGACCATCATAGGATAAAAACCAGAGACTTCCCTTGTTATGGCCACGTACTTGGTCGAATCGAATTTTGATCCCGTTGTTTAATTCTTGCCAATCTCCCGTAATGGGAATCTTTGTCTTGTAAGTAGAAAACAGCGGTCCAAACCCCCAAGTGAATGTATCTGGTCTGCCCTCTGTTCCCTCGCCGTCGATAATGAGCGTATAGACAGTATCCTTAAGCCCCAGATCGTATTCGCCTCCAACGGCTAAATCATCGAGCTTCTTGGGGGCTCCATGATCGGTAGTAATCTCGGCGATCGATTCCAAAATTGTTTCCCCATCTGCAAGCTTGAGAGTCGCATTGGCCTGGAGCTCAATCTCGACACTCTTGTCGATATAAAGGATCGATTGATGTTTTCCAAGTTTGTGTTGATGGAGTCCAGGAAGAAAAACAATCCGATCTCCCGGTGACGCTCGATCGATGACTTCCTGAGGCGATTGCCCTGGATGAATCAAATGATCAGTACCCAAAATCGTTTCTGTGAGCATAAAGTTGAGCATGAACATCGCGGGTCCTCTAGCGAGACAAACGACCCATTCAGCTTCATTGTCACGTGACAGACCCGGCTTATTCATCTTTTTACTCGACTCGATTATTCAAGTTACATGTCATTTAGGAGGCAAATTGAATGACGTTCCCGATGCTAATGTCTTCGGTGGTAAATGAACCACTCGAAAACGACAAGGCACAGTCCTGCAGAAAGTAACCATCGCCAGTACTCGATTCGCGATGGTGATTTGCCGACCAATCCGGCGACTTTCTCTCCGCCGATCGATAGGTCGGGTAATGTAGCAATGCTGCTTTCGCGTGGGGAGAAAAGATTCGATGTGAAAACGTCAATCGTTTTATTGTTAGCTTGAGACTCGGTGCTAATTGATGTTGTATCATCGGATGCTGCGGAAGCTTGATTTGATGCTTGAACGCGATAGACACCGATCGATTCGGTTGCGGTAAAGACATGCTGTCCCCCGGGAGTTGGTTCGATTGATGACTTGATACCATTGGGCGCGAAGACATTGAATCCGGAGAAGCGACTTGGAAGCACCAGCGAGATCGGCTGACCGGGCTGAACAGTCATTGCCGCTTCTTGTGTCACACCTCCCGACAAAAAATCAATGCAGCCGTAAATGAAAAGCGGGAAGCTTCGTTTGCGTACCCAGTCGGTATTCAATTCAGTCCCTTTATCCGACTGCCGCACGATACCGAATCCCAAGACCGCATCTTGGTAAGGGCCTCGCGGTGCGATCGCGAACACCGAACCGATGTCTGCTCGCATCAAAACCTTCCCTCCTTCGGGAGGCGTTACTGCTTGGCCTTCGATAATACCGACCGAACCAAGCTCCAGGAATTCCATCATCGGATGGGTACGATCCAAATCAATCAAATTTACCGGCCCGGTCTTTTCACCAAGACTCCAGTCACCCGTGGGTGGCGTGGCTGCAATCATCAATGTATTGGCTGAGGGCATCCGTTGCGGTCGGCACTGATCAAAAATTACGAGATCAACATCGCCGCTTTGAAAAAGTCGCTCGGATTCAGCTTCATCCAGCAAGATCGATGGCTCGACGATTCTTACATTCGCAATGGATTGAACTGCGGCTGTTTCAACAGACTTTTCAAGAGCTTTGTTTCCGGATGTGACAAGCAAAACGTTTCCCGGTTTCACTGGCCGCGTCGCTGCGTAGGCTGCATTGTCGACCAAGAGTTGATCATCGTGATCAAGGACTAAGCGAAAGACACCGCGCGTCGTATCTGTGCTAGCCAGATCAAAAGTGACCCCCGCTTCTTTATCGGGTTCTATCTTGATTTTCACTGCATCGATTAATGCGTCATCGAGATACAGCGACGCACTGACTTCCAAAGCCTTCTCGCCATAGGAAGCGACTCGAGCATATGCTTGGATCTCATCTGGACGTTCCTCGTTTCGCAATATTGAGAAAGCCTCGATTGCAACATTGGAAATTTTCTCGCTGCCGATCGGAACGTAGCGAACGGAAAGATTCCCGAGATTGAAATCGGTCAAGCTTAGAAAACCACCGTCGGAGAACAGATTGACAGTCGCAGGTAAAGCTTCTGCGACCTGAATATCGTTCATTCCATCAAAGCTGACGCGTCCCGGGTTTGCAAGCCCCGCGGCAGCTCGCATGGCTTCGTTTAGATCGGTTGTTCGGGCGGTCGCCGGTATGTTGTCGATTGCAGCAATCAGACGATTTCGATCGCCGGTAAAACCTTGTTGGACATCGGCTCGATCGGAAAACGCGATCACCATGGCCACGTCGTTGCCTGTCATGGAGCGAACGATTTCCTTTGCTTTTGTTTTCGCGACGTCTATCCTGCATGGCGTCACGTCGGTCGCAGTCATGCTTGCCGAATTATCAATCAGCAAGATAGATCGCTGACCAATGTTTTGCGAGCTACTCCAGCCAGGACGTAAACACGCAAAAATAATCGCGGCAACAAACAGCAACTGAAGCAGCAAGAGCAGACTGCGGCGGAGGCGTTGCCAAAGGCTGTTAACATGCGAATCCTCTATCGTTTTTCGCCAGAGGTACGTGCTAGGTACATCGATAAGTGATCGCTTTAATTTCAGAAAGTAAAGCGAAATAATGAGAGTCGGAATCGATAAAAGAACAATCCACTGCATTGCAGTCAACGAGTTAATCCAAGTCATTGAACGAGCCCTCGTAGTCGCAAGTACTGTTCAATCAGCGTTTCCACCGAGGCATCGCTTCTAGTGGAGACGTAGGCGATTCCGCGACGCTGACAAAAATCTCTCGCTGTCGTGATGAATCCAGAAAGTGTCTTTTGATATCTTGCAAGCATCGGGGCAGAGATGCTTACCTCACGCGAATCGCCATCTTCATAATCCACCAGCTTGAGATCACCTGTGATTGTTGGAGAAATTTCTTCTGGTGAGAGGAGATGTATGACGAAGATGTCGAGCTCTTTTGCGAGGAGCATTTTGAGACCCGCTTCGTAGCCGTTTTTATCCATCAAATCGGACACAACGACGATGATCCCCTTGCCTGTATTTCGAGAACAAAAGGCCTTCATCGCAGCGTTCAAACCAATCAACAATTTAGTATCGGTTTGGCTACTGGTCGGCTTTGATGATGGCTTTGCAGCAAGAGAGGCATCGTGAATCTCGGTCAGCCCGCTTAGCATTCGGCTAGTGTTGGATCTTCCACGAAAGACTTGCGGACTAGTCGATTGAAAACTCGATATGCTTACGCGATCACCACGGCACAGGCCGATATAGCCAAGCGATGCAGCAATCTGTGCGGCCACCCAAAGCTTGCTTGGACTGCCAAAATGCATCGAAGGCGTATCGTCAATTATGACCGAGACATGAAGGTCTTCTTCTTCAAGGAACAATTTTAAATACAGTCTGTCCAACCGCGCAAAAAGATTCCAGTCGATGAAACGAAGATCGTCCCCCGGAACATAATTTCGGAAGTCAGCGAACTCGACGCTCTGGCCCTTGCGAGTACTGCGCCGCTCACCTTTCATGCGACCACGAAAAATCTTTCGACTCACGAGTTCCATACGTTCAAGCTTGGACATCCAAACCGGCGAGAGCAACTGGCTCGTCGAACTAGCAGTGATTGGCGATTCGATCTCTGGGTCGGACATAGGACTTATCGAATCCGAGAAGTGGCGGATGGTAATACAACATTCCACAATTTTAAACGATACAAGCCCAATCGAACACTCGGCGTGCCTCGGAAATCAATAGTGATAACTTGTTGAGAATCACACGAGTTTCTAAATGTCTACAACAGAATCAGAGACGGATACCAAATAGCGACGCAGCCAAGTAGTCCGGCGAAGAAACAGTCAATTTAGGTAAAGACGAAGCTCGGCAAGTGAATGTGATCAGCCACAGAGATCAATTCAAAGTGATGAAACAGTCCTAGATCGACGGTGTGCCATGAAAGACGAATCTTGAGATGCTCCCAAATCTAAAATAGGGGCAGCTTCGAGCGGGTGGGAAGTTGGTTCTTCAGTTTGCGGAATTGTTATTGCAACGGAAGCCGGCTCGGTCGTCGCAGGAGCGGCTTGCGGAAAATCACCAAAGCCAATTCGGATTGCGTTTATTGCGTCTTGAACTTGAAGAAATGCATCCACAAGCGTCGGATCAAAATGAGTTCCCCGCCCGTCGATAATGATCTTCGAGGCAGATTCGTGGTCGAAGGCCGCTTTGTAAACCCGTTTACTAGTCAAAGCATCGTAAACATCCGCCATCGCCACAATCCGTGCTGATAATGGAATGTTGTTGCCGACGAGTCCCTCGGGATAGCCTGTGCCGTCCCAACGCTCGTGGTGGTACATGACGAGATCCATCGCCATCTTCAAAAAACTTGCTTGAGGATACGCAGCAGCCGTCGCGCGAATTGTTTCGCCACCGATGACAGTGTGAGTCTTCATCACTGCAAACTCGTCGGATGTTAGTGTGCCTGGCTTCGTCAAAACCGAGTCAGGGATACCGACCTTGCCAATATCGTGTAATGGACTGGTCAGGTAGAGAAGCTCAATGAACTGTTCGTCAATGATGGATTCGAACTCGGGATAGGTTGAGAGCTCGCATGCCAAAAGCTTAGCGTACTCTCGCATCCGATCTAGATGTTTCCCCGTGTCGTTGTCGCGGCATTCTGCTAGCTTCGCGAGCGAGAAAATCATCATGTCGCGACCGCCAAGGGTAATCAAACGTTTTCCTGCCTCTAACCGCAGTCGCAGCATGTCGCGGCTGAAGGTTTCGCAAAGATAATCGTCAGCACCTGAGCCGATACTCAATTCGACACTCGCGTCATCTTCAGCTTTTGTAAGCAGGATAAGATATGTATAGTTCATCGACTGCCGCCTGCGAATGGCGCGACATAGCTCGACACCAGACATACCCTCGAGCGTTACGTTAGCGATGACAAATCGAGGGTTATGCTTACGGTACTGAGCCAGCCCTTCAGTCCCGTTTGTTGCGACGACAACGCCATGACCTAGTTCCGAAACAATTTCGGATAGCTTCATTAATGTGTCGGGATTGTTATCAACTAGAAGAACTTGCATCGTGGAGAACTAATCGTGCGTCTGCAAACGGCAATACCAACATAACGGGACTATCAAAACCGAAGTAATGTACACCACAAAATACAACCGGTTCACTCCGGAGTGATTTTGAGACTTCGATTCAGCCAAGATGCCAAATAGGTATGCTCAACGGAATAGCAGAATTATTCCCGATAGCGTGTTACTATGCGTTACATTCCTCTCGCATGGATTATCCGGAACTGTATATTCCTCAAAGGTTTTCCCATTGCGCTAAACGTTTTGCTTTACATGTGGAACGCCGAAAACGAGTTCCCTAAGGTGAGGAAAACTCGGCAGGAAGTTTTTTATCTATCCCTTCGATACCGCGGCGTGTTGTAAAAACAATTTCTTGGGAGCCAGCATTTTCTTCAACAATCCATACTACCGCTTGCTTGGCGTCCTTGACGGAAGTGATGGTTTTGTCAGGATTCACGCGAGAGGCAAGGTCTGTCAAAAGATTCCTCAGAGGAGCTCCTTTGAATCGGAAATCGCGTATTTGTTGGTTTCGAGTCACGCTGGATAGTTCAAAGGCCTTTCCGTTAATCGAAATCGCAACCTTGGGTACATCGGGTGGAAGTGAGTTATTGAGTTCCTCGGTGAGTAACGCTAAGGCCGAGTCCAATGGCTCTTGTTCAAAACTGATCGTAACCGGGTGCTCGAGTAGTGCAAAGGCGGGCGCAATTGGTTGATTGGCTGGCTTCGTGATGCTAGCGACTGGTGCCGAAGCTGCCTGAAAGGATGATGGTTGAAGCATCATCCACGACGAGACCGCGAGGTTTGATGCAGCTGACTTCGGTAAATAAAAGTTGGCTACGATCTGGCCGTTCTCCAGCCCAAAACGTAAATGCTTATCAAGTGATCGTAGCATCTGTGGATAGCGTATCGCGAGTGCTCTCCAATAGGCGTGGGGTGGCGTTTCAACAAACTTCTTTTCCATCGTGATCGATAAGTCCTTTGCGATCGAACGCATCTCTTCAAGCAGCTTGGCTGACTCTGCACTCTCACGCCCGAGCATTCGCAATTCTCCATACCACGAATTAGCGAGCGACGTAGTAAACGCGAAGCCGAGCGTTCTATCTGAGATCAATCTTTGAAGCGATTCGCTAAGAGGTTCATTGATAGAAGAAAGAAGATTCCTTGCATTGCTGAAAAGAAAAGTCGTGGATACAAAAAGCGACAGATCTGATTGCGAATCACTTAATTGCCAAAGCTCTTCAAGTGATCGAGTGATCGCAGAAGCATTGCCGTCAACCTCTGCTAAATCACGAATCAGATTAATCGGTCCCCAAGTGAATTGCGTGATCTCACGATCCTCGTCCACAGGACCGGGGTGAGTAAAAATGGCATCGGTAGAGGTCGCCCACAAGTGGTTCTTTTCGCCTGCAGGTTGCTCCTCGTACTTCAGCCAATTTTTCTTGAGCGTTCCGACCGACGTGGGTTTATTGAGCGTTATTCGGTAAACCAATTCGGGATACCCCTCATCGCGACTACTTCCGTAAAGCCCCAACGAGATCTGCTGGATATCTCCAATAGTCGTTCCCATGTTTTTACGAACGGGCTCCCAAAGCAATTCAATAGGCTTCAACAAAGCTTCCAACTTGGTTACGCCTGTATCGTCGCTTGTCCAAACCGATGGACGGACTACCAAAAGTCCCTGAAGACCGGGTGGAAGCATCTCCAGCGAATACGGCTTGGCTGATCGAGGGGGTAACCAGGGAAAGGAATTCTCAGCCGTAGCAAATATGAATTGCTCTGTAAGCGGATCTACGACACGCGGCTTTACCGGCGGCCGAAGAGGTGTACCTGGAGATGCATTCGCACCCGATTGAGAAGTGGAGTTCGAGCTAGCGTCTGACGCCGCTATCGAATCGCTCTCGCCAGCCTTCATGTTGCTGGGATCGAAGTTCTTGGTGATGACTTTGTTTTGGTTCGAGGTCCCTGTGAGCATCCACACTAGCAAACCAAGCAAAGCGACGCTTCCGCCGACCATTGAAGGAAGCAACCACACAGGCTTCTGTTTCTTCTTTCGCGTCGTTCGCTTGCCAGTTGACCGGGCACTTGTAACAGGCGGAGTCGCAATAGCCGAGACTGATTTCGCCTGCTTTTCCGGATTCGTTTCCGGACTTTTCTCGAGATTCGCAACTGGATTCGCAATCAGATTTGCGTCCGGATTTGCTATTGGACTCGCCGTAGCACTTTCAGAAGCACTTACCGGCGGCTTCGGTGTGTCGTGTGATTTCGATGTGTCGATTGGTTGCGATATTGGATGTAAGGCAGTTTGTGGGGCGATATCCGCCGTGCGTGGAAGTTCGGATTTAACTGTAGCGATGGGGATCTCGTGTTTAGGGCTATCCGAATTGGCAATTGTAGCGGTATTAGCAGTGGTATTAGCAGTGGTATTCGCAGTGGTATTCGCAGTGGTATTTACTGCGTCTCGTGTCGCTGAGTTCGAGATTGTCTTGCTAGGCTGCTTCGATTGCGTGCTTGGATCTAACTTTGGTTTGGGATCTAGCGGCTCCGGTGCAACGTCTTGTTGCCATGTCGACGGTGGCCGAATGGACTTGGCAGTGAGGTCTGGCTTGGATGCACTTTCTTGCTTTTGATTATTGTCTGGCTTCGGTGCGACTTTTCGCGTCGCTGGGATTTCTGTTCCCGCTGATTCTAATAGAGGACTCTGAACCGTTTTGGGCTTTGCTTGGTCTACGGGCAACTCACGTGCGGAGTCTACGACGCGTGTCTTCTCTGAAGTCACTTGCGCAGTCAGCGGTTTGGTTTCAGCATGTTCTGTTGGACCCGAATCTATCGGAGAAGAAGCAACTGGTTTTGCTTCGCCGACTTGCGCGATAGCTTGATCTGGATTCTTCTGAGAGCGTGGATCAAGGTATTCACGCTTAATCCAAGTGTTTGGAGCAACTACTTTCAAGGCGTTCAAAAATTCGTTGCCATTTTTAAAACGCGTTGAAGGTGTTTTTGCAAGTAGATACTCCAGGCATTTTGCTTGACCTTGCGATAAGCCTACGTTCTGAGGAATGGCCAGCGGGAACATGCAAGCGGATGTTGGGACCTTATCAAGCATCGTGTCCCAATAAGGCAACCGCCCTGTAAGTAACTCCCACCAAAGGCAACCCAATGCATACATGTCAGTTGCTGGCGTTGGCTGCTGAGCGGGGGCTGTAAACTCTGGAGCTGCATATCGAATTCGAAAATCTTGATCCGCAGCAACTCCCACGGCGACAGGAACGTCCATGGTGAGCGGCGTTACCGGCGGGAAGAAAGGGTCTCGAAGCAATGTGACTTGGTCCGCACCATCCCACCAGATTTGATCGATGCCGATTCGACCGTGAACAACTCCCTGCTTGTGAAGATCGGCGAGCGCTACAGAAAGCGCGGAGACAATCTTCATCGCCTTTTCATTCGGTAGCACGTTGTGATGGTAGTTTTTCAGCTCGTCACGCAGTGGCTTCCCGGGAGCAGGCGTCGCTGCGACGATTAAATATCCGTCGAGCATTGCTGGCGGAGACATGCTTTGCAGCGAATCACCTTTGACGCTCGCTTGTTTCTTCGAGTAGAGCAAACTCGGCGGGTGACGTAGTAGTTCTTCCGACTGGAGCTGACCAGCCGGAATCGCATAAATCCATCTCGCCGCATTACTTGTCGGATCGATTGCTTCAAACCAATGTGTCAAGGCTGGCGAAGTCAGTGGAGCCAACAAACGATGCCGTCCAATCGTCAGCGTCTGCGATGAATTGCTCAAGAAAGCGTTAGCTTGAAAAGGGGTGATTTTCTTTAGCTTGACAAGCTGCGCGAGGAGCAATTGAGGATCATTGAGGCTGGTTGCGCCAGACGTTTCAACGATTTGGCTCGCCCAGTCGCGGCACTCGGCGGCATTTGCCAGACCGTTTTCCTGAATCGATTGCCAGAGCTGGGCTGTATTAAGACTCATCGGCGATCCACTTTCCTAGGTAACAATCTCATACACAAACAAACAAAAAAAGCGTCGATGGGTCTCAATCGATACCGATAGCCTCCTTTTATGGCTAAACGACTCACCGCCAACCTCTTCGATTCTATTCTAATATGCTATGCTTCCAAGGGTACGAAACTTTTGAGAGTCCGATCTGTATTCCAAATTGAGGTTTTTTCATGCGGGCGTTTGAAGCAACACAGCACTATTTTCATCAGGCTGCCGACCAACTGCAAATGCCGGACTGGATGAGAAAACTGCTGATCACTCCCAAACGAGAAGTCTCCGTTCAAGTCGCTTTCGAACGCGATAATGGCAGTATCGACACACTGGTTGGCTACCGCGTCCAGCACGACAACAGCCGCGGCCCAATGAAGGGTGGTTTGCGTTATCACCCCGGAGTCGATCTGGACGAAGTGCGTGCACTGGCATCTTTGATGACCTGGAAAACGGCAGTTGTCGATTTGCCCTATGGAGGAGCCAAGGGTGGAATCGGAGTCGATCCCAAGGCATACTCTCGCAAAGAAGTAGAACGAATGACTCGCTCGTTTGTGGACCAGACTCCCGATATCGTGGGCCCTGATACCGATATCCCAGCTCCCGATATGGGAACAAAGTGTGAAGTTATGTCCTGGTCGGATTCAACCCAGCCGTTATTACCGGAAAACCTGTCGAGGAATACGGAGCTCGTGGGCGTGAGGAAGCGACCGGTCGAGGCGTTGGAACGATGGCGGTAAAGCTTGTAAAACGACTCGGCATGCGCCCCGAAGCGACTCGGACTGCTATCCAAGGATTCGGAAATGTTGGATCGCACGCTGCCAAGTTTTTATCAGAAGCTGCCTTTCCCGTCGTCGCTGTGAGCGATGTTAGCGGCACCTACTACAATCCCAAGGGGCTCGATATAGCAGAGATGTTTCGATACATCTTGAACAATCATGGATTGAGCGGATACGCAAACGCAGAAATCCTAAGGGGCGAAGATCTGTTGACTTTGGATGTTGAATTGCTGATCCCAGCGGCGCTAGGAGACGTCATAACTAAATCGAACGCAAAAGACATAAAGGCCAAGATGATTATCGAGGCGGCCAACGGTCCAACCGACCCCAACGCAGACCTCATCCTAAACGATCGAGATGTTATTGTGCTCCCAGACATTCTTGCCAACGCAGGTGGTGTCACGGTGAGCTACTTTGAATGGGTTCAGAATCGTCAACACTACCGCTGGAGCCTTGATCGCGTCCGCCAGGAACTCGACCGCACCATGTCTGACGCATTTGAAGGTGTGTGGCAACAGGCACAAGAATCCAAGGTCCCACTCCGCACTGCGGCATTCATGATCGCTCTCAAACGAGTCCAGAAAGCCACCGAACTCGCGGGTTACAGTTGAAGCTGCTAGCACTACGCACCGGAATTATCCAAACTGAATTTCGGTGTAGCTGGAATCGTAAGAACTCAAAAGTAGAATGAAATATCAGCAATCTGGTGTGGTATTCAGATGTCTTACGACATCTGCTACTTTGAGAAATGAATTGGGGCTTTATAGATTGACGCTGATCCGATGCGTGGTTGATTATCCGTGGCCCAGCGTTCGGCTTCTTCGGTTAATCGATTGAGCTCATTTTGCATTTTTAAACGAAACGCTTCTAGCTCGTCGCGATTCATTTTTCCGGGGACATCGATTCGATCGCTGAGGATCGCACGAGCTCGCGAGCCCGGCATGGGAACTGCGAATTGATCCCATGTTCGCTTGTTCCTCCAAGGTCGATCATAACCCAGTCCAACCAATACGATCGGTACGCCTAGCTTGGATGCCATGAAGACTGCGCCGGCGGAGAATTCACGTCTAGGGCCTCGCGGACCATCGGGCGTAACGACAAACCCCGGGAAGTCACGCTCTTTTAAAATTGCCTTCAGCACTCCAACTCCACCGCGACCGGACGATCCACGAAAGAGACGAAAACCTTCGATTGCAGCCGCTTGTGAAAGCCATTCCGCATCGCGATGTTTACTCACCAAAATCGAGAAACCCGTTTTGGCTCGCAGATAAAAAGGGATGGGAATGTACTCATGCCACAAGGCATAGATCACAGGTCCTTCAAAGCCTTCGTGAATTGCGTCGACAGTCGGATCGCAAACCACTGCGCGGTACTCGAGGGTACTCATCCAAGATCGAATTAGGTTGGATAGAAGATATCCACCAAACCGTTGGACAGATGGTTCCCATGCATCGACACTGAAGAGCTTCATGTCGCCCCAAGGAGTTCTAGTTTTTCGATGGGCACTCGCCACTAGAGTCCTCGTTTACCAATCGCCTGAGAATACTTCGACCGCCGGACCGGTCATCAAAACGTGATTGGTTTCTTCGTTCCATTCTAAAACAAGATCGCCACCACGAAGATGATTCAAAATACGTCGATTCGTGACACCGGTAAGCACACCAGCGACGCAGACAGCACTTGCTCCCGTTCCACAGGCCCAAGTTTCGCCCGAGCCACGCTCCCAAGTTCTTTGGTTGACTTCGCCAGGAGCCAGAACTTCAACAAACTCGACGTTGGTACGCTTAGGAAAACGTGGATCGTTTTCGATTTGCGGACCAATCTGCAGAACAAGCTCATCTGTCGCTTCTGGTACGAAGATTACACAGTGTGGATTACCCATCGAGACGCATGTCGCAAACAACTTATGTCCGTCGTATTCGATTGGGTAATTCACGATCTTAGGCGGATCCATGGCTGTTGGTGGCAATGTCGTCGGAATCTTTTCAGGTGCAAGTCCCGGCTCTCCCATGTCCACACAGACTCGGCTAACTAGCCCCGATTTGATTTCTAGATCGAGCGAAAGAACCCCTGCTCCGGTCTCTATCTTGAGCTGTTCTTTCTTCGCGATGTCGTGATCGTAGACATACTTTGCAACGCATCGGATCCCGTTCCCGCACATTGCGGACTCGCTTCCATCGGCGTTGAACATACGCATTCGCGCGTCTGCCTTGTCGGAGGGCATGATCAGAATCAGCCCATCACTACCAATTCCAAAGCGACGATCGGAAACGGCAATTGCGAGCTCAGGAATGCTTCCAGTTAATTTTTCAAGGAAGCAGTCGACATAGACGTAGTCGTTTCCAGCTCCTTGCATCTTTGTAAAACGCATCTCTAGAGCAGTCCGTAATTCTGGAGTGTTTTGGTAAGCGCTGCAAACTCTTTGTCCGTCAGCGGAGTCATTGGTAGCCGCATCTCACCCGTATCGCGTCCAAGTAATTTCATAGCCGCTTTTACAGGAATGGGATTCGTCGCAAGCGAAAGCATGTCGCGACAGAGAGGGAACAGTTTGTGGTGAAGCTCACATGCTTTTACGAAATCGCCTGAAGACGCCGCCTTGACCAAAGCGATCAATGCTTGCGGGACGATGTTACCAGCCACCGAGATTACGCCCTCAGCACCAATACTCATCATTGGAAGCGTCAGCGAATCATCACCGCTGAGTACTGTGAGTCTTGTGAGGTTGAGAACTTGCGAGCACTGGTCAAGTGAACCTGTTGCCTCTTTGACCATCGTAATATTCCCGATCTCCGCCAGTCTCGCGATCGTCTCGGGCTCGATGTTCTTAGCCGATCGACCTGGAATGTTGTAGATGCAATGAGGAATATCGATCGCTTCGGCAATCGCTTTGAAGTGTTGGTAAAAACCTTCTTGGGTTGGCTTGTTGTAATAAGGTGCGACTTGCAACGACGCGTCGGCACCTTCTTTGGCAGCCCACTTGGTAAGCGACAACGCTTCGGCAGTCGAGTTACTGCCTGTTCCCGCCATGACTTTGCAACGACCGGCCGCCATTTGAACGACTTCGCTAATTACACGTTCATGTTCGTCGTGAGTTAATGTTGGTGATTCGCCGGTGGTGCCCACAGGAACCAGTACGTTCACACCTGCTTGGATCTGAAACTCAATTTGTTCGCGCAACTTCGTCTGGTCCAAGACGCCATCACGAAACGGGGTTACGATCGCAACTCCAACACCCGCAAAATCACTTCCCGTACGCTTCATTCTTCGATCAATCTTTCGTAATACTTCTTGTTTAAATTCTTTTGATTGCACCGAAAGGTCGCAACAAGTCCTTCATTTCCGAAACGGCTTGACGAAGCCCGACGAGCACCGCTCGTGAAATGATCGCGTGGCCGATATTCAGCTCCAACATGTGCTCAATAGCAGCAACGGGAGTCACATTGTGATAGTTCAATCCGTGTCCCGCGTGAAGCTTCATCCCGCGTTCAACAATCCACTTCCCAGCACGCGTCAATCGATCAAGTTCTACTTGGATCGACTTGCCGTTTGCAAGAGCATACTGACCAGTGTGAAGCTCGACTGCATAAGCACCGAGCTGTTTGGCTTGTTCGATCTGCTTCTCTTCAGGGTCCAAAAAGAGAGCGACCGGTATGCCGGAATCCTGAAGACGCTTCACGGCAACGGATGCTTTTTCAGGATCGGTAATAAGATCTAGTCCACCTTCGGTTGTGATTTCTTCACGCTTTTCTGGGACGAGAGTCGCTTGATCGGGCACTACTTGACAAGCCAAATCAATTATTGCCGGAGCGCACGAAAGCTCGAAATTAAACTTGGTTAGAATCGTTTCTTTGAGCACCCGAATATCACGATCCTGGATGTGACGGCGATCCTCGCGTAGGTGCACGGTAATCCCGTCTGCACCTGCCAATTCAGCCAGCACAGCAGCGGCAACCGGATCCGGCTCGAAAGTTCTTCTCGCCTGCCGAATTGTCGCCACGTGATCGATATTTACACCTAGTTCTACCATGCCCATAAGACTATCTGCCGAAGGAAAAAATGTCCATCCTACTGCCGCCGGTAAGGGAATTAGAAAGAAGTAAAAAACGGCTTGGAAACGAATCCCAGTTCACCAAAACATTGGAAAATTTGGGCGCAAGGCCAGCTATGCTTCCTTGCCCGATTCAAAGTGAACGCTTCAATCGCGACGGTAGAGCCTATCGCGGTAATCGCAGCGGAGGTGTGGGTCATTGGTTCAGCTAAACTCCGTCAGCCGGTCACCGCTGAGCAAAATCAGGGTCAGACCGATCTTTTGGTCGGCGATTTTAAATTGCCGAGCCAGGACACGTCGGTAAAGCCGAAGTTGTTCTGCGTGATGATCGACTCGGTCTTTCACCCAAGCGTCCGTGCTCAGCTTTGGAATCAGGGCATCGGTTTTGTAGTCCACAATCTCTGCGCGGACGATCTGGCGTTGATCATAACCAACGACTAAGCGGTCTATGGTTCCTCGAAGTAGCGAATTATCGATTAACTCTAGCAACCTTCGTTCGTTGGATACCTGCAATGTTAGCGGTGATCCATCTTTTGTCGTCCAATCTTTATATCGATCTCGGAATAGCCCTTGGCGAACACTACCAAGCTGCAAATGCTTTTCCATTTGGTCAAGCAATTCATCTACGTTGACCAACGGCATTTGCTGTGGCGTAAGTGTCTGAAGCGCGAGACCACGCATTTTCGTACGATCCCAATGGAAATCATCTAGCCAACTAATCTCTTCGAACCACCGGTGAACTAACGTGCCAATAATTGCACCGACCGACTCGTTCTTCGCAAAGACATTCTTTAGCGAAATAACACGGGCTTCGTGAGCCGCTGATGGCTTCAAGGATCTTCGCTGACGCACCGTAAATCCTTCACGATAATCGGGTAAACGAACCGTGAGAAATTGAACTGGCTCCTTGGAACTCGCAAGCGATCTATCCACCAGGGCTTCTTCAGCCGCAGTTTTCACCGCAGTCGCAAACCACGCTTCATCACCACATTGGTAGACGACTTCACCTGCCGCGTTGCGTTTGGATTCTTCGACAAAGATACTATTGAGCAGCGAGCCCCAAGTCTGCACGGGCTTTGCCGATGGACGAGCATACAAATAAAGAGCCTGTCGAGCACGCGTCAATGCAACGTAAAAAGTACACAACGCTTCCGAAAAGCCTCGAATCGCCTTTTGCTCGAATGCTTCCCGCCATTCCTTATTCAAGTGTTCCTGAAGAGTCGAATTCATGTAACGAATAATGGACTTTGGCGGTTCTGTTGGTGACGCTTGACGCGTTACAAAGCCTGTATCGTTTTGTCGAAACGCTTTGTGCAATCCTGGTAAAAAGACTGCGTCGAATTCGAGTCCCTTCGATTGATGGATCGTCATGACACGTACTTTGGCAGGCCTATTCAACGAGACTTTATCCTTACGAACAAAATCAATGAAGTCGCGTCCTCGGAGTGTAGCCATACTGTCGTAGTGATAAGCTCTTTGAATCAATTGATCTGCACGTAGCTGATCTCGCTGGGCCAATGCTGGTAACAATTCATCCACATAGTAAGCAATGGTTCGTCCGTATCCAAAATCGTCGATCCGTTTGCGAACAGATTTTGCAACCCTCTCCGCTGCGATACGATCGAGCGTAAGCTTTGAATCCGCGACGTCGACCGCGGGCCGCTTTCCAAACAGAGGAATCGCAAGAGGCGAATTCGCGAGATGGAATTGAGCAAGTCGATCACCGGGATGGTCCGCCAGTTGAATCAGACTCAGCAAGACTTCCACCGCGGCAGAGTCCGTTAAAGGATTACCGCCTTCCTGACTCGCATCGATGCCTTGTTCGCGAAGCAGATTGATCAATGGCCCCAACTCGTGATTTGCTCGCACCAAAACGCCGATTTCGAATTCTGGTGCCGATCGATTTAGCGTCGCGATGTCTGTCACGCAGTCCACAATATCTTCATCTGCATCGATCTCAACTTCTTCCTCTCCAACACTGCGTCCATCGGTTTGCTTTTGATTAATGTTTTTTATCTGCACGAATCCAGGCATGGAAGAGCGTGTCGTATCATGCGGCGGGAAAGCTTGCGACCAGATTTCCGAAGCAGCTTGGCCTGAACCGAGATTTGGATGATCAAGAAGGTGGGTAAAAGTATAGTTCACAAAATCAATAACAATCGGCGAACTGCGATAACTCACCGCAAGCGTATCTCCTTTGACACTTTTCAGGTGATTCTGCACCACCTTGAACAACTCAGCCACTCCGCCTCGCCATCCATAGATCGCTTGCTTCACATCACCCACACAGAAAAAGGAAGTCGTTTGATTTCCACGAGGCATCGTCACCGCCTCGGCAAATGGACGTAGTATATCCCACTGGGCAGGCGCCGTATCTTGGAACTCGTCCAAGAGAAGGTGCTTGATTGGCGAGTCGAGTCGATAGTCGATTTGTTTGAGAGTTTTTTCCGAGTTCTTCGAGATCACCTCGCGTTTGGTTTCCTTCTCAAATCGGCTATTGAACCAATCAGCTAATCTTATCGAGATATCAGCAAACGTAACCATACGATAGGTTCGTTTGACCTCCTCGAACTGAAGATGAAAGTTTGCGAGAAGTTGCTGAGCAGCTTGAGTTTGCCCAAGTCGCGAACTGAACTCACGCGATAGTGAGTACTGGAATAACAAATCGAGTGATCCAATTAAAGCCGCTGGGATTACTTGACGAGAGTACTTGCCATCAGTTCTCACACCACGAACGAGTGTTGAAGCAACCACTTCTTCCCATTGCGATTGCTCGAATAATCGAAGAGTCTTATCGCGAGCGTCGTTCATCTTGGTGCCAGGCATCGCCACGGTTTTGGCTGCATGAAGAGCGATCGTAACCGCTTTTTCATCTGGGGATGCGGGAATCGGAAAATTGGTCCAAGCTTCAGCGGGAGATGTTCGGTAAAGCAAATAACCAGTGTCAATCGTTTGATGAATCTCGCTACGAACACTGCGACGGGCTTCACCGCGAGAAAGTTGCGACACCAACGAACGCAACTCGCCGCGATTCTGATTTTCAAACATTCGCGTCACTGCAAGTTCACGAATCTTGGCTTCCTGAAATTCATCGGCTAACTTCCAACCAGGAGGAAGTTGGAGTTCCAAAGCAAAGCTTCTCGCGAGCGTCTGATAGAAGCCGTCTAAAGTGCTAACACGAAGCCGATGTAGGTTGTCGCAAAGTTCCGAAAGATGGAAAATGCAACTCGTCTCGTCGATAATCATCGGACGCAGTTTGTCGCGAAGCGTTTCAAGATCACCTTTATTGACGATCGCTTTGGCAAGCATCTTTAAAACGCGCTCGAGTATTTCTCCCGCAGCCTTCCGAGTAAATGTCGTCGCAAGGATTCCTTCCGGCGATTGTTTGGCAAAGAGTAGCCGAATCATACGAATTGCAAGACTGAAAGTTTTCCCGCTCCCCGCAGAAGCTTCGATCATCGTCGCTTGAAACCAATCGGGATTCGTCTTTCCGCTGGTGTTGTTCAAGACAAGTCCGGGTTTACGCGGCCCAGCATCAGGTGAAGGCTTTTTGACGTTAGCGAAACGCCGGTTCGAGGATACCGTGGCTGAATTAGTGTCGGGAGTTTCTGTTCCGGATGCATCGGAGTGAGCAACGGGGAGTGCAACGTTTTCCGATGACAAGCTACCGGCGAGCACCATCGACTCTGAAGCCTCTGACCAGCGACGAGCGACATCGTTTTGACAAATTGCAACGTACTCGTCCCAAGGATTCACATTGTCATATCGAGGCGGCCAAAAGGCGTTCTCCCGAATTTGTCGAATTACCGTTTTGGCTTCTTCATCAGCCGCTCTCAACAGGTCATCTTCAAAACTTGCAATTTCAAACTTGCACTCGGACGCTGACTTTGGGATGTTGATGTAACCAAGCACAATATTCTTCGTGAGTGCGTCCGGTGCAACGTTGTGTTCTTTCAAATCTAGAACCTTGATAAGATGCCGATAGATGGGCAGTTGAAGATTTTTCCAACCGGCTTTATCACCGTAGTGAGCTTGTTTCGGCTTCTTCGCTTTGTCGCCCGTTTTGTAGTCCCAGATCGCAAGTTGCTTAAGCTCTGGATGATAGTCGATGCGATCAATACGACCGATAAGAGGCATCGCTTTACCATCGACATCGATCGACGCTCCATGCTCAGAATTGATTGCGACTTCGGTCACAAGTGTTCGCCATCCGTCAGCGACTTGCGCTGCTTGTTGCGGTGCGAAGGCAGAAAGTCGTTGACGAGCTTGTTCTACTTGGACTATGATCGCCGGCGGAAGCGATTCGCCGTACTTGGTTTGAACTACTTCGTCGATTCGTTTTAGCAACCAGCTTTGAATCGCCTCCGCATCGGTGGAGTTCGCGACAGGTGAATCGACAAGCCCTGACAAAGTATCGTGGATCAGGTTACCGAAGTCGTTCGCCTCCAGTTCCATTTTGCGATCATCGATTGGACTCAATCGTAGAACGCGAGAAAGGTAGAAACGATACGGGCATTGTAAGTAGGCTTCGAAATCTGAAGGCGACATACGCTCGATGGTCGCCCCGGCATTATCGATGGGGGCAGGAATCGGAAGATCGCTTTGAATCGCTCGTGGCTGAGGCTCTGATCGAATCTGAATTTGGCTGTTAGGAGCTTCGGGTTCGATTAACTGTAAGATCCGATTAGCAAGTTCGTGTGCATCTACGGCAAGTAGTAGGCGGCTGGGAGTTTGCGGTTCCCCGGTCGCGCTTGCATGATTGGTGATGACTCGAAGATGCTCACGAGTATGCAGCAACACTTGCATCGCGTAGCAATCCCGCGCGTAGCGTCGATCGTTATCCATCAAACCGAGTTCAGTTCTTATACGATTCGGTAAAAACGCGTCGGCGTTGACGGACTCGGGAACAGTGCCATCATGTATCCCAGTTAATAACAAAACCGGTGCATCATCGAGTGTCAGATCCAGCCAGCCAATCATTTCAATGGAATTGGGATCGACCATCGGCGGAACAGTCTTCTTGTCTAGCTGCCTTAAGATCCATGCGATTGCTTCACGCAACGTTGCGTCTACAATAAACGCTTCAGGAAGGTCACCGAGCGTTTCAATCGCCGCGCTTGCAAACTTTGTCGCATCGACCAATGAATCTCCCTCGGGCGTGTCGAGGTTGGCTTTTGCATCGATGAAAACTTCGTTGAAGACCGTTCGAAGTGGCCCAGTCCATTCGTTGAGCGGAATCGGAGGCAAGCGAAGAGGTCTCAACCAAGTATCAACCGCCGCGATAGTTTGGCGAATAGCATCCAGACCGCGTGCTTCAGGCCATTGAGTGATCTTGATACTTTGTACGAGGGTAGCTTGGTAGTAGGAATCGATCTGCTGAATAAAGTCACGAGGAACTAAGGACGATTTTTCAAGAATCACATGCGCAAGCGGTAGACGAATCAAAGCCGAGAATGCTTCGTATGTTCCCTCTTCGATGTAGTCGACAATCCCTTCCAAAAGGCGAATCGGCGATGTCTCAGTAGCCTTTACACCACCTCCGTTTCGTCCCGCGACGCCATAGCGATGCAACCTTTCGGTCAGAATGCTAATCAACGAGGTATCGGGTACACCGATAGTGATTTCCTGGGCAGTGTATTGTTGTGGGAGGTCGGCAAGCGTTAATGACGAGGTCATTTTTACTGAGCCGTAGGCGCTAGCCTGGGGTGCGACAGTGCAAGCTGTAGCAATGTCAACACCCCTGGCTAGCGCCATCGGCTCAGGGTTGGTTAGGAGTGCTAACTGCTTTACGACTTCGTCGGCTGCCTCGTCGGCTGTGGCGCGGCAAATCAATTGTCCTTCTTGGAAATCAACGGGTACGTCTTGCCACAGGGTGCTGATCAACGCGCCAAAGCGATCAAATTCGTTGCTCCAGCTTTTCGGTGCACCAACCAATATAGTTACACGGTCTACGACCGCTTTTAAGAACGCCCGTTGAGCTTCATTCAAATCCACAGCACCGATCACGATGATATCATGCTTGGCAATCGGCTCTTGATGTTCGATCGCAAACATACGAGCGGTTTGAACATCCCAACGTTTTGATTTGCTGAGCTCGTCAAGGTAGGCTCGTTGGAGTTTTGCCAAGACGTTCCAACGGGCGGCTTCACTTGAGTTATCCTGCTCCAGCTTTTTTGCGACTTCCGTAAACATCGTAAGGTCCGAGGACAATTCACGATGCAAAGATGAAAGGAGAGAAGCAAGTTCGATCCAAGGCTGCGTCGATCTAGATGAAGGGACCTCTACCAAAAGCGGTTCAAGGACCTTGGATGATGTACTTCGAAGAACTTTAGTCCACGCGAGCACCTGCTCGATATCGCCAGCGAAGGGAAACTTTGCTTCGTAAAGCTTTTCGGGTAGCTCGCCAATCGTCAAAATCTCAGGGGGACGCAGAACCATGGATTCCTTGGACGCTCGTTCCGCTAGGAGCTCCGAAAGTCGACGGCCCGCAAGCGAACTGGGTAGGACGCAGATAACCTCGTTCAAGTCCCAGAGGTCGTTGGCCTGATAACGAGTTGCCAGGTAATCAACCGTGCTATGAAGGATCGCTCGATGCCAACCAAGCCAAACACGATTATCGGGTTCTGATTTTTTCAAAGTTTCTCGCTCATTCCAAATAGGAGCCGCAACGCGTTAGAGACTTTCCGGCTTAGCAATTCCGTTAGTTCGTACTCGTACTCAATGAAATGGTACTCGTTCTCATACTCGAATCGATAACAATCCAATCGAGCACGAGTACCGGCTTACGCTTGAGTACGAGTACGAAATCGCAGAAACACGCGATTTCTAAGCTGGAAAGTCTCGTTAGCATATGGTTTCCGTAAAAAAGCCTTTTAGTTACATAAGGCCACCATTATCCCAAGACGCGTGACACGTTTGGTCAATCAATACCGAAAAAATTTCGGAAGCTTTTCGATTACGCGACTGCTTACTCGACTGGCTTACTCGATATTGGATGCAGCTTCGTCCATGAACCACCACAGATCGCCGATGGGGCGAATCAATTGTGCGGGGTAAAGAGTGGCATTTCGTTCTGAGGAATGAATTTTCCCCAGTGCCCACTGCTTGCTTTCACCGCATATGAGAAACGCTGTATTCCGAGAAGAATTCAGGATCGGAGCGGTCAAGCTGATCCGAGTTGTGTTGAGTTTTGGGACTTCATTTTCGATTGCCCAGCGGTTAGTTACTTTAAGGGCAGCTGTTTCGGGAAAAAGTGATGCTGTATGAGCGTCATCACCGAGCCCCAACAACACGATATCAAAAATAAAAGGACTTGATCCAGCAATTGATCTCATGGTTCTTTCGTAGTTTGTAGCCGCTTCGTATGGAGTGTTTCCGTCCGTCGGGATTGCGTGGACTACCGGCTTCTCGCCAACGATTCGGTCGAGCAATGCTTCGCGGACCATTCGATAGTTACTGTCAGGATGATCGCTTGGAACATTGCGTTCATCACCCCAAAAAAGATGGACTCGGCTCCAATCGATAAGCCCCTCGGGAAGTTCTGCGAGTAACTGATAAAGCCGCTTTGGGGTCGATCCCCCGGACAATGCAACAAGGCATCGATCGTGTTGAAGAATCGACATGATGGCGATCGACACAAACCAATTCCGAGCAGCGAGAGCAACTTGTTCAGGAGTATTTTGAATAATACTGTGCGAGTGAGTTGACAACTTTTGCATGAAAGCGAATTTCCGTTAATGTGTTTTATCGTAAATAGCAACACGAAGGTCACATACGTTCGTGTGGGTTGGTCCGGTGATTAAAAGCGAATCGGTGTTTTTAAAAAATGGATACGCATCGCATCGATTCAAATGATCTTGGGGAGAAAGCTGCTGCGATTGATAGCTCGCCACCGTTTTTGCATCACACCAAGCACCGGCGGCGTCGGTCGGTCCGTCTTCTCCGTCAGTACCACCGGATAGCAACGTCATACGCGCCCAGTCAGATGATGACGCGCCTAGTTTTTGGAGCTCGGTCAATGCTGCGAGTGTCAGTTGCTGGTTGCGACCTCCCCGGCCTCGGTGATTCTCGTCGGGAAGTGTCACCGTTGGCTCACCACCGGAGATGATGCATGAGATGTTTGGCTGATTCTTCAGTCCGATACATTGTCGAGCCAGTCTGCGTCCGACATCCTCAGCCGCGCCCTCGCTTTGTCGAGCGGATTCCATCCAGTAAGCGTATCCGCGCCTGACAGCTTCGACACCGGCAGCATCAACCGCGGTTGCATTATTCGCGAGCATGATGTGAACAAGTTCGCACTCATTATCACGCTCTTTTTTGGTGAAACGCTTTGTAAGCCAACTTTGCGATCGGGACGAACTATCATCTGAGGCAAGCCTGGTGAGAGTTTGATAGACGGCTCGGGGAAATTGATTTTGGTTTTTGTCATACTTCAAAAGTATGTCGAGGATCTCGGAAATGTTTGGTGGGTTATTGATCCAAGTTGGTCCCGAACCGATTGTGGCTAGTGAGTCACCCAACACATCGGAGATTACAAGCGTGATCAGACGACCCGCGCGACAGCGATTGGCAAGTCCACCTGCTTTTACTGTACTTAAGCCGCGCCGAACCGCATTGAGCTCCTCGATGGCTGCTCCATGTTGGCTTAGTAAACGTGTTGTTTGGACTTTCTCCGCGAGCGTCGTTCCTTCGATCGGAGAAGTCAGCAACGCACTGGCACCACCGGAGAGTAGAAAGATAACCGTATCGTTTGGGCGAGCTGATTCGCATAAGTCGATAATCTTCTTTGTGCCACGAACGGCTAACTCAGTCGGTTCGTTTACGCCTGCAGGTCTTGCGGCAAGCACATTAATGCGGTTTGCTCTGCTGTCATAAGCCAGATCGCTTTCGCTTAAGGTTGTAGTTCCTTCGGGAACATTGACGTGTCCAATAACAGAAAGCTGGGAGTCGAGACCTCGTAGCGATGCCGACAATCCTTTCAACATTCCGAAGGTCGCCTTGCCCGCTCCGACAACGATTATTCGCCCGCTTGGATGAAGTTTCCAACGATGCATTTCGCCCAAATCGTCGATCTGAAGCTGGTTTCCTTCAAAAATTAATCGTTCACGAACCAATCGGTCAGCTTGCACTGCGTAAACGCCCGCCTGAAAAATCCCGATCGCATCTTCAGTAGTTTTTTGAAGTTGGTTCATGAAGGATGAGCGACGTCTACTACTCTCGGGAGATATGGATACGATCTAACGAATTGAACACCGAAACACCTTTTTCGCCAAGCACTCGCAATCATCATGTCGCTTCGTTCGCTCACTCAACCTAGTGATTATAATTGGAATGTACCAAATGGTTTGTCGCTGGTTCGGTTGGTTTTAGCGATCGCGGTCGGGGTTCTGATTGAATTGCAACTTTTTCTACCGGCCCTCATTTGCTTCATTATCGCTGCATCGACTGATTTTATTGACGGTTGGTGGGCAAGACGATTCAAGCAGATAACGAAGCTTGGTCGAATCTTGGATCCGTTTGTAGACAAGACAATTATTGGAGCGGCGATGATTGCGTTGGTGGGAGTTCCTGGAAGCGGATTCGCTGCGTGGATTGTAACCTTAGTCATTTCCCGCGAGTTGCTAGTGACAAGTCTTCGCGGAATGATTGAGGGTTCAGGCGGAGATTTTTCGGCAAAGCAGCTTGGTAAATGGAAGATGGTCGCAAAATGTGCAGCAATTATCGCTTCTTTACTAAATCGTGCTGAGTCTCATTAACGCAGTAATTTTGACGTTGCTTTCGGGATGGGAGTACGTCGTGCTTGCATCGCGGAGTCTCTCGCAAAAATCGATTCCAATAGCAGATACCGGCAAAGACACATCGGCGTAATCCTTACAACCCACACGATCTATCTACTCGGAATAGTGGGGTGCTTAAATTTTATCAGAATCAAAATTGTCGTTACCGATCTGGCGGTACTTCTAAAGCTTCTTCCATGATCGCTCGAAAGACTTGGGAAACGCTTTTGTCCATGCTGCCTTTGACTGTTTTTGCTTCATCATTCAATGAAGTGATGCGTCTAGAACATTCTTGCAGTTCCTTGGTTGATGGGTTTTCTCTGAGGCTTAAACGCCCAGTTTTTACCTCTTGCTGAGCGACTGATTGTGTTGCGAACTGGAGTTGTTCCATCGACAGGCGGCCATTTTGCACAGTGCGAAGTAACCGATCTGTTTCGAGTCCAAAATCTTCCTTCTCTTTAGAAGATAACTCTGAATTCTGGTTCACTGCAGCAATGATTTGCTCGACGACACCCCACTGAAAAATAGGGGCTCCACTCAGTCGAAAATTTAGTCGAGACAATTGACGTTCGTTTAATCGCTCGGCGTCCATATCTGCGACAAGCTCATTTAATCGTTCGATGATTTGAGCTTTGTCTATTGGAGCAAGCGTAGAAATCTCAACCCATGGAATGAGTTGCGAGCGAAGCGCGGCTGACGCCCGCTCGGCTTGATTGCCGCTTATGTACCAGGCGGTTGCGATGAGAGCGACGCTGCCAAAAGCACATGCGGCCAGGAAGAAAAATGCACAAGCTGGCCCAAGGGATGGCTCACCTTCGTCCTCTTTGCGTATGTCACTATTCTGAGAATCATTCTCTTGCGAGACTGCGTTGCCTGTAGCTTGAACCATATGCGAAGAACCTAAGTGTTTAACTAGTAAGCGATTTCAAGGATTTCATATTTCAGCGTGCCGCGGGGAACTTGGATTTCGACTTTGGAGCCAATCTTGCTTCCAAGTAACGCCGAGCCAATCGGACTGGTCGTGAGAATCTTACCCGACTCGTAGTCTTCGTCGCCTGAGCCAACCAGTGTGTATTCCTCTTCGTCGCCGTAATCGAGATCGCGGACTTTCACCGTTGCACCGAACGCAACTTCGTCTTTGGGAATGGTGGATGGGTCGACGATTAATGCGTTCGAAAGCTTGCTCTTAAGGGCATTAATCTTGGCCTGCATCAAACCTTGGTTCTCGCGTTGCGCATGATACTCGGCGTTTTCCTTCAGGTCCCCTTCAGCACGAGCCTCCGCAATTTTCTCAGCGATCAGCGGCATCTCAACGTTTTCTAGATGTTCCATTTCCGCTTTAATACGGCTGTAGCCCTCTCGGGTCATCGGTACGTACTGGCTCATAGCTCGGATTCTTTCGCAACAATAAAAAATGCGAGTCTCTCCAACCACTCGGTCGGCGAACCCGCATTACCAAACTTCAACGCCGAATTATACCCGTACTTGCTCCAGAATGGCAACTCCTGCTCTCATCGAACCCACCGCTCGCAGAAATGGCCCAGCGTATTCGGAATATTCGAAAAACTCGAGTGAGAATCGCCCTATCGAAAATGATAAATCATTGCGATTGCCCCCTGGTCGAACTATGATTCAGGTGCGATCGATTTGACGATCATGACACGAATAGCCTCTCCGGGCCAAAATTTACAGGGAAAATACTTACTATGAATCGCTGGGTTCAAACCGTTCTTTGCCTTCTGACAGTTGCAACACTAACTTCTCTCTGTCCAGCTCAGGATGTCCTCGACGAACTTTACGGTTCTGGGGTTCATGCTTTTTTCGCAGGAAATAAAGCTTCTGCAACTGAACAATTTAATCAAGCTATCGCCGCTGGAAGCCAAGATCCACGCGTATTCTTTTTCCGCGGTCTCACGGAAGTTTCGACCGCAGGTGCCGGAAGTTCTGCTGCTCAAGCCGACTTCGAACAAGCAGCTCAACTTGAAGTGCTTGGTCGACGCGGTGGTGATGTATCCAAAGCCCTGCAACGCATTCAAGGTCCAGCCCGAATGGAAATCGAACGGGCACGAACACTCGCTCGTTTGAACTCCAAGAGTAAGCAATTTGAATTGATGCGACAACGTTACGAAGCAGCAGCCTCTTCGGGAGTAGCACCATCGACACCTGCCACGATCAACGACGCACTTGCTCCTGGGCCAAACCCAACAGACCCATTTGCTGGCGACGGCAAACTGTCGAAGGGAACTCCTGAGGACATGCCCGCTAATGCTGACGCGGGTACAGAAAAGACTGCCCCGGCTGTTGATCCCTTTGGCGATGATGCTCCAGCAACACCAGCCGCTCCAGCCGCCGACGATCCGTTTGGTGCACCAGCGACACCAGCACCGGCCGCTGAAACCGACGCAGGGTCAAATCCTTTCGGGTTCTAGCCCCAAACTTGAAGACAGGAACAGCGACGACTATGTTTAGGCTCGCGATATTCCTCCTGTGTAACTTCGTGTTGCTCATTCCCGCTCAAGCTCGCCCACATCAAGAATGGGTGGAGCTAATGCGGCATGTGGTTGAGTTCTCAACAACAATCGATCTATCTGCTACGAAGTCGCGTATCGATGATGGATCGACTAGCAAAGCCTCTTCCGAGAGTGATAGCGCCCCTGATGCACTCGCTTCGCTGATTCAATTCAACAAGACCATTCCCACGCCCGAAGAATTCCTCGGCTATGAGCTAGGGTCGAAGCATATTCGGCATGATGAGTTGGTCTCCTATGTGACGTTGCTTTCGACTCTTTCACCGCGATTTCACTTATTGGAGATCGGAAAAACTTTCGAAGGCCGCAAGCTACTGACAGTGGTAGTCGCAAAACCGTTCTCAGGTGCAACCGTTGGTTCGAGCGACAAGCAAAAGGCTCAAGAATCTCTTGCTGCGGCGGCACGTCTTCGTAGGCAATGGCTGGAAAGCAAGCCGGGTGACGACGCGTTTAAGAATCAGGTTCCAAGCGTCGCTTACTTTGCCTACAGTGTCCATGGAAACGAAGCCTCGCCCTCGAACGCAGCCATGCTTCTGCTTTATCTTCTTGCCGCATCCGAGGGGGATTGGATCGAAGGGATCCTGGACCAGTCGATTGTGCTTGTGGATCCATGCCTCAATCCGGATGGTTATGATCGATTCGTTCAATGGCTGAGGAACAACCAAGGCTCAATCGTTTCGTCCGATCCCAGCGATCGCGAGCACAACGAAACCTCTCCTAGCAGCCGAACCAATCACTTTGGGTTCGACCTCAATCGCGATTGGCTTCCAGCTACACAACCTGAGACACGCTCGCGATTAAAAGTCTATTACGAATGGTTGCCGAACCTTATCCTTGATCTGCATGAGATGGGGGCATCGCAAAGCCTATTCTTTCAACCTGGAATCGAAGGGCGCGATCATCCGGCAACTCCTCCTTTTGTCCGCGATACAACCAGACGAATCGCCCAGAACTTCTCGACATTACTTGACGACGTCGGCGAACGCCATTTTACCAATCAACGATTCGATGACTTCTATCCAGGCAAAGGCTCCACCTTTCCCGACTTACATGGAGGCGTTGGAATCCTAATCGAACAAGGCAGTTCCGCTGGGTTGATTCAGAACCACGGTGAAGGGACACGGACCTTTGCCGAGACCGTTGCGAATCCATTGCGACTCAGCATTGCTGCTCTATCTTCCTTGCAACGTGAGCACCGATCCCTCATGGAGTATCAAAGGCAATTCTATCTTGAGAATCGAAACGGTGATTTCAAAACAAGTTCAACATCGCGTCCTTCCCCGCAGTCCATCCTATTTCGTATTCCAGAGGACAAGCGCATTGCTGACGAGTGGTTTAAGACGCTTGCGATCCATCAGATTGAAATGTTTCAGTTGTCGAACTCCGAGACGATTGAAGGGATCTCTTGGACCACTGAATCAACCTGGGTTATTCCCGTTAGACAATCCGAGTCGCGTTTTTTAAATGCCATGATCGACAGGCAAAAAGACTTCGCGTTTTCAAAGTTCTATGACGTTTCTGCATGGAGTATCGCGGATGCTTTTGGACTCGATTGGGTCGCTATAGATAAGGATGTCACCTTAGGTCCAAAGATCAAAGAAAGCCACGCCAGCAACTCTAAACTCAAAAATAAAGAGAAGCGATCATTCAAACAAATTGCGGCCGAGTGTTCCGTCACGTCGGTCGATTCGGGGATGTCGATTGACGGTATGTCGCTCATGCAAGCGTTATCAAATAATTCTTTGCCAGTGCGTATCAGTTCTTCTTCGATCGAACTTAATACGCCCAACGAGGCTGCGTTTTCATTTTCGGCTGGGAGTTTATTCTTGCTAAAAGCCGACGTGATCAAATCCGCGACCCCAAAAACTCCGTTGATCCAAGTCGACCAAGCAGACCTATGGGAAAAGGCAATCGAGATGTTTGATAAACTTTGTAGCGATCACGGTTTCAATGCGGTTGCATTACAAGGCGGACTTTCAAAAACAGGTATCGATCTGGGAAGCAGTGATCTTAAACGACTACAACTTCCTCGCGTGGGTGTCGTGCTGGACGATGAAGCGAACACAAATTCGGCTGGTTCTATGTGGTATGTTTTCGATCAAGTCTTTCAATGGCCCGTTGTACGCGTTGATCGCTTGGCGCTCGACACTGCTGCCTTACGAAGGTTCGATGTTCTTGTGCTTCCCGATTCAAATAAGTCATCGTTGAAGCTCAAGGACGATTCCGCGTTACAATCATGGTTGCTCGGAGGGGGCCACTTAATCGCCATCGGCAGTTCTGTTTTTGACGTCCAGCGAGTGCTTAAGCCAATTGAACTCCCCGTCGTCGAGGATGATTATGCTCGAGTCCCACCGGATTCAAAGTTCAGTAAGTTTCCAGATTTGCAAGTTGCCAAAAGTGATGTGCCAGGGGTTCTCTTTCGAGCGAATTTGGTCCGCGAAAACTTGAAGACTGCATCAAAGATTGCAAAGAATTTTGCTTATACCCAGCAGGGTTCCTTCTGTGCCATGGATCTCGACTCGACCGACTCATCCATCTGGAGACCGATCGCGAAACTCCAAGAAGCAAGTTGGTTAGCCGGTTATTTACCCGAGGAGGATAACGCGATAATGGCGGGGAAGTCGGTGATCGCTCAAGGGTTTATCGGTCACGGAAAAGTCACGCTGATGACTTTCGACCCGACTTTCCGCGGGTACTCCTGGGATGCAGTGAGCGTTCTAAAAGCCATCTTGCTATCGCATTAGCAGTCGGCGATCTTACAACCGATGGGAGCGGCGGGCCAACTAGAAGGAGGTGATGGAGACGGGCTAATTCGAGATGAGTTCATCAAATCCGAGGGAAAAACCTGCCTCCGGTACTTGAACCAAGCTACCAAACGATTCCCGAATGCGACCTTTGCCAATCTCGCGGATTCCTGTATCATCTGCCGATCAAAGGACTTGGACTCCGGTTCAATCCTATTGGAGGGTAAGCGAATGGCTAGCGGCTTCATTGGAAATGAAGTGCCCCGTAAGGGGTTGCGGGTTCGATCCCCGTGCCCTCCGCTTCAGAATCAACCTTCATGAAAGAGTATTTTCATGATTCTCAGGTTGAAAGGTCGCTAGATGTTTCGGATGTCCCTCAAGAGCACGATCTGACATGCGAATTTCGATAATCGAAAGCACCAGCGAAAGTGCCATTACGACTAGGCTTGTCCGGAAGATTGCCTTTCCGACTTGAGCCCACCCAGCAAAAAGCATCCCCATACAGAGCGTGCACAGCAAGATAATCAACGCGCCGGTTTTGATACCCGGTCTTAATGCATGCGGCAATAGTTAAGAAGCGATACGAAAGGTAAACCCCGAAAAGCTCTCGAAAAAAACATAAAAGGAATATAGAAAAGCAACGGAATGTTCGCTTATCACGTAAGAACTTTGGCCTTAGCAGACGAACGTAAAGCGATTGGAAGTGAATCGCTTACTCAACTCGAAGGCTCACGCGAGGGGACCACATGGGACGCGTCAGACAAATCGCATCAATCAATTGCCCAAGAGGCCGAGACATAATCCAAGCTATTCAGTAGCCCAAAAGTCCGCTCTCGATTTACAAGGTCATGTTGCTCGAACTATCTCATGCAACAATTCAAGACGAAAGACGACCTGATTTGCTTTTACTTCCGTGTTAGAACGGAGGGTCTGCGGAATCGTCCAAAGCCGCTTCAGAAAACGAATCATTCGGATCTTCAAACGAATTTGAATCGTTAGACGCCCCTGCCCCGCTGAGCACCTTGAAGCTCATCGCTTCTGCGCTCAAGAAGTACTTCGTCTCACTCTGGGGATCACGTTGCCATTTTCTCCCGGAGAGTCGATAGACCGCCTCGATCTCATCCCCGAGTTTCAACTCATCAGCGCGATCGCACGAGTCGCCCAAAAAATCTAGGGGAATAAAGTTCGTAAACTTTCCCAGGTTTTGCTCCAACACAACCAGGCGTTTTCGGAAGCCTTTTTGGCCAAAGGTCTTTGTTTCTTCAATCAAGTGGACAAAGCCGCGAACTTTCGAGTCAGACATGGAACATCTACCTGCAAAACGGATGGACTAATACCTACAAACTTGATTTGCGATGGAAGCGAACCAAGCTCAGAAGAAAGTTTACTGTATTGTGCTCGACACTCCTACAGGGTTACCGAAACCACTTAGCCAATTCCCTCCGCATACTTGCTGCCCTTACACATAACCCGCTATCGAGTACGCCTCCAGCTCGGGATTCGGTAGCTCAGCCTTTACGAACTCGTGCTCGGCTCGGCTCGGCTCGGCTCGGCTCGGTTCGGTTCGGTTCGGTTCGGTTCGGTTCGGTTCGGTTCGGTTCGGTTCGTGCACGTGCGCGTACTCGGTTTGCGTTCGGTTTGCGTTCGAACCGAGAGCTAGGCCGAGAACTACTTCACGCACTTGGAAATACTAAGCAGAAGCTCTTATCAACCTGCGGAGAGGCTGGCCTATGTGGGGATCTACATACTTCATAATCGCACTGCTACTGACCGAGCGGAGTATGTACAATAAGAATCGCCGTGAAGAAGCTGCTCAATTCAGCAGACCTAGCCGAACAAATTCACCTGTGGTATCCGTCGCGTCAGAGTGCACACTCCATGAGTTCATCGCAGTCGTCTCCATCCAAAGCCATTAGCTTGCCGATTGGGAATTCATCTGGTTCGACTTCCAATCCCCAATCGAACCCCATTGCTACAAATTCTACTACGACTTCGGCTGGCTCCAACAAACCCTACGTTGGAATGGATCTGACTCATCAGTCTATTAACGGTTACCGAGTATTACATCGGCTTGGCGTTGGCGGTATGGCTGAGGTGTATTTGGCTTTTCACGAAACGCTTCAGCGGCATGTCGCATTAAAAGTCCTTCGAACCGATCTCGCAGCCTCTCCCGATCACGCGACCCGATTTCTTCAAGAGGCTCGTGCAGCGGCTTCCTTAATCCATCCAAACATTGTTCAAGTTTACGACGTCGGCAGTTCCGGCAGTCTTCAGTTCATCGCCCAAGAATACATCCCAGGGGTTACGCTACGAAGTTTGATACAACGCAACGGTACGCTTGCGGCTTGCGAGGGACTGTCTATCACCCTTCAAATCGCCTCAGCACTTGCGAAAGCCTCTTCCCTTGGTGTAGTTCACCGCGACATCAAACCCGATAACATCCTTCTCACGTCAGACGGTGAAGTGAAAGTTGCCGATTTTGGACTCGCTCGCGCTCGATCGCAAAACAGCAACCTTACCGAAGTGGGGGTCGCGCTGGGAACACCGCTTTACATGAGCCCCGAACAGATCCAAGGTAAACCGGTAGATGCTCGAAGCGATCTCTATTCGCTTGGCGTAACGGCATTTGAAATGTTTGCCGGACAGCCGCCGTTCCAGGGGGACACGCCTCTGTCCCTTGCGATACAGCATGTGCAAAATGCTCCTCCCGATTTGAGTACGATCCGGCCAGATCTAGATCAGCAGATCATTGCGATTGTTAATACGTTACTCGCCAAAAATACGGACGATCGATTTGCTTCTGCTACCGATTTAATACGATCTATCCGAAAGGTTTCTGAGTCGCTTGCTCTTTCGGTTTCGCTAGAACATCCTTATCCATTGAGCGGTATCGTTGTAGATATGCCTACGGTTATCGGGGAGCATACCACTCGATTACAAGGGCTCGCTTTGAAGACTTTGCCAGAAGCTCCTACTGGCAGGAGCGGTTGGTCGAAACTTCCGTGGGCTTATGCGGCGATTGTTCTTGCCGTCGGAGTTTTGTCAGCTTATCTGTCATCGCGTTACGATCGCAAACCCGTCATCGAGCCCCCGCAAACATTGGTCGCAGCAGTAAAAAAACAAGCTGATGTTCGCGAGCAATTCTTTCATGCCATGCTGTCTAACAGGCCTGCAGATTGGCAAGCTGTCGAGAAGTACTTTCCACCAGAGGACTCTCCGATTCAGAGAAATTACAATGTCAAGTCTTGGCTTCACATTGCATGGTCGGCGATTGCGATGGGAAATCCTAACGATGCGATGCAAGCGACTCAAAAAATCTTAAGGACTCCACAAGTTGAACCAATCATTCGCGTTTCAGCCCTCATTGCTAGGTCGCTCGTCCTTCAGAAGCAAGGTAGCGATCGCGATTCGGCTGAGCAAATGGCCGAAGCGAAAACCGAGTTTTCTTCCCTGGATGAAAACGATCAAAAGCGAGTTGAGAACTCTCTTCCGACTGCCGCCCTCAATCATTGGTACAGTAGTCAAAAGCTAAGCAGTAAGCAATAACATATTGAAGCTGGTACTCCATAGCGAAAAACCATCAGAAGATGATGAGCCTGAGACGCTAGCCGATTTTCTTGCGGCGTTTTCGGCAAGCGTCTCCTTTTCAGCAGCTATACATCAATTTGCTCTCTGTTTTCCCCGCCCCTTTGAGGCGCTCACTCCGGAGACGCAACGGTGCACGCGAAGTCGAGCCTCGCCGCTAGTTTGCCATCAACAGTTACCTTGCCCGTCATGAAATAGGCAGTTGAGACAACTTCATTAAGTGTTATTTCCATTTGAATCGTGTCACCGGGCCGAACCATCTTTTTGAACTTCACGTTATCCAATCGAGTTGCGACAGGGACGGCCCCCTCTTTAGGAGTGAATTGGCTCAGCAATATCGCTCCGCTCTGAAGACAACACTCGCACAAAATCACACCAGGTACGAGCGGATAATTCGGAAAGTGCCCCTGAACAAAAAAATCTGAAGGCGAAAAGGTCTTCTGACAAACGATTCGCTTTTCGGTTTGCTCAATCACACAATCCACCAATAGCATTGGGGCACGGTGCGGTATTGCATCGTAAATCAAAGAAAGAGAGTTGGTCATGTCAGTTGACATCGTGTGAGAGACTTTCAGCAGGACACTAGGAAAACAGCCGCATATCGAATTGCGAGCAACACTTGACCAATGATAAACGCTCCAACTGCGTTCTGCATAGTCGCAGTCTCGAACCGTGATGGCCCCTAAGGAACATCAAAGAGCTGCTGACGCTAGCCGCGTAGTTAGGCGTTTAGATGCGCTAGCGCAAACGAGTGGTCAGTCGTTTGAACTCGGCTACGGAAACGATGTTTTTGTGAGACAACCACCCGTCGCGTAAGAAACACAAAGCGTTCTCGCATCACATCGCACCCTCACGCCCTATTATCATTGTCTCGGCCATAGAACAGCCGAATTCATACGCATTTAGGCGTTCCCAAGCTCACATATCTCCCCTCTTTTCAACTTTCAGTGGCATTTTTGGACATTTGCTGTCAAATAAACAGCCGATTCTTAAGATTTTTAAAAAAGGTATATTGCCAAGCTAGCGAAGTTGTTACACTGAGCTGGTTGGTGAAGTGCTAGGTCAAGCTGCGTTAGATTCCGTCGGAATCGGTTTGTTCTTCTGACTCTTTCGCCAGAGTTGCTCGCAAGTCCTGCCTTTTTAGCGAGCCAAGCAGCAACGTTAGTGTTAGTTTTTTTGGGAGTTTGGGATTTTGGGTAAGAAACTTTATGTCGGTAACCTGTCTTATGGTGTTACCAACCAAAGCTTGGAAGAAATGTTTGCAGAGTTCGGTGCGGTACGCAGCGCTCAAGTGATTCAAGACCGCGACACAGGTCGCAGCAAGGGTTTTGGATTCGTCGAAATGACAGATGAAAACGGTGCTCGTGATGCGATCAACGGATTGCATGACAAAGAAGTCGAAGGTCGTCGACTGACTGTCAACGAAGCTCGCCCACGTGAAGATCGTGGCGGCGGTGGCGGCGGTGGCGGCGGCGGATATCGTGGCGGTGGAGGCGGAGGTGGTCGCGGTGGAGACCGTGGCGATCGAGGCGGATACGGCGGACGTCGATAGGAAAAGTTTTTTAAAACTAAAAATCAATGAATGGCAAGTTGAGAAATTAACTTGCCATTTTTCGTATCCTTCCTTAAAGATGCCCCTTTTTTAGAACCAGCTTCTATCTAACGTATTCAATCTGGGCGTTCTGCGCGATCTAGCCGCCGTTTGGGCTCTCGGGGGTTTAGCTACCCAAAGGCAAGACTCTCTGTGTAAAACTCTCCAATGAACCCAATATTCCGGAAACGCTTCACAAATCTTTAAGGTGCAATAACCGTGAATTTGTCTCCCAAGTGTTCCCAGGCGAAAGAGCCAAAAGGACTTAATACCGCGCCCAGCCGATATGAACTGACCATGCTTCGTGCTCTGGCGCGGCAGTTTCCTAATATCGATTCAGCCTTGGCAGAAATCGCTAGGCTCTCGGCTGTCCTAACGCTACCCAAAGGGACCGTGCACATTATCAGTGACATTCATGGCGAGGATAAAAAGCTTCGGCATGTCATCAATAATGCGTCCGGAACATTACGGCCGCTAATCGAAAGACTCTTTCAACATCGGATGGAACCGAGGCAGTTTCAAGAGTTTCTGACGCTGATATTTTATCCCGCCGAGATGACTCTGCGTCTTGAACAGACGATGACTGACAGTGAGGAACTTAGGAATTTCGCACGACGGACGCTGCGATATCAATTCGAATTGGTACGAGTGCTCGCGTCACGCTATAGTTTAAAACGTGCGATGAAAGTATTCCCTCGCGAGTATGCTGACTTATTTGCGGAAATGCTTCACGAGCCGACCAATGAACGCGGTCGCGAGTTTGTCGAGACCATTGTCGATGAGATGCTTGTTCGCGGTCGCGCACTTCATCTCATTCACATCACCGGCCGCTTAATTCGTAACCTTGCAATTTACGAACTGATTATCGGTGGAGATTGCTGGGATCGCGGTCCCCGAGGTGATCGAGTGGTCGACTACTTGCGCGATCAACCGAACGTGTCTTTCATTTGGGGGAATCATGATGCCGCATGGCTGGGAGCCGCTCTTGGGCATGAGGCTTTGATCTGCCACGTCCTACGAGTATCTTTGCGTTATCGCTGTCTTGGCCAGCTAGACGAAGGCTACAGCATTCCGCTGATGCCCCTGGAACATTTGGTTCGCATCGCCTACGCAGACGATCCTGCGGAACATTTCATGCCCAAGTCAAGCGGCATGCGACCGAATGTGCTGGTTGCAAGGATGCAAAAAGCAGCGGCGATCATGCAGTTCAAATTAGAAGGACAGATGATTGCAAGAAATCCAGATTGGCAACTCGACCACAGGCGATTACTTCATCGAATTGATCATGCTCGTGGAACAGTCGAAGTTGATGGCGTTACGTATTCTTTGCGAGACAAACTGCTTCCGACTATTGATCCCGACGATCCGTATGCTTTATCACCTGCGGAGTCCGAATGCCTTGAACGACTCAAGTACTCGTTCACTCATAGCCAAAAACTTTCGGAGCACATGCATTACCTAGTTGGCAATGGAGCCATGTATTTGCGACGCGATAATCACTTGATCTTCCATGGTTGCGTTCCATGCAATGAGCAAGGAGAGTTTCTTCCAATGATGATCGAAGGCGAGCCACTCTCAGGTCGTGCTATGTTCGATGCTATCGAGCGAATCGTCGCTCGAGCAATGGAGCAACGCCAACCGCAGCACCTTGATCTACTCTGGTATTTATGGAGCGGACCGCGATCACCGCTTTTCGGCAAGGATCGCATCGCAACGCTTGAACGCGATTTTATTGCAGACAAGAAACCCCATCACGAAACAAAGGACTCGTATTTTGCGCTCATTCACGAGTCTTGGTTCTGCGAGAAAGTCCTGCAGGAATTTGGTGTCGATCCAGAGCTTGGCTTAATCGTAAATGGACACGTACCGGTCAAAATCGAAGCGGGGGAATCGCCAATTAAAAGAAGTGGCAAAGCGATCACAATCGATGGAGCATTCTCTGAAGCTTACGGCGATCACGGCTTCACTCTTGTTCTTGAAGCAAACCGCACGGTACTTGCTAAGCACCATCACTTCGAATCGGTAGATGCAGCCGTGCGAGACGGTGTCGACATTGTTCCGAGTATCACAGCCGTCCGCCAGTGGGAACCTCCGCGCCGTATGGCCGACACCGAGCGAGGCGAACAGTTTCGCTGCGACATAAGCATGCTCGAGCGTTTGATAGAACTTTACCGAAACAACCATCTCCGCCAAGACGAGTGGCGACAAGCAGTGAAGTCGTAACGCGATTGCCCCAATTCCTTTTATCAGACCAGCGGCCGATCGACTTGTCCCTACTGAGCCTCAGGCATTAGCCGTGCAACCACCCGCTTGCGCAGGCACATCCAACGGCGCGGCTATCGCCAGCGGCTCAATGCCAAAGTATTGAGCTTCCGGTGATTACCGACTTTTACGAACCGATTTAGAAGATCGATTTATCGGTGAGGCAGCAATCGAACACTCGTTACTGCGACTTAAGAAACCGATCCGCGAAATCAAGGTGAAGTTTCCAGTCTGCCTCGAGGATATCATGAATTCCCTTGCGAACGTGATAGCCAACACGATCCCCGACGGATGTGTCCGGGGTTGGCATTGTCGGGACATCGAGCCCGCGAAATCCGTACAAAGCATAAACACGACCGACGTGCCAAGTCGCAAGAAATTCACCTTCCGGATCGGCCCCAAGATCTTCAGTCGCGCTACTTACATAAAGCGGCCGCGGCGCGATGAGTGCCATCAGGAAGTGCGCGTCCACCGGCAATGTTTCCTCTCGGTTAACGTACTCGCTGTACCGAGGCGAATACCAATACCCAGACGATTTGACAGAGTCCGCGATTCGCTCGCCCATTTTCCGGCGTGCCAACGAAGCTCCACCTTCACCTGAATCATTGCTTATAACCAGCGCAAATCGACGATCAAGAGCAGCCGCCCAAAGTGCCGTTTTACCCATACGTGAATGGCCCGTGAGGGCGACTCGTGTTGCATCGATTTCCGGTATTGTTGCCAGGCAATCCAGAGCTCGTCCCGCCGCAAATGCCCAGATGCCAATAGCCCCAACGTCTTCGCTCTCTCTCACGCCCGTTGTTCGCAGACCTAGCGAATGACGTAGCGGACTGCGAGTCCAACCTGATGGTTCGTCTGCCTCGACCTCGCCGAAACATGCAGTCGCAACCGCGTACCCCCTTCGAATGATCAACTCTAGAGGCCATCGCCGAGCTTGTGCACCTCTGTTTTCTTCTGTCGCGTGATTGTCCACAATCCCAGGAACGTTCGGCGTGTGCCTTATCCAAGCCGTCGTTACTGAAACATCATTCTCATTGGTAACGCTTTGATTTCCCATGTAGTTGAAACCAAAAAACGCAGGAACTTTTCCCGTACTCTTTTTAGGTACATAGACCAGCAGATCCATCCAAGGACCAGCTTTATCGCCTTGCAAATAGACTCTTATCTCCCGCCTAACTGCTAGCCCGTCAAGAGCGTCAAGCTTTTCAGAGCGAAGCTCAAAGGTCGCCTTTGCATCACTTTTAACTTGCGGCCCATAAACACTTGTCTCATAGAGTCTGACAACTTCTTCACGACGCGTTTCCCATTCCATCGGAGTTTTAACCAGCATCCCGTTAGCAAACCTCAGTGGGTCTGGTAGGTGAAGGTCCTCAGCACGCGATGGAACAAAATCATGAAAAAACATGAGCAGATATACAACGGAGATTCGTCGACAAAACAAGCTTAAACGAAAGAAGATGGTCATATGAATCTACCAAGAGTCTGCTAGAACGAGTATTTGATTGAATCGTGGTAATCAACAAACCACGACTGCTTAGGTAGCAATAGTCTTAAATCCAACTTGTATACAGAAAGGTTCCTGCTGATTGTCCGGACCGTTTGCTGAACGCGAGCACTTTTGTATGAAGGCCTATTTCAACCGACCAGAATCCGATGAAGCTCGCGTCACCATGTTGTCTTCAATTATAACATTGATGCAGCCAACCGGCTCAGCAATTGTTGTTACAGGGCCTCGGAAAATGTTGTCCTTGACAATTATGTTATCGCCACCGCTTGCGAATGTAATCGCTTCAGTTGCTTTGGAGCCACTCGTAAAGATGTTTCCACGAATTGCAATATTGCCGTACTTTCCATTCGACTCGAAGGTCGTGAAGTAAAGCTCGGCGTAATGCTCGTAATCACCAGTAACAAAAGATCTTCTGCCTCGTTTGGGATCTGTTTCACATTTCGTTGTATTGTTCTCAAAGATGTTATCCGCCAGCACAAAGTTGCGAGGTTGATTTATCCAGGAGCCACGCCCACCTCCTCGAAAAGTATTGCCGATCATCGTGACATCTTGGCATGATTTTTCAACGCTGATGACTCGCGATCCATTGGTGCCATCGACCGTGTTTCCTGTGATCGTTGCATTTTTACAGAACTCGGCCAGAAAGAATGCCCCCATGCGTGAACCAGTGATTTGGTTATTCGCAAAAGTAATTGTCTTGCATTTTTGAATATGCATCGTGTCGCCCAGAGCACTCAATCTGCATCCCCGAACAATCACATTTTCGCAGCCGACCAAATCTAATGCCCCTTTACCAGGACCACTTCCCGCCGGTGCATAGAGAGCAAGATGAGCCTGAAACAAGTTAAAGATAAGGTTAACACTTTTTCCACCATCACTTTCGAATCGAATCGGCGCCCCTAAAGGTTGTTCGGCAATTCGAATGTAGCTTGGTTTACTTTCCACGACGAAGTATTGTTTACCACGCTTGATGTTTCTCGGAAGCTGGTCGTTGTAGAAACAAATCGAATCGTGTCCGCGGTCGGCATCTGCACCTTCGCGTTTGGTTGAGACAGGAAGCAACTTGGAATTATCAAAGTAGACTCGATCATCATTGGCTAACATCCGAATCGATTCGCGAATCAGATCATTTCGGAAGTATTTTGCAGCCATTTTTCGCTCATCGTCGTTGTACTCTTCCGGCCAAACGGTGATCTGCCACAGGTAGCCATAATCCCACATAAATTTTCCGCTTCGCTCAAGCGTACAGTTCTCGACAGTTACGTTGCGAGCATAGGTTTCTACATCGCGTTCGCTTCCCTTCTTCTCCGCGCCGAGCACGGTAATCACCGCGCCCGCGACTCCATTTGACGTCACATCACGAAAGGTTAGGTTCTCCGTTACACCACCTTTAGTTGTCGTGATAAGGATCGGTCGTGAATTGACATTTGGCTCCCAGGAGTTGTCTGCCTTTGTATTATCAAAAACGTGCCCAGCGAAATGCCCGCCAAACCAATGGAAGTCGCTTACATTCTCACCCAGGAACAAAACTACACGCGCCCTATCGCCGAGCGACTTCGGTAAATGAAATCTAGCACCATAAGCCCAAACCGTCGTGCTGGACGCAAGTTGGATTGGCTTGCTTCCGTCGATCTCATAATCGCCTGGTGGAATCGTCACCGCGTCATGCGTATCAGCCGACGCAAACAAAGCAGCGAGCTTGCTCGTATCGTCAGCCTGTGATGAACTGGTAAGTATGGTAAAAACCATCACAACAGTGAGAAAGCGATTCATGATGGAAGCAAATTAGTGATGGAAGGTATCTGGGGGAGTTAAAATCTGTCCAGGATCAAGAAGTGCGTCGCGCAATTTCGGATAGTGCATATCCTGAACTCGATTTCCTTCGGCAATTGCCATGACCGCTGCAGTAGCCGCTGAGTGTGCTGCAACCATAAAAGTAAATTCGATACGATAAGCACCATAGCCGACATCGCTGGAGGAAGGGCATGTCGGTGTGAGAAGGTTTGTATATTCCGAATATTTCGGTATCAGGCAACGATAGGGAATCCCGCAAGGAATCCAGTCAGCATTTTTTGATTCATCGAATACCGCGCCTTCATTCCATACACGACCATCTTTCGCAATGCGTTGCGCATGGTGCAGGTCAGGAGGCCACCAGACAAGGCCGACACTGTCATCGATAGGTTCGGGGCTGGCTTTGCGCACGTGCGCTTCGGTAAGAACGAAATCGCTTACCATGCGGCGACCGTTACGAACATAGAAAGTTCTCGGCCAACCTTCGTTATCGGCGAACTCGTCCTTGCAAAGTCCCCAAGCCGCCCATTGCTCACATTGCTTTTCGGAAACAGATTCATCGTGCGCCATGAACCAATAAAATCCGTGAATATAATCACGACACTCCCGCAACATAGACTTTCGTTCCGTGTAGCTTGCCATTGGATAGCGATGATTCCAGCCAGTAAAATTTCCTGCCAAATGATGCCATGAACCTGGGGCCGTTTTACCACCAGGCAAACCCGCTCCGGGAGGCGAGATAATTCCACCTGCATTCACATAGCGACGATGTAGTTCGTAACGCGAAGAATCAAAGTTTGCGGGCTTCTCGAGGGGAACTCGATTTGATGGTCTCTTTGTCAGGCACAATCGAAAGCAATACCCCTGAATACAATCGTCAGCTTGGCCATGTACACCAAGTTGCCCGTCTTGTACTCCGAATATCAAGCCGCTTTCTGGTTTTCCGGGTATACGATACGGATCAAAACTGCGATAGAATTGGCCGTGTTTCGTATCGGTGCGAATGCTATTCTTGCTTTCGCCGTACTTCTCATTACCCTCACGTCCAACGACAAAGCTGATGCCAGCAAATGCCAACAGATCGCCTTCATACGTTGCGTCTATAAACACCTTCGCACTAACTTGCGCACCTTTTTCAAAATGGAGCGATTCGATTCTCGAGTCCTTTTTGCCGACCCCATTTATCTCTTTCAGACGATGTCCGCGGAGCACTTTTACACCCGCTTCTTTAATCCATGCTTCGAATACAGCTTCGGCTACATGCGATTCGAATCGCCACAGTCCGCTTTGCTTTGCCCGGTTGCGAACCATGTTATCGAAAGCCCTCTGCTTGCCATAGCGAGCACTTACTCGTCGATAGAACTCTAAGGCCAAACCACCCACAGCCGGACTGTTTTGAAACTCCGCGTGGCTGTCGATGTCAGTCCCCCCCAGCCCCTCGACACTCATCCCACCTAAATGCTGCCCGGCTTCAACAAGCACAACTTGCTTGCCTGAATTAGCCACTGGAATTGCCGCAATCACTCCTGCACTAGTGCCACCGTAAATGCATACGTCTATTTCTATCAAGGCTGCTGGCGACACTCTGGTCAAGTGAGCAACTAGAAAGATGATTGCGAAGTCAAATCGCGCGCGCATTAGTAATTCATATCCTGGGCTTTATGTAGGAATTCAATCTTGCTCATCATAACGGCTTGGCCTTGCAATAGCACCCGTTCACCCTGCACACTAAGCTTGACTATGCCGCCACGTTTACTGGCCTGATAGGCTGCCAATTCTGACTTGCTGAGCTTTGCCATCCAATAGGGCCCAAGTGCACAGTGTGCGGATCCGGTTACGGGATCCTCATCGATACCGGCAGCAGGTGCGAAAAAACGCGACACAAAGTCAAACTCTTTTGACTCACTTCTGCAGGTTGCGATAACGCCGCGTATAGGCAATCTTGCGAGAGTCGTAAAATCTGGCTTTAGCAATCTCAATGTTTTCTCATTAGCAACCTCAACCAGATAGTCCATTTCATTGAGACTGCACGATACTATTTCGCACCCTAGAGCATCCTCGATGGCTTGCGGGGCATCGACTGGTTCGCATTCAACTGCCGGAAAATCCATCTCAATCCAAGAACCATTCTTTTTGCAGGTCAACCAACCACTCAGAGTATTAAAGCGTGCGTGTTCATCGCATTTCAACACGCCTGTTTCCCAAAGTACAAAAGCACTTGCAAGTGTCGCGTGTCCGCATAGCTTGACTTCCATCGAAGGCGTCAACCAACGAAGTGAGTATCCGCCATCGACCGGATGCAAAAATGCTGTTTCAGATAGATTCATTTCTAACGCGACAAGCTTCATCCAAGTTTCGTCGGAAGGACCATCGAGTAAACAAACAGCCGCAGGATTACCCGAAAAAGGACGATCGGTAAACGCATCAACAACATGCAGAGTAGTCATTACAAACTTTCAAAACGTAGGATAGGCTTGTGCGCTACATATGGAGTGGCACCTTGTTGAGTGCATACGAACGCGGCTAATTCTGAAGCGAGTTGGTGAGCCTCTGTGATCGGCTTATGATTTGTAATGCCAACGACAAGTGCAGCTGTGAAAGCGTCTCCTGCCCCAACCGTGTCAACAACTTTCACGTCGCGACCTACTTGTTCATCAAAAGTACCATTCGCGAAAATCACTGACCCGGAGGCACCTCGCGTTAAAGCGATACATTGCAAGTTGTACTTTTCGCTTAGCCAAGGCAAAACCTTTTGGTATGAACTTTCTGAAGCTCCAAGTAACTTCGCGACAATTGGTAACTCATCGTCGTTGAGTTTAAGCAGCGTTGCGACTTTAAGCGATTCATCTAGCACTTCAAGGTTATAAAAGTCTTGTCGTAGGTTCACATCGAATACACGAAGGCAATCATGCTTCGTGGTCGCTAGGAATCGGTAAATGGTCGTTCTTGCTAACTCGCTTCGCTGTGCGAGTGATCCGAAGCAAACCGCATCACAACGTTGAGCCAACACCGCTAATGAATCAGTCCAATGCAAGTTATCCCAGGCTGAATCTTTTGCGAAGTGATACGATGCTTGGCCTAGTGGATCCAATATGACATCAACTGTTCCGGTTGCATGGAACTGGTTCTTCTGAAGATACTCTGTGTGAACTTCACGAAGCCGAAACTCTTCGAATACTTGCGTACCAAGAGAATCTATACCGACCGCGCTGACAATGTATCCGGCTGCTCCGAGGGATGCCGCGTGGCACGCGAAATTTGCTGGAGCCCCACCGAAATGCGCTCCACTAGGAAAAACGTCCCAAAGGACTTCGCCAAGACCGACTACGTTAGGTTTTCGAATATTGCTCATAACGCAATCGTTAGACGCTTTCAAATAGAATTGCAACCAAAGATTGGTCTCTACAGGAATTACACGCTGAAGCGATACGACCGACCGATATGCGATTTACGATCCGCGATAGGTTGAATAGCCGAATGGGCTTATAAGAAGGGGGATATGATAATGCTCGGAGGCGGCATGCACTTCAAATTCGATGACGACTCGTGGATAGAAGTGAGTCACTGCTTGCAATTGAAAGTATGGGCCTGTTTCGAAAGTGATTCGGTATCGGCCGGAGCTGAGCGAAAAATCGGATGGTAGGATATCCGTGATTCGACCATTAGCGTCTGTTATGCCACGCCCTAGTGATCGCCACTGGTCATGTACCAATGCCTCTAAATCAATGGCCATCGCAACCGCAGGAAGTCCCGTTCGAGTGTCCAGTACATGCGTTGTGATGGGGCTACGCGCTGCCATGATTAGTTTCGCCTTATCGTTTTCTCTAAAGCTTTCCAAAGCGTGCTCGAGTGACTTCAACCGCCTTGAGTAACGCTCCCGCTTTATTGACTGTTTCTTGATACTCAGATGCGGGATCACTTTCTGCAACCAGACCCGCCCCCGCCTGAAGATAAATTTTTCCGCCACAGATCACCATAGTTCGAAGGGCAATGCACGTATCCATGTTGCCGCGATAATCGAAGTAACCTACTGCACCGCCGTAAGGACCGCGACGTGTTGGTTCGATCGCATCGATGATTTCCATCGCTCGAACTTTAGGAGCACCACTGACTGTCCCGGCAGGTAACGCTGCTTTAAAAGCATCCATCGCGGTGAGATCGTCTCGAAGCGTTCCTTCTACATTGGAAGAAATATGCATCACGTGCGAATACTGTTCAACAGCCATCACGTTCGAAAGAACCACAGACCCAAACTTTGCAACGCGACCAACATCATTCCGTCCCAGATCCACGAGCATCACATGCTCGGCTCGCTCCTTGGGATCATTGAGGAGCTCCTCGGCAAGCCGGCAGTCTTCCTCAGCCGTCTTTCCCCGTGGGCGGGTTCCCGCTAGTGGTCGAACGGTTACTTGCGAGTCCATCACACGACACATCACTTCAGGCGAGCTACCAACCAAGATGGCTTGAGGAGTTCGCACGAAGAACATAAACGGGCTTGGATTGATTACTCGGAGTGACCGATAGACTTCGAAGGGTTCGACATCGCACTCGACCTCGAAGCGTTGACTGATAACGACTTGAAAAATATCGCCGGCTCGGATGTACTCGTTGCAGGTTCGAACTGCGTCTTCGAATTGATCTCGAGTGAAATTTGATTTCGCTTTGATCGTTGTTGGTCCGCCCAGGACAATATCCGCTGGACGACTTGCAGGGAGCTCGCGAGAAAGTGCGTCAACAGTCTTTTGGATCTCTTTCTGAGCACTTGCATAGGCGACCTCAACCGATGCAAACTTTGATACTTCGACGAGCGAAATAACCAGATATGTTTTCGTAATGTTGTCGAACACGACCAAGTGATGATAGAAACCGAGGTCGATATCGGGTAACCCGCGATCGTCGGCGGGAGCGTCTGGTAGCTTTTCAACGTATCGAATTACATCGTAGGCCATGTAACCGATCGCACCTCCAAGGAATGGCGGAAGGCCATCGACCGGTGCGACTGAATGATTCTGAATTCGCTCCTGAAGCAGTTTGAGAGGATCCTCCGAGTGGGTTTCAGCGCGTGCGTCCCCTTCCTGCAAAAGTGTTCGCTCCCCCCAAGCAGCAAACCGAGCTTGTGGACGCGTCGCTACAAAGCTGTAGCGGCCCACTCTCTCGCCTCCAATGACGCTTTCGAAAAGGCAACCTGGCGAGATTCCATCATCTAAAAGCTTGAAGGCTGTAACCGGCGTCAAGCCATCGGACAAAAGCCGACGATAAACCGGCACAAAGTTGTGATTGTCGGCAAGTTGTCGGAAATCCTCCAGGATCGGAAATGTCTTCATGCGGCTTCAGCGAATTTTCTAGCTTGGTTCGGCGTTGGTAAACAAGTTTGTCACAGTAGATTGAGATGCAAAACGAAATCCTCTAGTCATAGTATAACGAAAAAAAGATGTCCTGAGCGGGTTGATAAGAACCGAGAATCGTGGCGAATCACAATTGCCAAATCATTGGGATACGATATTGTACATTGCTCGGGTTACGCTCACTCAAGCCAAGGCCAAAATCAACGGATTGCAATATGGACTGTTCGCAAAAATAGTGCACGAATAATCACCTTCACTGTGAGAATGTAAAATGAAGTGCCAACACTGTGATAAACCTGCAACGTTTCACATCACTGAGTTAATCGATCCAAGCGAGCCCGCGAGCGTTCACCTTTGCGAGGATCATGCGAGGGTTTACTTGGCTCAAGGCTCTACCGCTGGGCCCGTTTCGGCTCTCGCAGGCATGTTGGCAAAGCAACTCAAAATCGAGCAGGCCGCACAAAAGCTATCCGAAGTGGATCAAAAAACCTGCCCAGCTTGCGGGATCACCTTTGCTGAGTTCCGACAAGGTGGGCGTTTGGGCTGCGGTTACGATTATGTCCACTTCCAAGAGGATTTGGAGCCTCTGCTGATTAACATTCACGGTGCTACAGAGCACATAGGCAAACGCGCGTCGCAGGCTGAAGGAGCAGGCAATCGACAGCACGAAGTTGTACAACTTCGAAAGGAGATGAAGGCAGCGATCGAAAAAGAAGATTACGAGACCGCAGGCAAGCTTCGAGATCAAATTCGAGAAATCGAAGCACAGTAGTCGCTACGAAATCGCTACAAACTTGTTTATCTCAAGTTCTTTTCGATGCTTCCTGCTAACCGCAAATAGTTCACTTATTCGAAAGCCTGAACTTTTCATTGAACTACTTGCCTCTCGATCCTGATGCGTTAGCCGATCTTAACCGACCAGTGCAGAAGCGTGGCTAACGCCATCGGCTCAGATTTCGTTAGTTTGCTTTTAGTCTTTCAAGCCGCGACGGACTAGCAGGGCGTCTACCGTTGGTTCGGCTCCGCTAAAGTCTTTGTACTGAAGCATCATTTCTCGCGTTCCACCTTTAGAGAGTATTGTTTTGCGATAGCGATCACCATTCTCGCGTGTCAAACCTCCTTTGTCTCGCATCTTCGCAAAAGCGTCTGCTGCGAGCACTTCGCTCCATAGATATGCGTAATAGCCAGCCGAATATCCTCCGGACCAAACGTGTGCGAAGTAAGCGGTCTTATATCTCGGTGGTACTGGACCGTAGTCAACGCCCATGTCATGAAGAGCGGAGGCTTCGAATTGCTCAACATCGCTTGGGATTTCGTCGGGGCGTAGCGAGTGCCACTGCAAATCCAGCAGCGCAGCCGAAAGATACTCGAGCGTATCAAAACCTTTGTTGAATTTGTTTGCTGCGATGCTCTTTTCAAGTAAGGGCAAAGGAATCGGTTCGCCAGTTTTGTAATGCTTCGCATAATTCTTCAAAACGATTGGATCGATCGCCCAGTCCTCATGAAACGTCGATGGAAATTCGACAAAGTCACGCGGTGTGTTTGTCCCCGAGAGCGTTGGATACTCTACATCCGAAAACAATCCGTGAACGCCGTGCCCAAGCTCGTGAAACATGGTCATTACATGGTCGAGCGTCAGGAGTGTCGGTTCGCCATCTGCAGGACGAGGAATGTTCATCACGTTCAGGATAACGGGCTTTTGATTTAGCAGACGCGATTGCGATAAATAAGCGTCCATCCATGCACCCCCACGCTTCGAATCGCGTTGATAGTAGTCTGCATAAAACAAACCAAGAACTTTTCCGTCACCATCCAAGACGTCGAAGACTCGTACCGTTGGATGGTAAACCGGAAGATCCGTTCGCTCCTTGAAGCTAACTCCGTATAGCTGATTCATGGTGAAGAAAACGCCGTTTTTCAAGACGCTGTCAATCTCAAAGTAGGGCTTCACTAAGTTCTCGTCGATGTCGTACTTTTCTTCTCGAACACGTTCAGCGTAGTACTCCCAATCCCAAGGCATCACCTCGTCGTTGATGCCATCTTTCTTCATGGCGGCTTCGATATCTTTTGCTTCAATCATCGCTTTATCGACAACCTGTGGAGCTAAATTTTGGAGCATTTTTAGAGCGGCTTCGGGGTTCGCGGCCATTTGATTTTCAAGTGTAAAGGCCGCATGGCTTTTGTAACCAAGCAGTTGTGCACGTTGTGCTCGCAGTTGTGCGAGCTTCAACACCAATGGACGATTATCAATCCCAGCCGTACCGTTAACCGATTGCCCAAGCCCGCGATAAGCAGAAGCTTCCCAAACGCGTTGCCGAAGAGCACGATCCTTGAGCGACGACAGCACAGGTTGACGAGTCGTGTTCGTGATTGGAAGGAGGAACTTTCCAGCCGCCCCTTTCGCTGTCGCTGCTTCTGCTGCAGCTTTGACTTCGGCTTCGGATAGTCCGGCCAGGTCATCACGAGAAGCAACCAAAACGGCCCGCTCCTTGGTAATCGCCAATAGATTATTTTGGAATTGCGTGGTGAGCGAGGAGAGCTCTTCATTGATCGCACGAATCTTCGTTTGGTCCGCACTTGAGAGTCTTGCACCCGCTCGTAAGAACGACTCGTAGTGTTCCTTAAGCAAACGCCCCTGCTCTTCGTTCAGCCCTAGAGAATCTTTCTTTTTCCACAATGTCTCGACGCGTTGAAAGAGTTTCGGATTCAGTAAAATATTGTCCGAATGCGTCGCGAGCATAGGAGCAATTTTCTCTTCAAGTTCCTGGATTTGATCATCTGAGTTTGCAGAAGCCAAATTAAAAAATATCGCTCCAGTCCGCTCTAGAATCTCGCCGGACTTTTCCATCGCGACGAGTGTATTATCAAACGTTGGCTCCGAAGTAAGATTTGCGATTGCCTCGGATTCGTCGATTTGTTGCTTCATGCCGGCTTCAAAAGCGGGCATGAAGTGCTCATGTCGGATTTTCGAAAAATCAGGAGCTCCTAATGGGAGAGGACTTGTAACCAAAAGCGGATTATCGTTAGCCATAAAACAAAATGTAGAAGCGAGTAACAGGTGGTAAAGCATAGGTAGCTGTCCCCAGTCGAAAAGGAACGAATTTGAACAAGTGGCAATCTCTCGAGATCCCAACAACCGAATTGTAACGAATTGTCGCGTTCTGAGTTGCCGCCTCGCGTACAATGCGTTGCCAGAAATGTGCATGAATGTTCCAAGCGGATGGTAGAGGACTATGAGCAACCGAGAGATTCCAAACGACGACTCACACCCAAGTGAATTCACCGACGCGGCTGCCAACAAACGCGCTCCAAAGGCCGCACTCGCAGCGTCGAAGCGGACACTCGGCGGCGTTGTCCATACCTATCAGAAGTTCAATCCAGTTGACTTCCCCAGCCCAACAGCCCCGCCGCCAGATCTGCTCAGCGGCGCCTTCGATTATGCGATGGCCTATGGCAGCCAACGCGAACTGACCGAAGAAGAACTTGCCCGAGCCGTTCGCTTGGACCCAAGCCAGATTGCTGGATTGGGGCCAAGTATTGATATGCTTCGAGCCATGCTGGAAGAGCGAAAGCGTAAGATTCTTGAAAAACATGAAACGGATTCGGTGCAAAAGAAAGCCAACAACCGATTCGAACAAAGTACAAAACAAGCGAACCCACCAGCCAAACTGAAAGCAGATTTTAATGTCGCAGTGAAGCACCAACAAATCTATCTTCTCGAACGATTGTGGTATCGAGCCGAAGATGACAACGGGCCATTTGCGGGCCAGCTAATGAAGGTGATGGAGTCGCTTGGTGACAAGTACCAGATCGATGAGCTTGCAAGTAAGTACGCGTTCTACGGTCATGAACGCATGTCGATTCCCGAGGCGATCGAGATCAAAAAGGAACTCGAGAAGATCGATGAACTTTTGAAGCAACTGGAAGAAGCGGCAAAGACTGCTCAAATTGGCTTGATCGATATGGAAGCACTTGCCGAGTTCGCAGCACCTCAAGACATGGAGCAGCTCGAAGAAATTCGTCGACAAGTCGAAAACTTGGTTCGTGAAGCGGCCGAACGCCAAGGGTTAGATAAGACAGAAAAAGGGGGATACCGGCTGACCCCAAAAGCATTCAAAACATTCCAAGCGAGACTACTCGAGAGAATCTTTAGTGGCCTCCAGGCAGGTCGAAGCGGGAGGCACTCGGGACGGATCGTAGGCGAAGGAAGTGTCGAGCTACCAACCACGAAGGCCTACGAGTTTGGAGATTCCTTGGCAAATTTGGATGTCACCCAGTCTGTTATCAACGCAATGATCAAACGACCAGACGACAAGGAAGTTCGACTACGAAGCGATGACTTGGAAATCTTTCGTACACGGAATAGCCCCAAGTGTGCCACTTGCGTCATCATGGACATGAGTGGTTCGATGCGATACGACGGGCAGTACATGAATGTCAAGCGAATGGCGCTCGCGCTGCAAGGTTTAATTACTTCTGAATATCCTGGTGACTTCCTTCGCTTCATCGAGATGTTCACGTTTGCCAAGCTTCGTACAGCAGGCGAGATTATCGATTTAATGCCTAAGCCTGTCACGATCCACGACCCTTGGGTACGCTTGAAATGTGACATGAGTAGTGACGAAGTATCCGAACATCAAATTCACCCACACTTCACAAATATTCAGCACGCTCTAAGACTTGCACGTCAAAATCTTGCGACTTGCGACACACCGAACAAGCAGATTGTGTTGATAACTGACGGGTTACCCACTGCGCACTTCGAAGACGAAATGCTTTATATGCTCTATCCCCCAGATCCGCGAACCGAGCAGGCAACGATGCGAGAAGGAAGAATGGCTGCAAAGGAAGGGATCGTCATCAATATGTTTCTCGTGCCAAGTTGGTCGCAGTCGGAAGAAGACATCCGTTTCGCTCATCGACTAGCAGAAACCACAAAAGGCCGAGTCTTTTTCACGGCAGGCAATGATCTCGATCGCTTCGTCGTATGGGATTATGTCAACAAGAAGCGCGAGATCATTGGTTAGAGCGGCTAAACAGCAATGTTCTTGTGAATAATTCGGACTTTTTATCCAAGAGCTTTGCTTCGTGCAGTGGCTGCTAGAATGGCATCGATGATGGCTGATCGGATACCGCGTTGCTCAAGGACCGCGAGGGCTGCGATGGTCGTGCCTGCTGGGCTGGTGACTTGGTCTTTGAGGACCGCGGGATGTTGTCCTGTTTCTTGAACCATCTTGGCGGTGCCTAAGACAGTTTGCACGGCTAGTTGAGTTGCAACCTCTCTCGATAGCCCTGCCGCTACGCCTCCATCTGCCATAGCCTCGATGATCAAAAGCACATACGCCGGACCAGAACCCGAAAGACCTGTCACGGCGTGAAGTAATGAATCACTAACATGAACAACTGAGCCGACGCTTTTGAGAAACTGTTCGGACCATTGCCGATCGGTATCGTTTACGTCGCGACCACATGTCATTCCACTCGCTCCTGCAAGAACTTGTGCAGGCGTATTGGGCATGACGCGGATGATCGCATGCGTTCCGAACCACTCTGAAAGTTGTGATAGGGAGATCCCAGCAGCGATCGATATCAAGCAGTGGTCACCATGGACTAGCGTCTTAAGTGAACCAGCAATCTCTCGTAAGATCTGTGGCTTTACCGAGAGGATTATCCGGTCACAAACGGGAAACAGCTCGTTGCCCGATGAGACGATGGTGCAACCTGGAAAAGCTTCGGCGAGTTTCCACTGTTGAGCCGCAGAAGGCTCACAAAACATGAGGCCGCTTGCGTTGGTTAGCTCGCTGGCGAGGGCTCCTTTTGCGAGTGCCGTCGCCATCTGTCCACCGCCAAGGAATCCGAGTTTTTTTGAAGGCATCGATGTGGGCAGAGATGGCGTGGTTGTCATAAATTTTATTCGAACTGTAAAAATGGCGAAGCGGATCTGAAACCGATGCCTGAATTCTTACGAATTCAGCTATTCCAAATTTTGTTTGGGAAAAACACTAATTGTGGTCAGTAGAAGATATCGGCTATATGCCACCTCTAGAAGCATCCCCGATCGCTTAGGACTTGATTATAATCGGTCGTTCTCCCTCTCCATCCAGGTACTTCAATCATCAACTGTAAATTTGCGTAAGCTGAGTAAGAACGGAATGGGTTGGTATGGCTGCTGTTGCTGAACAAATGGGAATTGTCGAGATTTTGCCGGAAAGTATAGCTAGTTCGCCGTATTCAAGTCCTGATATGGCTCCGGTTCCATTGGCCGAGAGGCGTTGGGGCACCAAAGACATGGCGGTTCTTTGGATTTCTATGTCGGCCTGTATCCCGACCTACACGCTTGCGTCAAGCATGATCGACCAAGGAATGAATTGGTCCCAAGCGGTCCTGACGATTCTGCTTGGCAACATCATCGTTTTGATTCCGATGATCCTGAATGCTCACGCTGGAACCAAGTACGGAATCTCATTTCCCATCTACTGCAGAAGCTCGTTTGGAATCGTTGGAGCAAACGTTCCTGCGGTCCTTCGAGCGTTGGTCGCTTGTGGTTGGTTTGGGATTCAAACGTGGATTGGTGGAGCTGCAATTTTTTCTATTCTGGCAATCATGATTCCGTCGGTGATCAACTCCGCCGCCATAACGGGACTTGGGATCAGTGGCTCACAATTAGGATGCTTTCTGTTTTTTTGGCTACTCAACATGATAGTGATTTTTCGTGGCGTTGATTCCATTCGTCTGCTTCTGAACATCAAGGCACCGTTACTTATACTGTTGGGGATCTTGTTTTTGGGATGGGCATATTTCGCAGCAGATGGATTCGGGCCGATGCTCGCAAAGCCATCGGAGTTTATTGAGGGGGGACCACAAGCAGGAAAATTCTGGAGCGTGTTCTTTCCGGCGTTGACTGCTAACGTGGGTTTTTGGGCTACGTTATCGTTGAACATTCCCGACTTTAGCCGATACGCAACGTCGCAGCGTGCGCAGGCACTCGGACAAGCTCTTGGGCTACCGACAACGATGGCTTTCTTTTCATTTATCGGAGTTGCTATTACTAGCGCAACGGTCGTTATCTTTGGGAAAACGATCTGGGATCCGGTAGAAGTGCTCAGCCGCTTTCAGAATCCATACATACTTGTGTTTGCTATGCTTTCGCTTTGCATCGCGACACTCGCAACCAACATCGCAGCCAATGTAGTCAGCCCAGCAAACGATTTCGCTCATTTGTGGCCCTCGAAGATTTCCTTCCGGACAGGTGGACTGATCACCGGATTCATCGGGATCTTGATCCAACCCTGGAGGCTTGTCGCCGATCCCAGTGGTTATATTTACACGTGGTTGATCGCCTATTCCGCTTTGCTTGGAGCGATCGGCGGAATCTTGATCGCGGACTATTATCTGATTCGACGGACAAACTTAAACTTGGCCGAACTCTATCAACCGAGCGGGCAATATTGGTATGGGACGGGCTGGAATTGGCGAGCGATGTTGGCATTGGTGCTTGGTATTCTTCCGTGCATACCAGGCTTTCTTGGAACGATAATGCCGACGATGACTATCGATCCGTTTTGGATGCAGCTCTATCACTATGCGTGGTTCATCAGCTTCGCCATTGCGGCAGCCATTTACTCGGGGCTGATGTGGTCATTTCGCAAGTTGTTTGCAAACGGCAATCCCTAAACTTGTTGTGCGTCTACTCCTGGACGAATCCCCACCTACTTCATGTCATACTCAATTACGGTATGATTGAATTCGAGTTGTCGCTTTCGAATTGGTGTTTCCCGATGTCCACCGCGAACCTCTCTGTGCCCTCCGTGGCTCTGTGTTTCAGTCTTGTAGTAGATAACTTCCTCTCAATTCCCATGGTGACTTTGTGTTGGAAAAATATTCGTTTGGCGTAGGTGATCGTTTTGGACATCAAGCGGCTGCACAGTTGCGTGCATTTCAGATGTTGGAGACAAACGGAGTCGTAGCGGTTCCCGTTTGGAATAAATCCAATCGCGAGCACACCTTTATCGGGTCTGAGCCCGCGTCAGTGTTAGCGGCCGCAGAACGAGCTGTCACGGACACCGGTTGGAAGCATCCTTGGCACGTCGATGCCGACCATATTCGCATTGACACGGTAGATCGCTTCATCGATTCCTCTGATTTCTTCACGATCGACGTTGCAAACTATATCGGAAAGCCCCCAAGCGATGCGGAACTGGCAGCGTTTCTCAGTCGACATCCAGAGCTCGCGGACCCGATAAGCATCCCCGGCATTTCCGAACCTATTCATATCTCTTGGGATTCTTTGCAAACGATAGCTCGGCACTATTTGTCTGCGACACAAGAGGCAGGCCACGTTTACCGTCACATCGCACTACACCGTAAGGGACGTGAGTCGATCATTGAAGTCTCTATCGACGAAACACCCTCACCACAAACGCCAGCTGAGTTGTTAGTAATCCTTGCCGCGCTTAGCGATCAAGACATTCCATTACAAACCATTGCGCCGAAGTTTACAGGACGCTTCAATAAGGGAGTCGATTATGTAGGTAGCGTTGTGGACTTCGCTCGTGAATTTGAGGACTGTATTGCCATTCTTAAATACGCCGTCGACAAGTACGCCTTTCCTGGGAGCTTGAAACTGAGCGTTCACAGCGGGAGTGACAAGTTCAGCATCTATCCGATCATCGCTCGGCTTTTACGAAAGACAGATGCGGGATTGCACGTAAAAACAGCCGGTACATCCTGGCTAGCAGAGATCATCGGTTTGTGCGAGGCGGGCGGGGATGGTCTCACCATTGTCCAGGAGATGTATGCTGCTGCATTCCAAGACTGGGAGGCATTGTGCCTTCCTTACGCAGACGTCATCGACATCGATCCTTCGAAGCTCCCATCACCAGAAACAGTCAACAAAATCTCTGGTTCCGATTTCGCTTTGATGATGCAGCACGATCCTGCTTCACCGAATTTCAATACAAACGTTCGGCAACTTATGCACGTCTCGTTCAAGCTCGCCGCAAAAAAGGGAACACGCTATCTAGACCTCCTAACGCAACATTCAGATCGCGTTGGGCAAGAGGTGACCGACAATATCTACTACAAGCATCTCAAGCCGCTGTTTTTGCAGTAATGAGGGAAGCTTTAAACCGAGCCAAGTAGAAATCGGCGATCGCCTCAGGCTCATGGGGATTTGTTTGAGATGTTTTTATTGGGGCACTCATTTATTTTGCATGGATATTCGGGGGAAAAGTTTGAATCGAGTACGCCGCCGCTGCGAGATAAGTCAAAATCGATTAAGATTTAACTAGTCGTTCAGTAGCTGCGGTACGATAACGCCGGTTCCATCCTCTTCCATTGCGAGCACCCCAATATTATGTCTTGGCAATTGTCTTCGGCGACAGCGACACTCTCGACGAACTTCTGGCGTGGGGTTTTAGATCTTGGGAATCCTCAAAACGGATTCTCGGTCGAGTCCGACAACGGTTTGAAATCGAATCTGTTTCCGATCTCACTCATGCAAGTGCCCGCGACTCCTCTGCTTAGTGAATGCTTTGTGCGGCAAGGAGATTTGATTGTCGTTTATCCTCAGCGTGAGGGCCGGCTTTTTTCGCTACAGCTTGACTATCGAATTCTTCCAATTGAATCTCACATTAAGTCCACGCTTACGATAGCAGCAAACCCGTTAGAGAAAGGGCTGCTTGTCGAATTATGGATCAGCCTTCAGACCTATCTTTTGGACACGCATCCAACGATCGAAATGGATCTGCATTTGAATCGAACGTCGGCTCCTCCTTCAACACACCCGATTGCGATCCTGTCGGGAACATGTCCGCCATCTGGACTGCACGTAACTTACTTTGTCGATCCGCACGATCAACGTGACACAAAGTGGCGACACCATGACGTTCATCATCGAGCGACATTTTTCGGACATTTCATGGAAAAGGGTGTCATTCGACGTGCAAGACTACGATGCCTGGTGACTCGTATGCCCGTTTGTTCTGACTTTATTGCGGATCAGTATCAACAGTTGATTGAAAGCCCGCTGCCTCTTACCGCCTAGTATTTAAAACAGTTGTCCACGTAAGTTTGAAGGTGATTTTGATGCGTAAGTTGAATGCGGGAGGCGGATGGCAAGCTGTTCGCTATACGTTTAGTAAGGCTTGGGAAGCCGGCGGCTTGTTCAAGTTCTATCGAGCGCTACGCAGTAAGAATGCATGCAAGACTTGTGCACTCGGCATGGGTGGCCAGCATGGTGGTATGGTCAATGAACGCGGGAATTTTCCAGAAGTTTGTAAGAAATCGATCCAAGCGATGGCTGCAGACATGCAACCGGCTATCACGGCCGATTTTTGGTCACGATTTTCTATCGATCAGATGAGTCGATGGACACCGCGTCAGCTCGAAACCAGCGGGCGATTGATTCAACCGATACTCTATGAAAAAGGTAGTACACACTACCGAACTATCACGTGGAATGATGCGTTTGATCGAATCGCGAACAAATTGAGATCATTGATTCCAGACGAAACGTTTTGGTACTTCAGCGGTCGAAGCAGCAACGAAGCAGGTTTTCTGCTGCAACTACTAGCTCGCGTCTACGGTACCAACAACGTCAACAACTGTAGTTTCTTCTGCCACCAAGCGAGTGGAGTAGGACTTACGAGCACGCTTGGAACTAGCACTGCCACCGTTGTCCTAGATGACTTGGAAGAAGCCGATACGATTTGGATTATCGGTGGTAATCCGCCGAGCAATCATCCGCGACTGATGACGACATTGATGCATCTGCGTCGTCGCAAGGGAAAGGTCATTGTGATCAACCCGATTCGCGAGCTTGGATTGGTGCGTTTTAAAATACCTAGCGACCCTTGGAGCATGCTATTTGGCACCGAGATTGCAACGCACTATGTTCAACCACACATCGGAGGCGATCTTGCTCTACTGACTGGCATCGCCAAGGCTGTTGTCGAACTGGGTTCACATGATCTTCGCTTTATGAAAGATCACTGCAATGATGTCGACAGCTACCTATCCTGGTTATCAACGATGACTTGGAATGAGATCACGGAAAAGAGCGGGGTAGATGAAACGACGATTCGTGATCTGGCCAAGGTATACTCACAAAGCAAAGCTTCGGTTTTTTCTTGGACGATGGGGATTACTCATCATGCTCACGGAGTGGAGAACGTCCAATCCATCGTCAACCTCGCGCTTTTAAGAGGGATGGTTGGCAAGTCCGGTGCTGGCGTTATGCCGATCCGAGGACATTCGAATGTTCAGGGGATTGGAAGCGTGGGTGTAACCCCCAAATTGAAGGACGAGCTGTTTCAGAACTTGACTGAGAAGTTTGGTGTGAAGCTTCCCACGACGCCCGGGCTCGATACGCTTGCTTGTATTGATCGTGCTGGTTCGGGGCAGATCAAATTTGGATTTTGCTTAGGTGGAAATCTTTTTGGCTCGGCTCCCGATGCAACGTACGCGAATCAAGCTCTTGAGAATCTTGACATGATGGTCATGATGAACACGACTTTGAACACAGGACATGCAAACGGACTCGCTAAGGAGACCATTGTTCTGCCAGTACTCGCTCGAGATGAAGAACCCGAACCGACGACTCAGGAATCGATGTTCAATTTTGTACGCGTCAGCGATGGCGGCCCACGTAGGCTGCCTGGCCCACGGAGCGAGGTACAAGTGATCGCCGAGTTAGGGCGTCGGATATTCGGCGATGTACAAAGTCCGATCAATTGGAAAGAGATGGAAAAAACGAACACCATTCGTCATTGGATCGCGAAGGTTGTTCCAGGATATAATCAAGTTGATGGTGTTGATAAGTCAAAGAAAGAGTTTCAGATCGAAGGCCGAACGTTCCATACCGCAAACTTCAAAACATCTTCCGGAAAAGCTAACCTATTCTCTCATCAGATTCCTCCGCTAGCGGGCTCGGGAAATCAGCTTCGCATGATGACTGTGCGCAGCGAAGGTCAATTCAATACTGTTGTTTACGAAGACTATGACCTTTATCGAAATCAAGATCGTCGCGATGTTGTTTTGATGCATTCGAGTGATATGATTCGGCTTGGGCTTGAAGATGATGACCATGTTACTGTCCGCAGTGAAACGGGAGTCATGTATCATCTTCATGCAAGGTCCTTTGACGACATCCGAGCGGGCAATGCGATGATGTATTATCCCGAAGCGAACGTCTTAGTGTCGCGCACGATTGATCCGCAATCGCGGACCCCTGCGTTCAAATGCATTCTTATCACGATCGAGAAATCAAACGTGATTTCACTGCCCGTTGCGTAAAGGATCGTTGAGAACCATAAGCAGCTTTCTCGCTCAAAGAGAAGCAATTAAAACGTTTTATTCTTGCCTCGGGGTATGATGTGCGAGCAAAAACCATGAGTAAATCGAAGGCCGAAGCAGCCGAAAGAAGATTCCAAGAAGGCTATCACAAAGCACGACACTGAGCTACAAACAGTTAGGGTAATATTGAAACACTTGGAATACCTTTAAAAGAAAGCTTGGCTGCCCGTGGCTGCTCCGTCGACTGTATCGAGCAAATCTTCCAGTTTATCGAAGCAAGATTTCGCAAGTACTGGCTGGCTACAGGCCTTCATCGGATCTCCTAGTCCAACGATCCAGAAAACACGTTTAGAGATCAAAAAGGTTCTCGATGCGATCGAATCACTCAGTAGTTTGACAACCATTCGCGAGAAATCGGAGCTGCTTGACGAGTCCATCTCGGATATATGGAAGTATACAAACAACTCTCAGATGAGTTGGCTCGTCCGAATCATACCAGCCATGTCGACCGATTGGCATATCGAAGGATGTGATGAATTCTCGGTCAGCATGAATACGCCGCTTGATTTCAAGACAGCGGAGGAGTGGGCTGCTGCGATGGGTATTCGCGACTGGAGCACACAAGTGACGACCAAGATTCTTAAGGGTGATTTTGTTACTTGGCAGCGTCGTGTATCACGTCAGGGAAATTCTGGACAGTCGCATGGATTTACGTACGAAGTCACAGGCAACAGCACGCTGGACTTGGCAACGACTGCTTCCTGGACAGCTAACGAGTGGGCGGATGGAGAATGGAATTTTCAAATCGATGGTCAACCCATGATGGCGACCGTGTTGGATGAACCGGTGATGACTGATCGACCGCGGTTGGATTCGCTGATGGAGTCGATTATGTTTGCGATCTCGCATGCCGACTCGGAGGTGCGTGAGCCGAAGGGTGTAACCAGAAGTGGAGCGGGTTTGCCTGCGCTGTTGGTTTCAGGCACTGGATCGCTTCCGTCTTGGTGTGATTCTGTTCCGGCGTTCAAGTCAATTCACCAGGAGGTGATTGCCTCGCAGGACACCAAGTTTACGCCGCGATTTCAGTTCGTTTGGTCAACTGTTTGGCCGGTTCTTTATAGTCGTCGAAAGCGACTCCGTCGTGACTCTTGTGATCTCATCACGATCCGCCAGCAGTTGGATTATTGCTTCGAGACCGAACCGGCTCTTACGCGTTGGATCTTTGTCTTTGGCGAATTGCTTTCTCAGACCTTTGTCGGAGATGGCTTAGGGATTGCCGTGAAGTATCGTTCATAGCAACTTGTTGCAGTTCAAAGCTGCCCAAATCGCATAGCTTTGGGGAAGAATATCGCTTTTCTTGCGGTAACAAAACGAAAAAAGCCCACTTCGAAGAAGCAGGCTTTTTCCAATTGCAGTTCCAGATCAATTATCTCTGTTGAAGCCCTTGCAGGATCAACTGAACACCGAAGGTGAAGAAGGTTGCAACACTGAAGTTGAGTAGTTCTTCTTCGGGCTTGTATTGTAGCAGGATTGTATCACCAGCTTGGATGAGCGGTCGTTCACGAGGATCGCTGATGGCCTTTGAAATGTCCACTTCGATAGTTACCTGTCCGTTGCATGGTAGTGGCCGGATTATGTATAGCTTTCCAGGTGGAACGCCTCTGAATCCACCGATGATGTTTCCGCCACCGTTTGCAGTTCCTCCGATACCTGAACCTGCGATCGCCATTGCTCCGAGCACGTCTAGATCGTAGTCACGCGGCACAGGGAATTCTCCGCCCGGTAGCAAACCACCGGTGTAGAAGACTTCTGCTTCTCGAGAGGCGATGGAAACAATATCGCCTTCTTGAAGGATCATGTCTTCTGGTTGGAAGTTCGGTAATACACCAGGCTGGAGTCTTAGCGGAATCTTGAGGACTGATGGATCATCGGGGAGTGGTGGTGGGCATCCGCAAGGATCTGGATTGTTATAGTACTGGGCATAGAAGTTCTGGATGAATTCGTCTCGGAGCTTTGAGTTCTTGTTGCTAGCTCGCAAGATCCGCACTTCGTTCTGCGCGTTTAATCCTGGAAGTCCGCCTGTTGCCATGAGAGCATGCAACACGTCATTCTGATAAGCTCGGAGCTTGATTAAATTTCCGGACGCACTTTCATCACCCGCACGATTGAACCCACCACGGTTAAATTGATTTCCGCCGCCTACTGATCCTAGACCTCCCAAATCTTGGCGAACCACAACAATGTTGACGGTTCGTTCTTGGATCATCGTTACGATTGGCGTTAGAACTCGGGCACCGTCTTCTTTCAAGATACGTGCATCTAGGTAGGCCTTGCGGATGACTTCGCGAACTTGTTCGACGCTCATCCCCTTGACGTTCAGAGGCTTGATCAACGGTAACGCGATGGTTCCATCTTCTTGAACCGCGATTGGAAAACCAAGCGATGGTGGAAGAAGGCTGTCACGCTCTGGGAAGTTGACAGGCGGCGGAACGGGTGGCTCATCAGGCGGAGTAAAAGGCAAAATGCCTTCGATGTACACGCCTAGGATGTCCCCGCCGTCGAGCAGATACTGCCTAGGCGGTTCCTGACCCAGCCGCGAGATGTCGATCGGTACAAGCGTCGACCTCGGTGTGGCTAAGAACTGAGGAGGCAACCGCCGGGCGGGTATCCCGCTGATCGGTTGGGTCAATGCCGAGCAACCGGTCGCCAGCGATGCGAAGCCAATTAATACTGCCGCACTCATTGACCGGCAATTGTTTGCCGACAAGCAATCGACCAACCAGTTGACCTGGCTCCATCGAACTGCGAACTTTGTAAACCATCCTTGGCGTTTCATAAAACTCCCTCGCTCCCGAGTGGGGTTCCTGCGGCTATTTGCACGAATGCGTTAAATTAATGTTTGCGGTAATCAGAAGTGAATCGATTGCCGCGGCGAATTCTTTGTTGGCTACTATGAGTTCGCGGTAAACGACTTCTTAGTAGCCAGTCCCGTTACCGAACTGGATTGACAAGCGAACTAATGATTGGACTCGAGTTGTCTACTTTGGCTTCCAGGGGAACTGGATTCGGGTTCGCTACTGTGGGGTAGCTACCGGCGGGTGCAAAATGCATCTTGCTTGGATCAAAGGTTTCCACGGGTGCGGAGGCCATCTTTCCTGCTGCTTCAGAAGCTACTGCATCATTTCTAGCCTTGGCTAAGGCTGCGGCAGGTGGTTGGGCTTGAGGCATTGGATACATTCCTGCTACCTGTCCATCGCCGAGTTTGTTGTGATCGGCCAATTGATTTTGGACTGCCATGGAAGTTTGGATTTGAGTCCAGTTTCCGATTCCGTCTTCTTCGGCTGCACGAGCTCCGTGTGGATAGCCCGAGTACCAAGACGATACTTTTGACTGTCCTTCTGCAGATTGATACTTCCAACCCCAGTATTGCCGAGGTGGAAAGGCTGGCGAGCATCCCGTGCCGCCGTCGGCGACATCTGCATAGCCTGCTCTGAATCCTTCGCAGAATTCGTGGTTGTGCCGTTCGTTACAGAACTGATGTTTGCGGTTATGCCAGGCTTTGTTTGCCCAGGCATCGTTCCGGTATTTCATCATCATGCCGTTCCAGCCACCGCTATAATTCCAACTGTCTTTAGCACCGCTCCAAGCATTACAACCTGTCATCGATCCGATGCTGGCGAGTGCTAGTAACATGCCTGCGAGTGCACGTCTGGAGTTTCTCCGACGATCTGCAGATCGAGATTGCGGCTTGAATGTGTCTCTTCGACAAATCATCGAGAACCCCCTTGCTCAACATCACGCTAGTGTTCAATTACTCTGGAGAAGCGATATGACGAAAATCTGCGTTCGATTTACCCAAGCGAAATCAGCGCGTCATATCTCTCCAGGTTGTCTATCGCCTGAATAAGGGGGGAACATTTAACGATTATTCGGGTTCTGCCATGATTGACGCATTTTCGTTCCGTAACGAATGTAATGAGGCATTTCGATGCGATGATTGCTAGCGAATTGTTTGTCTGGAAAACAGGGCAAAGATCTGGCCATATGTGGATTACAATCGAGAGGATTGCCGGAAACATCGATTAGGAGCATCGATTTTAAAATTTAGCGGCACCTGGATCGCCAAACGCTGATAAAAACTTGAAAAACAATTCATGATTAACTCTACAGCCGAGCAATCCCAATCCGGAGGACACAGATCACGTCGTTCGCCGCGAATGCATTCGTCTGGCGAGAGGTCGTTCTACAGTTCGCTTTCGTTACTCCCACTGGTCGCGGTATGTGCATTGTCGACTGTCTGTGCAGCGCCCTGGTATTTCGCAAGCACACCGTGGATCGCGCAGTATTGGCTTGTCCTCGCAGGATCGGCCACCGTCGGGGTCTTGTTGCTGAATATTTTGCTCCGGCTTTGGAGCCCGAATGTTGGTCCTAGGCTTAGTGTTCCGTGGCTAACGCTAACACTGATTTTCGCTGCGTGTTATGCTTTTACACAAAGCATCCCCTACTTCGATGGAGTACCTTCGAAGGCGGATTCTGCGCCAGCAAGTATTCAAATCCAAAGATGGTTTCTGGGACTACCCAACGCATCGCTTGACGAAAGGTTTGGTGTTTCTGCATCGAACGTAGTAGATTCGAATTCGAAGTCTGAAAACGACTTAGTGGCTCAGGCCGACGGCGGAATTGATCGCCATCCCTTTCAACTTTCAATAAGCATCGAGCCGCTGCACACGCGAGCTGCAATCGGTTCGCTGGTCCTTGCAGCGGTGATGGTTTGGATTGGATCGGTTTGCTTTACTTCCCCTAAGTGGCAGATCAGTCTTGTCTTAGTCATCACCTTGCTGGGGATTGTATTCGGGATGCTGGGGCTCGCTCATGCACTCTCATGGCAAAAGGTCAACTGGCTTGGGCTGGCTCCGGGCAACTCGTTCGCAACATTCGTCTCGCGAAATAGCGCAGGCGGGTTCATGAACGTGTGTTTGTCGGCTGCCCTTGGACTTGCGACATGGACATTTCTCAAGCCATACAATCCAAATGATTTTTACATTGTTAGCAACCCAAACCCCTTACTCGAGTTTTTACGCAAGATTGAATCGGGCTTTGCAAAGCTTACCACTCCGCAGATCGCATCAGTAATCGCAGTCGCGTTCCTATTGGCTGCCGTTGGGTGTACGACATCGCGCGGTGCGACCATCGGTGGTATCGCTGCATGTAGTGTTGTCTTGCTTCTCTCAAAAAGTAGAGAACAAGGCCACGGACGTGTTATTTTCGCAATAATTGTAGTCTTGCTAGGTTTAGGGATCGTCTTCTTTTTCGAGTTCGATGAACGAATTAGTAAACGGTTCGAGGAACTGCTTAAGATTGAGAACCAACTTAAGGATGGTCGGTCCTACATTTGGGGCGTTGCGATACAGGCTTTCTCGTTTTTCATCGCAACCGGAAGTGGCCTTGGAACATTTCACTACGCTTATCTTCCGTTTCAAACGCCGAATTCTGGGGGTTGGTATTATCACGCGGAAAGCCTTTTCATGCAGACGCTGGTTGAGTTCGGATGGATTGGCATTTGTTTGATTGTGCTTGTTTTGTTTCAAATGATTCACGCGATTAAAATTCTTGGAAGTCGTAACAGCAATCCTATGACGACTGAATCCGTACCAACTAAACCACCGCAATACCTGCCCGCCTATGTTACGGGATTGTCACTGCTAGTCAGCCTGGGCGTGCATTGTTTAGTCGACTTTCCGCTCATTGTTCCGGCCGTGTTTATTCCAGCCGCACTGCTTGCAGGAATGGTTTGCGGTGTTGCGAAAGCCAAGTCTACTTGGGAAGCTTTTCCCCCGATTGGCCCCCTGTCTAGAACTTCTTCGGAGGTGCATGCTCGATATCCAATAGAGCAAACTTCCCTTGGTTCGCCAGTTGATACTCCAGTTGCTTTACCGGGCGTTGGAGATCAGGCATCGAATACGTTAAGCCGAGGCAACATAGGTTCTTCCGAAGCCATCGGTAGTTACTCGCCATCAAGTAGTTCGCAATCGATTCGCTCCCGATCGAGTCGTCGGTCGCGAAGAAGTTCAAGCGATTCATTGCTAGGCGACAGGGAGCGATCACGTCGTGGAACAAGGCGGCCGACATTTTCAAAGAACGTCGAATCGCTCGCTGGGCAACAGCTTTCATGGGAGCGGCACGTTTATCGTGGCACCACGCGGGCAACGTTGTTTTTTACGCTATCGTTTGGTGCACTCGCGATTGTGCTTATGCTTTCCAGCTTATCTTCGATGGATGCTCTTGCTCGATCTGATGCAATGGCGAAGTGGGTAACTTCACATGAACAGCTGCCGCGTGAGAAACGAATCAGCAGCCCAAGCTCGTACCTAGTCGGCCTATGGGGTGATTTAGCAATACCCATTGATCATGCTCCGTCAGCACTCCGGATGCTTGCCGACGCGATCCTCTACGAGTTCCGCTCGCAGCTTTACGACGAAATCCAAGAGAACGTATCGGGAGCACGCAAAGTTGGCTGGGAAGAAACTTCACCGTTGCTTATGAACGCACTCTTGAATGGACTGATCGACGCCGACCCCAATAGCAAGTCAAAGAAGACGCCTGCTGAAATTGCTGGTGGTACCAAACAACTTGCGCGGTGGGACAAGGCATACGAACTGCTTGAGAAAGCCCGTCAAGCTTGTCCACTCGATTGGCGTTTGTCGTGGGGCGAAGTCTTGTTAAACAGAACGCTCACGCGGAACATGCAGTTGAGACACTTGCAATTAGCAGGAATTCTCTCCGGTCATCGCGCCGAAAATCTTTTTCAAATCGGTGTCCTCTCACGTGAAGCGGGTGATTTGGACTTGGCGCTAAAATTTTGGCGTCAAACGCTTCGGCTTTCGCCTGGATATGGGGCGCGAGTGGCATCGATCATTGCCTTGGACCTCGATGATGAAAAGGTACCTGTCGATATCTTCGCTGACGACTTAGGAGTGCTTAAACAGATCACGACAAGCCCTTTTTCTGAGGAGAAATTTCCAGTAACTAACGAATTACTATGGGAACGTATAAAAGCTGCCGCTGAAGCCCTATCCGCTTTCGAGCCTGGTCGATGGCAATGGCTTGCCGAGATCGCCTCAAAGGAAGGGGACACGGAAAAGGAGTTGGACTGTCTGCGTCAAGCATCCTCGAAACAGCCGATGAATCGAGGAATTCGAATGTATTGGGCCAGTCGACTCGCCGACGAAGGATATCTTGACGAAGCGATCGAACAATCTGAATTCTGTCGAACTTTAGCCCCAGACGATCTCCAAGTTCAGGATGCGATCCGTCGATGGAAGGAATTGCGCGACAAGAACCGATAACTGCGGGAGATAGGCTTGAAAAGCCAAATTATCCCAATTAAGCCGTGACGAAGATTTGCGATCGAATAGAATGTGCCCGACAAACTGTCCACTGTTTTTTGAGTTCCACTAGAGACTGCGAATTGAATCGATGACTGAAACCGCATTACGTTACGCAATTGGGGGTGATCACGCAGGCTTTGGAATGAAGTCGGAAGTGACCGCGCTCCTATCAAAGCTAGGAATTGCATTTTTTGATTGCGGTACTCATTCGGCTGCGTCATGTGATTTCCCCGATTTCGCAGAAGCTGTTGCCAAGGAGATTCACGCAGGACGAGCCGACCGAGGTATCCTTGTTTGTGGCTCCGGTGTTGGCGTAAGTGTCGCTGCAAACAAGTTCCCGAAGATTCGGGCTTCGCTTTGTCATGACACCTATTCCGCTCGACAGGGAGTCGAGCACGACGATATGAATGTTCTCTGCATCGGTGCTCGAGTAATCGGGCCGGAGGTTGCGTTCGAAATCGTACGAGCCTTCACTGCCGCACGCTACGCACCACAGCCGCGGCATGCGGCTAGGCTTGCAAAGATTGACGACATCGAGCGCCGCGTTATGGAAGGCAAACTCGGGTGGTAACCGGGTCGGTAGCCGTTGTAACAGGCGCTTCCTCTGGCATCGGTCGATCTATCGCCGTTAAGTTCGCTCAGTTGGGCTATTCGGTAGTCGCTCACGGCTATCGAAATCGTGACGGCATTGCCAAGACTTTGTCGCAAGTAGCCGATTCCTATGAAGCCACAAAAATGGCCAAAGTCCAAGCGGCTCCTCAAGAATACAGTAAAGAGTTTTACAAGCCAGAATCACTCGAAATTTTTGCCGATGTATCCGATCCATCGGATTGTGAGCGATTGGTACGGGACTCGTTTCGTTGGAAAGGCCACGTTGATGTCTGGGTCAATTGCGCCGGAGCAGACGTACTGACCGGAGAAAACAGTAAGCAATCCTTCGATGAAAAGCTGGAGGTATTGTGGCGGACGGATGTTGCTGGGACCATTCGCGTCAGCCGATTAGTGGCATCGCAAATGGTCCTGCAAGTTGCACGAACATCACTTCCGTGCATCGTGAATATTTCTTGGGACCAATCCGAATATGGTATGGAGGGAGACAGCGGGCAATATTTTGCAGCAACCAAAGCTGCCGTCGCTGCCTTTAGTAAAAGCTTAGCAAAATCAGTCGCCCCCCGAGTGCGTGTCAACTGTATCGCTCCAGGTTGGATAAAAACCGATTGGGGAAATCAAGCTTCTCCTGAGTGGGATTCGCGTGCTCGCGGCGAATCGATGCTCAACCGTTGGGGAGCCCCTGAGGACATCGCAAACGTTGCAGCCGCCTTGGCAAGCGCGGCTATGGAATTCGTTAACGGCCAGACGATCGCAGTTAACGGCGGCTGGCAACCACCGAATAGGAAAGCAAACCCAAGCTAATTCTTGTATCAACTAGTGCTTGGTCCGGCTTGAAAATTAAGGTAGCTGAATTCGTAAGAATTTAGATGTCGGTGAAATCATAGGCAAAAGCTAATGTTTTCAGATGTCTTAAGACATCTGCTACGAGTCTCCACTCTCCACGCACAAACCGAAAAATCTAATCGGTTCTACTTGGCGACTTGAACATTACTGCGATAATACGGGTTGGCAGGTTTCAGTTCTTCGTGAATAAAAACCGGATCTACTGCCTTTCATGTTCGCCTGTTGAATGCCACTTAACGAGTAGCCTAACTTTGAAATTCGATGATCTAGCGGAAAAATGCGGTGAATGGTTGCGAGGCAGCGGCCCCGAATCCGATATTGTGATCAGCAGTCGAATTCGACTGGCTCGCAATCTGTCTAACTTTCCGTTCATTCGAAAGTGTACCCACGACGACCGCAAAGAAATTGTTCGCTATGTGCAGCGGAATTTGAACGGCACTGCTCTCTCTGAATCGATTGAGTTCATCAATGTTGACCGATTAAGTGATCTCGATCGCCAGTTTCTTATGGAGCGACAGATCATTAGCCGCGAACTCAGCGAAAACGAAGGGGCTCGCTCGGTAATCATCGATCCGACTGAGCAGTTCAGTGTCATGGTGAACGAGGAAGATCATCTCCGCATTCAGGTTATGCAAAGCGGTCTGGATCTCGAACTGGCATGGAATCGTATCAATACCATCGACGACCATCTTGAATCACATTTGCAGTTTAACTTTCATGAGAAGTTTGGTTACCTTACGGCTTGTCCAACGAACGTAGGAACTGGTCTTCGCGTCAGCGTGATGGTTCACCTTCCCGCTCTAGTGATCACGAAGCAGATTGAAAAGGTTTTCCGATCGTTGCAGAAGATCAACATTGCTGTCCGAGGTTTGTTCGGTGAGGGCTCGCAGTTCAGCGGAGACTTTTACCAAGTCAGTAACCAAATCACACTCGGCAAAACCGAGCTTGAGCTCGTCCGACAAGTCCGGGATATCGTTCCCAAGTTAATCTCGTACGAACGGAAGGCTCGCGAGTTCCTGGTACATGAAAGCGAACAAGATCTTCAAGACGATGTTAGTCGAGCTCTTGGGATTTTATGTACAGCCAAAAAAATCAGTAGCGAAGAGACGATGCACTACCTCTCGAAGGTTCGCATGGGAGTCAATCTTGGTCTCATTGATGACATCAACATTCCAACGGTGAACAAGCTTTTCATCCATACGCAACCAGCACACCTTCAAAAGATACGCGGTCACCAACTGAACACTTCCGACCGTAATATCGAGCGTGCAAACTACCTTCAGCAACATCTGATTCCACGCAACCCCGACACTTCTCAAAACTAAGCATTGTCCAAACTATATATCGGCGTATCTGGATTCGTAAAAATTTAGACGTCGGTAGAAGTACTTTCATGTTAATGGCACGTCACTGTATTCACTATTAAGGCCATGTAGGCGAGCGGCAGGCAGAAAGATCCCAGTCGCATTGGTAAGCTGACATCCACCACTCGGCTTAAGACGCAAAAAACTAGGATTCAACACGCAAGAGGAGTTTGGTATGAATTGCAATTCGTTTCTCGGCAAGCACGCCGCGTGGATGTTCACAAGTCGATCGTTTTGTACAACTGCAATTGCCGTGTTCGTAATATCAAGCTCTCTGACAAGTAACTGCACAGCTGACGACAAGATCTTTTTAGTCGCTGGTGGCAGCAACAAAAGAGTTGATGTTCTAGCAACTGAAGCAAGACTTGCTGAGCCTTTTGGATTGACTTTTGACTCACAGAATCTTCCGTGGATAGTCGAAATGGCGTCTGGGAACCGGCTTCTCAAGATTGACCAGCAGGGAATACTTTCTCACGTCGCGGGTAAGTCGGAAAAAGGCTTTTCAGGCGATGGTGGGAAAGCGTTGGAAGCGCAATTCAATGGACCCCACAATCTTGCCATTCGACCTAGTGGCCAGATACTAATTGGTGACACTTGGAATGGGCGAGTACGTCAAGTTGATCCCAAACTGGGCATTGTTACATCGCTACCCGGATACGCAGTCCCCATCGAAAAAGCAAAAAATTCAGGCCCGTATTGCATCACAATTGATTTCACAGGGACGCAACTTTATATCGCTGATTTAACGCGAATCCAACGGCTCGATTTTGAGACGGGCGTTTTATCTCTGGTGGCCGGAAACGGAAAGAAGGGAGTTCCGCAGAACGGGGCTCTTGCAACCGAATCGCCTCTTTCAGACCCGCGTGCTGTCGCTCCAGATCGTCTTGGGAACGTGTACATCCTGGAGCGAGGTGGTAATGCGCTTCGAGTCGTTTCAAAGGATGGCACAATTCAGACAGTTGTTGGTGCAATCGAAAGCAAAGAGGCACCGCGCGACATGAAGCTTAATGGACCAAAACACATTTGTGTTGATCTTATGAACCGTGTTGTCATTGCCGACGCGGAGAATCATCTTATTCGTCGTTACGATCCCAGCGACAGATCGCTAACGCGAATTGCCGGAACGGGGAAGATGGGCCATGAAGGTATCGGCGGTTCGCCCCTGGATTGTCAGCTCGCAAGGCCTCACGGTGTCACGGTCCATCCAGAAACGGGCGAACTGTACATCACCGACAGCTATAACAATCGCATTCTCAAGATCGTTAGCGATTCGCGATAACGCAATGATGATGAATCATTTAGTTTCTTGAGCTGATAGCTGGTGCGTCGTTGCTTTTTTGCAGACTCACTTGCTTATTGACGAACAAGCTCTGTCGATACCCGTGCGCACGGTGTATGCTTGGCAGCGAATACCACTTCCAAGCTCACTGACCACTTACCATCGGAATCACCGGTGATAATCCAGTGAGGCATCACGCAAACGCTTTGGTGAACCAGTTCAAAACCGCTTTCGCTTTGGCTAACCGATTCAACAGGAAACGCCCAAAGGCTCGCTGGACGATTCACGATCATTTGAACACTAACGCCAAGCCATTGATCTACAAGACCCAAAAAGTTTGTATCATGGATATCAATCTGCTTTCCAAGTTGACCAAGCGATTGGTTATCGGAATCGTAAAAGAACCGATCATCGGCACCCGAAGGAAGCCCAGCAAAATTCCATTCCATTGCGTAGTGGAACGGTCTTCCCGGGGGAAGCCCCTCGAAGAGATACGTTACGTTCAACGAATCACTTCCCGAAGTAAGTGTGATCGCCTTGGTAAGTGTGATTGGAACGCCCCAAGCGTTTCCGGATCTTCTCAGTTGCGTCTGCACCTTCCCTTGCCCGCGACGGATCTTTGCTTCAAACGGAAGGGCAACAAAATCACCTCGCTCGAGTGCTTTTCCACTTGCGACCATGTCAATCGAAACATCTGAATCGAAGAAGTGATCCATCATGCTCTTTCGAGGATAACAATCATAAAAAATGCGCTCGTTCAAACCTTCTTGTTTGAACACAATGCGATCATGAATACTCGCAGCCGCATCGTGACTTGTTGTGTTGCCGGCGAGAATCTTCTTGTGATAGACCTCGGGGCGACGTTGCATGGTCGCAAGAATGTTATGCTGGACGGCTCTCATATCTAACTCGTAGAGCATGCCACCACGCGCCGGTGCAATGTAAGCGATCAATTGATCGTTGGCCATTCGCACTTCCGGTAGCAAGTCCTTATCGAAATCTTCAGAGCTTACATCCACCCAAGTCTCGTCTCGACCGTTGGATAGTTCGATCATCGTGTCTGCTGCGATAAGCTCGCGATAGGTTGCATTTCGAAGATGCGGAAGGTAGATTCCTCCAAATGCTCCGTGCCAATACGGACAGTTGCATTGACCTCGATAGAGATGATCTTCGGCTTGTGATAGCAGCGCTGCGTCGGGGGCAGTTTCACGAAGCGATTCCAAACGTCGGCTCACTTCAAGCATTCGGCAGTACATCTCGTTGGCTTCCGAGTATTTGACTCGAAAGTTTCTCCAGAAGCCGCCTCGCATGAATTGCTGATACTGCTGCCACTGAGGCGAATCCTGTAGTCGATGAATCACATCGTCATAGACAGCTTGTTGCGAAACAGGTAGTGACCATTCGGTCATCTCACGATAGGAACAATCGGGCAAGAAGATCCGTCCGGCAGGTCGAGTCTCCGAAATGACGGCTTGGGGTGTAGATGTATGAAGCCAGTCACGATTCTCTGTCAATTGATCGAAGAATTGTCTCAGCCAACCTTTTTCGTAGACGTGGATTTTCGTGTCAGGCCATGTACCAAACTTTTCACCATCGTCACCAAAAAGCAACACCGATCCTGGAGCTTTCTCGGCAATTGATCGGCAGTAGTTGATTGTTTCATGTGCAGCAGCGAATGGAAGAAGATATCGTAGTCGCTCACTACCAGGAAAGACTCGGAGTACATGTCCATCATCTTCGGTAGTAAAGTAATTTGTTAGCTGCTCGCGATTCCATCCCGCTGCGAGAAAGTGGTAGTCGTCCAGAATTGTGTATTGCATTCCTGCAGGCACTAGATCTCGAACCAACTGGCTTTCCCAAACACGTTCCGGCATCCACATACCTTGAATGGGCGTGTTAAAGGTATCTTGAAGCCAGTGCGTGTATTTAATAATCTGACCGACGCGATCACGACTCGGTAACATGGTCAAGATCGGTTCGTAGAAGGGACCGCCGACGATTTCAACTCGATCGGCAGCGACTAACGCAGCAACTCGCCGGATGTACTCCGGGTGATGTTCTGCTAACCACAGCATCAACGGTCCGCTGGTATGCAACGAAAGCTTCAGGTGCTGGTAGGGCTCGAAGACTTCCAGAAATGGAAGATAGCTATCTTGGTATGCCTGTTCGATAACGCCGTCAAAGTTACCGATTGGCTGGTGGTTGTGCAGGACCAAGCAAAGTCGAACGGTAGGATTCATGTTCTTCCAACGTTTTTGGGTAGCAAAAGATAATTCCAACCGGTTTTATCGGCACCACCGTTAAACCCACTCCAGCCGTTTCTGATTCAAAGTTCGCAATAATTAAGCTTGCAAACCGAACATGAACTAGGATTTCACTTCTGGAGCAATTATCGCTAACGCCGGCAGCCAAACCTTTGCATGCAGCGATTGTTGAACGTTCCTCACAAATTTCATTTGTTTTCGGATCGTCCGTTAGCATGACCAAACGACAAAATAGCACTATCGTCTTCCCTTTTTTTTGCATCTTGTGTTTCGTATTGACGTCACACCAGATCGCAAGAGCCGAAGGGCCACCGCTGGCACAGATCCGCACGCAAGCGGGACTTTCCTATGGCCTGCCTATTTCTTGGAACCAGGCAGAGGTCGTGCTGCTAGAACGAACCGGGCGTATCGCATCCTTTGAACCGAGCGCAATCAAGTCGCACTCCATCCTCAAGGAATCCTTTCACCCAACCACTGCAATGAATCTTCGAGGCATGCTGCAGGAGGAATTTGGTCGTTCGTACACAGTCGACGGATCGGGCGATTTCGTCATTGTTGCGTCACCAGGTACGGTTTCAAAATGGACCAAAGTTTTCGCGGACCTCCAAAGATCGTTCCTTCAGTACTTCACAACCCGTGGCTTCCAAATCAATAAACCGGATTTCCCATTAGTTGGAGTTATATTCCGCGACCAAGCTGAATTTTTTCGCTATGCGGCACAAAATCAGATGAATGTCTCTCCACGGACGGCAGGGTTCTACAGCATCCTAACCAATCGATTGTATCTATATGAACCAAGTGGAAATCCGCTCGATCAACGCGAAGCAATGGCGACTGTACGTCATGAAGCTACCCACCAACTAGCATTCAATTCAGGACTTCACCAGCGACTCTCCTCGCCACCACTTTGGGCCTTGGAAGGACTGGCTTCTATTTTCGAAACTCCTGGAATGACCGAATCACGAGCGACAGCATCAACCACGAAACTCGTTAATCAAGCACGAATTGACACTTGGAAAGGAATCGCAAAATATCCGGATCAGTTGACGCAACTGTTCGATAGCATGGTCCGCGATGATAGTTTGTTCAAAAGCGATCCAGACAAAGCTTACGCGATCGCTTGGGGAGTATCGCTGTACTTGTCAGAACGCGATTCAACCAAATATGCTCGCTACATGAGCAAGATTGCCAAGCTACCCATCGGGCAAGCCTACCCATCCCCGAGTCGCGTTCAAGATGTCCATACAACGTTCCCGGGATCGTCTGCTATTCTGATTCAATCCACGATTCGGTACATCGATCAGATCTCTGTGCAGTAGGCGTCCGTTTCGTCGTGGGATCGCCAAACTTGCAACTCGGGAAAGCTTTCGCATAGCATATCTGAAAGCACACGCATGGCACCAGCTTCGCTAGGGTAATGACCAAATGTGATTAGCCCAAGTCCAAGGTTGCTCGCCTCGAGAAACTGATGATAGGTCGCCTCGCCCGTTATCAATAAATCAGCGCCAGCTTTTTTTGCAGCGTTTGCAAAGCTGCCTCCGCTCCCGCATACAAAGGCAATCCGATTCACCTTCGTAATAAGCGACTGATTGCGCTCAATCCGTGGCTTATGGATCATTTCATGAATGCCACTAATAATCATTGAAATGGTTTCGTCTTTGGTAACAGTTCCTATTCGACCAGTACCAATTAAACGCAAATCTTCTGCGGGAACGAGCGATGAGATACGATTCACGATCTCACTTTTAAGAGGAACCATCGGACGAATATCTTCAAGCTGAAAGAACTCGGCCAACTTCTGGTTGATACCGAAACGGGCGTTATCCCAAGCTGTGTGAGGGGAATACACTGCGATTTCGTTAGAGGCCAGTTGCCACAGATAACGACCTGTGGATGTGGAAGTCGTTATCTGCGAGATCGGCTTGAAGGGAATCGGGTGATGGACAACGATGCAATCGACACGCTTGGCGATGGCTTCTGATACAGTTGCTTGCGTGATAGTCAAGCATGTCATCACCCTATGGATCTCGCTGTCAGGATCGCCAACGAGCAGACCAACATTGTCCCATTCTTCTGCAATTGCAAGCGGAGCTATCTCATCGAGTCGCTTTAAAAGTTGCTTCAAAAGTATCATGGCTTTGTCGTTTGCTAACTTACGTTTGTGTATTCGGCGATAATCTCGGTCATTCGATGATCGAATTGACCACGGGTGTAGACCGACTCCACCCCGGCATCCGCAGCGGATTGAAGGAGTGCTCCTGCAACGTGTGGACCGTAGGCGATAATTGGCACGCTTGGAAGCGAGTCTCGCAACGACTTGGTAACATCTTCCATGTTCAGCTCGCGAAGTGAAAGATCCACGATGATCAGCTTCACATCAGAAGCTACTAAAAGCTTTTCGATCAGCTTTTCAACACTGCGATTTACACTCAGCGTGAGTTCCTTTCCACTCGACTTCAAATCGTTGAGCGACTGAGAGACACGCGAATGAAACATAAGATCGCTGGTTAAAAATCCGATAGTTGACATATTGTAAATTCAGAAGGAGTTTATGATTGTTGCAAGTCGCAGCGAACTTCTAATCGCATTTGTTTCGTAGCGGGCTTGTATGCAGTGCTATGTTGAAGGCAAAAGTCGTTTTGCTTCTTCGGGCCGATTGAGCGAACGAAGAATCTCAGATGCTCGTTTCTTTGCGAGAATGCAGGCATAAGATTTTGGTGGCTCGACCGCGATGACTCGAATGTACTCGTCAAGCGCTTCGGCTTGCAATGAGGCACGTTCTAATTTTTCCGCGATGGTGAGCGTCGGTCCCAATTGCAAGGCTACGGGTAGAAGATCTCGAACGGTTCGCCACTCCTGAAATTTACTCGCCACTTCTTTCGGTGTAGCAACACGCCATAGCTGCGCTGTGGCAAGTCGGGCGAGATGTACATTCGGCTGCCGAGAAACTCTTTGCAACGCCTCGATTGCTCCTGAGGAATCGGAAGTCCCCAGTAACCAAGATGCTCCGAGCAACTGCGAGTCATAAGATTCAGACTCCTTGACCCAACCAAGAGCTACTTCGGTCGTCGCAGAATCCATTTTAGTTGGCTGCCAAGTAAGAGGTGCTGATGCGTATACCAGCGAAGGCGACGAGTCCTTCAACAACGATAGAAAAAGCTTCCCTGCGATCACCTTTTGGTTTGATTGCCAGAATGCCTCTACCATTTTCGCAACCAAAAATCGTTGCTGCCAACTGGGTAATTGACCACCGGCGATTGCGAGCTTACCAAGTCGTATCACGTCGCTAAAACTTCCACTCTCGAATGCCTTGTTGGCTCCAGCAGCATCTTCCGAAAGCCACTCGAAGGTGATTTTTGTAACTTCGATCGCATTTCTAGTCTTCAAACTGTCGTCGGGAGGCAATTTGTAGATGATATTCGCTGCATTGAAATCGACGATTCGACCTACAGTCGTTTCGGAATCCGACTGCGACCATGACGTTCTTGGCGAAGCGATTGCATTAAAGGTGATCGTTGCGAGGGTTGATTCTGCAGTTGATTCCCGCGAAGGCACTACGGTCGCAGTTGTCCCAGAAGTTTGTGCCGAAACGGGAAAAGCCCAAAGGCCAATCCACAAAATCGCGAGAAACCGAAGCATTAATCTCCGGTTTTTCAGTTGAATCGTTGGGATTCGGCATTCAGTCGGATACATTTTTTCATCCATCGAGTAGCAGATGTCGTAAGACATCTGAAGACCTCAGTCATTCTAATCGTTCCCCCGAAATCTGAATTCTTACGAATTCAGCTACCTAAAGGTCTAGGTTGAGCAAATGACTAGTGCTCGCGAGAGAGTTACCGTGTGATCTTGTTGTCGGAATCTTTATGAAAAAGGAATTGTAGGGTAGGATTCTTAAAGTTGACGCCCCGCATGGCGACTACGAAATGCTTTTGCTCCGATTCAATCTCGCAGCCGATTGATGTTTGCTTGTTTTTTCGCCCAGACTCCCTAAACTTTATTCTTAAATGCCCGTACTCAACCTCGTCACTGTACCGAACCCTGTGCTTCGCATGAAGTCGAAACCGATTGCCCGTGTGGACAAGGAGTTTCAAACAATCGTACAGGAGATGTTTCGATTAATGTATGACTCGAAAGGAGTTGGTCTAGCGGCGAATCAGGTCGGTATTCCCGTCAGGCTTTTCGTTTGTAACCCATCTGGAAAGCCCAACGAAGGGAACGAGATGGTCTTCATCAACCCGGTTATCAGCAAGCAAAAAGGGGTCGAGGAAGCCGACGAAGGCTGCCTTTCGTTACCTGGAGTAACCGCCAGTGTCAAACGCAGCAAGTCGTTATGGGTAAACGCGTACGATCATACCGGGAACGAAATTAATACAGAATACACAGGGTTCCTTGCAAGAATCATTCAACACGAATCAGATCACTTGGACGGAGTTCTGTTCGTAGATCGAATTTCCGAAGAGTCCTTGAACTCGATCGCCTACAGTATCGATACCATCGCACAGGATTACCTCTCACGTCAACGTACAGGCTCACTCGAAAGTGACGAACGAGCGATGGAAATCGCAGCGAAGTGGGAGAAGCAATATTGCTAAGACGGCGATTGATCCTCATGGGTACTGGCGCTTTTGCAGTCCCCTCGTTCGCAGCGGTGCTTGCTGACTTGCGAAATGAAATCGTTGCAGTGGTGACGAAGCCAATTTCCAACGACGCAAGTGCCAAGGGGACAAAAGGGAGCACCTCTTCGAATAAGCCACTTCCGAATCCGGTGCTCGCTTGGGCCCAAGAAAACGCACTTCGCATCATTACGCCAGCGTCGATTAATTCCGAAGAGTCTGTGGAATGGCTAAGAGAAGAATCGGCTGATTTACTCTTTGTTTGTGACTATGGACAGATATTATCTCGCGACGCATTATCGACCGCGAAGCGTGGCGGGATAAATTTGCATGGTTCTTTGCTTCCACGACATCGTGGAGCGGCTCCGGTTCAATGGAGTATCCTACGCGGCGACTCTGTTACGGGTGTTTCCGTGATTCACATGACACCCAAGTTAGATGGCGGGCCGATCATCAGCCAATCAACGACAACAATTGGTCCACGACAAACCGCACAAGAGCTCGAGACTGAACTCAGCTCATCCGGTCTGGCCTGCTCACTACAATCAATCGAAGCGATCTTTGCGAACGACGATGCAACGGTCGCCGTTGCTGCGGCTGCGATTCAAGATCCAGCTCTTGTCACACCAGCACCGCGACTTGCGAAATCAGACGGACAAATCGATTGCCGCTACGATGTTACGTTGATTGATCGTCAGTTTCGAGGCCTACAACCCTGGCCCGGACTTTACGGAAACATGATGGATGACCAACAACGGTCGACACGAGTTATTTTCGGTGCAGTCACTCCGTTCGCTCGTTCATCAGATGCCCAACCACTAGATGAGCAGCGTTACGGACAATTGCTTTGGGGAGAACAAGCATGTCAAGCTATTGGCGATTCTGTATGGAAATCCATGGAGTCCGACGGGATCAGGCAATCGCAGTTGCTAATTGTCGTTTGCAACAATGGCTTCCTGAGAGTCGATAGAATCCAGCCCGCAGGAAAACGCATGTTGACCAGCGGAGAGTTTCTCGCTGGATATAGCAAGAACAAATCGTTGCACCTAGAGCATGTGACTCCCGTCGCGTGTCATCCACTGCTCGAGAAGCTACTGCGTTAGTTCCGCGCGTATCCAGAGGCTAGGGTCTTCTACGTATCGCAGTTCCGGTCCAAGGCTGATACTTTGAGTGCCCAACTCAAAGTCAACAACCTCGACGAATAAACTGATTGCATCAAATTCCTCGGGGGCATATCCAGTGAGACAGCTTGCGGGAACATGGCTCCACAACGTGTAACCATCCTTGTCCATATGACTGGATACAAAAAGCTTCTCAGCTTCGATTGCGTTGGGGGCTTCTCGAAATCGGGGAATCGAATCCAGGACTCCTCTTGCTTCATCCGAACCCTGAAAATCTTTTGAAGCCAATGCCTTCATACCTGCGCTTTGGCCTGGGAAAAAATGAAAGCAGTGGCAAAAACGAGTGGCGCGATGAACTCCCGGACTGCTGCGAGTGTCAATCCAGACTCGAAGCCCGTCACTGACACCACCACTATGCCCGAAAAAACGCGGCGGCAATGACTTACCAGCAATTTTCATTTTGAAGTACATCCCATCCATCGCCCAACCAGCCCAAACGGTCGCTCGATTTGCGTATCCTGCGAGTGCTGCGAAGTTTGGAAGCTCATGGGATTGATCTAAATCCCAATCGGATGGCCCGTGTACGCGTTCGGAAGTCGATTCAGCTATCTTGCGTTTTGGTCTGGCTCTATTTTTGTCGCTAGACCCAATTCGAACAAGCGATTTGAGGTTGATCGAAAAATCAAAAAGCAGCGTGGGTTCGATGAGACGGTTAGCCATTGGCTATGATTACCACTTGAGTCCGAATTGTTCACCAGCACTTATACTAGTGGTACCACCCTTGAGCGGACCTGCTTTTCGGGCGATGACCGGGGCGCGTTGTGGTTCGTCTACTTCCTCCTGTTTCGAACTCGACTTCGATGTTTCGGTGACTGGCTTTTCTTGAATCGCTTTGAGTGACAGAGACATTCGTTGTGCTTCGCGATCAACAGACAAAACCTTTGCTTCAACTTCTTGGCCTTCTTGAACAACCGAGTTGACGGTGGCGATACGGCGATGAGCAAGTTCCGATACGTGAACGAGCCCTTCGACGCCGGTTGCGATTTTCACGAACGCACCAAAGGCAGCAATTCGAGACACAACTCCTTTAACCGTTGCTCCGACCGGGAAGAGAGTTTCCACGTCGGCCCAAGGATGGTCTTGGACCGCTCGATAGGATAATCCAATCTTTCCGGATGCGGGATCGATTTTTTCGATTCGCACTTGGATCTGATCTCCTTCTTTGACAACTTCGCTTGGATGCTTAATGCGATCCCAAGAAAGTTGGCTCACGTGAATCAGGCCGTCTAGACCGCCGATATCAACGAATGCACCAAAGTCAGCGACCTTGCGGACGGTTCCTTCGCAAACATCGCCGACATTGAGGCTTGCAAGTTTCTCAACTTTTTGTGCGGCACGATCGCGTTCAAGTACTGCTCTGTGTGACAGAACAAGATTGCCTCGACGCTGATTAGCTTCCATGACAACGCAGAGTAAACGTTGCCCGATGTACGAAGCAGTTTCCTCGACGCGGAATTCAGAGATCTGTCGCATTGGAATGAAGCCACGAATTCCTCCGACTTTGCATTCCAACCCGCCGGTGTTAGCGCTTTCAACAACGACTTCAACGACCAATCCTTCTTGAACGTCTTCCCAATCCTCGATCGAGGTCGCTTCACCCGGGAGAGCCAACTCATATAGCCCATCTTCTGCGTTGAAGCCGCGAATCAAACACTCGACGGTGGCTCCTTCTTGAGGCATATCTGTAAATTGGAGCAGAGGCACAATGCCTTCGTCAGGCCCACCGAGCGATAGAAAAACATTCTCTTGATGGATCTTGATAATCTTGGCCGAACGTCGAGAGCCTTGCTCCAATTCGACGCCAACTTGAAGATTAGCGGCACCGATCATCAGTCCATTGAGATCGGCGTCGACCAGAGCCGATTCGAGTTCCATTTCGAGGTCATTCGAAAGTGGCTTGCGGATATTTGGTCGCTCGACTTTTGGCAAAGCAACCGGAGCCGACGCTGTGTAGCTATCATCTTCTTCGGCTGACGAACGGAATTTTTTCTTTGGATTACGAGGAGGCCTTGGCGATTCCACATCAACATATGCGGATGGACTTGGAGCTTGTGGAGCACCCGAGTCTGCAACAGTTGTTGATCCCGCTTCTGAGGTTTGGATTTCGGCGACTTGGCCCGAGGTCGACGCAGTGACAGCAATGTAAGGAGATTCTGGTTTAGGCGAGGAAGATTGCTCTTGGGATTCTTCGCGAGGCTTTCGCGGTTCGCCGGAATGACGTGGCTTTCCGCCTTTACCTTGTCCTTCAGATTTCGATCGCGACGAATTCTTTGAGTCCGTGTTTGCTCCGACTTGAGCAAGCCGCAACTTCCGAATCTGTTCCAGGTTAAGCGGACCCGTACTGGTCGTTGCGGGCCTTGCGACTGGTTTCGGATTTGTACTGGAAGCGGTTCCAGGATCGGCTTGTACAGTTCCAGTTGAATCGAGAGCCAAGGCTGGATTATTCGCGTCCGTAGTTGTCATAGCAAAATCGAGGACAAAGGTCGTAGTAGGGAGTTCTGAAGTGAAAGGTTTTAACCCGCTCGCTTTGACTGACTTGAGCATCTTCACGATTCGAGTTACAAAGCGACCAGCATTTTAACCGACGAGCTGAGTTTGTAGGTAGGGGATAAACCTTTAAACTCCACACGCTTTTCCAAAAGATTGGATCTACTTTGAATACCTGGTCTCGCTCGCAGTATCAAGAACTGCCGCTGCAACAGCTTCATTATCTTGTGATTTTTGGAAATATCGACGAGTCCCTCCCGCCGCTTGACAGCCTTCGCTACCGGTCCACGGGCCTTCCCGAAGGAATCGAATTGGAATTTGCGAGTCGAGAGGAATCTCCAGAATTATGGGATCAATTCCAAAAAGGCCCCGCCTGGGAGTTATTTTGCGAGTCGGCTCCAACGATTGTGGATGCAATTAAGAACAGCCCAACTTGCGTTATCGCTCGCGGGCAGATTGCAGACAGCGACAGCCTTGAACCACTTGGGAATGTCGTCGGAATCATTACTTCGCTTCTCGATAGCGGTGGGGTTGTCGTTTACGACATTCTGACCGCGACTTGGTTTGATTCACTGAATTGGAAAATGTCAGTTTTCGAGCCTGGCCTGGAAGGCCTAGCAAAATTGGTCGTCGTCCAACAAGAGTCTGAGAACCATGACGAAAGCTGGATTTACACCAGAGGAATGAGAAGATTCGCGCGTCCGGATATCTCTTTTCGTAATGTCCCTAGTGATGCGACAGCCGAAGCGGAATTGCTTGTCCAATTTCTTACCTATTGCATGATGGATGGGGCCGTTATCCCAGACGGAAAAGAGTTAGTATTCAAAGACCTGCGCCCTACATTTTCTGTTGCATCACCTGTAAAAATTCGTTGCACCTTGGCAGGAAGCCTCGACGATCCGCACTTCTTTAACTTTTTTTTGCAAGTTGCAATTGTTAGCGGCACATCCCATCCGTCGACCTCTGCTGACCCACCATCGTCGTAAAGTTTGCCGAAAGTGTCGGTTGAACGGACCTCGCAAACATCAAGTTGCGAATAAGACTCTTTAAAGCGCCGTCTGATACAAGTCGATTAACCGAAGAGATTGCTACAAGCATCTCTTTGAGGCGCCGAAGGCCCAATCGACCGAGCACAACAGTGCAACCAGCAGGTTAACGAGCGATGGAACGCACAAAATCAATCAGCATTCACTCTCCAATCCAATGTTACACGGCATTGCAAGGTTGCAAGCAAAGCGTGTTGGGTACAAAAACCAGACTCATCCATGCTTTCTTTCTTTGCTTGGTTACAGTCAATCTAATTGGCTGTAAGTCCGTCGACTGCGGTTGGCATTCTTATCGGTTTGCAAAAACACGTGCGGATTTCACTCAGCCTAACATCCCCAAAAGTAAAGAGCACGCAGTTACGACTAGCGAATACGAACCTTTACCGAATGCGGAAGGATCACAAACGTTTTCAGCGAATGAAGCCAAACCAAAATCGAAAATGAATTTGGTTAGCCACTCGAAAAACTTGGAAACCAATAGTGAAGACTCTGAATTCAAAAATAATATTAGCAACTCGCAATGCATTCCGGCGAGTCATGCAATTGCGATTCATACTCCAGTTAGTCGCTCACCTTCTGATCAACCGACGGTCGCTTATGCAAACAATCCAGACCCTGCAGTCGCTGATTCGACATCGGCAGGAAGTAGCCAGAGCGAATCAAATAGTTCTAGGTTTTTTGATTTACCGAGGGACTTTCCAGGTGGTGATGCGACACCATTAAAGCTTCCACGGATGGATTCCAGTGCAACTGCAACGGAACGCCTTTCAATTGTAAACTCCTTGTTTGCAGACCTGCCAGGAGCAAAGGTCAATGCGATTCCGTTTGATGTCGAAGGCCGAATCATGACGCTCACGGAAATGCAGGACATCGCGCTGGAGAACAATCCAACGCTTCGACAAGCTGTTGCCCGAGTCGAAGCGGCGCGAGGAGCAATGATTCAAGCTGGTCTGTATCCAAATCCAACCTTTGGCTACGAAGGAGATACGATTGGAACAGCAGACACAAACGGCTACAACGGCGGATTTTTGAATCAGCAGTTTATTACTGCAGGCAAGTTAGGTCTGGCGCAGAACGCAGCAATGATGGAGATGCGTGCTGCCGAATTCGACTTGAGAACAACTCGGATAGAAGTGGCAACCAATGTTAGGCGGCTTTACTTTTCCATTCTTGTCGAGCAAGAGCGGATCAGGCTTTACGAATCTATCCAATCCATCTCGGATGAAGTTTATCAAGCTCAGCGGACTTTGGTTGCTGGCGGTGAATCGGCTTTGTATGAACCGCTGCAGCTTCGCGTCTTGTCGGTTCTTGCACGCAATAATGTACTAACCGCAAAGAATTCGTTGGCGGCATTCTGGCGTCAGATTGCAGCTGCAGTCGGCACTCCAGAATTGCTACCTGCAACGGTTGCCGGATCGATTGATATGATTGTTCCTCAAATAGAGCTTCAACAAGCGATCGACATGATGTTAGCTCAAAACGCAGATCTTACTGCAGCACAATATCGTATTTCAAGCAACCAATACAAACTGCGACTCCAGCAAGCGACCCCCATTCCCGATGTGACCGTGTACTCGGCACTCCAGCGCGATTCAACATCGCCTTTGACTCCCAACCGAACCACTTTTAATCTGCAAGTAAGTGTGCCCGTTCCGGTGTTCAATCGCAACCAAGGTAACATCACTTCTGCTCGCGCCACTCTGGTCGATGCAGATCGAAACTATTTCACGGTCAAAAATCAGCTTCAAGCAGATCTCGCGGATGCTTACAACCGCTATATCACTTCGCAAGCGATTGTCACAAACTACCGTGAAGCTATATTGCCAGACCAAGTGCGCGTTTATCGAGCAACCTACTCAAGGTTCCGAATCGCAGGCCAGGAAGTTGACTTTGCACAAGTTGTCGTCACTCAACAAACGCTTGTTCAAGCGGTTATAGGATATCTCGACGCGGTCACCGGACAGTGGCAAGCGACGGTCGATGTTGCACGACTTCTGCAGGTAGACGATCTCTTCACCATGGATCTTTTGCAACCTTAAGTCGGTTCTCCTGATTCTTTAAGCCTTGGCTAGCCGACACTGGTTCGAACACGCTAATTGATTGGTTACCGTCACAGATTAAAAGATGAATGTATTCGCGATTAATGAAGTTCGTACAAGCGTAAAGCACTGGGGATGGGCGGCAAATATCGCAGACTTTATCTGGTTTACTTTATTGCTCCGGGAAACTTGTGTCCTGCAATCGGAACGCGAATGGTATAGAGACTTGTGCGACACGTTGCGTAGAGCGTCTTACCATCGGATCCTCCAAAACCACAGTTTGCCGGAATCTCAGGTAACTCAATCAAGCCCAGGTAATTGGTTGCAGTATTACCAACGCTTTGCGTTCGCGGGGAGTAGACTTGAATTCCGATATCGGTCGTGACGTAGAGGTTGCCCTCCTTATCCACTGCGCATCCATCGCCTCCTTTGTTGCCTGACGAATCTTTCTGGCGAAGCTCACAAAATACGCGACGATTCTTCAGCACACCTGGCGACTCGACATCGAAGGCGATTAACTCCTTCTGAAGGCTAGGCACTACATAAATTGTTTTCTCGTCAGGCGAGAGCACGATCCCGTTTGGAGCTAAGAGATCGCTGCCAAGACGGCTCACGACCCCACTTTCCGAACGATAGTAGAAAGCCTCGACAGTTTGTGGCCAAGGCTCCGGAGCCTTGTATCGTGGGTCGGTGAAATAGATTCCGCCACTTTGATCAATAACCAGATCATTACATGCGTTAAATCGAGTGCTTAGATATTCTTTTGCTAATACACGAACGCTTTTCGAAGCCAAGTCGATTCCGATCAGTTCGCCATCCATGCGACAAGCGATCATCTCTCCCTTGCTGTCGATAGCAAGACCGTTACAGCTGCCGCTATTCTCCATAAATACCGAAACGTTATTGGACGCATCTATTCTCATGATTCGGTTATTGGGAATATCGGTGAAGTAGACGCTCCCCTTGCCATCTGACACAGGTCCCTCGGTAAACTTGAAACCAGTAGCAATCTTCAGCACTTCAAACTTTAGCAAACCGTCTGCTTGCTTATAGAAGTTCGGTTGATCCTCAGCATTTGTTCGCTGCTCAAAAAGTATCGACACCAAAACAAATACCAGTAAATAGGCACTAGAATAAATCAGTAGACGTCTTTCCCGTTTCATATAAACCTCTGAGTTCCACACAATTTTGACCCATTACATTTGAATGACTAAGATGTGATTATAAGAGTTTTTGAGAAACACGTAGCCCCAACTTTTTTTGCAAGGGCTTAACGCATGGGAAGCTCATAGAGATATCCTAATTCGCTGATTAAACTAACCAACTTTGCTGAGCCACGTTGACGGTCCCTTGCATCAAAGCACTCATATGAACCGCTTGGAGATTGTTTTAAGCTAGAATTGTATTGTTGAAGCCTGATTCAGTGCCTTCGCGAATCACATCCCCCTCTATTATTTGATCTCTCAAACCATGAAAACTTTCCTCTGCTTTTTGTTTTGCGTGTCTACGGCCGTGGCTGCTGATGCACCATTAAAGTTCAAAGACCCTAAACCGCAGTCGTACCAGCTTACGGCAAAAGCGAGTGAGTTAGATCCTCGTTGCCGACCGTACACCGAGATCGATAACATCTTCGTTTCCAAGCCAGAAAAATCCGGTAAGCCAGCGGATCTACAAAATGCAAGTGTTGACACCCGTGTTGCTCCGCGCGGGCAATTGGTGCTTTGGCTCATGGCGCATAATCAAGTTCACGCAGATCTGCTCAATAGTTATGGTTTGCATTACATTCAAGTTTGGTACGCTCGAGATTGGTTCTCCAAACTCAATACCGAACCGGCTGACGACTCGCAGCATCTTGGGAACATTCGGCTTGAAGCCACCGCGGGCGTCGATGCGAGTAAGGCGGTCGATATTCCTGTTGCCGACAGTATGCAAGAACATGCCTATCAGTTCGTTAAATCGCTCGCCAAAACCAACCCACAAGGTCGCTGGGAAACCTTTCTCAGTAAGGACGGCTCCACGCTGAATTGGGAAAAGGTTATCGTCGCCGGAGCATCTCATGGTGCTACCTCAGCAGCACGATTTGGACTTCATCAAAGAGTTGGGCGTGTTGTGATGCATTGTGGTCCTCGTGACAACGCCGATGATTGGCAAGCACTACCATCGGCAACTCCGAAGAACCGCTTCTTTGGTTATAGCCACGTGCAGGATGGTGGCTGGACCGCAGATCACTACGAGCGTTCCTGGTTACTACTGGGACTGAACAAGTACGGGCCTATTGTTAACACTGAAACTGCCAAACCTCCATTCGGCAATAGTCGCCGTTTGATCAGCGATGCTGCACTCAAAGGTACGGCTAAAGAGCAGGCCGATCGTGGGCACGGATATGTCACGCCTAGCAAGGGTTCGCCTCGCGATGCGAATGGTAAGTTTATTCAAGACGCGGTCTGGCGATACCTATATACATCACCGGTCGACAAAGTTGGCAAACCGGTGGAGCCAGAGCTTGGTGTAAAAATGGATCAAAGAAAAAAGTAATTATCGCAAATTGAGCCTGTTCATCTACTAGAAGGTCGTCCGGCCTATCATGGCCGAACCCGCCTAGTTTTTGGAATGGGACACGGACGACACGGACGACGCGGACGACACGGAGGAAAACTTAGGTGTCATAAAATCCGTGTAGCCCGTGAAATCCGTGTCCAATTCTTTACCTGTGGCTCAACCCCTAGAGCTTGTGTTAAGTCTGAGAAGCGTCGAATTCTTTTTGTTTATCTCAATCGGCTTTCTCTGCCGTAGCCATGATAGATTAAAGCCATGAGAATCGTTCAGTGTACTTATGCTCTTCATGCAACGCAGATCCTCGAGGTGTTCAACGAGGTCATTGCTACCTCGACTGCGTTGTTTGACTACGAGCCGCGTACGACCGAATCGATGAGTGCGTGGTTTAAAGCAAAGGAGAACGGAAATTTTCCGGTTATCGGTGCCGAAGACGACTTCGGTCAACTGATAGGCTTTGCAAGCTACGGAACTTTCAGAGCATGGCCAGCTTATAAGTACGCTGTCGAGCATTCGGTTTATGTGCATAAGGATCATCGTGGCCGAGGCTTGGGACGCACGCTAATGACGGAAGCGATTGAGGTTGCTCGACAGCAGGAGTACCACACGTTAGTTGGCTGTATTGAGTCAACCAACTCGGGCAGTATCACACTTCATAAATCGCTCGGGTTTACCCACGCCGGTACCTTACGTGAAGCGGGTTTTAAGTTTGGGCGTTGGTTGGACGTGGCCTTTTATCAACTTATCCTTCACACGCCAACACGGCCCTGCGACGACTAATGGGTGTTACCGAAATCTGGTGGGCTGAGCACACTAGTTCTGATACGATTGGCGAATTGCATTCCTGATTTTAAGTAAGCCTTTCACCCCTCTATGAAAGTAGTCTCTACCTTGTCACGCGTGCTTTTAGTTATCGACGTTCAGAACGAATATTTTACAGGCGCCCTTCCAATTACTTATCCAGTTGATCATTTCTCGAACATTCTCGAGGTAGTGGATGTGGCTCGCGCGAAGAAGATTCCAACGATCTTTGTTCGCCACAAAGAACCTCGTTTACCGATTTTTCAAGGAGGCACACATGGGTGGCAGCTCCATTCTGAACTGGCAGAGAAACCTTGTGACTTACTGCTAGACAAAACGTTGCCGGGTTGTTTTACAGGGACGTTGCTTCAGGACTGGATCGTAGAAGATCAGGTCGATACTTTGACAATTGCTGGATACATGACGCACATATGTTGCGACACGACAGCCAGGCAAGGGATGCATTTAGGGTTGAAGGTAGAATTTTTAAGTGACGCGACTGGTACTCTCGCACTAGAAAACCAAGCTGGGGCGGTAACGGGCGAGGAGCTTCATCGCGCAATACTATGTGCACAGCAGCACTTCATAAGCGAAGTAATCGACCAAAAGACTTGGTCTGACAGGCTGTCATGAAAAATCGGTACAGTGTTGATTAAAGAACAAAATCCGTCCTTTAGTAATCGCTGATCGATGCATCGCGGAGCAATTCCGACTACTATTTTGCAATCACCATCGATTTGAGTTTTCCAAGCCCTCCGTCGATCCCGAGGACTTGACCAGTGATCCACGATTGCTCTGGGGAAGCAAGAAATAGAATCCCGCGAGCAATCTCGTCGCCTTGCCCGAATCTTCCCAATGGATGCATCGTTAGCGACGCTTCGGCGGCTCGTGGTTGCTTCCATATTCGTTCGGTCATCGGCGTTTCGACAAGCCCCGGGGCGACTGCGTTGACGCGAATTGATTTTGCAGCGTAAGTCGTGGCAGCGGACCTTACCAGCCCTTCGATACCACTTTTACACGCTGCGATTGCTTCGTGATTGGATAGGCCAATTGAAGCGGCGGCAGAACTCAGCAAGACAATCGATCCGCCACACTGAAACATTCTTGGTGCGGTCGCACGAACTAGACCGAAGGCGGAGGACAGATTGGCTCCCACTGTGTTATCCCAGTCAGCACGACTTGTGAGATGAGCCGGTTTCAACAGCACCGATCCTGCAAGATTGACAGCCGCGTTGATTGAGCCAAGCACCGATTCCGCCTTTGCGACGGCAGCGTCCAAATGCTCCCAGTTCGATGCGTCGGCAACCATGAATTCGAAGCCAGTTTCGCTGGAGACGGCCTGAAGTCTTTCTTCGTTGCGTCCAACCAGAAACGCTCGGCCACCGGCAGCGGCAATTTGCGAGCACAACGCCTTTCCAATGCCTCCACCGGCACCAACCACAACACATGATAAAGATGTAACTTGAGAATCAGACATTTTAATATCTTTTCGTTAAGCCGGAGCTAATTGCTGCTTAGAGCCCAAAAATTCGCCATCCCCAAAGTAGGTGAACAATACAGAGATATAGCATCCAGGCAAGCCGTGGGTGACTCGGAAATGATTTGGCGTTACTATATCGGCCATAAATGTGGTATATGTCGAGTGTGTCCTCCTACTGACGTAACTCAATGAGCGAACCCACGACTTTGTCAATTTTTGTATTGCAGTTTCGCTGAACCTAATTCCCCCCGTGAAAGACTCTGAGCATTCCCCGATGCTACCTGGATACAATTCTTATATTGAAAGCGAGAATCGTCGCAAAGAAGATCGCAAAGCTCGAGAGTATCTTGCTGAGCGACTCCAAGAATGCAAGGGTGATTTGCAATCTTACGTCAAAGCTCGTTTGGCTGTTGGAGATTTGGATTCGGTCTTATCGGGTGAAAAGCTAAGAGAGCAAATCAACCATATTCAATCGAAAACGCTTGCGGCTTTTGAAGGTTACTCGGCCAAGTTTGAGTCGCGAAAAGTCGATGCAGAAGTCCTCAAACGGATAGCGGATTTCGATTCGGATTTAGTCGCAGTCGTTGATCGGCTTCAACAGCAAATTCTCCGTCGCGATACTGCGCATCAAGAAGTTGTCTCGGCGGAGACGATGCTTGATTTTGAGAAGGCTTCGCAGTGGGTGTCTATGTACCTTGACCGATTCGACAAACGAAATCAACTGCTTGCCAAATGATACGACACATCTATCTGATCGGTTATCGAGGCAGTGGAAAGACGAGTGTCGGTAAGGCGCTTGCTGCGTTACTAGGCTGGCCCGTATTCGACAGCGATGACCGAGTCGAGTTGACTGCTGGGCGATCGATACGCGAGATTTTTGAAACCGAGGGCGAGAGTGGTTTTCGTGCTTTGGAAACAGCGGCGATTTTGTCGCTGTCCGAGCTCTCGCTTCCTCACATTTTGTCACTTGGTGGCGGAGCAATTCTGCGTCAGGAAAATAAAGAGGTCATCCATGAGACTGGATATGTTGTGTGGTTGAAAGCCTCCGCGTTAAATCTTTACTCGCGAATACACGCTGATAGTGCGACCGCCGATAGAAGACCCGCTTTGACGAATCTCGCGGGACTGGACGAGATCAAGAAGATACTTGCGATTCGGTCGCCAATTTATGAATCTGTTTCAAACTATTCCGTTGAAACCGACGAACGTAGAACGGTTGAAATCGCGGAAGATATCTTTCGATGGTATTCGCATCTACAATCGAAAGAATCACGATGATTGAATGGTGGATAGGTTTATCGATGGAGTTACGACTGACTTCGATCGTCGTATTCGGTCTGTTGATAACACCGGTGATTAATTGGGCAATCTATAATGCAGCCTATTTTCCGCTGCCGATAAGTCCTTGGAACCGTAAGCGATTTCGGGAAGTCGTTCGCAATCACTTTGAAGAACTTCAACCGCAATCGGCGTCCAAAGTAGGAGAGCAAAAAAAGAAAGTCCAACTGGAGAAATCAAAAGTAAAAAGCGGTCAGCCCGGTTCTTCAAGCCAGCTTGTTGTTTCAGAAGCAACGATCTTGAATCCACCAATGACAAGTCGTATTCCGATTGTCGGATGGCTTCGTTTGACTCATGAAGTCGCAGTGTTCGGTAATCGGTTTTGGTTGCGTCCGATGCTGATCGAGTTCTTGTTTCCACTTTTTCTTGCATGGTTGTATTACTACGAGTTGACTGGTGGTTTGTTGCCACCGCTTGCCTGGCCTTTGGTTCCGAAGCTTCAGGAGTCGCTACACGTTCAGTTTATTTCTCATGCTGTGCTGTGCTGCTTTATGGTCGTTGCGACCTTCATTGATTTTGACGAGCGAACTATTCCAGACTGGGTGACTATTCCTGGAACCATTTGTGGTTTGCTAATGACAACATTATTCAGTCATTATGCACCGGTTCATTTGTGGACCTCAGCAGTGGACGGCGTAACAAAAAGTTGGCCGACCATTTTGGATTGGACATCACCCTTTCAAGCATTCAATTCATTCTCATCATTTCAACAACTTGTAATTTCGATGATGTGTTTCGCGATCTGGTGTTTCGCGATTGCCGATCGGCGAGTACGACTTCGTCGAGGTTGGAGGAAAGCAATTCTATTTTTCTTTGCTGGGCTTGTAAGGCGTCCTACGTGGAAGTTGACCTTATCAATTTTGCTTTTAGGCGAATTACTCATTGCTGTAGGTTGGAGTTTTTTGCCATTCGAGTCTTGGCGAGCGTGCATGACCAGTTTGATTGGAATGACCATTGGTGGCGTGTTGGTTTGGGCAGTCCGAGTTGTCGCAACGACCGCGATTGGCGTTGAGGCTTTGGGCTTCGGAGATGTTACGTTAATGTTCATGGTTGGTGCATTTCTTGGATGGCAACCGACGTGGATCGCTTTCTTTTTGGCGCCGATGGTAGCTATTTGTTTTGTCATCGTGCTTTATCTGATCACAGGAGATAATCAACTGCCGTTCGGACCTTATCTTTGCGTGGGGACTCTTTTGACGCTGCTTGGTTGGGACGCTTTTTGGAATGTACGAATGCAAACGATGATCGCAGTAATCGGTTTTGAAATGCTTGTGTTATTGGTGATGGGGCTTCTCTTGATGGGCCTGATGCTTTGGGGGTGGCGTGCTGTAAAAAGCAAGCTGTTGATTTCTTGATCGTCTCGGTCTCAGGTTTTAGGATGTGTTGATGACCTTTGAGATCAAGCGTGTTTTTCTACGAGGTACCAACGCGACTTGGCGGATAGAGAATGGTCAGCAAGAATCGGTCAATTCTGCAGTTATCGCGCTCCGTGAGGCGTTTCAGGAAACCGGTTCGTTGTCAACTTTGAAAAAGCTTATTCACGGACATGCCATGATTGAGGCCAAATCGGGTGTGCCAGTGCGGATCGTAGGGCGTTCTCTACCGCGTTGGCCGAGTTTGATGGACGTTTACGTTGATCGAGCTTGGAAACGCCTTCCTGACGACTGTTGCCGAATCTATTACAATCATCCTAAGAGCAGTCCAGATTACACAATTTTAGCTTACGCTTGCTCTGGACGTCGAACCTCTCTCGCGACGTTAAGGGCCGGATTAACGATTTTGGAAGAGATCGCTATACTCGTTGGCAATCGAGCAATTGTTTGCCAGTCGACCAATCCGCGAATTGGCAACCGGATTTCGAAACACTTTGGATATGTTCAGCACGTTCCCCACTTGAAGGGACGGCACTATATCAAGCGTTTCGACAGATAATTTTGAGACCAATGATTTTTGAGACAGATAACTCGAAGCTAGAAGCAATCAACATGTCGGATATTCGTCACGACTCGTCGGAGCCCTGGGCATCTGCGCCCTGGGTACCCGCATCTTGGAACAATTCCACGACGACTACCGCAGAACATGAACGGCTCAAGGCAGACAAAACGCGGACCGCGAATTGGAAACGTTGGGGGCCATATCTCTCAGAGCGACAGTGGGGAACGGTGCGTGAGGATTACTCGGAGAATCAAGAAGCATGGTTTCACTTTCCGCACGATCATGCTCGATCTCGCGCTTATCGATGGGGCGAAGACGGATTGATGGGCTTCTGTGATCGAGAAGGCCGACTGAATTTTGCGTTTGCTTTCTGGAATGGCCGTGACCCTATGTTGAAGGAGCGACTCTTCGGAGTCCCAGGTCCTGAAGGCAACCACGGTGAAGACGTCAAAGAATGTTATTTCTATTTGGATTCAACCCCAACTCATACCTACATGAAAGGGTTGTACAAATATCCGCACGCAAGGTTTCCCTACGAAGACTTGTCCGAAACCAACAAACGGCGTTCGCGGAAGGAGCTTGAGTATGAAATCATAGACACGGGTGTTTTCAACAATGGGGCATACTTTGACTGCGAAATCGAATATGCCAAAGGATCTCCTGATGACCTTCTGGTTCGACTGCGTATTCACAATCGCGGAACCGAACCGCAAACGATCCACGTGCTCCCGACACTTTGGTATCGCAACGTTTGGGTCTGGGGATGTGAGCACGAAGGGTGTATCGCGAAACCGCGAATGAAATTGACAAAAGACAAGACCGTCGCACTAGATCATGAAACACTCAACAGATTCACCTTTCGATGTGATGACATTTTAAACCCGTCGACGGGTGAGAGAATCGAACCCATCTGGCTTTTCACAGAGAACGAAACGAATCCTCAGTTGCATCCGGGACTGCCAACATCCGGGAGTTTCTTCAAGGATGCGTTCCATCGGTATATTGTCGGTGGTGACTTGAAGGCCGTTGATCTCCGAAACTTTGGTACCAAGTGTGCTCCTTACTTCATGGCGGTTGTCAAACCTGGCGAGCCGTTGGAGATTCGATGTAGGTTGAGTAGCGATGGTCTTGTGTCTGACGAGAACGCGTTTGGTCCAGCCTTTGACCAAGTGTTCAAAGATAGGATTACTGAGGCCAATGAGTTTTATGATGCGACCATTCCAGAGGCACTAACCGCAGAAGAGAAAAACATATCTCGGCAAGCTTATGCGGGTCTTTTGTGGACGAAGCAGTTCTACCATTACATTGTTGCCAATTGGATCGATGGCGATTCTGATGCGCCGCCGACTCCTGCCTCACGAAAGCGTGGACGCAATAGCGACTGGCATCACTTGTTTAATCGAGATGTTATTTCGATGCCCGATAAGTGGGAATATCCATGGTATGCCGCTTGGGACTTAGCGTTTCACATGATTCCCATGTCGCGAATCGACCCCGAGTTCAGTAAGCAGCAACTGATACTTTTTCTTCGCGAATGGTACATGCATCCCAATGGGCAGATCCCCGCATATGAATGGGCATTGGGAGACGTTAATCCACCTGTACATGCTTGGGCGTGTTGGGAACTGTATCTAAACAGCGGGCCTCCGGGGCAGCGAGATCGGGAATTTTTATCGCGTACTTTTCAGAAGCTGCTCCTCAATTTTACGTGGTGGGTTAACCGGAAAGACACGCGCGGCGAACACGTTTTCAGTGGTGGATTCCTCGGGTTGGATAATATCGGTGTTTTCGATCGGTCCAAGCCCCTCCCCGGCGGCGGGACGCTTGATCAAGCAGATGCAACAGCTTGGATGGCTTTCTTTTGCGGAACCATGCTTCAGATGGCACTGGAACTGGCTGAGGAAAACCAAGCTTATGGAGACATGGCAAGTAAGTTCTTCGAGCACTACGTTGCAATTGCCGAGGCAATGAATACGCTTCACGGCACTGGTCTTTGGGAGAAGGAAGATGGCTTCTACTACGACCATTTGTTTCGTGATGGAAAGAGTATTCCGATGCGAGTTCGGTCTTTGGTCGGATTGATACCTCTTTGCACCGGAGTCATCCTTTATGAAGAAACCATCAATAAGTTGCGAGGTTTTCAAAGGCGCATGAATTGGTTTTTGAAGTACAAGCCAGAGATGTCAGAGCAGATGACTTATCTTGAAAGGCTTTGTCCAAAGACACAAAGCTTCGGGATGCGACTGCTTGCGATTCCATCCATTGATCAATTTAAGAAGCTGGTCAGCTACCTCGTCGACGAAGCGGAGTTTCTTTCGCCTTATGGTATTCGCTCACTGTCAGCCATACATGCAGAGAAGCCATTTGTCTTCCAACACGCGAGCGGTACCGAATCTGTTGGTTACGTCCCCGGCGAAAGCGATAGCTACATGTTCGGTGGCAATAGCAACTGGCGGGGACCAGTTTGGTTTCCATTGAACTTTCTTATCATCCAAGCTCTTCGCAAATACCACGAGTTCTACGGTGATTCGATCACGGTCGAGTGTCCAACTGGCTCTGGAGTGATGATGAACCTCCATCAAGTCGCCGATGAAATTGAGCGGCGGTTGGTCTCGATTTTTAAGGCTGACAAAACCGGACGTTTACCTTGCCATGGTGACAGCAAACTTCATCAATCCGACCCCAATTGGAAAAACTTGCCTCTGTTCTACGAGTACTTTCACGGTGATAATGGTTCAGGCCTAGGAGCTAGCCACCAAACCGGATGGACGGCATTGGTTGCTACGATGCTGGATCACATGGCGTCGAAGAGGAATTCCTAGAGCGAAGACAAGTGGTTTGTAGTCACACCTTTTCCAGGGCGGAGCTAATGAAACGTGAGCCGATGGCGCGAGCGGCTTAACGTCCAACATATTGAGCCTCAGGCGATAGCCGAGTTCAAGCGACTAGCCAACCGCTTGCGTAGGAAAGTTCAACGACGCGGCTAGCGTCGGCGGCTCGGGAAAAATGTCATTTTCATTTCCCTACGTTTTGGCCAATCTCAAAGAAACCCATTTGACTTCGTACTCCACAAAAAGCACACAATGGTCAATCAAAACACAACAACCCACGACGATATTTATTCGATTTTCGCTCGACGAATCGATGGTTCTGAGGAATCGATGGAGCAGTATCGTGGCCAATGGATCTTAGTAGTTAATGTCGCAAGCAAGTGTGGTTTTACGCCACAGTACGCTGGTTTAGAAAAGCTTTATCAGGACTTTCGAGACCGAGGGTTTGTGATTCTGGGTTTTCCTTGCAATCAGTTTATGGGTCAAGAACCAGGTTCCGACTCAGAGATTCTTGGTTTTTGTTCCACTCGGTATCAAGTCAGTTTTCCGATTTTTTCGAAAGTCGATGTGAACGGGCCTGCCACTCATGAGGTCTATCGGTTTTTGAAACAGCAGGCGCGTTCTTGGTTGGGATTTCAACGAATTGGTTGGAATTTCACTAAGTTTCTTGTGCACCCGGATGGTCGCATGGTCGAGCGATTCTTGCCAACCACGACTCCGGCGACAATCGGCAATCGGTTGTCTACATTGATGGGCGATCAGCTTCTGCCCCGAAAGTAGCTGTTCGCCTGGGAGCGGCTGAAGTTGCTGCGTTAGGCAAGCCTCCGAAATTGCCTAACTGCCGGAACTATCGGAATTATCTGCGCTTCTTACAAAAGAATCGACGGTTCCGGACATTGCCGGAAGCGATTTTCAGATGGTTGATATAGAATTATGGACATCGGTTTGCATGGTTTTAGACGAGCGAAGGAGTGCACGATGGGGTTTCATGACTAGTGGAAAACTAGAAACCTTGCTTTCCGAATCACTGCGCGGTCACGCTTTTGGAACTTGAAACGGTATGAGCTTAACAAACTTGAACAACACGGACTCCTCCTGGTCACATGGCAATTCAATGGGACAGAACGCGTCTCAAGGGATGAAAGGCATTGACTGGGCGGCCATGCTTTGGCGTTGGAAATGGCTGCCGATGCTCGGGGCCATTATCGGTACGTCGATTGGTGGATTGATTTGGGTTCAGCTTCCAACACAGTATCTGGCCAGAGCGCTAATTCAAGTCGTGAATCCTCAAAGCAACGGCATACCCATGGTTAGTCTTGATATGGGCGATAGCAAAGTAAGTAACCGAAGTGACGACGTCGTAATCATTTCTAGCAAAGCAGTAATGCAAAACGCCATCGAGCTTGGCCGCTTGGATCAGAATTCCAGAGTGCTTGATCTCAAAGTTGAATCGTTGGTCGAATGGATCCGAGACCAAGATCACTTAAGTGTCAAACCAGGAACCAAGGAATCGATTACGGACATTGTTCAAATTGATTTCACGTGCGAAGACGCCGAACTGAGTGCTGAAGTTGTCCAGGCAATTGTTGCTGGATACGAACGTTTTATTGGTAAAGAATCGCAAAACCTCAACACAGAAGTTCTTGAGAAGCTCGCTAAATTTCGCGAAGAGTTGGATACGAAGTATCGTCAAGCGAGGACTGAATATCTGAAAGTCCAAAAGGCTACACCGCTAATTTTCAATGCGGGCGAAGCACGCGACCCATACGCGGAAGCCTTAATCAACTTGAACACAAAGATTGCTGAAAACAGCTTGAAGTCCAGCGAAATCGAATCGGCATTGGAGCAAGTTATCGAAGCTCAAAAGGCAGGCCGTCCTCTTGATACGGTCCTCCAAACTCTCGCGCGAATTAGCAAAGATCAAGTTATGAGTCAGCAAAAGACTGCAGTGGAGCAAATGACAATCAGTGGTATGCTCGATCGCGGGACTGATGCCGAGCAAATGCGAATCAACAAGTTGCAACCTTTGGAAATCATGCTCCGCGTTCAGACTGAGAACTTTGGAGATGGGCACCCAACGGTAACGCGAATTCAAAAAGAGATTGAAGGGGTCAAAAAGGGGATCTCCGAAATTGAGTCGCGAGAAGCCGAACGCCGCACAGCTATGTTAGCGGAACTAGAAGATTACAACCTCAAGGCCGTGCCCGTAGAACAACGTTTGGCTTCGGCAGTTGGCTCCTTGAATGAGGAGCTTCAAGCCATCAAGATCGGGAACGCGAAACTGATCGCTTTGGCTGCCCAAAATCAGGCTAAAAGTAAGGAAATGCAAAACGCTTACGCAGAGCTTGATTTGCTGAAAAATGAAATGGAATCGCTTAACGATAGTTCGTTTGAACTGAAGAAGGCTCTTGAGCGACTAGACATGGGAAGTGGATATGGTGGTAAGACTATGAAACGCCTAGAGATACCCCAGATTGGTGCTCCCGCTGGTCCTTCAATGCCCAAATTCCTTGGGCTCGGTGCATTTTTTGGGATGTCTGCTTTCCTCGGACTCGCCTATCTCTTGGAGCTTGCTGACAGGTCTTACCGTGGTCCGGAAGAAGTTGCGAACGATCTCGGTGTACCCATTCTTGGGCATATCCAACTTACGAATCTGACTCGTAAGGATCGAAAGGATGAAAAAGTAGACTTGTCGATGGTTACGTTCCACAAGCCTAAGTCGACCGCCGCCGAAGCATTCCGCGGAGTTCGGACTGCCGTGTATTTTGGCAATCACAGTGGCAACTTGAAAGTGATCCAAGTCACCAGCCCAGTTCCCGGTGATGGTAAGTCGACGGTTGCAGCAAACCTCGCATCGACTATCGCGCAATCTGGGAGGAAGACGCTTCTCCTGGATGGTGACATGCGACGTCCACGCTTGGCCAAGCTTCTTGGAGCGAGGGAAGACATTGGTCTGACCAACATTATGGCTGGGAAGATGACAATCGAAGAAGCGACTCAGTCAACAAGCATTGCTAATCTGGATATTCTTACCTGCGGTCGGCGGCCTGGTAATCCAGCCGAACTGCTTTTGAGCGACTCCTTCTTCGATATTATTCGCGAACTCCGCGAAAAATACGACTTCATCATTATGGATACCCCACCGCTATTGGCTGTAAGCGATCCTGCGAACGCGGCAGCAACCGTGGATGCAGTGATCCTAACGCTTCGACTTCGAAGAAATCTTAAGCCACTAGCATTACGTGCAGCTCAGATGCTGCAAGCAGTCAACGCAAACCTCCTTGGCGTTGTCATCAACGGGGTGACGGGGAAGGCAGGTTATGGATATGGCGGTTATCGATACGATGGAGGCGGATATTCGTCCAAGGGGAGCTATGGTGGATATGGCTACGGTGCAACGTATGGATATGGGGATTACTACTCCGGTTCGGATACACCTACTGGAACTCGCACCAGGGTCAGTAATGGCGTAGCCGCTGCAATTGAAAACATAGAAAAGGCCTAGAACACTTCGATGACCGAACAAGAATTTTTAGACCACTACCAGCTTACTCGCAATCCATTTGCGGACGAAGACGCTCAAACCGATGCGGTTTTCAAGGAATGTTGCATTGAGCAAACCTATCATCCTGCTTGGAGCAAAGTCTATGGCGATCCAAGTGAGCCTGCTACGGCGATAGTTCTTGGGTCTAAGGGCGCAGGAAAGACTGCGATGCGACTGCAAATCGTCAAGCAACTCCAAGCCTATAATTTGTCGCACCCAGAGAAGCGTGTGTTCTTCATCCAATACGATGACTTCAATGCGTTCTTGGGTCCATTGCAACAGAGCCTGCCACAACGATACAGATCGAACCCCGATCGCGTTCTGCAGTCGATACGCAAATGGGATCATATGGATGCGATCCTTTGCCAATCAGTTACAAGCCTAGTCGATCGCATTCTGAAGGTAAATGAAAAACGCCCCAATGATCAGGGGATGGAGGTTGACCTCGGGAAAGTTGCTCAACTGGACCGCGGACAAAAACGCGATGTTCTTCTGTTGGCAGCCGCCTATGACCAAGCACATGCAGGAAGCTTTCAATCTAGGTGGACCAAGCTAAGAAAAACGCTTCGTTATGGAAATTTTTCGACATGGACATTTTGCGCGATTGCGATTTCAGGAACGCTCATCAGTTCGCTTATCGGATACGGATTGATCGCAAGTAAAGCCAGTGCAGGACGCACGGCAATCTCACTAACAATTGCACTTGTTTTTTTAAGCTGGCTTCCATATCTCGGTCGTTACATTCGACATGCCAGGATAGCAATGAAGCTCAAAAAGAATATCCGAGTCGGTCGTCATGATATCCCCTCCCTGACAAATGTCTTGATGGATATTCCCTCAAGCGATCTCGCAGCACAACCGCTACCGATGTCCCAGCGTTCGGACGACAGATATGCGATGCTCGAAAAGCTTCAGTCGCTCCTCCGCTCGCTTGGGTTTCCAGGTCTAATTGTTATCGTTGACCGCGTCGACGAACCAGACTTAGTCAACGGTCTCCCGGAACGCATGCAAGCTTTAGTTTGGCCGCTTTTGGACAATAAACTGCTCAAGCACCCGGGCCTGGGCTTTAAGCTTCTCCTGCCAAGCAATCTTTTATACTTCCTTGACCGGGAGTCACGCGAATTCAACGAGCGAGCTCGATTGGACAAGCAGAATCTCATCCGAAACTTTGACTGGACCGGCGAAGCACTTTATGATCTTTTAGCAGCGAGACTGAAAGCCTGCTCAAACTCCAAGGATGAACCGGTTTTGCCGAGTGCTTTAGTCGCAGATTCGATTTCCGAACAGCGACTCCTGTCCTCCATGCAGTCTTTGAGAACGCCACGATCCTTGTTTAGATTCTGGTATCGTTTACTCGCCGAGCATTGTAAACAGCATCGTTCAAAATCACCTTCGTTTACAATCTCTAGCGAACTTTTTGAATCAACACTCGCTGTTTACCAAAGTGAAGCCAATATGGCGACAACTCTTAATTAAACTGGATGCTGCTTCCACCATTGTTTGAAAACCAGAAGATTTTTTTATCAGTCGAGTTATTTCATGAAACTCCTCTCTGCAAAGCTAGTAAAGAACTTGTTTAATCTAAATTCATCACGGGGATTGGCTCTCAACAGTGACAATCGGACCTATGCTGTCGCATATCTCTGCATATCTGCTGTTGCATGGACAGTCCTTCTTTCAGGTAAGCACGCGTACTCTGTTGATAGCTTGCCGAATGATGCGGAAGCAAATCAACTCGGACTCGTAATCGAGTGGCAAGCACAATCGCAAAGAACTGCAATTGGAACCGGTAAGACTGGCTTGGTGCTCTGGCCATCGCAAGAGAAACAAGAAGGTTTCATTGTGCAAACGGGGAATCGAGAAGTCGCTCGAATCGACGCTAATCAAATCGATCGAGAAGCAGTAGAAAAACTTGTGTTCGCCGAAAAGCGTGTCGCAAAGCTTCCCAAGCTCGGCATCGAAGCGGCAGAAGCTCAAGCCAATCAGATTGCAAAGTACTACAAGGACCTCAAGAGAACCGCTACTGTTAAACCGTATAATGAAACAGTCACCTACCTGATTACTGCATCGCGAGACGGAGCAGTTGAAGGCTTCAATGCAGAGTCAGGAAAGATTCTTTGGTCAACATCGGTCGGCGATTACACGCTGCCAACCTATGGCCCGGGGGTCAACGAAGATTTCGTCGCAGTTTCAAATGGAAGTATTCTTTATGTATTGGATACAAAGACGGGTAAGCTTATTGGGCAACGTAAATTAACCGAAAGCTTGGCGGCCGCACCACAACCAGTCAACAACAACATCTACTGCTCTACACTCAGCAACGCAATCATCTCGATAGATGCGACCAATATCGCAGACTCAGTCATTACAAGTGCGCGTTTCTCCAGTGGTGTACCCTCGGCTGTGATACCATCTCACAACAAACTGTTCATCGCTTGGCCGAATAAGAATTTCATTTACGTGGCTCAATCCGGTCGATCGATTGCGTTATGGAGCCGTTTGGTAGGGCAAGAGCTTTTTGTTGCATCGCCCCAAGCAACATCCGACGGCTTTATAGCGGTCTCTTCTACTGGTATGGTTTACAGAATGAATCTGTCGAGAACAGAATCAATCGTTTGGAGAGCCAACCTTGCTGCACAATGCACGACAACTCCACTAGTTGCAGATGGAGTAATACTTGTTGTAACGGACTCCGGGTCGATGATCGCACTGTCGGAAAAAGATGGCGAAAGGCTTTGGCTTTCCGAGGAGACGGCCATCGCTCAGCCATTAGCGATTACGCCGGAAAGAGTCTACGCGCAACAAAAGGCAGGTCAACTTGTCGCCATCGATCGCAAGACGGGGAAGACATATGCCCGAGTTGAGCGAGCCTTTGCAAACGGCATGCACAACGACGTTAATGATCGTATCATTCTGTCGTCCGAGTCGGGCGCCATGATGTGTCTTCATGAGCCAAACTCCTTACGTCCCAGATTGAACAGACCAGCTGATAGTTCTTCAGCCGCCGAAAACAAATCTTCAAAGAAACAGCCCGAAGCGGAAGCAGAAATGGTTCAGCCCGCTGAAGGTAGTGCTGTTGAAGATCCCTTTGGAAGCTCCGCACCGATGAACAAGACTGACGGAGCTAATAATTCTGACGATCCATTCGGAGCTGCACCGTCTGGCGACGCGATGAAGAAGAGTGACGATCCGTTTGGCGGATTTTAATCGTCATCTTCTCTTTTTCGAACGCGTCATTACCAATTGTACTCGGCTCCAAGCGTAAATCCTGTGTAGAGTACCTCTCCATCGTTGTTGATGCTAACATTGCGTACTTGGCTTGTGTTTCCGCTCAGAAGCCCGGGAGCTTGAGCGTTCACATTCTCTGGAGCCAAAGCCACGTTGTCCACATAGATCAACTGGTACGATGATCGCATTGTCCACGAATAGGACAGGCGATAGATACCGGATACCGACCATTGAGTCAGATAAGCGGTGCGCCCATCGGATGCTCGCTCATTGATCGCTGGAACGCCTGATGATTGGGTTGAACCAAGAGAGTTCGCGAAGATACGAGTCTCTTGAATACCATGGTTTCCGTAGATACCAGTCTTGATCTCAGTACCGACTTTGATGCCAGGAACCAAGTTTGCCCACAAATCTCCACCGACTTGGAAGCCAGTGAGCTGATTGGACGTTTCTGTCTCGCTATCGAAGAACCTTAAACCGTTGTTCGCTAATGCGTTGTTGTTCGCACCGCGAGCACTAAAGGTCAATGTCTCATCGAGCTGGAAGTATCGAATACCTGCCAGGAATGATCCTTGCAAGAATCCCGATGGCTCCACCCAGCGACGTCGGAAGTTGACTTCGCCGTTGTTAAATGTTGATTGATAGTTCAGCGAGTGGGTGAACGATCGATCAGGATCGTCATAGCCCTCTTCGCCAGGGGGGCCAGAAGGAGCTGTGCCAAAGCTGCTTATGTATGAAAACAAGGTCGGGCTTGAAGCCGGGACACTGTTAACCGTCGCCGATTCGTTCCAACTATTCAATCCGAAGTAGCCGACTTCCAAGTTCGACCCTGGTCCGCATTGGATATTACCTTGCAATGCAAGACCTGCTTCATAATCTTCTAGCCCGACGTTGTTACTGGATAGAACAATGTTGCTTGTGCCGATGCCTTGGCTACTAAAGTTAAAATTACCGATCGAGTTATCTCGACGAAAGGATGTAACATCAGCACTCACATCAAACCATCGCTGTGACGCAACGCCACCTTCACCATAGGGTGTCAGTATTGAAGCCAGTAATCCTCTGAGTCGACCTTGGCAGCCACCAAACAAATCTCGCAGGTATCGACCGTCTCCGAAAGTACCTCCGTTGCATCCTAGCGGTCCGCAACCGTGACCAAGACCCATACCGAATCCGCATGGACAACCTTCTCCACATTGAGGACCACACGGCATCATGCCTGGTCCGCATTGCATATCAGGTCCGCACTGCATACCGTTCCCGCCAAGTAATCCAAAGCCTTCCATGCTCGCCTCACAAGCCGGAGCACATCCCTGTTCTGCAACGCCGCAACTTGGATCGCATCCGCCGCCGTGTCCCACCATGCCAGCCATAGAGTAGCCAGCAGGAACTACGGCTCCCTGACCAGCATAAGCGGCATGTTGAATGACACCCATTTGATAGGCTTCAGCCGGATACGATGTTGCATCCATGGGCATCGCCCCGATGGTTGAACCCTTTTTCTTAGACTCGGCTGCATCCTTCTTGATGCTATCGAAACTAGCAGGTTTGAAGGCATTCCCCCCTTGTGCGAACGCTTCGCCAGCCATCGCTGGTGAAACGCAGGCTGCTACGGCAAGCCCTACAGAAAGGTTTTGAGACCAAAGGTTGAGCAACTTCATGGATTGTTCTCCAGCGGCGCACTGGTAAATCATTCGCCGGCAAAGACGAATAATGTTAGCCACCCCCCAAACTATGACTTGCTCAATGGCGAGCAAACCAGCGGTGGCCTTACTACGGGTTCTACAAAAACGTCCACGAAACGACGTCTTGTCACCCGTCATAGTCGGATTTATCGGCACTACCCGCAGATAAAGTTCTCTCAAAAGATTCGGATTTATCGATACAGCTTCCAATAGCTATCTTTTCCTTAAAATTTGAGGCGACTTTTTTTGCTTGCGAACGCAGTATGACCTAGGCTTTCTGCAGAATCCAAGGCTCAGTCAGCCTCCACCAGTACAAAGAAGTCTTTGGATTCGCCTTGCCGCAACGTTACTCCCAACGCGAACGAGCTACACCCAATGGTTGCATCCTCCGAATCGCTTCGATGTTCTTCCGCAACGTTTCAAGTACTCAATCCAAAGTACTTTGAAGTCACCCCATCTCAGTACACCATCGCGAGCGACGATCTTGGCTGGATCGATTTTTCCGTGTGCAATTCGGATCGGCTTGCCAATTCGCACGACGCATTCTTTGAGTCCATCGCGACCTCAGAGGAACTTGCCCTAGCGATCGA
>JAPLNI010000058.1:359787-434859 GCA_026692865.1 Planctomycetota bacterium
GAAGACGAATGCGGTCTTCTTAACGAGCTAGAAGAGTTGATCGAAGTCCTTCAATCTACACAGGTCACTACGCAATGCAGCAGTGACTCAGAATCGCCTTCGCATCCGAGACATATCCAGTATAGAACGGTCCAAACTCGCCAAACTTAGCGCTAGCCTGGTCGAAACGCATCGTGTAGACGATATCCTTGAGATACTGAGGGTTTTTAGCCCACAACGTTACACCCCACTCCCAGTCGTCCAATCCGACCGAAGCGGTAACCAGTTGTGTCACTCGACCGCCAAAGGCCATCCCGCTTTGTGCATGCTCAGCCATCATCTCGGTCCGCTGCGAGAAGGGTAACAAAAACCAATTGGCTCCGACGTTGCGCGACTTGTTCATCGGATAGAAGCACATCGCCGGCCACTGTGGGAATTCAGGGGCCAATCTTTGCGCCAGCATCATCGGCAATCGAGAATCGTAAGCCGAAACCTTCGCCTTGAACGCTGGCGAATCCTCGGTCTCACCCGTGCGAAGCAACTTTTGAGCATACTGATCCTTCGTAGGCAAATACTCACTGACTTCTGAGACGGACACAAACGAATAAGTCGGCTCGATTGCAGCTCCCAAAGGACCGCTCATCAGTTTCTGATGCACACGGTCGATCTTCAACGGATCGGGAGACATCATCACCAAACCAAAGTCTGCCTTGTGACCGCTAACGATAAAACTCTGAAAGCGTTCCGGACGATCCGACTCGACAGGATTCAAAGCCGCTTCAAATGCGACAATACCCTCAGAAATCAATGCAGAATCGACAAGCATTGGATTCAAAATCGCTCGATTCCAGCGATAGAAATAATGCCCACAATGCCAACCCTGAATGGGGGCCAAAGAAGCTTCAGGAATATCTGCCAAACGATGCGGAGAACTCATTTTGCACTCGTTTTGACGAGACCATGAAATAAAGTGCGGCTGAGAGGACTCGAACCTCCACACCCTTGCGGGCTCTAGCACCTCAAGCTAGCGCGTCTGCCATTTCGCCACAGCCGCAGCACTTAACTTGCTTCGCCCTTGGTAAAGCTCTCGAAGCAAAAACTAAGTGTATGAATGAAACGATTCTAGTCAAGTAAGCCTCGAGGAAACCCGGTTAGGGCGATCCGACAGATTGAGATGTCTCTAATGAGCCTGAGACGCAATCCAAAAATGCAGCAGAAATTAGCTAGCCGCGTCGTTAGAGGTTCCGACGCAAGCGGATGGTTAGTCGCTTGAACTCGGCTATCGCCAGAGGCTCAGTATTCATTAAATGGTTATTTCTGATTTACCGCATGCCTAAAGCGAGCGAGCCTCACAGCTCTTATTGAGCCCTATTTTGACGGTTCGGTTTGGGTTTCATTCGAACTGGGGCGAATCGATTCAAAGTATTTGCGAATGGTCTGTCGCTGCCCCAGCGGAATCGACTCGGACGCCAAGACCGATTCGCTTAACGCTTCGTATTCAGAAGCTTTCTGACGGTACTCGCGCACAGTTTGCTGCTCTTGCTCTAGACTATCGGTAGTCTTTACCTCGACATCCCCCCTGGCCAGAGTCTTGCCCTTTGAAATTCATTTGACTGGATGTCTTTAATTGGTCGGTCTTATCGCCCGCCTCATTTCCACTTACACCCCGCCCCGCATTCTTGCCACCTTTCTTATTCGATTCGGACGAGCTTTTGCATTCTCCTTCGTATGCCGATTTGCACTCGCTCAAGCACTGGCATTGCTTACGAAGCAAGTCTGAAAACTTCTTTCGCTGCCCCTGCTTTTTGCACTCACCAGCCAATCCCCATCAACGCCATCCTTAAAGCGACTATGATCTCCTTGAGATAGTGCCTGACTAACTTGGGCAATCGCATCCTTCAAAGACTTTTGCAAAGGTGTAGCTGCTCCATTGTTCTTTTGCTGTTCGTTCAATTTATCTGTGACTGCCTTACTCTGTCTTGCGATCAAGATTAGGCATGGCAAGTTCTGCTAGTTGCTGTCCAGCTTTCTCCGTTTGTCCCTCCGCCATTGCCTCGGCTGCCGCCGCCATCGATTCGGATAACGATATCACATGGAAATTTCTGTGACTCCGAATGATCAAGTCCTTTACAGGCAATCACGAGGAACGATGTTAGGCTACAGTGACAAGCTACGAAGTCGCCCGACGAACTATAGCCCGTTACAGCAAATTGCAACCGTCTCGGGCGGCAAGTATTCACCAACTCCGAAAGAGATTTTTAAGCCAGATGGCCGATTCGCTACGAGTCCACTGCCGCTTTGGTCATATCTGCGAGCCGCGGCCTCCGTGCTACTCGTATCGGACGTCATGCTCCGCAGAATTGATTTCCCATCAGCCACACTTTTTTGATTTGAACGAAGCAGCTTCACGTGTCGCGTCTTCATAGATAGGCTCTCCCGTGACATGACGAAGCATCAGTTGCTCCGATGCGTTTTTTCGAAACCATCCACTGACGATCGCTAAATTCTCCTCGCAGCGAACGTACCCTGTGCCAACAGCTTTGTCACTCTCGTGCCAATGTCGAAGTTGCCTCTCGAGCGATTTAGTAATGCGGGCTGTCTTCGGCGCTTCGACTGCATGCTCAACAACCCCGCGACGAATCAAGTACCAAATCGGTCGCTGGTCACACCCCTGAACTGGATAAATGCATGTTAACTGCTCTCGCGCACGAGCATGATATTGCAAACGATTAGACATCCATTTAACCAGCTTCAAATCGTCTCGGTACCTACTGGCTTGTTCGAAATGCAAACCTTGAGCCGCTGCTTTCATCAATCGCTCAATCTCAACGGTGATCGATTCATCTCGACCAAGTAGAAAATCTCGTGCAAGATCAACTTGCTTTTGATAAACCGATCTCGAGCAGCCCTGTACGCACGGACCAACACAGTTTCCAATTTCGTGCCGAATACAACCTGGCCTTATTTCCAAGTCGAACAACTGAAGCTGACCAGAGAACTGAAAAGTTGTCTTTTCGGAACAGTCACGCAACTGAAAAAAGCGATTCAATACTTCAGCCACTCGAGCGACACGATTCGCCCCCATCAAAGGACCTTCCCAAGCAACAGCTCGAGGATCAATATCGCTTGAAACATAAAACGTTTCAGCCGGCTTACGACCTAAACAAAGAAAAACACTCCGCTGTCGCTGAGGAATACCCTGCACATTGAACCGTGGAAGAAAATGGCGAATCAAATGCTGCTCGCGAAGTAGCGCGGCAAACTCACTCGGCTGGGTTTCCCAAACAATTCGACACGCCGACTGTGCAATCCTTCCGCTTTTTTCCTCTTCCTGCGTGGGCATGAAGTAGCTGAGCAAACGATTGCGAAGTGCCTTCGATTTGCCGACGTAGATCAGTTTCCCCACGGCATCGATCATGCCGTAAACACCTGGAACTTTCGGTGCCCAACGTCTCACTTCTGCGCGCAAACCATCGGTTTCGCTATGCTCTACGAATCGTAATGCAGCAGACGAATGAGGCATCAAACGATCTGGACCGAAGTCTGTAAAAGAGGCACCCTCGATCCACTTGCTCATCGCTAGCCTCCTGCTAATGCGCCCTAGAACAAAAACGCCCTTGAAAATCCCGATGCAAATCCGTTCGAGCTCTACCCCAAAGAGCTAAACTCACTCGGTCAGCTTAAGCGGAACCCGTTGAACACTCAAGCCAAAACCTACGGAGACGCAAGCGAGAACGCTAGCAATTCCTCGTCGTTTCGAATGTAGATTGCACCATTTGCAAACGCGGGGGCACACCAAACAACCTCTCGACCAAAAGCGATATTTGTGGGTTTGATCAATTTGACTCTCGACAATTCGCGGTATCCTTCGGTATCCATCTCAGCGATGATTAGCTCTCCGCTTTCGTTAAACAATACAAATCGATCTTGGTAGCGGACCACAAACGCGGTTCCCGAACCTTGAGGTCTTTCGCTAACAGGCTTCGATGTTTCCCAAAGTCGCTTGCCACTGGGAACTTCGAAAGCCATCATCTCACCACTTTGATCACAACCGTAAATCACGCTTCCGATTGCCATCGGTTGCACGTTGACCGGTGACATGCCGTGCTTGGCTTTGTCCTTCCAAAGGACTTTCGCGCCTGGCTTGGTTTGATCAAGCTGAATCATAAGATTTCGATTGCTGTAGCCACCTACAAAGAGATACTCGCCAACCTGAATCGGCGACATGATTATCGAACCATTGCTCGCCTCATAAGGAACCGACCAGTACTGCTCGCCCGTTTCAGGGTTCACCGAATTGACCGCATTCGGATTCGCCAGAATCAACTGACGCTTACCGGCGGATTCGATGATGGTCGGAGGAGAGTAACCCTGTTCGGTTGCCGTTCCATACTTCCAAATCTCGTTGCCTGTCATCTTATCGAGCGCAACCGTTTGATTCCCTTTCGTGCCGGCGAGCGTAAGCAGTCTCGGCCCGTCGATCATTGGATGCGCTGCATAGCCCCAGAGTGCTGACTTGGCTCCGTAGACTTGCGTGAGCTCTACTTTCCAAAGAACCTTCCCCGAAGCAATATCCAAACAAGCTAGGTGGCCCTCAGCACCGAGAGAATAAACGCGATCACCATCAACGACTGGCGTACATCGAGGACCAGCAGGGTACGAAACAGTAGTTGTCAACGGATACTCATACTTCCAAAGCAAGTCGCCCGATTTAGCGTTTAAGCAAAGCACGCGTTCTGTTCCCGAAAAGGGTTTCCGACCGAAGTTGTCGACCTTCACGTTCTCGCTTGTCACAAAGTCAGTCGCAAAAACACGGTTGCCAACCACAGCAACTCCAGAATATCCGCTTCCAACTTTTGCGGACCAAAGTTGTTTGGGTATTTCGTTCGGCTTAATTGAAAGACTGACTTCGGGGCGCCATACATTATCGCGCCCCGGCCCCATCCACTGAGGCCAATCCTCTGCAGATGCACGGTGCCCTATCGTTGTAGATGCCGCCGCTATCACAAGCGAGAGATTCAGCGTCGAACGAGAGAAAATATTTCCAATGAGAAAGTCTTTTAAATGAATCATAGGATAGGTTTTTCCCTAGATGAATAATGACATGAACGATGCCCAAGCTTGAATAAATTATGCCAAAGTCAAAATCGTTGCTATGTTTGAATTTAATGGCATTCGCAATTTGTAAAAGCGATTTACAAAAGTATAGAACGATACTTGCTCTAACTCCGAATTAATGTCAGTAGCTTCCACGGTATAACTGACAGCGGACCAACAATTACAGCGATAGCAACTGCATTATACAGCAAACCTCGAATCCAATGCCCCTGTTTCCAACGGAATGCGGCAAGGCTATTGATCAACGAACTCACGGTTGCCAAGAGCAACCCGATGCTTAAACGCGGTATCAGCCATTTCTGAATCTCAGGAGATGGAACAGGCGATGAGAGATAGGCCACTGCAAGCAAGATAGCTCCTACTACGTAACATGCCGTCAAGCTTGCAAGCAACCAACTCATAAAGACCGGAAGCCTCCTCCATAAGACCGGATCGGAAGCCCCATCTTGAAGATCCTGCGACGGTGGCGAGTATGGGTTAGTGATCATCACAGACTCCATTCTAAGAACATAAACCATTTGAGCCTGAGGCGTTAGTCGATTTCCAAGCAGATACGGAACAGGACCTTTTATTTCGATTGTCACAAACCAACAATAGTCGCAAATAAGAATTTAAGGATCCCTCCATAAGAGAACAACCTAGCTATTCACACGGCTAACTCTTCCCATTTACCCCTATTTTAGCACATCCAATTCTGGACCAATGGTAACGCGTGCACCGCCTTGATTGACATAGTCAACCCATGCGTCGTGGACGGCATCTAAAGTCACTCGCCGGTAATTTGCGATCGACTGATCTACAGTTTCATAGACGCCGCGCATCGTCATCGCGTTGCCAACTGTGAAGAGTCTGTTACCGGGCCTTTCGGACGATAAAACAAGGCTCGAGCAGATTTTGTTCTTGGCAACGGTAAGCTCTCGCTCGGTTATCTTCTTGCCCGTTTCTTCTCGAACAATACTCACCAATGCATCCCAATTGGCTTGCGTATCTTCCGGAGTGCAAGTGAGAAACAAACCAAGTATTCCGCACTCGTCGTATTCATGCGCGAACATCCCTGCAGATTCTGCGAGGCCCGGATCGACCAAAGCCCAAAACGCTCGGCTCCCACTGTCATCACCTAACACGGTCGCGAGCAACCGATAGGCATGCCGCCTTGGGTCATTCCTACTTACACCCTGCGAAAGCTCGAACGTATACTGTTGCACTGCAGGAGCATGTTGAAACTGGAGTTCAGCACTTCCATGCTTGGGCATTGTTGAGACTCGTTTAAACCCAGATGGTTTCCAGCTCTTGGTTAGTATTTCTGCTTGCTTGACTAAAGCATCGAAATCAACAGCACCTGTGGCAACCAAGCACAAATTGTCAGGTGCGTAGCGATCTTGGTGATACTCACGCATCGATTCAGAATCCAGATCGGAAACTGTCTGCGGAGTTCCTAAAACTCGAATTGAGAGAGGATGATCACCGTAGAACGACTCCATGCATCGCTCCATAGAACCGTAGGGCGGAGCGTCATCATACATTGCAATTTCTTCGAGAATAACATTCTTCTCAGTCTCAAAGTCGCTTGTTCGCAATGCGGGCCGCATCAAGTCCGTCAGCAGGTCGACCGCTTGTGTTTGCTGGTCGGGAAGGATTGACATGTAATAAACTGTTTGATCCTCGCATGTATACGCATTCGATTGTGCACCAAGCTCATCAAGCTCACGATTCACATCTTCGGCAGATCGTTTGTCCGTCCCTTTGAAAACCATATGCTCCAAGAAGTGACTGACGCCACCCATGTCCGGAACTTCATCACGAGAGCCAGTCTTTACGAAGTATCCGAGCGACTGACTAAAAGCTTCATCGTTAACTTCAGCGATGATCTGCAAACCATTATCAAGTGTCGTGTTTTCAAATTTCATCGTGTGGTTCCCTTCGCAGCAGGGGGCTTTGCAGTTTCAGGTAATTGGCTTGCCCCATTAGATGCATCGTCAGATGCAACCCCAGTTGAACTTGAATCAACACGAACCAGATCTTGAGCGAGAACGACTGGCTCTGGGCCCATCGTTACCAATCCCCAGCCGGTGGGCGGATATTGTTGAAAGTGCACCAACAACGATTCACATGTCAACGACTCGATCTCGGCTAAGACTTGTTTGCGATTTGGAACACGCTTCAAGTAGTACCAATCAGTAGCGATCTGCGAGCTTCTGGAGGTGCTCGACTCTTGCTCCATTACCAAAGAGCTCTTCACACGGGCCTTCAGTCGCGAAAGCTCCCCCTCCGTGATGCCATTGCCAAGCGATTTGATGGTCTCGATCGTAACGTCCAACGTCTCTTGTGCTCTTGGGCCAGTCGTCCCCGCATAAGTTAAAACACTCCCCTGGTCTCCGATAGTTTGGCAACTCGCAGATACGGTATAAACCAGGCCACGCTTTTCGCGAACCTCGGAAAACAATCGCGAGCTCATCCCATCGCTTAGAACACTTATCAAGCCACGAGACTGATAAAAGTCCGGATGCTGGTAAGGAACACAATCGTAGGCCAGCGCGATGTGCGTCTGCGAGCTCTCATGTTGCAGATGCTGAACTCCTGTTTGGATAGGCACAGGTCCTGGCGGAGTCGTTTCGGTCGACTGCCAATCGCCAAAGAGCTTATCAACCATTCCCTTCAACTCGCCCCACTCAAACTTCCCTGCAACAGCCAGAATGGCTCCGTCGGGAATGTAGCGACCCACGTGGTAATCGAACATGTCCTGAAGCTGAACTGATTCCAGCCCCTCAGTCGAACCATAGGGCGAGCGTCCGAACTGCGCGCCATAGCGTAAATTCTTTAGTTGCGTAAAGACTTTCTGGCTCGGGTCATCCTCGATCGAAAGCAATTCCTGCAAGGCTGTCTGACGCGATTCATCAACCTCGTCCTCGGGCATGTGGGGACGAAGGACAATATCAGCGTAGATTCCGAGCGTTTCATTCAACGATTCCGCTACACAGGCTACGCTGAAAGAAGTATGAAAAGTGCTGCAAGAACTGGATCGTTCGATCCCCATGAAGTCGAGATCCTCAACGATTTGCCGGCTATTTCGCCTTCCGGCGCCACGCTGCGCGAGATCCAGAGTCATGCTGCAAAGGCCTTGCAACCCCTCCGGCTCTGATCTCGTTCCAGCGGGTACTAGCAAAGTGAAAGCAGCCGAACGCAACCAAGGCATCGGTTCTGCAACAAGGGTCATTCCATTCGACAATCGATGGATATGGGAGATATCTGGAGCAGTAATGGATTCAGTTTCCGCCATGAGTGAAATTTGTGCTGAAGCGACAACTCACTATATTACTCGATAAGCAATCGAGTCGTCGACTACTCTTGAAAGTGGGGCTTCAAAGTTGGAATATCTCAAGGTCGATCGAACGAATATTTGGCTTCCCTCCGCTATTCAGCCTTAGGTGCTTAAGGTGTTCAAACAACTCGCCATCCGCTTGCGCGGGAACGCCCGATAACGCGGCTCGCTCCAACGGCTCAATACAAAACATTTAGTTCGGGCGCTAGCCTTGTTCAAGCGACCAACCATCCGCTTGCGCCGTCACGTTCAGTAACGCGACTAGCGCCGGCGACTCAGTCTTCCTATGCTGCCCTAAACAAACAAATCCGCCAAGAAACTACTCTGACTTCGGCGTCTTTTTCGAGGTCTTCTCTCCACTTGGTTTCGATTCTTTGACTGACTCTTTTTTCGGAGTGGCGTCACTGCTTGCCTTCGAATCAGACTTGCCACCCTCGCCGGAGCTACTCGAGCTGCCTTCGGAACTTTTCTGGTCAGACGAAGCAGATTTTTTGTATGAGTCGCTTCGATAGTCGGTCTGATAAAACCCAGACCCTTTGAAAACAATCGCCGCTCCAGTACCTATCAAGCGACGAAGCTTTTTCTTCTTGCATGCAGGGCATTTCGTTTCCACTGGCGCCATGATCGATTGATAAAGTTCAAACGCGTGGCCGCAAGCATCACATTCATAGTCGTAGGTTGGCATGTTAACTCAAATGGTTTTGATATAGAACTTTGTTCCCAGGAAATCAGGTATCTTCGTGCTCGTACTCAATGAAAAGGTACTCGTGCTCGTAATCATCGAGTACGAGTACCGCCTACGGCTGAGTACGAGTTCGAGGAGTTAAATATCACGCAAATTCGAAGATCTCGCCCAGCCGATTTTAACTAGCCGATTCTAACTAGCCATTTCCACTTGATACGATTACATGGCTCGGACGAATGACCCGGTCGTGCATCATGTAACCGACAGAAGCAACCAACGAAACGGTACCTGCGGGATACTCAGTGCTTGGAGCCTGAGCGATTGCTTGATGAATGTTTGGATCAAAAGTCTTGCCAAGGGCTTCAATCGCTTTGCAATCGTACTTTTCAAGCACACCCTTGAGTTGCTGCTGAACCATTCGTACACCGGCAAGCAGTGATTCCGAGTCGCTTGTGGACTGAGCAGCTTCCGCAGCCCTGGATAAATTGTCGGACACTTCCAAAACATCACGTAAAAGTGGTAATGACCCGTACTTCAGAGTTTGCTCGGTATCGCGAAGAATGCGTTTGCGAAAGTTTTCCAGCTCTGCTTGGGCTTTTAACTCTCGATCCTTTAGCTCTGCAAGTTGTTGTTCCATAGCGGCCACTGTGTCCTCAGGTGAAGGGCTTCCGTCCATTGCGTCAGAAAAAACCGCATCGACCGAATCGTTGAAAACATTCTCGCCATCTAACTCGTCTACGAGTTCTTCTTTACTTGTCTTGGATTCGCCCATGATTTCGTTCCTCTTAAACTGTGGATAAATACAACAAACTCGAATCACTATTTATCCGATGCGGAGACGGCAGCATCTTCATCGGATTGGAAGTAGGACTTGAGCAAGTCCATGAACCCCTTACGTTCTGGCGTCACGTGATCATTGTCAAGCTCTGCAAGTTGACGTAGAAGTTCTTCTTGTTTTTTGTTGAGCTTCTTGGGGACGTCGATCACGGTTTGAATCAGCAAACTTCCTTGGCCGCGACCGTGTGGATCTGGCATTCCCATGTTCTTCATCTGGAATACCGATCCACTTTGCGTGCCCGGGGCAATTTGTAACGGCTTTTTACCGTCAAGCGTTGGCACTTCGATCGTGCTACCCAAGGCGGCTTGAGCAAAAGTGATCGGCCATTGCAAAATTAAATCAATCCCATCCCGTTTGAAAATTGAATGCTGCTTCATATGGACGAAGCAGTACGCATCTCCAGTTGGACCACCGTCGGGACTGGGTTGTCCTTCGCCTGGCAACCTGACACGCATTCCATCATCAACACCAGCCGGAATCGAAACTTCTAAACGAACTTCCTTAGGTTGAAGTCCTTGGCCGTCGCAATCGCCACATGGCTTGGAGATAACTCGACCCGCACCGCGACAACTTGGGCAAGTTGTTTGAACTCGGAGTATCCCCGACGATTGAATGACTTGACCTCGACCATTGCAGCGACGGCATGTTTCTGGCTGTGAACCAGCCGCTGCACCGGAGCCTTCGCATGTCTTGCATTCGACATGACGATTTAGCGAAACCGTTTTGCGAACCCCTTTTGCAGCTTCTTCTAAAGTCAACGTTACATCACAACGCAAATCGGCTCCCCGCCGTTGTCTACTGCGTCCACCGCCACCGCCGCGTTGTCCACCAAAAAAATCTTCGAACACGGTTCCGCCAAACATGTCACCGAAAGCTTCGAATATATCGCCAACGTCGCGGAATCCTCCGCCGTTTCCTTCTAAGCCGGCATGACCATACTGATCGTAACGAGCGCGTTTTTGGTCATCAGTGAGGACTTCGTATGCTTCAGCGGCTTCTTTGAATTTCGACGTTGCATCGTCATCACCAGGATGCGAATCGGGGTGATACTTCAAGGCTAACTTGCGATAGGCTTTAGCAATATCCGATTGAGCGGCCGTCTTGGATACGCTGAGTACTTCGTAATAATCTCGCTTTGCCGCCATGCCGAACAAACCTCTGTTGGACGAAGATCAAGTCTAAAATAATATCGATCTATACCAAAAAAGGTCACACAAAATTGCGTGACCTTCTACGGATCTGACAGGCTGAGAGCCTATCCTGATTCGATGTTACGACACAACGCCTTCAACTTGACGCTTCTTCTTGTCGTCCTTGTCGTAGGTTGTGACCATCGCTTCGGTTGTTAGCAACAATCCAGCGATGCTCGCAGCATTCGCTAATGCCGTTCGCACGACCTTCACGGGATCGATGATACCAGACTTCAGCATGTCAACATAAACACCTTTGTTTGCATCGTACCCCATAGTGAGCGGCTTTTGGCTAACTTCATCAGCAACCACGCTTCCGTCGATACCAGCATTGTCAGCAATTTGTCGCATTGGAGCTTGGAGAGCGTGCAAGATAATCTCAGCACCAATCTTTTCGGCACCCTTGAGACTATCAACAGCCTTTTGCACGACGTCTTGGCATCGCAAAAGAGCAACACCACCGCCAGGAAGAATACCTTCTTCAACAGCAGCACGCGTTGCGTGTAAAGCGTCTTCTACTCGAGCCTTCTTTTGCTTCATGTCGGCTTCGGTCTCTGCACCAACGCTGATGACAGCAACACCGCCAGCGAGCTTGGCAAGTCGTTCTTGGAACTTTTCCTTGTCGTACTCGCTATCGGTTTGCTCGATCTGAGCGCGAATTTGAGCGACTCTTCGGTCGACCTCTTTGCGATCGCCAGACCCTTCAACGATGGTCGTGTTGTTCTTATCAACAGAGACCTTCTTCGCTCGTCCAAGATGCTCAAGAGAGATTTTCTCAAGCGGCAAACCCAAGTCATCGCTGATGAAAGTTCCGCCAGTCAAGGTCGCGATGTCACCAAGCATCGCTTTACGACGATCACCAAATCCAGGAGCCTTCACAGCACAAACGTTAAGCGTTCCACGAAGCTTGTTGACAACCAACAATGTCAACGCTTCTGCATCGACATCTTCGGCGATGATCAACAATGGTTGGCCGCTGGCATTGGCCTTCTCAAGCACAGGTACCAAGTCGCGAATGTTGCTAACCTTCTTTTCGTAGATCAAGATCAACGCGTTTTCAAACTCACACGACATAGTGGCCGGCTTGTTGATGAAGTATGGGGAAACAAATCCCTTATCGAATTGCATACCGTCAACGTATTCTACGTTCGTGTCGGTTGACTTGCCTTCTTCAACCGTGATGACTCCATCCTTACCAACTCGCTCTAAAGCTTCAGCAAGGAGTTCGCCAATCTTGGTGTCGTTGTTCGCACTGATTGCCCCAACTTGAGCAACTTCGCGACGATCACTGACAGGCTTCGCCATTTCTTGGAGCTTCGCGACTGCAGCGTCAACCGCCTTGTCGATTCCGCGACGAATGCCGGTTGGATTGCTCCCAGCGACAATATTCCGGAGACCTTCTTTGAAAATCGCTCGAGCCAAAACCGTGGCAGTTGTTGTTCCGTCACCAGCAAGATCGCTAGTCTTTTGAGCGACTTCGACCACAAGCTTTGCGCCCATGTTTTCGAATCGATCTTCCAACTCGATCTCTTTAGCTACCGTAACGCCGTCTTTGGTTACTGTCGGGCCGCCGAAGCTCTTGTCAATAATGACGTTGCGTCCCGTAGGTCCCATAGTCACAGCGACCGCATCGGCCAACTTTTCAACACCACGGAGCATTCGTGCCCGTGCGTGATCATCAAATAACAATTGCTTTGCCACGCTCGATATTTCCTTAAATTGAATACGACTGTTGGGTTTTGTTTGGATTAGAGATTGTTAAACGAACAACCATCGATCTATCTACAACGAATTACGACGCGAGCTTAGCGAGAATGTCGCTCTCACGAAGAATCTTGTAATCAACACCTTCGACTTCGACTTCGCTTCCGCCGTACTTGCCGAAAATAACTTCATCGCCAACTGCAACACTCAAAGTGCCGCGTGCACCGCTATCGAGAAGCTTTCCTGGGCCAACAGCAACAACTTTGCCGCGTTGCGGCTTTTCGCGTGCCGAGTCTGGCAACACGATACCACCAGCGGTGGTTTCTTCTGCTTCAAGCGGTTTGACAACGACACGGTCATCGAGAGGACGTAGATTCAACTTTGCCATTTCTTATATTCCCTGAAATCAAAAACAAGACAAACTTTTATGATGAATGTGTCTGCAATATTTGCTTGTAGGCATCTCGCAGACAACCAATTTTTAACGAAACATACTAGCGGGCCGAGTGGGTACTCAAGCCAAATTTACATCATGCCGCCCATACCACCCATGCCGCCGCCCATTCCTCCCATGCCACCCATTCCTCCCATGTCGCCCATTCCGCCTCCACCGCCGTGGTCGTGACCGCCATCGTGATCTTCTTCTTCGGATGGAATGTCGCAGATCAACGACTCAGTCGTCAAAAGTAGCGAAGCAACCGAAGCAGCGTTTCCTAGAGCAGTCTTCACAACCTTAGCCGGATCAATGATCCCAGCCTTGATCATGTCAACGTACTTGTCCGAGTTGGCGTCGTAGCCTTCGTTCTTTTCTTTAAGCTGCTTTACGCGATTCACAACAACCGCACCGTCCATACCAGCGTTGTTGGCAATCGCTCGAAGTGGGTAATCAAGAACGTTCAAGATGATCTTCGCTCCGAGAGCCTCATCGCCTTCAAGCTTGAGTTTCTTCAAAGCCGACTCGGTTCGTAGCAATGCAACTCCACCGCCAGGAACAATGCCTTCGGCGAGCGCCGCTTGCGTAGCAGCCTTCGCATCGTCCATCAGAGCCTTGCGTTCCTTCATTTCGGTTTCCGTAACGGCACCGACGTGGATCTGAGCTACGCCACCGGCGAGCTTAGCGAGTCGCTCTTGAAGCTTCTCACGATCATATTCACTATCGGTGTTTTCGATCTCACGACGAATTTGTTCAACGCGACCAGTGATGTCATCCTTCTTGCCTGCACCGCTGATAACAGTTGTTTCTTCGCTGGTGATGATCAGCTTCTTCGCTCGGCCTAGGTCAGAAATCTTGACGCTCTCAAGATCGATTCCCAAATCCTTGAAAATCGCCTTGCCCCCAGTGAGAACAGCAATGTCGCCAAGGATTGCCTTGCGTCGATCGCCGTATCCAGGAGCCTTAACAGCACACACGCTCAAGATGCCACGCATCTTATTGATAACAAGAGTCGCAAGTGCATCGCCATCGATATCTTCAGCGATGATCAAAAGAGGCTTCTTGGCCTTGCTAATAGCTTCGAGAAGAGGAATCAACTTCTTATTATTGCTGATCTTTTCTTCGTAAATCAAGATGTGACAATCTTCCAACTCGACAGTCACTTCGTCTTGGTTAGTAACGAAGTGTGGCGACAGAAAGCCACGGTCAAACTGCATACCTTCAACGATATCCACAGTTGTTTCACTACCGCGACCTTCATCGACCGTTATCACGCCGTCTTTACCGACTTTGATAAACGCCTCTGCAAGAACATCACCGATCGAAGGATCATTGTTACCAGCGATCGTTGCGACTTGCTTGATCTCTTTTTTGTCTTTTGCGTTTACTGGAGTTGCCATCTTGGTGATCTCGGCTTGAACAGCCTCAACCGCCTTAGCAATACCTCGCGAGAGAGCCATCGGGTCGGCACCAGCGGCTATCATCTTCAAGCCTTCGCGGAAAATGGCTTCAGCAAGAACGGTTGCTGTGGTTGTCCCATCACCAGCAACATCATTCGTCTTGCTAGCAGCTTCCTTCACCAATTGAGCGCCGAGATTTTCGAACGGGTCATCCAATTCGATTTCTTCAGCAACGGTGACACCGTCCTTCGTGATCTTTGGGCTTCCCCAACCCTTGTCAAGAACCGCGTTACGACCGCGAGGACCAAGAGTGCTACGTACTGCTCGGGCGAGCTTGGAAACGCCTGCCAAGAGAGGCTGCCGCGCTTCATCATCAAAGACCATCTGCTTTGCCACATTCAAATCCTTATGCGAAAGACCGAATTACTAGGGTTCGTTCGAAAAATGCTTGTTTTGCTCCATAGCGACTTACGATACCGAGAATATCCTCTCGGCTATCGAAACTCACGAAATGGCAGTCACCGGAACTGTGTCTGGCCCAAAGAGCAAAACCCGCGCCAATCAATTGCTGTTCGAGAATTCAAAGGGAATCACGTGCTTTTTCCTTTGGGGCTTTGTCCGCGTTGCCAATTTGGCTGGACCTTTTTTTATTCCCAGGGGACCTAGGGAAACGAACATCTGTTCAGTCTCACAAGAGCCAGAACCGACTATCGAACAGGAAGTCCGCAAATCCCCCGCCCCAATGCTTTTTGCAACAAGTACCAAGCAAATCCATGAGCCCCTCTTCTCGCCACTACACCCAAAGTTCTACGAATTGCCCGCGGACAACGTCGACGAGCCCTAAGTCTGTTAGCCTGAGCTCGGGAATCACCTCCAAGCCCAGGAAAGAAAGGGCCATAATCTGAGAAGGCAGCACACACCCCAAGGACTTGGCGACTAGATCGATTCTCACAAGCGATTCGCGAACCGCTTCCAGTGGCTGATCGGACAAAAGTCCAAAAATTGGTAGCGACAACTCAGCTAAGACTTGCCCCTTGTTAACCACGACCAAACCACCCCCGAGCGACTGCAATCGCTCGAACGCGAACAACATATCCGCATCGTTCATCCCGACCGCCAAGCAATTGTGATGGTCATGAGCGACCGAACAAGCAAACGCACCCTCACGTAAACCAAATCCACTTGCAAATCCCTTTGCAACTTTTCCGTGATGACCATGTCGTTCAACGCAGATAAGCTTCGCGAGGTCTTTATTTGGATCGGCTACCGCAAGTCCTTCGACAACGGTCGGTACAACAATTCTTTCACGAGTCAGTATCTGATTCGGAATTGCTTCGATGACTCGAACGTTCCCGTTTCGAGCAGGAATCTCCAGGCTTGATAGCTTCAGATCAGGTAATCGTACCGAATGCCGAATCGATTCTGGAACATGGAGAGCTTTGGATGACACCAATTGTCGACTAACAAATTGTCCATCTTTGATAACATCAGTTGCTGTGAAACCTTCCAATCGATCGCAGATGACGAGATCAGCAAAGTAGCCCGCAGCAATTGCTCCCCGACGCTGAAGTCGGAAGTGACGAGCCGTATTCCAACTCGCGCAACGCACTGCATAAATAGGATCAGCCCCCAATGCGATTGCCTTACGAACCACAAAGTCGACTCCCCCTTCGACGATCAAATCGTGCGGCAATCGATCATCGGTGACTAAGCCGATGCGATCGCCATGCCTAGGATTCATCAATGGCATTAACGCTTCCAGGTTACGCGTCGCGGATCCCTCGCGAATCATCAAAAAGCATCCAGATTGCAGCTTTTGTAACCCCTCGTCAAGAGTCGTACTTTCGTGATCTGATGAAATACCTGAACCGAGGTACGCTTGAAGTGCACGTCCCATCAAACCTGGTGCGTGCCCTTCGGCCGTATGGGGTTTGTCATGAGTCAGCATCGACTTCTGAAGCTCCTGCAAATCGCCATTAACAAATCCAGGAACATTCATCAGCTCACCAATAGCTACGACTCTTGGATGAGCGAGCAAGCAAGCAATATCGTCGACGGTGAGTATGGCTCCGCTAGTTTCCATCGGAGTCGCAGGCACAGAACTTGGCACAGCAAACCAAACGTTCATCTGCAAATCTTCGCTCGCTTGAATCATCCATTCAATTGCAGCCACGCCAGCCACGTTTGCCACTTCATGAGGATCCGCCACGATCCCAGTAACGCCTCGACGTAGCACTGCCGATTCATATTCCGCTGGAGTTACTAGCGACGATTCGATGTGCAAATGTCCATCAATCAACCCAGGCGTCAGAATTGCGCCTTTCAAATCGACAACCGTTTCCGCGTCGGCGTCCGTAAAGTCGGTACCGACCCCAGCGATCAAGCTGCCTGCTATCAGAACACTCGCGGGCTCGAGATCGAGCGTAAAGACATTCGCAACACGCACGTCTTTTAGAAGAAGACTACCGCGTCTGCGTCCAATTGCGGCTTCCGCGGACCATTGCAAATCTTCAATTTTTGGATTTTTCATAACTTGATAGTGTATCTAGAGTTCACAAAAAATTCGACACTTCTCATTCAACACTTCTCGCCGTTCGCAATCATCAACGAATTTGGATTGAAGCTTTTGAAACGCAACTGCTCAATTACTTGAAACTGAGTCGCTATCTAGTTTGTGTTCAAATCACGGCAGTAGCATGCCAGTAGATTGCTAGCCCCTCGGGCTCATTTCGTTTCACAAACAAGTGAATAAAGTTAAATGCAAACTCATTGACATAGGTGATCATCGATAAGTCGAGGTTGCTCGCGTTTTAATTCCCCGGTAATCACGAATTCGCTATAATCGCGTCATGAATACTTACGCGAGTAAACTCTTTCTGATTGAATTTAGGGACTTCGCGATCCTCCGCTCCAAGAATCGCGTTGCGCATTGGACGCTACCGCTTTTGGTCACATTGGTAGGGATGATTGGCTCGTATTCCAGCGGACAAGATCACGCGATCGTCGCTCCAAGTAAAACTATCCGACTGGAACAGCTGCCGAGGAGAGTTTCCTCGGCCCATATTCCCAATTTAGTGCAGGTTCACGCAGACGTTTATTCGGGCGGGCAACCTGACGGCGAAGCGGCTTTCAAAGAGCTTCGATCAATGGGCGTTCAAACGATCATCAGTGTCGATGGGGTTACTCCTGATGTTGAGGCGGCTGAATCAAATCAATTGCGTTACGTACACCTACCACATGGATACGACGGAATATCCGACTCGAGGATGCTCGAGCTCGCAAAAGCTATCCGCGTTCTGCCCAAACCCATCTACATCCATTGTCACCACGGTAAACATCGTAGTCCCACTGCCGCCAGCGCTGCTTGCTTGCTGGCGGGCCTGATCAACGAAAGTGATGCACACACTGTTTTGAAGATTGCAGGGACAGGCAAAAATTACGTAGGACTTTTTGCGACCATTGAGAGAACGAAATTCGATCCCAAAAGAGATTGGTCGAAAGTTAAAGTCGATTTTCAAGCGATCGCGTCGATCACTCCGATGACTAGGTCCATGGTTTCAATCGAGCACTACTGGAGTCGAATACAAGCGGCTACACAATCCGATTTGTCGGTTAATGATTCGCGACAAAGCGATAAAAAGCGATCGGGTACAGATCATGATTTTTTAATGCTCAAAGAACTTTATGTCGAGCTTACCCGAGATAGCAGAGCCATCAACGATATTGTATTTGCCAAGTATCTCACAGATGGAATCAACATCATCGGAAAGATCAATCTTCAAAACCCAGAAGCGCCCAAGGAGCTCGAGCAGAACTGCAAAGCATGTCACCAGGTTTATCGAGATGCTCTCGAAAGAAAGACTCGATAATGCGTAACGCAAATGCGGCTTAAAAGCTTTTTTGCTTGGAAGAGTCAGATGAAATGGATTCAATTTACAAAATTAGAAATGAGAATTTACTACGGAAGGCGAATGATTAAATTGTTTAGAGTGCTTTGTCCAGTTTTGATTTTGGCAGCTGAATTCGTAAGAATTCATATGTCCAATGCGATACCAGAGGAAGCCGTAGTTTTCAGATGTCTTACGACATCTGCTACGGGTACGATTAGCAGTTTTCATCTGGACGAAGCACAAGTCTGATTCACTAGTCCAAGGATTGAAGTCCAAAGTTTCTTGCAGGTTGGTTCATCGCGTCTGCCGAGGCTCCTTCGCTTTTTCCTGACGAAGGATCATTCGCGGTGGGTTCTGATCTTACAGTCGTGGGATCACTATTCGTGTCAGCATTGTTCGCGTTTTGATTCTCTGGAACGACAAACAACTGCCCCATTTCTTCTGCAACGACCAAAACGCGATCCCCTTTTTTAATGACTCCAACACGCGCGACCGCATCGAGTAACGTACCCTCGATCTCAATGCGACCGGTTGGTAAGAAATCATCGAATGCCGTCCCCCATTTCCCTACTGCCTTCCTTGCCTCCCAAGTAAACGGTTGAGCTTTCGCGGGCGCGATGATCATTCGCTTTCCAAGTGGCGTGCTAGCCCAGAATTTCGCAAAGACCCAAAGGCCGATTGGAATTGACGCCAATTCACCGATCAACATCCACAATCCAAACTGAGTATTGGCCCGAAAGGCGAAGATGTCTGCTGCGATCGCGCAAATCACGGCGAGCGCAAGAAGGATTCCTGCCGAGGGGACCACCAAGTCGACGAGAACCAATGCGAGAGCCATCGCAAGGAAGAAAAAGGCTGCAAGGAAAGGATCCACGTTTAGAGCAATTTTACGAGTAAATCAGTTAAAGAAGTTATTGCACAATAACCAGCTGGAAATCACCTTGTGTCGGATTATAACGACTTTACCATCTGAACAACGCCCCAGCCGCGATGTCATGAATCGTTGGTGCGTATTTTCGATCTGTGATTTGCTCAGTCATAAGGGCGGCGTAGAATCATTCGTTGATGCTCTCCCAGGAATTACACGCTTTGATGAATTTACTTGAAATTATTTCCCTTACTCAATCACTTCGCCCGGGTGCGTGCGACGAACAAGTGGTCCGTTGGGTCTTGATGATGCTCGTATCACAGTCGCCAATTACCGACGAATCCTTGCAGGAAAGTCTGACTTTCGTCGAGCAATCCAATCGACTCCTGAGTGACCAAGCCTCCGCGGTTGCAGAAGAACTTGACTCTCTCGCATCAACGCAGCCAAGCGAATTTTGCCCGTCGCATATTTGGACACTTTTGAAAGCGATTCGTGTTCAAAAGCAGATGCTAGACCTGTATGAAGCCGATTCGATCGAAACAATTGCTGAAAGCCAGTCAGTCGTTTGCGGAAGTTTATAAACTAAATCTTTGTCGCTAATATAGCGTCGATTGGTGTTTGAGTTCGAACACATTCGACCTGCGAGAATCCCGCCTCCGAAAGAAGCGAAGCATACTCGCCAAGGCTTCTCTCTTTTCCTTCGGTGCATACCAGCATGTTAAGGCTTTGTAGTAATGCTCCTCGAGGACCCGTTCGATCTTCCCAAAGAATTTTTTCAGCGATCAAAAGTGCTCCGCCAACTGGTAAAGCTTCAAAGATTTTTTTGAGCAACTGCTTAATCTTCGGTAAATCCCAGTCATGAAGGATGCGTCCCAAGGCGTAAAGATCTGCTTTTGGTAACGGTTCGGAAAAGAAGTCAGATCCAATCGTCGAAAGTCGTTCGCGTGATGTCGAATTGCTCACCATTTGAATTGCGAGACTGAGAGCGTGCGGAAGGTCGAGGACTGTGGCTCGCAAAGTTGGATAGCGATCGCAAGCCGCAATCGACAAATGGCCAGTCGCACCTCCCAGATCAATCAGATGTTCAAAGCGGCTTAGGTCAAATGCTTGAACAACCACCGGCGATGTGATCATCCCAAACCCATTCATTCCCATCAGGAACTCATGCATCGCTTCCGGTGTTTTGAAGAAGCTTGAGAATATTGGCCCTTCAGTACCAAAGGTCTGCTTCCATCGATGAGTCCCCTCTCGAACAGCGTCTTCTAGATTCGCCCACAATCCCCAAGCGACTTCATTCGAGTAATTGATGTAGCCAGTCAATCGCCGAGGACTGCTTTGACAAAGGTACGTTTCGGCAACAGCCGAATTTTCGTATCGACTATCTTTCAGGCCTAACAATCCCATCGCTACACAACTGTTCAGGAGAATCTCAAGCGACTCGGGATTGCAGCCCGTCGGTACGGCGAGCTCTTTCAAGCTGAGACCTTGCTTCTCGTCAGTTTCCGACTGCTTATCTAGCTGATCAAAGATGCCCAAAGAAACCGCAGCGAACATCGATTTGGATCTGCGAAAGCCCTCCATCAAGTCGATCACGATATCTGGAGGAGGAATAGTCAAGTCGCGATACAAAAGAATACTCCGAAGTCTTGTGTGGCGGTTGGTGGCCGTTTAAACCGCACGCTAACGCGAGGCGGTTGATGGTCGCTAACACTTTTAAATCCCACGCGATTATCGGCGAATATCTGTCGCAGGTGGTGATGCGATTTGCGATGGTGGTGCTGCAAATGTAGATGCATTGGTTGTTGCACTTTGAACGGATGCCGCGGGAGGCCCTTGAGTTGCGATCTTGTCCTTCGAAGCAGATTCGTCAACGATAGTACCTTCAAGGTCTTCGAAGTTCACAAGCGCTGCTGGCTGGTCCTTGCCCATGTCGATCGCAAGTCCACAGACTCGCCATCCCCCATTTTCCAAGCGGACCCCCCAGACGACTTCTGTTGATTGCGGTGGATTACCGTCTTGAGCGGGTTCGATCCAAAGACTTTCTACGAATCCCGAGTCTTTCTCGTCGTCCGAAAAGCGAAACTCGCCAATTTTATAGGAAGCATCCGGCGAACCAGGTGGGTCCAAGTCGATCCCTTGCTTTTGAATCTCAAGTCGGGAAGCATCGGTGATGAGTTTGTTCACCGTTTCGCGATCGCCACGACGAATACTGTCCGCAAACATCGCAACAATTTCGCTTGGTGGGATGATTGCTTGGGTGCCACCTTTGGCTGCAATCGTCTTGCCGCTGGCATTGGAAGCAGTTGTCGCTGCCCCTTGATCACTGTTACCGCCGCATCCAATGGGCATTAAAATTGCGGTGATCGTAACTAACAACAAAACGCGCTTCATAATTGTTTTTCCATCCTTAATCTTGATCGACTGCTTATGGGTGACTCCCAAGTCACATGCTCAGCCACTTTCCTTCCAGTTTGTAGAGAAGCCTTTCGCGAAGCGTCAAGACCGATCTGTGTGCAATCTAAATGTCAAAGTGTTTCGAACACACAAACCCTTCCTCGGATAGGTTTTTCCCTGTTCGAATCGACAATTCCAGACGATCAAAAGCATTGAATCGGGGATAAAATTAATCTAAAATCCCAACGAATGCTTTGCTAGCCATTTGGGCGTTAATGGAGAGCGAAGAAGCGAATCGCGGGTTGCGAGTCATAGAAAAATGGGACGACTCCTTTATTTATAGCAGCAACAATTATAGCAGAAGGTTTTTCTCACCATGTACGGCACCGAATCTGCAGAGTTCAAGGAAGTAATAAGCCAGCAACAGGGCGGGTTTTCTCTCCGTCAGGCGCAAGGCTTAGTGCGATCACTGAATCGCCCGAACGCATGGATTTATTGGACTGATTTTTTGTGCAGTATTCTTATCGGTCACCTTTGCTTTTCGCTGTTGCTTGAAAGTCCAACATGGCTTGGCGGTGCATCAGACTTAACGGCCTGGACCGTCAAAGGGTTCTTGTATGCGGTAACGGTTCTCCTGTTCTTGCGATCGGTCATGTTCACACATGAGCTGGTTCATTTGCCTCGCGATGGATACAAGGCATTTCGGATTACTTGGAACCTACTGTGCGGTATTCCGTTTCTGATCCCCTCATACATGTATTATCCGCACGTGGACCATCATCGACGAAAAAGCTATGGCACCGATGAAGATGGCGAGTATCTAAACCTGAGCCACCAACCGCCAAGAGCAATCGCCATTTATATGATTTTAACACTTGTAACACCAATTGTTGGCTACCTTCGATTTGCATTGATTACTCCTATGTGTTGGTTTTTTCCGTCGATCCGAACTTGGACATTCCACCGTGCGTCGTCGATGGTAATGGACATCACTTACTACCGACCTGATGCGAGCCCTGCAGTCCACCGAATTCGGTTTATACAAGAGCTCGGATGTTTCGCGGTGTGTATGTTTATCGCTCTGCGTAATCCGTTAAGGGGGATCCCATACGATCCAATGTGGCTTCAAGCTTACACAGTAAGTCTAGGTCTTTTGATACTTAACAACGTTCGTACTCTTGGTGCACATCGTTGGACCGGGACTGGGAGCGAGATTACTTTTCAAGAGCAATTGCTGGATTCGTGCGACTACCCGCATCGACCATGGATTACCGAACTTTGGGGGCCAGTAGGTACTCGATATCACGCAACGCATCACTTGTTTCCAAGTATCCCTTATCACAACCTAGGCAAAGCACATCGTGCTCTGATGGCTGGACTGCCGTCGGACAGCCCGTTCCGACAAACGTCAAAGCAATCACTTTTAGGCGAGATAGCCGAGCTTTGGAGGCGTTCATCTGCTGCGTCCAAGTCCGCAGGATCATTCACAGCGATAAAGGCTGAGCCGGCGCGAAACGAAAATCATTCGATCGCCGCGTAGTTGTTACATCCCAAGCAGATTATCGAGAGCAATACAGAAGTATGGACACTCGGCGTAGTAGCTTCTCTCACTGTGAGTCGCTCCGATAGAGCTGCCGCAATCGTACTGTCGAATGAGGGGATTGTTCTCAAGCGGCTTGGTAGAACGAGCCGTTGAGAGGCCTTCAAAACCAGCGAATCCGCCAGCAATTGGTCTGGCAACGGAATCGATAAAGCGGAATCTCCTTAGAATCGGATCTTTGGAGTTATACAAGTTCACCATTCGTTCGACGTGCGTGAGCGCCAGTGATTCCTTACCACCGTGTTGCAACCAATTTTTATCTACAGCCGGGGCAACCAAGCTAACTCGGTAGTTTGGATGTGGAATTGGGTTTTCAGCATCCATGTGCAACCCGCCAGTAACGGACCTGGCACCAAGTGAGAATCCAAGCAGCGAGACTTGTGTTGGAGACTCCGATAGCGAGCGAAGCAACTCGGCGACAATTACTGAATTCGCGTCAGACATTGCGGCATTCGATCTGATATCCTTCAAAACCGGCTGGTTCCGCTCGCTTGGCCACGACAACATCATGATTCGGTAAGGCTCTGTTGCGCGTCGCGCTAGATAACGATCAACGATATTGACTCTTTCTCTTGCATTGTCCCGCTCCATCCAATTTCCGTGAACATAAATAATTGTTCGAGGGGCAATCGTCGCTCCGGGGGACTTCGATAATGCCCCGTCGATAGTAGAGCTGGTCCATCCACGTCCGGTCCAACGCCATGCTTGTAGCTTGTCTAGCCATCCTGACCTTCGGCTATCAACACACCCAAGATGGCGTGTACTCAATTCCCACACATCACCGCCAAAGCTCTGCGGAGACTCGACACAAACTTCTTGAGTAACTGCAGGTAAGGTCGAATTGCTTTCGGCTGCAAATGTGCCGACTGAAAGGGCAGCGATCGACAGGACCAACGAAAAAGGCATCACAACTTTTGTGGCCACTGCAACTATCGGATTCAGGTCAGGACGAGCGAAAAGCGACATGAGTTTTTGGGGACGGAAGGATGAATGAATCTTGATGTGTTATCTATACAACTGGTGGACTGCACCAATGATGGACTGCATTAGACCGCGACAATAAATCCGTCGTGCACTTTTTGCAACATCCACGATGGTTGCGTTAGTAACAGTATTGGATTGGTACAAGAATCTAAGCGTCAGCCTCTGATCGAGTCTCTGGACAGGGGTTCTAAACAGGCATTCAGAGCCTTTTTACTCTAACATGCATATAGAGACATGAAGCCAAACTTTAGAAGAAGTGTTGAAAATTTTCAACATGTTTCATTTGCACCTCACAAATCGTGTTGTAGGTTTGTACGTCAAACAAGCGACTTTAGCGGTTGCGAACTATTTTAGGAGCCTTTGTGATGAAACGTTCTAGCTTTATCGTTGTTTTGGTTTTGGTCTCTTTTACCGGTTGTAACATCGGTCAAAATTGTGGAAGCTCCCGTACGGGCATCTTCTCGCGAATGTGCAATTCGCTTCGCGGTGGTAGCGACGTCGGAGATCCTTGTGCAAGCGGCGCTTGTGCAGCACCTCCGATGATGGCCGGTCCAATGGTTACAGATGGATGCAGCAACTGTGGTCCTTCGACAACAATGGGATACGAATCCTATGAAGGTCAAGGGATGCCTGCTTTTGGAACACCAACCCAAGTGTTTGGAAGCGGTGCTGAAAACGTGATGCCTGTTCCAGCTCGATAGTTACTGCTTTATGGCTACTGATGACTTGAGTTCCGAGAGGCAACGCACTTAATTGCCTTCAATCCCATCGCGGTTTCCTGTCGACCAAAAGATTGTTGTCGAGTTGCCTAACGCGAGCGGCCGAACCAAGTTAATTGCAGTATGGTATTGCAGTCCCGTCCGCATGCGCAACCAGAACGACGTCGCCAAAAAGACGACTGATTTCCCTCAGCCTGCGGGTCGCTTATTCGACTTGCGTAGTCGCAACGACACTACTTTAGTTCCGATAACGGGTTTCTGCAGTATTGAGGCCGTTGAGCGACATTGGCTGCTCTTATTGCGAACCTGTATCCGTCTGTTTGATTAAGCTTAGCAATCAGTCGCAACCTTTCCCGGCCTCGCTTCGAGCTCTCTGCTCACTCTTTTGCAGGTCTCTGTCCCCTAGAAGAACTACCCCAAGATGTGGTAAGTTTTGCATTTTAAGGGGAGACGCTTATTCCCTGGACTGAACGTGCGCGAAAGCCGTGCTAAACAAGGCTTTCCGAGCACGGTTTTTAGTATTTTGAAGAGAAACTCCAAGGAAAAAAGGTTCTTTCGTGCCGCGTCGTACCGACATCAAAAAAATTCTTCTGATTGGTTCCGGCCCGATCGTTATCGGACAAGCTTGCGAATTTGACTATTCCGGAACGCAGGCTTGCAAAGCACTGCGTGAGGAGGGCTATCAAGTAGTTTTGGTAAACAGCAACCCGGCAACCATTATGACCGATCCGGGAACGGCTGATCGTACGTACATCGAGCCGCTCACTTGGGAATTCGTAGAGAAAGTGATTGAACGCGAACGCCCAGATGTAATCCTGCCGACTCTAGGTGGCCAGACGGCACTCAATATCGCAATGGACCTGAACAAGCACGGAATACTCAAAAAGTACAACGTCGAGATGATCGGGGCTCGGCCAGACGTTATTCAAAAAGCTGAAGGTCGCAAAGAATTTAAAGAAGCGATGGAAAAGATCGGCCAAGAAGTGTGCCGAGGCGAGACGGTCCAAACCATTCAGGACGCGCGACGAGTCCTCGCGGATGTAGGCCTTCCGTGCGTTGTTCGTCCTAGTTTTACTATGGGCGGTAGCGGTTCGGCGATCGCATACAACCGAGACGACTTTGATAATCTTGTCGAGAATGGGCTGACTCTTTCGCCAGTCACAGAAGTTTTGATCGAAGAGTCGATCATTGGCTGGAAAGAGTACGAGATGGAAGTCATGCGGGATGTTGATGACAACGTCGTGATCGTTTGCTCGATCGAAAACTTTGACCCAATGGGTGTTCACACTGGGGATTCCATTACGGTAGCACCCGCGCAGACTTTGACTGATAAAGAATATCAGCGGATGCGAGATGCGAGCCTGGCTATAATTCGCGAAATCGGTGTTGAGACCGGGGGTTCCAATATCCAGTTTGCAGTGAATCCGGAAACCGGACGCATGATCGTCATCGAGATGAATCCGCGAGTGAGTCGCTCAAGTGCTTTAGCGAGTAAGGCAACCGGTTTTCCTATCGCGAAGATTGCTGCCAAGCTCGCGATTGGTTATAGACTTTGGGAACTCCAGAACGATATCACTCAAAAAACTCAAGCATGCTTTGAACCAACTATTGATTACGTTGTAACAAAGATTCCGAGATTCGCATTTGAAAAATTCCCAGAAGCCGATCCAACGCTCACAACTCAAATGAAAAGTGTCGGCGAAACCATGGCGATTGGACGGACTTTTAAAGAGTCCTTCCAGAAAGCTCTTCGCGGTTTAGAAGTCGGTGCCTTCGGGTTCGGTGCTGATAGTAAAGATCTTTGGGATACTGAAAGACGCCCTGACGATGAGGAGATTCGAAACAAGCTCTCGAGGCCGAACGCCGAACGTGTATGGCATCTCCGCTATGCAATTAAAGCCGGCATGACGATCGACGAGATTAACCAACTGACAGGAATCGATATTTGGTTCTTAGATCAGCTGCTCGAGATCACCGAGATGGAAGATCATCTTTCGAGTATCGGAACGCTGTCAAGCGTCGATGCCGCGACGATGCGACAAGCCAAGCAGTATGGTTTTTCGGACCGTCAAATCGCTTATCTCCTTTCAAGTCACGAGATGGAAGTTCGCGCGTACCGGAAATCGCTCGGTGTTTTGGCGGTCTATAAAGCTGTCGATACTTGTGCCGCTGAATTTGAAGCTTATACGCCATACTTCTATAGCACTTACGAATTTGAAGACGAACTCCCGCTACCGATTGACGGTCAAAAGCGGGTCATGATTCTGGGCGGCGGCCCAAATCGAATCGGACAAGGAATCGAGTTTGATTACTGCTGTTGCCACGCTAGCTACGCGCTGCGGGAAATGGGCATCCAGTCGATCATGGTCAATAGCAACCCTGAAACAGTCAGCACCGACTACGACACGAGCGATGTCCTGTTCTTCGAGCCGTTAACAACCGAAGATGTGCTTAACATCTGCGATCGTATTCAACCTCATGGTGTGATCGTTCAGTTCGGCGGACAAACGCCATTGAACCTTGCCCGAGCTCTCGATACTGCAGGTGTTCCTATTATTGGTACTAGCGTGGAGACAATCGAGGCGGCTGAAGATCGCGAAAAATTTCAGAAGCTGCTTTTCGAACTCGGCCTACGACAACCGGCAAACGGAATCGCTCGGACCATGTCTCAAGCGCGTGCGGAAGTTCAGAAGATTGGCTTTCCAGCGATTGTTCGCCCAAGCTTTGTGCTCGGTGGTCGCGCGATGGAGATCTGCTACGACAACTCCCAATTTGATCGTTACGTCACAGAAGCCTTCGTCGTCTCTCAAGGTCAACCGGTCCTAATCGATCGCTTCTTGGAAGACGCTACCGAAGTCGACGTAGATGCCGTTTGCGATGGAACAGACGTCGTGATTATGGGGATCATGGAACACATCGAAGAAGCTGGTGTTCACTCGGGCGATTCGGCTTGTGCGATTCCTCCATTTCAATTGCCGCAATCAGTCATCGAAGAGATCCGACAATCGACTAGAGCGATGGCGTTGAAGTTAAAAGTTATCGGGCTGATGAACGTTCAGTTCGCAGTGAAAGAAGAAGGCCCAAACCAGGTCGTCTACATTCTTGAGGTCAATCCGCGAGCCAGCAGAACCGTTCCATTTGTTGCGAAAGCGACTGGTGTTCCCGTCGCAAAAATTGCAGCAAAAGTAATGGCCGGCATGACCTTGAAAGAGCTCGGCATCACATCAGAACCCATTCCTCGACACATCTCGGTCAAAGAAAGCGTCTTTCCATTCCGCAAGTTCGCTGGAGTCGACATTGTGCTCGGCCCAGAGATGAGATCGACCGGTGAGGTGATGGGAATAAGCGAAACTTTTCCGATCGCGTTTGCTAAGAGTCAAATCGCAGCCGGCGTCTTCTTGCCCAAAACCGGTAACGTTTTCTTGAGCGTTGCAAGCCGACATCGCGGCCCGATTCCCGCAATTGCGAACAACCTTCACAAGATGGGCTACACCCTTCTAGCCACCAGCGGAACAGCCAACGAAATCATCAAAGCGGGTCTCCCTGTGACTCGAGTCAAAAAGCTCGCAGAAGGCAATCCGAACCTGATCGACTATCTCAAGAACGATAACGTCTCGCTAATTATAAACACCCCGAATGGCAAAGGCGCCCGAACCGACGAAGGGCGTATCCGAGCCGCCGCGGTGCAATTCGGTGTACCTTGCATCACCACGGTTGCGGCTGCAGAGGCTGCTGTTCAGGCCATGGAGGCCATGCGAACCGAATCGATGACGGTTCTCTCGTTGCAAGAACGCTTCGCATAGGTTGCAGAGTAGGTTGTATTGGTAGCAAATGTCGTGAGACATCTGTAGACCGGAGTCTTGGCAATTGATTACAGCGACTTCGGAATTCTTACGAATTCCGCTACCTGAAGTTGAATTTTGGAGGAAGCTCTAGTTCAACGTCCATCCATCTCGTGGAGTTCGACTCAAGAAACGATTTGCTTCATCGTTGTTGGTAATTCGCATGGCCTTACTATCCCAAAGTATTTTACCGCCCGCTCGAAATGCAACGTTACCAAGATGATTGGCTTCCGTAAGCGGGCCGGCATAGCTAAAGGGACTAGACGTTGGCGAACCTGTTCGACAGGCGGCCAACCACTCCTCATGCTGGCCTGGAGAATCCGGAATGAACGGAGCTGGCGGCTGAAAGTCCTTGAAGTTCTCTTCAGGCATAAGGATATGCTTTTTGTAGTCCGCCAGAAGCATCCCCTTATCACCAACAAATAAAACTCCGCTTGGGAAAGACGGTATCTTGCCTTCTGAAAGCAGTCGCGGTTTGTGATTCCCCTGATACCATGTCAATCGACAGGGTGGCAGATTGCCTCGTGCTCCGTACTCGTAGATGGCGGTCATGGAAGCGGGTGCAATCTCAGGGTGTGGCAAATCACCGATCCCTTCAATGCTCAATGGAGCATCGAGTTTCAGAGCCCAATATGGTAGGTCGTTCCAGTGGCTGCCCAGGTCTGACATCGTCCCATTTCCAAAATCCCACCATCGATACCAGTTTGGCCCTGGGAAATAGACACTGTGATAAGGTCTCGCCGCAGCGGGGCCTAACCAGAGATCCCAGTCTAAGTAGTCTGGCGGCACCATCTGCTCAGTAGGCCGTTCTGTCACGAACACGCGATCCTTGTTGGTAATCGAATCCTCTTTCGATTGAAGCCCCCAAGCACGAGCCACCCAAACATGCACTTCAGTGACATCTCCAATAGCGTGGCTTTGAATAAGCTCCACGACACGGTGATAATTCTCACTGGCGTGCATTTGTGTACCCATTTGGGTCGCGACCCCGGCTTTGGACGCCAGATCGGTAATCAACCTTGCCTCGGCAACATTGTGAGTGAGTGGTTTCTCACAGTAAACATGCTTACCAAGCTTCAAAGCCGGGACCACCGCGTAAGCGTGCGTATGCTCGGCAATGCTTATCACTACACCGTCTATGTCCTTGGCTTCTTCGTAAATCTTTCGGAAATCAGAATACGTTCGAGCCGACGGAAAGAGTTCTGACGCGGATGTCAAATATCGACGATCGACATCACACAAAGCAACGACTTCAACACCAGGATCTTGGGTCATGGTCGAAAGATTTGCTTTGCCACGTCCACCAACTCCAATAAACGCTAACTTGAGCTTGCCATGCTCGTTTGATCGCGTGGCTCCATAAGGCAATGCCAACGCAAGGCCGGTTGCGCTCCCTGCTTTTAACAATTGGCGACGAGAAACCGACAAAGCCGGTTGAGGAACGTGCATGATGACCTCATTTCTTACGGGAGAGTGGCGGGCGGTCTTGCTGACCAGAATGATGGTTGGCGAATTCACTTGTTAGTAGCGAGTTCGGGTCAAACGCCGCGGCTTGCGTACTTCAGCGTAGTTCAACCTTGAATCAACATAACCGGAATCGAGCACAGAATCAAATCTCGAATCGATAAGGTTTGTTCGACGGCACAACAACGGCATTACGCGTTAATAGCGGAACAGCACGGTAGATCGTCAAGTAGACCAAAGTGCCTCCAAGTGTTTCCGTGTTCTCTTCCCTCCAAGGTCGCTTTGAACCCCAAAATTTAAAGGGCTCGTGAACCAAATAAAAAAACGTCACGATCTACATCATGACGTTTTTTGTTTTTGAGAGACGCTATGTTTCAAACGCTATGTTCGCCGAATTATTACTTTTTGCCGAGAGCAGCTTGTGCGGCCGCTAGTCTTGCAATTGGCACTCGGAAAGGACTGCAGCTTACGTAGTCCAATCCAACGTTGTGGCAGAAGAAGACGCTCTTCGGATCTCCACCGTGCTCACCGCAGATCCCGCACTTGAGGCCTTTCTTCGCTCCACGGCCCTTCTTGACTGCCATCTCAACCAATTGTCCAACACCGCTTGTATCGAGCGTTTGAAATGGGTCGGCTGGAAGAAGATCGTTCTTCATGTAGTCAGGCAAGAATGAATTGACGTCGTCTCGGCTGAAACCGAAAGTCATTTGAGTCAAATCGTTTGTACCGAACGAGAAGAAGTCTGCTTCGGCTGCGATTTGATCGGCGGTCAAAGCGGCACGAGGCACTTCGATCATAGTTCCCACGGTGATGTCTAGCTTGCCGCTGAACTTGTGGTCCTTCTTGACTTCTTCGATGACTCGAATGGTCTCTGCGCGAAGCATTGCCAATTCAGTCCTGCTACCAACAAGTGGGATCATGATTTCAGGAATCGCGTCGATCTTTTTCTTCTTGCATTCAATCGCCGCTTCCACAATCGCTCGAACTTGCATGTCGAGAATTTCTGGATAGGTCACGGTCAAACGACAACCACGGTGGCCGAGCATTGGATTGGCTTCGTGAAGCTGATCGATTCGCGACTTGATTTCCGAAAGCTTGATTCCAAGCTCGGTTGCGAGTTCCTTCTGTTGCTTTTCTTCGTGTGGCACGAATTCGTGCAACGGTGGATCGAGCAACCGAACCGTAACAGGGAGCCCCTTCATCGCGGTGAAGATTCCGATGAAGTCTTCGCGTTGAAATGGAAGCAACTTAGCAAGTGCCTTACGACGTGCTTCGACATCGTGAGCGAGAATCATTTCTCGCATTGCCTTGATACGAGTTCCTTCGAAGAACATGTGTTCCGTTCGGCATAGTCCAATGCCTTCTGCGCCAAATTCACGCGCTCGAGCCGCATCGGCTGGCGAGTCGGCGTTGGTGCGAACGTTCAAGGTTCGGAAGCCGTCAGCCCACTTCATCAGCTTGGCAAAGTCTCCCGTCAACGCTGCTTCCTGTGTTTCGATGCTTCCGACAGCAACTTCACCGGTAGTACCGTTGATGCTGAACGTATCTTTGCTGGTGTAGGTCTTTCCTTCGATGACTACTTTTCCTGCTGCTGGATCGATTTTGATCGCACCGGCTCCAACAACGCAGCAACGTCCCCAACCTCGAGCTACCACAGCAGCGTGGGATGTCATACCGCCAGTGCTGGTAAGAATTCCAGCGGCAGCGTACATCCCTTCTACGTCTTCAGGAGATGTTTCTTGTCGAACAAGAATAACGGCTTCACCCTTGGCGTGGCGGTCACGAGCATCTTCAGCAGTGAACGAAAGCTTGCCAACAGCTCCACCTGGGGAGGCTGGAAGACCTTTACAAATTTTGACTGCTTTGTCCCATGCAGATGGCTTGAACGAAGGCAATAACAGTTGCGTCAAATCGCCAGCAGGAACACGAAGAACGGCTGTCTTTTCGTCGATCAGCTTTTCCTTCACCATGTCAACAGCCATCTTCACGGCTGCAGTCGCGGTACGTTTTCCGTTTCGAGTTTGCAACATGAAAAGGACTCCCTTTTCAATCGTGAACTCGATGTCTTGCATGTCCTTGTAGTGCTTTTCAAGGATGTCTTTGATATCCAAGATTTGCTTGTAGACAACTTTGTTCCACTTACCCATTTGGTCGCAAGGTTCAGGAGTTCGGATACCTGCGACAACGTCTTCGCCTTGTGCATTAACAAGGTATTCGCCGAAGAACTTGTTCTCACCGGTGTTTGGATTTCGAGTGAACGCAACACCCGTTCCCGAATCGTCACCCATGTTGCCGTAAACCATGGATTGGCAATTCACGGCTGTTCCCAAGAGGCCACGGATGTTTTCAATCTCGCGATACTTGACCGCTTTATTGCTCATCCAGCTATTGAAAACCGCATTGATGGACTTCTCAAGTTGCTTGTACGGGTCTTGAGGAAATTCTTCTTTGGTCTTGGTCTTGTAAAGCTTCTTATAAGCTTCACAAAGTTCCTTAAGTCCCTCTGCTGGAACGTCGGTATCTTCCTTGACCTTATACTTCTTCTTGATGATATCGAATTCATGTTCGAAGTCATGGTGTTCCATACCCATTACCACGTCACCGAACATGTTGATCAAACGGCGATAGGAATCGTATGCGAAACGAGGATTGTTGGTCGCCTTTGAAAGCCCTTCGGTCGAGACGTCATTCATACCGAGGTTCAGAATGGTATTCATCATACCGGGCATGCTTACAGCAGCGCCGGAGCGCACGGAAACCAGGAGTGGATTCTTGTTGTCGCCGAACTTTTTGCCGAGTTCTTTTTCCATGGTGGCGACTTGCTTGCGGACATCGTCCATCAAGCCAGCGGGCATCTTTTGTCCGCCTTTGTTGTAGGCAGCACACATTTCGGTGGTGATTGTAAATCCTGGAGGAACTGGCAAGCCGATGCTGGTCATGTCCGCCAGGTTTGCACCCTTACCACCAAGAATTTCTTTGCTCAAACCCTTACCTTCGGTTTTTGTCTTTCCGAAGTAATACGTCATCTTATTAGCCATTGACTACCTACCAGCTCTGCCTAGTGAGAGAATGAAAATGCGATCGAAACGAATCGAAACGGAAAGCCGGAAGTCTAGTTGGGACCTTGGCTAACGTCAATCGTGGTGTTTGGCTGGAACGCGTTGAAAGATTCGTTCCTTTGAGTCATTCGTTTAGGAGCAAACGACTCGGACAAGCGTTTCTTGCTCGTCAGTCCAAACGACTTCATTCCAGTCGACCGCAAAATCGGGGTAATGGTCGGCAAATTCACGAATTAGGTAGGATCGCTTGATGGCGGGGGAATTGGCGGGAGGCATTCGACAGGCCCGATCCAGGCTGGCTGGACTGACCATTTGCGGAATGTCAAGAGCACGAACCAGTTGCCTGAAGTAGCCACGGTTATCCAGCTCATGAAACTTGAGATCGATCTTTTTCAGGGCTGCCCACGACGACTTTGGAGCCGATCGATCCATGAGCCAACGCTTGCTGAACCAATCCACACGCCCAAGTAGCCATTTCTGCGACTGCTCGTCGGAATCGCTTTCTTGCAAATGATCCAGCGTTTCTTGCCAAGCCGAAAGAACGCTTCTCGCTTCTTCGATCTTGCTGCTGGCCGTAGATGGTTGCAACTGAGAAATCATCATCCGAACGGCGCCGGCGTATTGCCTTTGCAGATCAATTGCCGTCCAGACCAAACCCCTTTTGTCCGCCACCGTTCGCAATAAAGAGCTGTCCGTGGCGAAGGATCTCAAGGATCGAAGCGGATTTTTCAGGCACGGTAGCCCCGTTAAACGCCCCGATTCCACCAAGTCTAGAACGAGCGTCGTCGTCGCAATCCGGATGTATTGGCTTCGCTCGTTGGGAGTCGAATCACCGAGAGCGATTTGAATTCGCTGGGTGGCGTGGAGCATGTTACGCCAAGCCTGAAAACTCCACGTTCGATCCGCCAATAAACTGGTAAGCCAATGACCCGTGACGAATATAGGAGCCTCGTTCCAGTAGCTTCCAAACCCGATCATCGAATTGATCTTCGATGCTCTCGCGCTCAACCAAAACCTACCATGACGATCGACGTGACCGCTCCCCTCGACAGCCGATCTCGAAGCAAAGAATGCTCCAAGCCAACGTCGATGAGGAATCAAAATGGACATCCAAATCAAACAGTGAAAATACATTGCAATTGGCCAGTGCAACCATCTTAAACCGGATGCAAGTGTCAGCATCCACGGTTCGGCTTTTGTGTACGGAGCAGGTGCGGTTGCGGTCGCGTTGGTGTTGATCTCGTTTCCATCGAATCCAATATCTGCCTCAGGCCGAAGTGGTCGAATCATTCGGGACCAGTCTGCGAGCAAGCCGGTCCAAGCGATGGCAAACATGCGATAGAGCACGAGCATGGGAAGCATTACAAGCAAGCCCACACGCCACATCGCCAACCTCCAGCCCTGCGCGATTCGGACCTCGTAGTTCTCGTGCTGGCCATAAGTGACTCCGCCTCCGTCCGAAGAATTCTTGAGCCATCGCGCATCTGTTTGTGGCTGAAGCTCGCTCAAGCTTTCGACCATCCAACGGTCGAGCACAGTTTGGTAACCGATCAACTCTAGCGGCGAACGGCATTCAGGAGTGGCAACCTCGATTAGTCCGCCGCCGTTGTGATGAGTCCCATTAGTTTCGACTCCGATGCAAGCACCATTGGCAAGGAAAACTCGGTACATATGCCGGCTCGAAGGTGCCGTCGGCAGTCGCTTCTTAAGCCATGGGACGAGCTGATCAAAGATATCAAAGGCTGAGAATGTGCTTGAGGAAGTGCTGGAGCTTGTAGAGCGACCTCGATACAAACCGTACTCGGTTTCGATGCCTACTAAGCGGGATAGAAGCGAAATACTACTCGCCGACGGCTTCCGCTCGCGAGTTCGCCACATACTCAATCGCTTCTTGACTGCACTCTTCGCCAACGGACTTCACAAGCCTTTCTAGGATCGAATCGCGTTCATCGACAACCGCTTGCAATGAGTTGCTAAGGATCTTATTGTCGTCTACCAAATCCCGATTTTTATCAAACATAAGCTATCAACTCCGAATTCTAAACGACTGCTACTGAGAATACTAGTTTTTGTTTTGCAATATCACAGATCGCCACAATTGGACCATCTAGCCATCGGATGCTGAAATCTTTATTCTCTACGGGTACCAACAGAGTAGTGATGGTACTGGCGATCTTTCAAGTTGTCATTCCAAGTGACGGGATGGACAACATCACGGTCGCTTTAAAAAATAGAACTTATTCTTACACACGGGTGCGAAGGCTTACAATGAAGTTGTTTGAAGGAAAAAAGGGAATCGTTCTTGGCATTGCAAACGACAACTCCATTGCATGGGCTATCGCTCGGGAAATCATGGAACATGGTGGGACGTGTGGGTTTTCGCACCTGCCTGATCGGCCAGATGACGAAAAGAAAAAGAATCGCCTGCGAGTCAGCAAATGCGTTGACCAATATCCATCTCAGACGGCATTCCTCGAACCGCTCGACGTTCAAGAGGACGATCAAGTCGAAGCGTTCATGAAGATGGCTGGCGAAAAGCTTGGTAAAATTGATTTTTTGTTGCACTCGATCGCGTTTGCTGATCGTGCTGATTTGTCACGACCGACGGTTGAAACAGGCAGGTCTGGATTCAAGCTTGCAATGGACGTAAGCGTCTACAGCTTGATTTCCGTAACGAACTTTGCACGGCCACTTTTCAATCCAGGTGCGTCCGTCGTTGCAATGACCTACTTTGGTGGAGAAAAGTGCGTTCCTGGCTATAACGTGATGGGCATTTGCAAGGCAGCCTTGGACGCAACCATCAAGTACTTGGCATTCGACATGGGGCCAGTCGACGTACGAGTTAACGCCGTCAGCGCAGGCCCACTCAAGACGCTCGCCGGATATGCCGCCGGCGTGGGCGAAATGCAAGAATACTACGGACACGTAGCTCCTTTGGGACGAAATGTAACCCACGAAGAAGTGGGCCGAAGCGGTGCTTATCTCCTAAGCCCATACAGCAACGGGATCACGGGAGAGATTCTCCACGTCGACGCTGGTTATAACATCATGGGTAGCCCCGGGCGATTGCTGGATCAACTGAAGGCCCAAGCCTAAATTCATTGACTTTCTAGCAATTTGGTCGCCGAATTAGAAAAGAATCGGCAAACGCCCGATGTATCGTCGGTTACTGCTTCGTCGAAGTTAAAAGATGAGGTAGCTGAATTCGTAAGAATTCTGATGACGATGAAAACAATGGTGGTAACTGATGCTTTCGGATGTCTTACGACATCTGCTACGGGGCCCACCTTGTTTTTGACACGCTTGAAAGCGGAAATTGCGATGGACTTGTAGAATCCAGCCGATATCCGTATCATTCTCTGTCCTGAAACCGGCATCCCTAATTGATTGCGTCGCAACGGCCGCCCAGGAACTTAATAAAACAACGTCAAAAACCACGAGATTCGCGGCGTTGAATAACACTAAAGCATTTGTATCATGAAATCAGGCATCCACCCAAATTACGTTGAAACCACCGTCACTTGCGGATGTGGAAACACCTTCCAAACACGAAGTATCCGTAAAGAACTGAAGGTTGACATTTGCAATGCATGTCACCCATTTTTTACAGGCAAGTTGAAGTACGTCGACACTGCGGGACGAATTGAGAAGTTCCAAAATAAGTTTGCTGCAGGAACCTACGCATCGCTCGGCGGCAAAAAAGCACCTGCTAAGAAGAAATAGCTGGCTACAACTTAAACACAAATTATCCGCCGCAAAACAGACGCTTCGATGCGTGGCTTTGCGGCGGTTTTTCGTTTGCCACTTCTACAATTCTTCGCTGTTAATCTCGCTGGGTATCTATGAACGTCCGTGCAAAACTAGATGAGTTACTGACAAAATTCGAGGGACTCGAACAGCAGATGTCCGACCCGGAAGTGCTGAGCGATTCGGGTAAGATTGCGAACGTGATGCGCGAGCACGGCGGTCTGCTCAAGATGGCGACCAAGTATCGCAACTACAAAAAAATGTCCGAAGACATTCGCGATCTTACTCCCATGGCAGCGAGTGAAGATCCCGACGAGCAAGCGATGGCTCGCGAGGAACTGGACAAGCTAATTGCAAGCCGTGAAGAGCTCTGGCGCGAACTACTCGACTTTACGATCGGCGGCGAGGATTCCAATCGAACGCGTTGCGTGATGGAAATTCGAGCGGGGACCGGCGGTGAAGAAGCGGCGCTGTTCGCACGCGATCTCTATCAGATGTACCTCCATCACGCTGATCAAAAGCGGTGGAAGATCGAAGTCATGGACAGCAGCGTAAGCGAACGGGGTGGCTTCAAAGAAATCGTTCTTGCATTCGAAGGCGAATCGGTTTTTCGCGAGTTGCAATTTGAAAGTGGTGGGCATCGCGTTCAACGAGTTCCCGAAACAGAAACCGCTGGTCGTGTCCACACATCAGCCGCAACTGTCGCAGTGATGGCAGAACCTGAAGACGTTGAAATTGACTTGAAGACGGAAGACTATCGCGTTGATAAGTTCTGCGCGTCGGGCCCAGGAGGTCAACACGTTAACAAGACCGAGTCGGCGATTCGGTTGACTCATTTCGAAACTGGTGTCGTGGTCCAGTGCCAAGACGAAAAAAGTCAGCACAAGAATTTGGCTCGCGCTATCCGAGTTCTCAAGAGCCGACTATACGATCTCAAACGCGAGCAAGAAGCCAAGAAACGATCCGACGAGCGACAAACACTAACCGGCTCAGGCGACCGCAGCGAACGTATTCGTACTTACAATTTTCCACAAAACCGGCTAACCGATCACCGAATCGGTTTAACTCTTCACAAGCTGGACCAGATAATTGCGGGTGATTTTAAACCTGTTACCGAAGCTCTGCTAGAATACGAACGCAACCAGTTACGCGGTGGAATGGACGATGCATAAGTTACTTGTGGAAGCTTGAAAGATGACGCAAACCGAAACATGGACGGTCGGAAGGTTGTTAACCTGGACAACAGATTACCTTCGAAAGAAAGGCTCTGAATCGGCAAGACTGGACGCCGAAGTCTTGTTAGCGCATGCTCGACAATGCCAACGGATTGAACTGTACACGGCGTTTGATCAAGAGCCGGACGAATCGGTAAAGGCCGCTTTTCGGGAGATGGTAGTTCGTCGTGCCGAGGGAACGCCTGTTGCCTACTTGGTTGGCCACAAAGAGTTTTATTCACTCGACTTTCTCGTGAACCCAGACTGCTTGATACCAAGACCCGAAACCGAACATCTTGTCGTCGCTGCGATCGATGCAGCGAAGGCACTTGCTAAGACTCCCGCATTTGCATCAGGATCAGCGGCAAGACCGTTGATGATCGCAGACATTTGCACTGGTAGTGGTTGTATTGCCGTAGCGATTGCCAAGCATATTCCTAACGCACAAGTATTCGCAAGTGACCTCAGTGAAGCAGCCCTGGCGGTCGCCACGCATAACGCAGCTCAGCATTCAATGTCCGACCGCATTCAGTTTTTCTCAGGCGACCTGCTAACTGCGATCCCTGCTGATAAATCGGTTGGAAAGTTTGACTTGATTGTCAGCAACCCGCCCTACATCAGCCAAAGCGAATTCGAGCAACTTAGCAAAGGCGTTCGCGAGTTTGAACCGAAAGGAGCTCTTTTATCAGGAGCAACGGGACTTGAGATTAGCCATCGATTGATCGCACAAGCAAGCGATCGAATTGCGGCCGGTGGCTTCATGATCATCGAGACATCGCCGATGCTCGCAAAACAACTAGCGGAAGTTTTCGATCAACATCCGGGCTGGACTATTCAGCCTACTATCAAGGATCTCCAAGGACACGCCCGGATAGTAATCGCTCGACGAGATTCGGCCGCTGTAAGTTAATCTCGAATTGTAAGCCACTAAGACGCGTCTCTTTGACGAAGCTCTGACAATGAGCGATTATGCTTCATTCTTAGCGTCGAAATAAATTTCGAATGTCCAATAAATTATTTCGAATAAAAAGCACTTCTCGTTGATTGCTATTCTCCTGGGTGAAGCAAAACATCCGCTTAAATTACCCGCATCCATATGCTTTTTAGGTACTCGGTCTCGGGGCAGTGCGCTACGACAGGGTGGTCTGCTGCGGCACCGTGTCGTGAAAAAATCTGGACCGTTCTCGGAGGATAGGGGATCCCGTTCTCGTCGAATCCGGTCGCTTTTGCTGCTGATCGAACGATGTTGAAGAACGTTTCCTCGAGCAGTAGCCCCGCGCAAGAGCATGTCAACATGACTCCACCAGGCTTCACAAGCTGCATTGCAAGTCGATTCAAATCAGCGTGTTTGTGAGTTCCTTCTTCGAGCTCGGTTCTCGTTCGAATCAGTTTGGGTGGGTCTAAAATGACCACGTCGTATTGGCGTTTGATGCGAATCATGTCTCGCATGAAAGCGAACGCGTCCTCTTGAACAAATCGCACGCGAACTTGATTCATGTTGGCGTTCTTGGTAGCCATCGCGAGTGGGTCTTGATCAAGATCCACGCCGGTGACTTCCGCGGCTTGTCCAAGTTTGGCCGCTTGGATTGAGAAACCTCCCGAATAACAGCACAGATCGAGGACCGTCTTTCCACCACATAGATCCGCCAGCATCTTGCGATTTTCGCGTTGATCGCAAAAGAACCCTGTTTTGTGGCCTGTTCCAAAGTGAATCTTGAACTTGGTGCCGTACTCTTGGATCGTTACTGACGCCGGGAGTTGTTCGGAAGAAATGCTTTTCGCGTCGAAGCCTTCTTGCTGCATGAATTGTGGGCAAGGTTGGACGAGCCAATGCTGAGTCCCCAGCTTGGCGGCAATCTTTGCCAGAATCTCGGGAGCTCGCTGATACATGCCCAGGCTGAAAACCTCAGCACTTAAGCAATCGGAATAGCGATCTACAACCAATCCCGGAAATCCATCCGACTCACCATGGATGACTCGGTAAGCATTGGTGTGCGAGTCTAGTTTCAGGACATCACGACGCAGTTCAACAGCACGATCAATCAGTTGGTCCCAGAACGCGTCGTCTGGTAGATCACCCCACCAGCGGTAAAGCCGGAGAGCGACTTCCGAGCGGTCGTTGTAGATACCGTACGCAAATATTTGGTTTCCGTTTAGCGCTTCGGATTGCCGACTGCCGTAGTGATCGCCGTCTCGTTCATTACCAGCCGTTTTCACATTAGCTGGTTCGTCTTCAGCGCGAACGGCTACCCAGTCACCGGGCCGCGGGTTTCCGGAGACTCGCAAGACGCGTTTCCGAAATATATTGGGATGCAGGATAGCTCGTTTGACTAACGCCTCGGCCATAGGGAGAGATGGGTCGGGCGAAATCAAGCGTGGCTGGAGCGGGCCAGCGTGAGGAGATGTCTTCATATGCAAGCAATCGTAAGCCAAATACAAATAAATGCAAATGATGTTGCCTTAGCCACGCAATTTCGCCATTCTAACGGATTAGTTCCTCCCATCACTCAGGCACTTCATCACGGATCGGATCCAAGATATGAAACCTTCCTCTCCCGCGCAATCGTTTGTTTCTAGAACTGGTACTTCGCAAGCTGCTGTTTCTCAGCCTTTAGCTTCGAAAAATATTTCACAAGTTCCAGCGACTCAAAACCAACTTTTTGATTCCGTCGAATCGGTGGATCGAGCTCACCAACTGCCACCGGCTCCCAAATCACTCGCACCGGTCGCAACAGCTGCAGCTCACAAATCGATTGCACTTATCGATTTATCGGCAAGTCATCCGACCAGTCCTGCCGCAACCCAGCTAGATATTGCCATGCGAAAGTTCAGTGGCATGACGTTGCTTGAATGGTGTGTAAGACGACTGAGCGAAAGCACACTACTCGACAACACCATTGTGACGGGGCTTCCAAGTTATCAGCCGCAAGTACAATCGGCCGGTCTTTGCAATGCTCGATGGATGCCGTCGCTTGAAAGCGAAAGCGTCGATCGAATCTCACAGATTGCCGATCGAACGAATGCAACTTGGATTGCAATCATCAGTCCGAATTGCCCGTTCTTTGATGCTGCACTACTAGATCGACTGCTTGCATCGGCATGGAGCCATCCCGATGCAGACTATGTCACCTACATGTCGCTCAAGCACAACAACATCGACTGGAATCGCTTTGGGTTGTCATGCGACGTGATACATCGACGCATGTTGGAAACATCCAAAGCAAACAAGCTTGAGGTGCAACGCGGACTCACTGGAATCGCCAAGAGCTACCCGAATCTCATTCAAACAAGATCGGTCCCACTCCCAGACCAACTCGACCAAGAAAACCTACACTTCGCACTCGAGACAGCCCAGGACTGGGAGCATGCTCAGAATTATTTAGAAGCAGTCGGCGAAGAAAGCTCTTGGCAACGATTAGTGGAAACATCGCTCATGCGCGGTTAGTAGACTTATGCACTAAGGCGTGTGTCATATTGAACAATACCAAATGTAGTTTGGAACCACTGCCCGAACGGAGCAGATCGAGTCATAGTAGCGATACAAGGAGTTCGGTCTCGTTACTGAAACAGAAACCTCTTAAAATTGTCTGTGCCAAGACGTCAAGTTTGATGGAAACTCGCCCAGTGCGCAGATCAGCTGGGGACAGCTGATCTACATTGTAAAACAGCTGTCCCCAGCTGTTGCCCGAGGCGTTTACGCCGAGCCCGCCCCCCATAGCCATTAAATCCAAAGGTGACACCTTTGTTTGCTATTAGCCTAACTTTGTCCTTACTAGCTACGTTTGCCCGCGAATAGCGCGGATCTACGCGAATGAATTAGGAATTGAGTACAAGTCCCCAACCACCTCGTGCCTGCATTTATCCGCGTTCATTAGCGTAATTCGCGGGCAAAAAGTCGGCAACAATTTTGCTGGGCCTAGGTTTCGTGGTGTTCTCGGTTGCTTAAGTTGCAATCCGCAATCATTCGGCCAGCAAACCCAAGCGATCCGGTTTGTATGTGTCCCCGTTTGCTGTAAAGGTTCCTGACACCATTGTCTCGCCGAGCTATTGACCATCCGATTGCCGTGCGGCTCTTTCCGCAAAAGCTTTGATAGTCGCGATCGATTCCTTGTTACCATCAAAAAAGTCCTCGAACAATCGCCGAGCACTTAGTTCATTCGGAATCGCCCAATACTCACCTTCGTCGAAATTTTTTGTGATCCATTCTAATGGAGGCTCTAAACGATCTTCAAGAAAGTATGATCTGGGATAGAGTGACGGTTCGCCGAGGTCATCAATCACTCGATAGTCTGTATCGCTCATTTGGATGACTGGGTATGAACTACCTTACGTGAGCGACTGCCCGTCTCCACATACCTTTGAAACAATCGCGGAAATATAGGGAATTAAGTCATTCATCGAAAACTCCGTGCTTACCGTGTTTAATTACGCTCAATTTCGTGATGTTCATACCAGTGCCATTCTTGTCCATTCAAGTTCCGGTAAAACACCCGGGGACATGCACAAAATCCGCAGGCGACAACTTTGCTCGCTATTGGATTTTGCTTTACCGTTACTGGCTACAGTTGCCCGCGAATAGCGCGGATCTGCGCGAATAAAACAGGAATCGAGTACAAGTCCCCAACCACTCCGCGCCTGCATTTATCCGCGTTCATCAGCGCAATTCGCGGGCAAAAAGTCGGCAACAATTTTGCTGGGCCTAGGTTTCGTCGTGTTCTCGGATGTTAAGTGAGTGCCGAACACTATTGGACCTGGCTTCCTTAGACTAGGTTTCTAAAAACCAACAATTCTCCATTCCAAGAAACCACGAAGCCAAAGTCCTGTACACTCAAGATAGCGCTCGCGTTCGAGACACTGTAGGTATCAAGCGACTGGACAGAACTCGGTGTACGGCAGAAATTTATCGACTCATCACCATTCGCGTACCCCAGAATACAGTTTCGTTCGTCCCAGGCGATCCGATTTATAGTTCCAGGAACGGACTCGATAATCCGACCGTCGTCGCTCAGTATATCTAACTCACCTCTTAATCCTGCAATCATTCCATTCATTGCGTGTTGAACTAATAGATAACTTCCGGTTTCCGATGTCATGGACAAATGATTTTTTTTCAAGTTCCAAAGTGATATACGCCCTCGCTTCACAAACCAAAGCCGATCACCTGTAGCAAGAATGTCCTCGACAAATTCGATAGGAAGTCGAACTGAAATCGCTCCATCTATCCGAACTCCGAGTATCTCTGACTTAGTCGAGCAGAATATCATTCCGCTCACTAAATCCACGGCCAAATTTACAACAGGAGAATTTGTTGGGGTCGCCAAAAGCATTACGGCTTTGCGAGTACAATAGTCCATGCTCCATATCTCGCCTCCCCATGTTCCGTATACGGCTTTAGTCGATGTAAAAACAAAGCTCGCCGCATCGTTTGGGAACGCGACCATTTCCGTAGTTCTTTGAGCAAGATTATGTTTGAAAATCTCGTCCAATGGGCCACGGAACCAAATATTCCCCAATGAATCGGCAGCCATTTGCCGAGCATGAACCTCCAACTGGTAATGATCTGTTTGCTCTAACATCAATGTTCCATATGGCATTGGCTTGGGGTAAAGCACCCGGGAACATGCACATAATCCGCAGGCGTCAACTTTGATTGCTGTTGGTTTTTGCTTTGCCGTTACTGGCTACGTTTGCCCCCGAATAGCGCGGATCTACGCGAATAAACTAGGAATCGAGTACAAGTCCCTAATCACTTCGCGTTAGCATTTATCCGCGTTCATTAGCGTAATTCGCGGGCAAAAAGTCGGAAACAATTTTGCTGGGTATAGGTTTCGTCTTGTTCTCGGTTGCTTAAGTAGCAATCCGCAAAAAGGCATCGGGGACATTCACAAAAAGTTCACTAAAAGCAAGCTGGTTACGGCCGCATTACGGAGCTTTGTGTGTCCCTGCCGGCTGCTCACTTTTCGAAGAAGAGTTCTCGCCACGGACAGGTGAAGGCAACGGCATTTTCGAGAGGTAGATGCTGGTCTTGCCTTCGTGTGACGAGTAGTAGCTGACCCATAACTGGCCTTCGTGTACTACCAATCCGGCATAACTGGTGTCGCCGCCGGAGGGTAAGGCGAGAAACTCGGTCAGCTTACCCACTTGCGGATCGAGCCAACACAATGATGTGCGGACCTTTTTGTCATAGAGCCTGACTGCGGCGACGTAGCGGCCATCGGGAAGGTTAATCATGTGCGGCCCGCCGATCTTTATGCCGAGATCCTTCCACTCCCAATGCGTAAACGGAGCCTGAGAAACACCTAGCAAGCCGGTGTTGAGTTCTTTCGCTTTGCCATCGCGCCGTAAAAGGCAATAGGCGGTATCGCCTTCGAACACGATCGATGTCTCATTGGGATAGCCGACATCATGCAGACGTTCGACGAGCCTTTCGAACTTCTTGCCATCCTTGCTCGAGTAGAGTCGTACTGACTTCTCCTTGCCGCATCCATAGCCAATGCCATAGGCCGTTCCTTTGTGCCAGGTAACGCGCCACAACCAAAAGTCCGGATTGCCGATGGTGTACTTCTCGCTCCACGTGCGACCGTCCTTCGAGAACCAGGCCAACGACTGATGCGTATGCTGCGACTTGTCATGCAACGCCTCTGCTCCGCAGAGCATCAATTGACCGTCGGGCGTGACGGTGATCTTGGCATCGCGCAGGTCGGAGTTGCTCGATTGGATCAGTGCTGCAGATTCCCACTTCTCACCATCGATCGACGTGATGACGCGCAGGGCACCATCGGGCGACACATGCCCTTGGCCTTCACGAAACACGCAGAACCAGCGGTCGTTGAACCGCACAAGATCGGTGAAGGCGTTGTGCGGCGCCTGATCCCAAATCTTCATCGCGGTGCCAGTTGGGACGGCATCGTCGGCCTGCAAGAAAAAACTCATGGCCCACACGGCCACAAACACAAACGGACAGACAATTGGATTCATAGTTTGGTGACTCAAAGATTGGTTTTGAGTAAACAAGATGATGCGGGACCTGGATTACAACCAGTAGCATACCAAGCATTTGCGAACGTCGGGCGCTATGCTCTTGTTCGCTAGGGGCATCCGGCGAGAGTTTTAATAAAGCGTTGGAATTAGGATTTCACAAGGCAAGGCTGTCGTTGCGAGAGCACTGTTGCCACGTAGCTTCAGTGCATTTAAGCCGACGGCGATTTCCCATCTTTCGGCTTGTTCTGGCGTCTTCCTGGTCGGTAGCCGGTGCTGGCTCCTGAGCGTTGCTCTTTTTTGGCTTGCTTGCGCAGCGGGGCTTCTGAGTTAACATTGCCCGGGTTGGCACTGCCTGAGGTGGATTGTTGTTTACGCCCGACTCCTGGAATTGTGTGAACGTAATCGCCGCGGAATCGGTCGCTGGCTTCTTTGCGGCGTGATTCCATGGCTTCGCGTGGTGGTCGGGATGGGATCAAGCTATCACAACCATCGCCGATTAAATCCATGCGTTTGGCTTGTCGAAGTGCTTCACGAACTTCGAAGTAGTTTTCTGGCTTGAAGAACTGCATGAGAGCTCGTTGCAGTTTACGATCGCTCAATGCCTTGGCTATGTAGACAGGCTTTTTCGTGAACGGATCGAGACCGGTGTAATACATGCTGGTTGCAACGTCCAGTGGAGCCGGAATGAAGTCTTGGACTTGATCTGGTTTGTAGCCATTGCGTTTCAAGAACAGCGCCAGTTCGATCATCGACTCGATCGTGCTTCCTGGGTGGGACGCGATGTAATAAGGAATCAGGTACTGCTTCTTTCCGACTTTTTCGGAGGTCTCATTGAACTCATCGGCAAAGAATTCAAAGTCATCGTTGTCGGGTTTTCGCATCTTGAATAAGACGTCCGGGTCCACGTGTTCTGGTGCGACCTTCAAGTGACCACCGACGTGATGTTCGGTCAATTCGCGGATGTATTCGGGCGAGTTTCTTGCAAGATCCATACGAACACCGCTGGCAACAAGAACCTTTTTGATCCCTTTGACCGAGCGAGCTTCGCGCATTAATTCGATGACTGGGGTGTGATCGGTACCGAGTAGTTTACAGATCTTGGGATGCACACAGGACTGTCTTCGACAAACCGCTTCTACTTCTGGTTTGGTGCATCGCATTTGATACATGTTGGCTGTCGGTCCGCCAATATCGCTAACGATTCCTTTGAACTCCTTATCTTCTGTCATTGATTGAATTTCATTGATGACTGATTGCTTAGATCGCGATTGGATGATGCGGCCTTGATGAGCGGTGATGCTGCAGAAGGTGCAACCACCAAAGCAACCACGCATGATGGTCACGGAATTCTTGATCATGTTGAAAGCAGGGATCGCTTCGGTATAGCTTGGGTGAGCCTTGCGCGTGTATGGCAAACCGTAGATCCTATCCATTGCGGCTTCGCTAATTGGAAGTTGAGGGACGTTGCAGACGATGGTTTGATTACCATGTCGTTGCATCAACTTTCGAGCGTTCAACGGGTTGGTTTCGTTATGGATGATGCGGGTGGCTTCGCTGAAGGCCAACTTATCTGCAACAACCTCTTCATAGGAAGGCAGTTCAATGGCGTCGGTTGGGACTTGTTCGGATGCACCTAATGCATAAGCCATACCACGCATGTCGCGAAGAGCCTTGACCGGTTCGCCTTGTTCCAAACGCTGAGCGATTTCAACGATGGAGTTTTCTCCCATGCCGAATGCGACGAGGTCTGCTTTGCTGTCCAGCAAGATGCTCTTACGAACCTTATCGGACCAGTAGTCATAGTGAGCCAGCCTACGCAGAGAAGCTTCGACACCTCCAGCGATAACCGGTACGCCTTTGTACGCTTCGCGAGCACGTTGACAGTATCCAAGTGTCGCTCGGTCGGGCCTTCGACCGATTCGTCCTCCTGGAGAGTAGGCGTCGTCGTTACGGACTTTTTTATTCGCGGTGTAGTGGTTTATCATGCTGTCCATGTTGCCAGCACTGATTCCAAAGAAGAGCCTTGGTCGGCCAAATCGTTTCCAATCTTCGCACGAATGCCAATCTGGTTGCGAGACGATCCCGACGCGATAACCAGCTGCCTCGAGAACCCGCCCCAAAATCGCCATCGCGAAACTCGGGTGGTCGATGTAGGCATCGCCAGTAATGAAAACAACATCCAGCTCGTCCCAACCTCGGGCGCGTGCCTCCTCCATCGACATCGGAAGTGGCAACTTGGCAACCGGGCCCTTGGGTTCGCAAGCTTCTCGGCCAAGGTTGTCTAAAAACGTCGAAACGACAGATTTCGGGGACGTTTGGGGGTTATCTAGTACTGGCAACTGCATATTGAAAACTCCAACGTCAACTCTGATCGATTTCTTCTCGATTATTTATAGTCGACTATTCTCAAATGACTATTGCTAATATCTAAGATTGCCCTTCGTTTTCTTGCTTGGCTTCGGTCGAGGCATCTTCGGCGTCATCGTCGGACTTTTGGTCGCGATAGTTGAGCGGCGAGATTGCTCGTTGAAGTGTCTTCATCATGACATCGACGGGTGGCTCTTTGCCTGTAAAGAGTCGGTATTGGTAGGCCGCTTGCCTAATAAACATTTGTAATCCCGTGATTACGGTGCAACCAGTTCCGCGAGCGGCCTTCACAAGCATCGTTTGCTCGGGATTGTAAACCGTATCGAAAACAATCTGATGTTCTTCCAGTTTTTTACCGTCGTAAGGCGTGCTGTCGATGTCTGGAAACATGCCAAGTGGAGAGCCATTCACGATAATGTCCGGCTTGACATCGTAACGGGAAGCCCAAGGAAGTGCTTTGCCTCCGATTTCTTGCGCCAGTGCTTCACTGCGTTCTTGAGTTCTGGACGAAATCAAAACTTTGGCTCCACGACGAGCCAGACCGTAGCCAATCGCGCGAGTTACACCGCCTGCCCCAAGCATCAAGACCCCTTTATCTTTGAACGGTTGCGGGGCCGTCGATTGCTTTGCCATGGCTTCGGTCAAGCAATCCATGGCGGCTCGGTAATCCGTGTTGTAGCCTACGGTCTCCATGTTAGCAAAAATCACGGTGTTCACCGCACCGATTTCTTTGGCGGCCGATTCTGCTTGGTGGATAAACTCGATGATCGATTCTTTGTGAGGAATCGTCACGCTCAGTCCGCCTATCCCGTAAGCTTCGCCCCATCGCAAGAAGTCTGCAAGCTCGGATCGTGGAACTCGGAAAGGGATGTAGCGAGCATTCAATCCTTGATGAGCGAACGCGGCGTTGTGAATCAAAGGCGAGTAGCTGTGAGCGACTGGATCGGCGATGACTCCGAAAATTTTAGTCGCCTCGTTGATTTCATCTACTTGATAGAGATTCTTCATCTGGTCGAAAGTCAATTGCCCCGGTGCAACACGTCGTTCAGAACTGTAAACGCAATAAGTAAACGGAGCACCGAAGCGACTTGCAAGAATGCGTGTGAGCGTTCCCATGTCTCCCATGCTGATACCGATTGTTGGAACGGAGGCGTTTTGCATCAGATCCAACATTCTTATGACATCTTCAAATCGATTCGCGAGGGTCGCAATCTTGACAATGTCTGCATCGTGCTTCGAAAGTGAGTCATGAAGTGCGCCTAAGTCTAGCGGCGTACCTTCGAAGTTATGCGCACTGACGATCCGCTTCGTCTTGCCATACCGAGGAATCTTGTCAGCGATATCCTCTTCAAGGTCGACATACTCGACTCCCATTGCGATCGCCGATCGAAGCAACATGAGTCGCTCTTCTTCAGGTCGATCCCAACGTCCGCCATCTTCTTTTCGCCGACATGTCACGACAACTGGAGTCGGTCGATTCTTAAGCAGTCGCGTTAAGTCGATGCTGCGACCAATATAATCGAGCCGGATCTCGACAAGCTTGGCACCTTCATCGGCCAGCCGTTGATGCTCAAGGAGTGTGTGTTTGTGCCGAGTTCTTGCTACAGTGACGCAGATCATAGTCGTTGAAAAACAGAGAAGCTAAAAAAAGAAGTTCGTGGGAGCAGTGTTTGAGAGGAAAAAACGAGTAGAAGTATCGAGACAAAAACATTGATTAGCAAAAGAGGAAATTCCGCTCGTTGATTAGAATCTCTGCCCCTGAATGCTTTCACCAGTAGTTTACTCAGGGCCGGTCCAACTTAGAAACCTTTTCAGTAGAATCGGCCCTGGCTCAGTCAGAAAGCTCTCGGGATGGAACTGCCAGCCCTCAATTGCCAGAGTTTTGTGGCGGACACCCATAATTTGTCGGCGTCCTTGCGAGTCATCGACCCACGCGGAAACCTCTAAACAGTCCGGAAGCGTCTCCGGTTCGATGACAAGGGAATGGTAGCGAGTAGCAACAAAGGGATTTTCCAGGTCTCGAAACATTCCTCGATTGTCGTGCCAAATTCGATCCGTCTTGCCGTGCATCAGCTCGGGAGCTCGCACAACGCGGCCTCCGAAGGCTTGGCCAATAGACTGATGCCCCAGGCAAACTCCCAGAATCGGAAACTCCCCCTGCAACTCTTGGAGAATTGGAACGCTTATTCCAGCTTCGCTAGGAGTACACGGTCCAGGAGAAATAATAATCCGATCCGGCTGTAGCTCTCGAATCCTGTCAATGGACATTTCATCGTTACGAACCGTCAAAACATCCAGCGACGAATCAATCTCGCCCAGCCTTTGAACGAGGTTGTAAGTAAAGGAATCGTAGTTATCGATGACAAGAATCATGCGGGGATTGTAACGCAGACCCACCACCAATCGAAGTGGCCTTAACATCAAAAATCGGACGGTTTAGGTGGCTTGTATTGATTGATCCAATTTTACAACCAATGCCCTAACGCACTCGCAATTGACCAAGTCTCAGGCGATCCTCCCGAACGACGATTTTCGGTCCTTACAATTCTCCAAACGTTTTGCCGACTGTGCTCGTATTCGAACTGCGGATTGCGTCCCGCATGAGACCAAAATTATAGTTTGAGACGACTCGGCATCTTAAGGGTATACTTAAAGATCGATCTATGGATAACTTCCACCGAGTCCCGGTTCGTAGTGATTGCGTAAATGAGCGCTGAAGCGAAAACGATCAAAACGCCGAATAAGCTTCGTTCGCAAGCCAAGCAGCCGCTCGTAAAAGTGACTCGAGAACTGCCAAGAGCACCCAGGAAACAGCGATCCCAGTCCCCGTTGATATCCCTGCTGACTAGCACCATCCTTCATTTGGTCGTTATTTTCGCTTTGACACTAATTGTCTTGCGGGGGCGAGGTCTGGGGCCAAATGGTTTCGACGTGGTTGCTTCCACGAATTCGGAAATCGCTGTCGACCAAGCTGCATTCGAACTAACGCCAATCGCTCCATCGGAAGCCGTCGAGCCGGATGCGGAGGCCGAGCAGTCTGCCGCACAAATAGCGAGCTCATCAACCGCGTCCTTGAGCTTGTCATCTTCCGCGCTTTCAACTAGCGGAAGTCTAGCCGAAGTCACCTCCAGTACTGCTACCAATTTTGTTGCCATACCGTCGATCGCGGTTGGCGAGCAGAGCACGTTGATGACGAACGCTCTTATACCGACCAGTTCACCTTTTGCGGGGACTTCTTTGGAAAGCCGCACTCCGGCCAATCGCGCACGCATTGCGATGAAAAATGGGGGAACGCTTGAAAGTGAGAAAGCGGTCGAAGCGGCTCTCGTATGGCTCGCTGCCCATCAATATGCAGACGGCGGTTGGAGTATGAATCTAAGCGACCCTGGAGATGGCCAGTTCCGCGCTGCGTGTCCCTGCAATGGGCAATGTTCCGGTAACAGTATCGAGCAATTGGACTTGAAGCGGCACGCAGCAACAGGACTCGCGCTCCTTTGCTTTTTAGGAGCGGGCTATACACATCAAGAAGGCAAATATAAAGACAACGTGTATCGTGCTATCAACTTTTTGATGGCAACCATGCGAGATAACCAAGAGGACCCGACCGACACTCGCTATCCAGGGCAATTTTCCTCGGGTAATTCTCGTCACCTCATGTACGAACAAGGCATCGCAACGTTTGCACTTTGCGAGGCCTTCCAGATGACGAAAGATCCGATCCTTCGCGAAAGTTGCCAGACGGCGATTACCTATGTCGTTAATGCCGAACACTACGACGGATCATGGGGCTATATGCCTCGCACGGTAGGTGACTTGTCGATTGTTGGTTGGCAAATCATGGCACTCAGAAGCGCCGCGAGTAGCGATTTGCAAATCAACCGGCAAGGTGTAGTTCGTATGGATCGATTCTTGAATACTCAAATGTCTGCAGACGGAACGGGTTATGGCTATCGAAGCCAAAAGCCAACGCCCACGATGACGGCGATTGGAATGCTGATGAGAATTTATCGCGGTTGGTCTGTAGCAGATGCTCGCATACAACGAGGAATGTTTTCGGTCATTGAAAACCAACCATCGAAGAACGACATGTATTTCAACTATTACGCGACGCAAGCGATCTTCTACTCGCAAAGCTCTTATTGGCCACGATGGAATACTGCCATGCGAGAGTATCTGGTTTCCACTCAGAGTCAGAATGCGGCCAGCCACGAACTCGGAAGTTGGTACTTCGATGGAAGCGTAGTGGCTCAGTCAAACGCAGTGGGTGGTAGATTATATTGCACAACGATGGCAACGCTGATTCTCGAGGTCTACTACCGATATCTACCAACGTACAAAGAAGAAGCAAGCGACGACTTCAAATTTTAAGCAGTTTTGGAGTGCCGTGACTTGTCACAGCTTTGGGGCGAGCGATGTTATGAAAAGAAAGAGTCTGGCGTGACAACTGTATCGTTTAACTAGCGAAGACTTTTTAGATTGATAGCCGATAGATAAGTCTTAAAGCTCCGCCAAGCCGGAATGCGTTAACATGTGGATCGAGAATTAAATCGTTCTATGTTTGCTGAACTAAGAAAGCATGCCAATTAGTCGAGTAGGTTTCAAAGCCGGGTGCCTTTGCGTGCGCGACGCAATAATCCTTTCCTTCAACCGTCTCTTGTACGTATTTTTCTTCTCCTCTAATTAATGTCGGGTATCGCTGGACTGGAAATCGGTAATCCATTGGTGTTGATTTAGAGCATGCGACAATTGATCCATCCCTTTCCACAATGTAGACAGACGTTCGTTGCTTTTCGACGTCGTCCAACGGGAGTCCAGAAAGGATTGCGTTAGCAAAGTTATTCCAATTGAATACTACGCCGAGTGCTCCCAGGAATGACCCATTTGCTTGCCCCATCTCACGGACGGAACACGAGTAAATTAACGAGGGATTCCCATTTGCGAGTCTTGATTCGTGAGCACTTTGAAAACCGTATTCATCTCCCGTTCGCGAATGCTGCGACTGGCGAAACCATGGTGATGAGGATTCGTCACGATTGATGCTGTTGAATTGATCAGGTCTTCCGTTTGCTACAATCGTGCCTTGCTTGTCTACCAAAACGAGATCGCTATAAACCGTATACGCATTCAGAATGATACCCATACGCGTGGATGCGTGAGCAAGTGCTTGCGGCGACGGTTTACTCAGAGCATCCACGATAGATGCGTCAGTTGCCCACCATCGAACGTCACAGGTTCGTTCATATAGATTTCGGTCGATTAAATCCAAGCAATTAAGAGAGATATCGGCCAGTCTAGTTCCGAGAACATTGCCACTGATAAGTGTCATTAGCTGTTCTATCGATTGTCGGGTGTCTGTCGACATTTCGCTTGCAACAAGCGCTGTTCGGCCCGATAGTCCCTGCATCTCCTTTGCGACGACTCCAAAAGCTGCTCCTTTTTCCCCGAAGCGAGCCGACTCGATACGTGCGTTGAGGGCTAAAAGCTTTGTGTTCTCGTTAATGCTTCGAATTTCATTGATTGCAGATCCAACCGTCGTCATGAGTTGGGAGATAATCGCGACGACTCGCTCAGTGTTGGTAAGCTCACTGAAGTCGACGATTGCTTTAGGCATCCGCGAAGATTTGCTTGGCCGATGCGTTACTGCTTCTTCTTCACACTCTACTTGGTTGACTTGATTCGACATTTTTTGGTGCACTACTCGAAAGTAAGAAATCTACCGCTGCGTAAGCATCGCGGTTGGGCTTCCTGTCGTCTAAGCGACTGAAGCGGACGCGTTCTCTAGAGTTGCAAAATGGAGTGGAGGATTTATCGACAAAGATACACGATAAAAATGCACACGGCAGATTTTTGTGCAAAAAAGATTTCATTGCTGGCGGAATCTACCTGCTGTCAGGACTCTTCCGTAAATAAGTCCTGGTGCTTGGGTTCCGATGTGATGAGCGCGGCGGTGCGTTCAGCCATCGCGGAGATCGTTAAATGCGGATTGCAGCCAATAGCGGTTGGGAAGACAGCACCGTCGGAGACATACAGTCCCTAATGAATTCTAAGATTCTCAGTACTCGGGTCGATGTCGCCTCCCATTGAGCAGTCATAGACTTGGCCCTTGTGGTTGATGACACCTGAACGAGGGTCGTCGCTCATTCCGCAACCACCCAGAGGGTGAACCGAGACCATGCGATCACCGAAAACACGCAGGTATTTGTAATTGCCACCGTGGAAGTGAGCGACTCGAGCGAACTCTCTTCGAATCAGCCTGCGGTAATCGCCGTCTAGCAATCCCGGCCATACAACCATCCCGTTGTCGTTGTCTTCAAGAACAATTCGCCCTTGCTGGCCATCATGTCCCATGCCAAGCATTACAAGACTATGATCTAAATCGATATCCTGCATCAACAACCCAAGGATGTTTGCATACGAGCGAGGAGCAGCGCCTTCCTGAATCAACACACGATCATAAAGATTAGGTCTCATCGGATACGTCAAGTTGCTTTGAATCGTCGGGCCAATCCTGGTAGTGTCTTCCGCATAAGCACTAACGCCAGCCGATTTCGTGGGGCAATCAGACTTGCAAACAAAGCCTAATGCATCTCCGTTCCCAGTCCAATTAAATCCAAGTTGCCGCGAAAACTCAAAGTAATCATCTTGCGATCGAAGGAGAATCTCGGTGCTTCCAACGCTGCCTGCACCGAGGACAATTAATCGGGCCGTAGTCGATCCTTCCACAGCATTGTGGGTGCCGAATTCGTCTCGCAAATGATGTATGAAGTGGATTGTGTAGTATCCGTTACACTTTTCGATCCAGCGAACTTCGGTTTGGGTATAGAACTCCGCGCCATGCTGTCTTGCGATCGGAAGATAATTGTACGCAAGTGTATTCTTCGCACCGACGCTACAACCTGTAAGACAGTCGCCGCAATCGCTGCAATCACGCTGAATCTGACCTTGTCGATTGGGTACAGGAAGATTGGGGCCTTGAGAACGAACGTGTTACGGTCAAAGCAGCCGCTTCGAAACGACATCCGTGATCAGCAAGCTTTTCCGCAGCAAGACGTTGCGATCGCATTTTATTGGTCCAGTCGATCGGATCAACGCGTGCCCCCAGTTCATAAGCTGCTCGATCGTAATAGGGGTCCAAAAATGCACGATCACGAAGAGCTTGCGGCCACTGGGTCTGGTAGAAAACATCCGGATCGGGTTTGATAGCTACACTCGTATTGATCAGTGAAGACCCTCCGAGTCCGCTGCCACTTACGATCGAGATCTCTTTGCCTTGCAGCACATTAAACAGTCCAGTCGGATTGTTCATCGATCGCTTTTTAGGACCAAAGATTTTCAACCTCGTTTCGTCTGTCACGTCGCGCAGTACGTCGGGAAAAGTCCCCGGAACCCACTCGCGACCTCGCTCGAGTAGACATAGCCTTCCACCCGGACGGAGACGTTGTGAAAGTCTCGCAGCGGTGATCGCGGCTCCGTAACCCGAACCTATCACGGCGATTTCGAACTGCCACGGCACGGAAGCTTGGCGACGATCAAAAAGCCGACTTGGATGATTCGCCAGCGCCCCACCAAACGCTTTCATGTTTTGATGGTAGTCGGCAATCGCGAGCGACTTGAAAACGGATCCACTCGTCTTTAGTCGACTTAGAATCTGACCCTGCACAACCGCAGGACGAGCCGACGCGCTGAATCCAACCGAAGTCGCGGCAATCGAGTTTATGAATTTCCTTCGATTCAACTCGCCCATGAACCTACTCATCTAACGAATCATCGAGATCGAGACTCGGGTTTATGGATGACTTTTCACGCCCCAGACCAACAGCGCACTCGCGATTGTCATCGGCAGGATCGCCCAATCGTCGCGCGTCAAAATCGTCACAACCGGTAAACGACGCATTCTTTCAATATTTGATGTGCGATTTCGATTTCGCCACTCTCGCCAGCTTTGCCAGACTACCGAAAGCATCGGATGATAGAACGTTTGCTAAGGATTGCTACAACTTTTCTGTGCATCAGGTGCTTTTGGTTGGATGCTTAGTTGACGACAACTTCGGCTAATAAAAATCCTTCTTGCTACCTTTGGTTGTTTCGGTTTCTAGCAATTCGATAGCCATTCAGGAAGAAATCCAACCGATTTCACCAACAAACATTCCAGTAGGAATTGCAGAATTATGAATGTCAGCGAATCCTCTCCGTCGAAGCAACTTATTGATATCTACTCGAATGCTGCGAAAACCAGCAATGAAATCGGCGTTGCAATTCTTCAAAAGCAGAAGCAAGTCTCCACTCAGCAAGGTGACGCGATTCTCAAGCTCTTGGAATCCGCCGTGCCATACGCTCCATCGCGACTGGATGTGAAAGCGTAGTTTGACCCCAGCAAGTTGCTTTACAAGTAACATGTCGCCAAAATCGCTCAGATTTGAATTACGGTCCTCACCGACGCGCGCGTAGGCAGTTGCCTTTTCGGGGTTCTTTCCCATTAAAATCTAACTCCTGATAGCATTCTCCCCCACATAGATTGATCTGGCGATTCGGCTACAATCACGGACAAGTATAGTAGTCGTGGAGTCGCTTTCTTGGAGGGATATTCGTCGTGCAATACAGCTATTCAGAGCTCTCGAAACTGATCGATCATTCATTGTTAAGTCCAACAATGACCGAAGTGCAGCTTGAATCGGGTATTCAACTTGCCCTCGCTTATGACGTTGCTAGCGTTTGTATTATGCCTTACTACCACAAGCGATGCGTCGAATTGCTCGCAGGTAGCTCGGTAATGCCCAGCAGCACCGTTGGGTTTCCTCACGGTGGGCACACTACCAAAACGAAAGTGGTTGAAGCAGAACAGTTGATCGAAGATGGCTGCCAAGAGTTAGACATGGTAGTCAACATCAGCCGTGTCGTTTCTGGCGATTGGAAGTATGTTGAGGAGGATATCGCAGCGATCGTGAAACTGACCAAGCAGGCAAAGCGAAAGGTCAAAGTCATCTTTGAAAATTGTTACCTCACGAAAGAACAGAAGATTCACCTTTGCAAGATTTGTTGCGACCTGGATGCAGAATGGGTTAAAACCAGCACCGGCTACGGAACGAGTGGTGCGACCATGGAAGATCTACAACTGATGTTGGATAACGTGACCGCACCTGTCCAAGTAAAAGCCGCTGGTGGTATTCGCGATTGTGATGCACTCATCAAAGTCAAGCAAATGGGTGTCACCCGTGTAGGCTCGTCGAGGACAGCCGAAATGATGGACGAAGCTCGCCGACGATTAGGACTTGCACCGATCGTGACTGTCTCAGCAACCGCAAAACAGTCGTCGAGCTACTAAGTCAACGCGTGCTTTCCGAAAACGAATTGCAAGTCTGACGCAAACTTTTTAAGTGAGATTTGCCTTTGTGGCAATTGAAATCGATTCTTCAATTCATCGGCTCTTCAATGCCGTAGTCCTTCAGCTTTTTGTGAAGCGTGTTTCGGTTGATACCCAATCGCGTTGCAGTTTTCGTTTGTACTTGATTGCATCCGGCGAGCACCTGGACAATCAATTCACGTTCTACACGATCCACAACGCGCTGGTGAAGATTGTCAGCGTCACTTGGAGAAGTTCGAATACCTTCCGAGACTACTTCCTTGGTCAAAGCATCAAGATCCATGGCAATCGGTGCTGATGCAACGATACCCGGTCGCGCTTCTGCTCCAGTGACATAACCAGGCAACAGTTCTGTTGTCAGTTCGTCAGTATCCGCCATCACAACCGCTCGTTCCACATAATTTTGAAGCTCGCGGACGTTTCCGGGCCAATGATAATCCTGCATTGCGGTCATCGCTTCGCGTTGGATATGGACTACGAAGCGTTCGTTCTGTGCACTGTAGTAATTTAGAAAGTGAGCAACCAACGAAGGGATATCGTCTCGTCGCTGTCGAAGTGGCGGGATTTCAATCGGGACAACGTTCAGACGCCAATACAAATCCTCGCGAAACTTTTCCTCTTGGATTTCGAGAGCCAAGTCACGATTGGAAGCCGCAACGACTCGCGTATCAACCGTTATGGTTTCGGTGTCTCCAACGCGTTCAAACTCTTTTTGTTGAAGAACTCGAAGCAGCTTTACCTGGAGATGGAGCGACGTGCTATTGATTTCATCCAGGAAAATTGTTCCCGTATGAGCCGCTTCAAATCGGCCTGTTCGGTTATTCACGGCACCGGTGAAAGCACCGCGAACGTGTCCAAAGAGTTCGCTCTCCAGAAGGCTTTCGCTGAGTGCTCCACAGTTCACTTTGACGAATGGTCCGCCGCCTCGATGGCTTAATCGGTGGATCGCGTTTGCAATCAACTCCTTGCCTGTTCCCGTCTCGCCAAGAATCAGCACTGACGCGTTCGATTTGGCGACTCGACGAGTCACTCGATACACCTCAGCCATCGCAGAACTCGAGCCGATGATGCCACTGATTGGCAATCCCGAGTCGTGTCCGTTAATAGATGATGCTACGTGTGCCATCGCTTTAAGTGTTTACTTTTTTGGGCTTGTTTCGGTTGCACTGGAGTTTGGATTTGAGTTTGTAGTGTTGGAATCGACCAACGATCGCAATAAAACTCGATCGGTTGAATCTAGTTTCGGGGCTTTCGAGTTGCGTTGTACATCTTGGAGGATTGCTGAGGTGAGGCCAATGTTTTCGGTAAGGTTCGTGTGGAAGATTCCCTGAATGCCTTCCGAGTCGGCCAAACGTTGTTGTTCCAAAGTCCACTGCGAAGCCATGATCACGATTGGCAACGTAGATGTTCGGGGTGCGGCGCGTAGCCGTTGAACGAACTCAGAAAGACTCATATCTGCAACGCGATCGACAATGAAGATCAACTCGTAAGGTTGTGGCTCCTGAATTATTTGGATGGCTTCCCGTGCGTTGCGAGCGGTCTCTGATCGAATCTGAAGCGCTGAAAGCTGGCTTGTCAGCGTATCACGAAGGTCGGAACTGCCCCCGATGACCAGCGCAAGCGGATTCGATTCCAGCTGCAACATCTCGGCACGTGCGCCGGAGACTCCATAACTCAGCGAAACATTTTCGTTCGCTTGAATTGTTTTGTATAAAGCTTCGATGGCCGCATATCGTGTCGCAGGCGCTGCGTCTTTCGATAGTCGTGTGAGAGCTTGAACGACTCGGAACGGATCCTGCAATCCTCGGTCCAGCATCTGTCCTAGTATTTGAGTCGCTCGCAGTTCGGCCCCAAGTAGCGATTCTCGACGAGCAATTTCTAGTACGTTGAGAAAGAACTCCGGTGTATCGTTTTGTTTTTCGATCTGGCCATTTAGAAAGCTTGACGGCGATTCAACCATCCAAAGGCCGGATTCTTGATAGGCTTGCTCCAGAAGCACGGCAGTTGCTAGAGCCGACGCCTCGACACTGTTTTGGCTTGGGATTCGCAAGATTAGCGACGCCAAGGAGGCTGCTTCGGCGAGGAAGTTATCTGAAGGTGTTCCTTCCTTCCAGTCGAGTCGCTTTTCATTTGCTCGCCAAAGCCAATAGACAGTTGGCGCAGGAGTTTGTTCGCCTTTTGCTATACGATACTCGTTCACTTTTCCCTTCAATCGCGACAGGAGCGTTCGTGCGACAGAGGCTTCGGTAGGCAACGACTCCCCAGCGGGCGAAAGCGCTTTCTTAATGCTCTTGTAAGCAGTTGATTGCGGATCAACAACAAAAAGTCCAGTTGATAATTCGGCGAGATAATCTGTACCTGGTATCTTTGATGCGAGCTCCAATAGTCTTCCAAAAGCCTTTGGATCAGCCACATTCAGTGCGGCTTTCAACGCCGTTTTTGCTTCATCGCGGAAAGTGACAATGACTTCCGAAGCAATACTTGGAAGAGGAATCTCGGAGACAATGGCAGTCTCGATTAAGGCACTTAAGCCTGCTGGTCCTGCTGCTTGGATTGCGAGTGCTCCACGCTTTTTATCGACTAATTCGGTTGCACTTAAATTCTGAATCGCCTTCTTTAATGTTGCAACATCGGTAACGGTCTTGCTCGCACGATCCAGCATTTCTTTGATGGATACTTTTTGATTTTCCGTCAGTGGGCTTTCAGTGCTTGAAAGCTTCAACCAAGTTTCCAGTCCGGCCGCGCGTACCATAGCAAGACTGACCGCCGGGTCGGTCGCAATCTTAGGAATTTGATCGATAAAGACACCAATCTCTTTCCATTGATTGATTCGAGATAGATAAAGAATGGTGCGAGCCGTTTCAACAGGCGAACGGGGCGGGTTCCGCTTAATAGACGAAACCACCGGGTGTTCGGTCTCTTGGCCCAAGAGATTCGCGTGTCCTGTAAAAGTTGAAATCAACAGGACGATAAAGAACGCATTAGAAAAATTTGATTTCGATTGAAGCCGTACAAACATGGCAAAGGTCTTGATCAATGAAGAGAATTTTGGGGAGGAGTGCTTTGGAGATTAGACTTCACAGCGAGTATTTGTGTCCATCGATCGATTTGATGCTGAACTTCCGAGGGTTGGCTTGAGCCATAGGACTTATACGCGGCGACAGCTCCTGCGACTCCCAGAGCCGAGCGCAACGACATGGCGTGAGCGGACAGTCCCGGATCGACGCTCGCAAAATCATCATCGGTAAGTTCTGTGAGAGCGATTTTTTTCTTTCGTGCCACTCCTACCAGAGAACCAACATAATGATGTGCTGTTCGTTGTGGCATACCCTTCAACATCATTGCTTCCATCAAGGTCGTCGCATCTAGATAACCTTGATCGATTCTTGCCGCGATGGATTCAATCTGAAGTTCGGACTCCTCCACGATCGGAATTGCAAGCTCTAAACAGGCTTGGACCGTATCGAATGAATCAAACAAAGGTGGTTTGTCTTCTTGAAGGTCTCGATTGTATGCTAGCGGAAGTCCTTTAATCAGAACCAAAAGCGTTTGCAGATTGCCAACAACGCGAGCCGTCTTGCCTCGCGTAAGTTCTAGCGTGTCCGGATTAATCTTTTGGGGCATGATCGAACTGCCGGTGCAAAACTTATGCGGGAGCTTAATGAACCCAAATTCGACGGTGGACCATAAGATCCACTCTTCGGCCCAACCGCTTAGGTGTTCAGCAATCATTGTCAGGACGAAGGCGGCTTCAACAGCAAAATCACGATCGCTACTGATGTCGATACTGTTTGCTGCGACACCTTCGAAACCCAATTGTTCGGCTGTCCAGTGTCGATCGATTGGAATGGAAGTTCCTGCGACAGCAGCTGCACCCAATGGACAAATGTTGGCTCGCTTTCGGCAATCTGCGATTCTCGATCGGTCTCGATTTAGTTTTTCGATGTAAGCCAACCAATAGTGCGAAGCGAGGACCGGTTGAGCTCTTTGGAGATGGGTGTAGGCAGGCAGGATTACTCCAGCGTCTTTCGTGCAGCGACTAAGGAATGCACGTTGAAGATCTGCAAGCAAGCTGTCGATCTGGTCGCAGGCTTGTCGAACCCAAAGCCGAATATCAGTCGCAACTTGATCATTTCGGGAGCGACCCGTGTGAAGCTTGCGTCCGACATCTCCCAAGCGATCAATCAACGCCTGTTCGATGTGCATGTGAATGTCTTCCATCTCGATACGCAACGGGAGCTTGCCTTGGTCGAGTTCCGATTCGATTTCGGACAACGCGACTTGGATGGCGGCTGATTCGTCTTCAGTCAAAATACCAACGCGGTAGAGCATTTCCGCGTGTACCTTCGATCCGCGAATGTCTTGCGGGTATAGCCTGGAATCAAAGCTGACGCTTTCCGAGAATCGAACAAGTCGTGCATCGGTCGAAGCTTCGAAGACTCCGCTGCGAGAAAGTGGCACCAAGGCGATGATTCCGAAAATTAAAACGAGAGGAAAGGATTTTAACGGGCTTGCTTCGCTGGGAGGTCAATTCCCAACATGGCACGTAATAGGATTGGAAGCAGAAAAACTTGGCGGATCCGAGGGAACTGGTGCCTTTAAAACATTATCAATCGATTCTACCATCGATGTAAATCTCATGAAGTATGTCTGCTCAATTCTAAGGCGACGTGTCTTCAAGGACGGATGGAGCCAACCTCCCGCGTGGTGATGTGACTTGGGGACAATTTTCAGTAAGGCCTGAATCATATCCGCTGCAGGTGTTCTAGGGCGTCCAGCGTACCATGAATGATCCGTTGGATCCGTGTTGGCTGTGTTTTCGAGCTTTTGCGTTGAATTTTGTTCTCGTAAATAATGCTGAACGAAATTTTTGCTATCCGCCTCACTCTTATGCAGATCGCTTATTTTAATCGCGATTCGGTCCGCATCCAGCTCTGTCCATTTTGCGACGGAAGATATCCAGCAAACCAGAGCTAAGATTCCCCCCAAGGTTGCTAGGGCATGCGTCCAAATGGCGTAGCCGGGGACGCTCTGAAGGATTATCGCATAAGTTGATGGCTGAAACCAAAGCGAAAGTCCAACTGTACCCACCATCACGGGAACGAATCGCAACCAAACATGCCCTCGGCGAACGTGCGCTACCTCGTGAAGAATCACCATTCTCAGTTGGTCATTGTTTAGCTTTTGCAGGAGTGCGTCGCTTAGAACCAGGCATCTCAATGGAGGCAACCAACCCACCACCATCGCGCAGGCGACTCGATTGTTCGTAGACCAGAAAAGAATTTGAGGTGATCGCGGAACATGATGCTTCCATAACTCTCTTATCCAAGCAACTCGCTTGTTCGATATTGATGAAAGGTCATCGTCGATGCCTTCCAGCTTTTCCGTGGACCAACACCAAAGCATCGCATAAGGCATTGCAAAGACTATGGGCATCATTACAAAAACGCAGAGTAACGACTTGATCGTCGCGTTGATTTCCCAGAAGTTCGAAGTTGCTGTCGCGAGGTCGATTGCGAAGCATGCAACAAGCGGCATTGCAAAGACCACCAACCAAGTTTGCCTTGCATGCGACCAAAAAGTACGGATCCAGCTCTCCATGTTCGTATCGTCACGCCGCGAAGCGACCGAAGCGACCAGCATGTTTCTCCAACGGTGTGACTGGGAATCAATTAACACAACCATCAATACAGTCGGAAGCATCCAAATCAAAAGCGACCAACCGAGACCACTGAAGCGCGGTATCAGCTTTTCAGGCATCGTTCCCCAACCGATGATTGCCAAGAAAAACGGCGACATCAAAACCCAACTCCATTGAAGAAGTCGCTTGTGGATCATGTGAGTTTCAGCGACTTCGCTTGGAAGAGCCCCTGTTATCAAAGCCGCATTCAAACGCGACTCAATGAATTTGCTTATGATTCCAAACACTGCGACTAGGATCAGCATCCCGACAACCGATTCGATTGGTTGGACTCGGCTGGGATGAAAATGGTGAAAATCGGTTGGAAGCTGACGAACAGTCGAGACAGCAACCGTGTGCAAAAAATCGTCTTGCAGTAACGATGGCAAAATGGGCATCGCTACGGCAGAGAGGAGCAAGCAAAAATAGAGAAGCTGCATGAGCTATCTTTCGCTCCTGAATTAAAAGTCATTGGCTATCGATCGTGTTGCACAAAAGTTTTGCAGCAACACTCCATTCAGACTAATTAGAAACTGAATTTGCTTCAATTCTACGCAGCGATAAAACCAACAATTGTCTTTAGCTTAACTACTGTCGTGCGGTTTGGGAGACTTGTACCGATTGCATCTTAATGATTCCACTGTTTCCTGAATCCAAAAGGGATCCCATGATGAGAGTTCATGGATAAGCTAGAATAAGCCGGCAGGATGTAACTTCCTCAATTTGTGATTGTTTTGTCGTTCATTCTTCCACTTTATCATTCGCAAGCCACTGTTTTCAACCGAATGCCGCTCCCACTAAACTATTACGACACCAGCGGCGTATGGAGCTGGGCAAAACTGGTGGAGCTCTGGCGATTTCGCGAATTGCTCTACACTTTCTTCTCCCGTGATTTGACGATTCGGTATCGACAAGTGCTGATCGGTGTGGCTTGGGTTCTGATCCAGCCAGCATTATCGATGCTGATTTTTATATCTCTTTTTGGTCTTCTCGAGACACGCGCCGCTGCGGATGGGAGTCAATACGCGTCGGATGCGGCGGTGGTATTCTTGGGGGTCTGGTGCTGGCAGTTTTTTGCGTCGGCACTTCGCGATGGAACCGGCGTTTTGGTCAATTATCGCCATGTGATTATCAAGGTCTACTTTCCACGAATTTTGCTACCGATGTCTAGCGTGCTCTGTGCGCTTTTTGATTTCGTCGTCGGTGGGCTAATTTTGGTGCCAATCTTGTGGATTACGAATTGCACCGTTGTTTGGAGCCAAATATGGGCGATACCTATATTGGTCGCGTGGCTTGTGTTGCTTTGCGTAGCGTGTGTTGCTTGGTTGTCATCCCTAAATGCAGCTTATCGAGACGTCGGGTACGCACTTCCTTTCATATTGCAAATCGGTATGTACTTGTCACCCGCTGTTTATGATGCGTCGCGAATTCCTGAGCGTTGGAGCACGCTCTATCAAGCCAATCCGATGGCTTCCATTATTACGTGGTTCCGATGGTCGTTGCTGGGTGGGCCCGCTCCGTCGGCAATCGCGACCCTAGCAGCGATTAGTGTGACCGCTTTGCTTTTGATCAGCGGACTTGCGTGGTTTGAACGATCGGAACGACTCATGGCAGATCGGATTTAATTGACGTCATGAATGACACTGCAATCCATGTTGATAGAGTCAGCAAGTGCTTTAAGATTGGCAGTAGCACGGAGTACGCGCGTTTGACCGAAGCGCTCGCAGGCAACATCAAGTCCGCAACGCAAGCTCTATGGCGAAAGACGGCGAGTCAAGTTCCCCCGGTCTTAAACGCTGACGAAAAACCTGTCGACACGCGACGTGATGGGAATACGTTTTGGGCTCTACGGGATATCGATTTTCGCGTCCACTGCGGTGAAGCGGTAGGTATTGTTGGTGGCAACGGAGCTGGTAAAAGTACACTTCTGAAAATACTTTCACGTATCGTATCGCCGACTTCCGGTCGCGTCGGTGTACGAGGCCGAGTTGGCTGCTTGTTGGAAGTCGGTACAGGATTTCATCCGGAGCTAACAGGTCGCGAGAATGTCTTCTTAAATGGAACAATACTCGGGATGTCGCGTCGTGAGATCCGACGCCGGTTTGACGAGATCGTGAGCTTTGCCGAGGTCGAGACATTCATCGACACGCCCGTCAAGCGATACTCGAATGGGATGATAATTCGCTTAGGATTTTCCGTCGCTGCACACTTTGAACCGGAGGTCTTCATCATTGACGAAGTCCTTGGCGTTGGTGATGCAGTGTTTCAAGCGAAAAGCCTTGCCAAAGCCAAAGAGTTCCGCGATGAAGGTCGAACTGTTCTGCTGGTTTCTCACTACATGCCATCGGTTATCGAATTTGCGACCCGAGCAATCCTAATTCAGGAGGGTCAAATTGCCGCAGACGGCGATCCGGCGCAGATTGTCGATATGCATCTTCGGCGGAATAGTGACGATCATTGAGGCCCATGTAGAACCGGGAAATACCCAGCAAATCAGCGATTCATGACGTAATCAGTGGCTTCGCGTGTCGCAAAATTTTGCTAGGAGGCTATACTTGTTTGCCGCTGATTATCCTCACTCGTTAGACCCCATCGCTATGCAAGTTGGCTTATTTATTCCGTGTTATATCGATCATTTTTACCCGCAAGTAGGGATGGCGACCGTCGAGCTTCTCGAGCAATTTGGCTGCCAAGTCGAGTTTCCGGATACGCAGACTTGTTGTGGCCAGCCGATGGCGAACACAGGTTGTACGAATGACACTCGACCACTTGCTGAAAAGTTTTTCCAGATTTTTCGCAAATACGAATATGTAGTTTGTCCATCCGGCTCGTGCGTTTCGATGGTGAGAAATCACTATGAAGAGTACCTTGCCGGTCGCGAAGGCTTTGAAGATCTTAAAGCGAAGACATTCGAACTTTGTGAATTTCTAACCGATGTTTTGAAGGTGCAATCGCTGGACGTTGACTTTCCCTATCGCGTTGGGCTGCATGCAAGTTGCCACGGACTGCGCGAGTTGCGACTCGATACTTGTTCGGAATTGATGACTCAAGGACCTGGTAAGGTGCGCCGCCTTTTAGAGATGGTTCGAGGTGTTGAAATTGTTCCGCTGCAAAGAGCGGACGAGTGCTGTGGTTTTGGTGGGACTTTTGCGGTTGTTGAAGAAGGCGTATCGATTCTGATGGGTCGCGATCGTGTTGCTGATCACGTTCAGGCTCAAGCTCAAGTGATGACGGCGACCGATATGAGCTGCCTGATGCATTTGGCAGGGATCTCAAGCCGACAAAAGCAGCCTATTCAAATGATGCACATCGCGGAGATACTTTGCGGAAGAGCTCCGAATATAGCGAACAATCAAAAGTAAATAACTATGGCACTCGCAACTCTCCCCGTACTCAAGTCCCAAGACCATCCGACATTGGCGAACGTCTTTGCCGCTGATGAGGATCGCGCACATTGGCACGACGGTGCACTTTGGTTTGTTAGGCAGAAACGTGATCGACAAGCGAACTCTGTTCCCGAATGGGAGCAACTGAGAGAGCTCGCGTCTCAGATTAAAGAGCATGCGATCGCGAACGTCGCAGAATATCTCGAGAAGTTCGAAAGCAACGCATCAGCCCTGGGAGCTGTCGTTCACTGGGCTGCCGATGCGAAAGAGCATAACGAGATTGTCCTCAAGATTTTGAGGGAGAATCATGTTCAACGGATCGCGAAAAGCAAGTCGATGCTGACCGAAGAGTGTCACTTGAATCCCTATCTAGAAAAGAATGGGATCGAAGTGGTCGATACGGACTTAGGCGAGTGGATCGTTCAATTGAGACAAGAGTCACCGAGCCATATAGTTCTTCCGGCGATTCATATTAAGCGTCAGGAAGTTGGCGAAACTTTTCATGAACACATTGGTACACCGGAGGGGAATTCGGATCCCGAGTTTCTTGCTCACGCTGCTCGGCATCACCTTCGGCAGAAGTTTATCTCGGCAGAAGTTGGAATCACTGGTGTCAACTTTGCGATCGCTGAAACTGGCGGTTTTGTTGTTTGCACCAACGAAGGAAATGCCGATCTTGGAGCGTCTTTACCAAATATCCATATCGCATGCATGGGAATAGAGAAGATTATTCCCCGAATCGAAGATCTATCGGTCTTCACAAGATTGCTTGCCCGCAGTGCAACGGGCCAACCGATCACGGCCTACACTTCCCACTTCCATGGCCCGCGTCCTGGCGGGCAAATGCATATCATCATCGTTGATAATGCGAGAAGTGATATTCGAAGCAGTCCCGATTTCCATCGTTCGTTGCACTGTATTCGATGTGGTGCTTGCATGAATACTTGTCCCGTGTATCGACGAAGCGGTGGGCATTCTTATTCCAATGCAGTTCCTGGGCCGATTGGAAGTATCTTGGCACCGGCACTGGAACCCGAAAAGCATTACAGCTTGCCCTATGCGTGCACTCTTTGCGGGTCCTGTACTGATGTCTGTCCAGTTAAAATTGATATTCATCATCAACTGCTAACATGGCGACGTGAGCTGGCGGGTAAGAAAATTATTCCTTACTCCAAACGACTTGCTATGAAGTTCACGAGCGTTCTACTGCGGAACTCTTGGATGTATAAGTTGGCGGGAGCGATTGGTCGAACTGGGCTTCGATGGTCGCCGCGTTGGATCGTTTATAATCCGTTGAATGTTTGGGGAAAGGGGCGTGATTTGCCAGAGCCACCTCGTGAAAGTTTTCGAGCTCAGTTCGCAAAACATAAATCGGAACAGCATCGCGTCGAAGGCAATCACACTTCGTCGAGCAACAGCTCTTCTTCGAACGGGAAGGCCCACTAATGCAACCGATCAATGCTTCACGTAAGTCGATTCTCAATAAGCTTCGATCGCAACCGCTCCCATCAAATCCACTACCGGAAGTAATTCACGGTAATTGGTTACGTTTCAAGAGTCCAATCGAACAGCTAGGAAACGTCTTGCGTTCGGTCGGTGCAACTTGCGAGTCATTGACCGATTTGGAATCCGTGCGAGCAAAACTGCAATCCTATCCGGAGTTTTCTGATGCAAAGCGAGTGCTTTCCCAGATCCCCGAGATTCCCGGTAACGTGACTCTTGAGAATGTAGAGCGTCCTCATGATCTCGAGGATGTCGATTTTTTAATTGTCCGAGGCGAAATGGCGGTGGCCGAAAATGGAGCCGTTTGGGTTACTGATAAAGATCTTAAGCATCGTGTTGCATACTTTATTAATCAGCATCTGATCATGGTGGTTCGCAAGGCGGATGTGCTTCACAACATGCACGAAGCGTATGCGCGAGTCAAATTCTCGGGACCTGGTTTCGGTTGCTTTATATCGGGACCATCCAAGACGGCTGATATCGAACAGTCCTTGGTCATCGGTGCTCACGGATGCCGAACAATGCAGCTTTATATTGTCGACTAACTCTTTCGCAGCAGAAACAACAGGTTGCACCCTTGGATTGGATGGAGCAAGTTCTTCAGCAGCGTCAGCAAGATTCGCTTCTACGCGTTGCTGTGCCAACGAAACGATTGTCACCAACGTTGATAGAAATCGATGGAAAGCAACTGGTTAACTTTGGTGCGAATGATTATCTCGGGCTGTCTTGGAATTCCAAAGGGCTACCAACAATACGTCCGAGCGCAACAAGCGGTTCTGGATCTGCTCCACTCATTAGTGGCTATAGTCAATACCACTCTGATTTAGAATCAGCCATTGCACGATTCGAAGAGTCGGAGGCCGCCATCGTTTTTTCAACTGGTTACGCAGCCAACGTCGGGACGATCAGCGCGATTGCACAGGAGGGAGATCTTCTACTGAGTGATTCTCTTAATCATGCGAGTCTTATTGACGGATGTAGGCTCTCAAAAGCCAAATCAATTGTCTATCCTCACAATGATATCCAAGCGATCGATGAAATACTCAAGCAGCACCGCGCGAGCTTTCGTCGATGCTATCTTGCGACAGATACGCTCTTCAGCATGAATGGTGACCTTGCAAACTTGACTGAGATCGCAAGGCTAGCTGAGGATTTTGAAATGACTGTGATTGTCGATGAAGCGCATGCGACAGGGATTTATGGATCACACGGGCGTGGATGGGTTGAAGAGTGTGGTTTAGAGGATTCGATTGCTGTTCGAATTGGTACTCTCAGTAAATCCATTGGGTGCGTCGGCGGTTTTGTTCACGGATCGCAAGTGCTTGTAGACTACTTGAGGAACTTCTCCCGAACCTATGTTTACAGCACTTCGATGCCTGAATTGGTGGCATGGAATGCTGCTAAGAATATTCAAAAGCTATCGAAGATGAATGCCGAGCGATCGCAAATCCGCGAAACTTCAAAAGGCTATCGAAGTCGATTGATCAGTGCGGGACTTCGAGTACCTGCGGGTGATGGTCCGATCATTCCGATCTTCCTTGAATCTTCTGTAAAGACGATTTCAACATCACATCGGGTACGAGATTTGGGCTTTTACGTACCCGCAATTCGTCCACCAACGGTCCCTGACGATCAGTGTATGCTGCGCGTTTCGCTTTCGATTCATCACACAGAAGAACAGCTTGATAAGCTAATAGTCGGTTTGGTAGACGCGGTGAAATAGCCGAGTCCCAAATGGACGTTGGGGTAGCTGAATTCGTAAGAATTCAGAAGTTGGCTGGACAACAGGAAGAAGCTTTATCCTGCAGATACCTTACGATATCTGCTACGGGTGAAAAGCGAGAATCTCTATCTCCTGTCCCAATTCATTGCCGAGAGACTATACTAAGGAGCGCTACCGCTCATCGCAGAACGAACCGTCAGTCCACCCTAGACCTTTATGAATCAGTCGATTTGGCCCCAAAACGAAGAAACCGTCGAATTGCTGGATCAGGTACGAAACGGCGAGGCTGGGGCTGTCGACAAACTTTTGGACAAACATCGCGATTCCTTACGTCGGATGATTCAACTGCGGCTCGATCAAAAGATCATGCGTCGCGTTGGTGTTAGCGACGTTATCCAAGACGTTTTGGTGGAAGCCAATCGTCGTTTGGAAAGCTACTTGGCCAACCCAGTTCTATCTTTTCATCTTTGGATTCGTCAGATTGCGAAAGATCGAATCATCGACGCCCATCGCCGGCATCGGATGTCGGCCAAAAGGAACATCGACCGCGAGCAACCACTTGTCGCTCCCGGTGGGCAAGATCATTCAACGATGGAGCTAGCGGGACGTTTATGTGACCCAGGTTTGACACCCGCAGCCGCAGCGACTCAACGCGAAATCGCGACACAAGTTGAATCGGCTGTGCATCAATTGAAAGGCCCCGATCGCGAAATCATTTTGATGCGTCATTATGAACAACTCAGCAATCTAGAGGCCGCTCAATCGTTAGGCTTATCCGAGCCAGCCGCCTCGATGCGTTATCTTCGTGCTCTACGAAGATTGCGAGAGATTCTCGATGAAGGTTTTTTGAAGTCATCCTCCGAAGGCCTCAGTCCCCAAGAACCAGTTGCGAAGATCGACGTCATCAAAGACATACCGACTTCCTGAGGAGTTTTTTGTGATAAAAAACTTGCTCTGGAGAACTCAGAACACTGAGCCGTCAACGCTAGCGGCGGGTGTGGACTCTCCATCAAATCTGAAATCATCCTTGTCAAAACAAATAGTTGTACCGGAAGTACCTCCAAAGATACCTACTATCTCTTCAGATGATTCGCCAGTTAATCGCACTACGGATCTTTACCAAGTTGCAAGCGATATGACGTTTCAATACGAAGACGAGATCGGTGATGAGGAAGCTGCTCTTGCCGACGATGCAGATGCGCCGTCGGAGCACGATCAAAAACTCGCTGTTTTAATGTCGCAGCTGACAGATCGAATGCATCATGGTGAAGATCTTTCGCTGGAGACGATATGTTTTCAGTATCCCGAATTTGCTCTCGATCTACGATTGCTTTGGGGGACGATGGTTGTTGCTCAGGTTGCTGGGCGTGTTGACTCCGAAGATGCAGCGCGTTCCTCCAGTTCACCTGATTCGGGCGTTTGGCAATTGCAGTTGCCGGTGTCGCTCGGCGACTATGAACTCTTGGAAGAGCTTGGACATGGCGGCATGGGAGTTGTGTACCGGGCCCGTCAAACCAACCTTGGTCGCGATGTGGCAGTCAAGATGATCCTTCGCGGTCAGCTTGCGACGGCTCAAGATCGACGACGTTTTTTTGTGGAAGCAGAAGCGACTGCGAAGCTGAATCATCCGAATATTGTGCCTGTCTACGAAGTCGGAGAAATTGGAGGGCGTCCCTACTTTTCAATGCAGCTGATTCGTGGTGAAACACTCGCCGCAAAAATCACCGATGGACCGCTCTCCAATCGTGAAGCCGTTCGAATCATGATTCCTATTTGTCGAGCGGTTAATTACGCTCATGAACAAGGGATCTTGCATCGCGATATTAAGCCTTCGAACATCTTGATCGATGAAAGCGGACGTCCGCGATTGACCGACTTTGGACTGGCGAAACAAGCTGGTGTACACGAGTCGCTTACTCGTACCGGTGCGGTGCTCGGCACGCCGACTTACATGAGTCCTGAACAAGCGAATGGTCGCGTCGATGCTGTTGGGCCACGCTCGGATGTTTATAGCATTGGAACAGTGCTTTATCATATTTTAACGGGACGCCCACCGCTTGTGGCGAACTCGCCCGTCGAGCTCGCGTTGAAGATTCTGGAACAAGACCCGCCTGCACCGCGATTGCTGGAACCCAAGATCGATCGCGACTTGGAAATGATTGTCGTGCGATGCCTTCAGAAGCCGCCCGACCTGCGATACGAATCTGCGGCGGCCTTGGCGAATGACCTGGAAGCATTCATGCGTGACGAACCGATCGCGGCTCGCAGCGGCCAGTTTGCGCAGATCGTTGCTCGAGTCTTTCGCGAGACTCACCATGCACCCGTTCTGGAGAACTGGGGGTTGCTGTGGATGTGGCACTCGTTGGTTCTATTGATCGCCTGCTTTGTGACCGAGGCGTTTGAATGGAGCGGTATTGCTAGTCGACTCGCTTATGCTGGTCTTTGGACGGTTGGTCTGGGAACATGGGCTGCCGTCTTTTGGGCGATTCGACGCCGTATGGGGCCGGTCACGTTTGTTGAAAGGCAAATCGCGCACGTTTGGGGGGCAAGCATGATTGCGATTGCGGCTATGTTCCCCTTGGAATGGTTGCTCGGACTGGACAGCCTAACCCTGACCCCACTGCTCGGAGTCATTGCTGGGATGGTTTTTGTTATCAAAGCCGGAATCCTTAGCGGGGCTTTCTACTTCCAAGCGGTATGTCTCTTTGCGGCTGCGATTCCGATGGCAATCTTCAAGGACTACGCACACATAATTTTCGGACTTGTTGCGGCTCCGTGTTTTTTCTTCCCGGGACTTAAGTACTACCGCCAAAAAAATGCGCAGCAATAATGGATAATTGCTTGCGACATCGACTCGCGATCAAAATGAATTACCCATAGCTTTAGATCTAAAAGATCTAGGCTTCGCGTAGAGTGATAGTTACTGAGCCGATGGCGCTAGCCACGGGTTTGGACTTTGCGACAAATTGCCAGATAGGATCCGAGGCTAGCGCCTACGGCTCAGGACAGTCCATTTTCACCAGGCCAGGCCGACGGTGCGTCAGTATCCAGCCATTTTTCCACGGAGGTAGTCACATGAATCCGATCCTCGAATCATTAAATCCATCCCAGCGATCGGCAGTCGAGACGATTCATGGTCCGTTGATGACCCTAGCCGGTCCTGGGAGCGGCAAGACTCGGGTTGTTACGCACCGTATAGCGTATATGATCGACCAAGGAATTCCGTCGACCTCGATCCTCGCAATGACCTTCACCAACAGGGCTGCAGGTGCGATTCGCGAGCGAGTCCAGCGAATGGTTGGAAATCGACCTATCACGATGGGAACGTTTCACGGATTTGGTGCGCGTTTTTTAAGACGGCATGGCAGAAGTATCGGGCTGAAAGAAAACTTCTCAATCTATGATCCCGACGATGCGAAGAAAGCTCTCGAAGCAGCCATCATCAAATCGAAGATCAGTCTTAGCCATACTTCGATCGGCGACATTGTTCGAGAGATCAGCCGACTTAAAAACAATCTCGTCACTCCCGAGATGATGGACCAGCACCGTTTGAGCAGCCTCGAACATATCGTGTATCGAGTCTACCCAGCCTATCAGCAACAATTGATTGAAAGTTCTGCGGTCGATTTCGATGACTTGTTGTTTCACACGGCAAACATTCTCAGAAGCGAACCCGACCTTCGAAGCGACTTAGATCAACGCTACGAATACATCTTGGTAGACGAATACCAAGACACCAACAGTTCGCAGTACATGATCGTCAAGATGCTCTCGATCGATCATCCCAACTTGAACGTCACTGGCGACCCGGACCAATCGATCTACGGTTGGCGAGGCGCTAACATCGAGAACATACTTTCGTTTGAGAAAGACTTTCCGCAAACAAAAGTCGTTCGACTCGAAGAGAACTATCGCAGCACGCCTGAAATCCTCGGCATCGCTGATTCACTTATCCAGCATAACCGCCGACGCAAAGCGAAAAACCTTTTACCGACTCGCGATAGCGGTACTAAAGTTCGCCTGGTTCACTATGCAGATGATCGTGCTGAAGCAGAAAACATTATTGATCAGATTCGAACAGCGGTCGTCGATCTAGGCGAATCGCCGCGCGACTTTGCGATCCTCTATCGAACCAACGCGCAGTCGCGTCTCCTGGAGAAGGAGCTTATCAAGAATCGGATGAACTATCAGTTGATCGGTGGCTTTCGATTCTATCATCGGCAAGAAATCAAAGACCTGCTCGCTTATCTTCGCTTAGTCATGAATGCCGATGACGACGTTGCTTTTAATCGCATCATCAACACCCCGACACGTGGTCTTGGCGATAAAACCCTTACGAAAGTGGCTGAGATTGCGGCAAGCCAAAAGATTTGCATGTTGAGTGCTTTAGTAAAGGCAGTCGATGCAAATGTGTTTTCCAAAAAAGCGGCCGACGGAGCCAACCAATTCCTAAAGCTTTATGGCCAATTGGTTGAACTTTCGCGAGGCAGTATCGTGGACATCCTGAACCACCTCATTCAGGCGACCAATTATCTTGAACACCTAGCCAAGAAAAAAGCCGACGATGACGAAGACGATGTCGATTCAAACATCCTTGAACTTCTAGCCGACGCCAAGCAAGTCGACCTGGAATTTGGCGATGATAACCCACTTCAGATATTCTTGGAGCAAGTAAGCCTTCTCGCCGATTCCGATCAATTAGAAAACGATCCCGATCGAGTCACACTCATGACGTTGCATGCCTCGAAAGGACTCGAGTTTCTCTCGGTCTTCATCATCGCAGTAGAGCATGACATACTTCCTCATGCCCGCAGCAAAGAGGACCCGGCTCAACTGGAAGAAGAACGACGACTATTGTTTGTAGGAATGACACGCGCAGAAGATCGCCTCCAATTGAGTACCGCTCGCAGGCGCGGCTTCCAAAACCGAACAAGCGTCCCCAGTCAGTTCTTATTCGAGATTCCACGCTTGGAGTTGGAAGTAGTCGATATGTCGGAGTCGACCTTCGAAGCGCACGGCGGGTTTGGCGATTCAGATATTGGCGATAGCGTTTTCAGTGATACAGATTTCGGCGACAGTGAATCGGTTGACAGCGATTCAACCAGTTTCGAATTCGGAGCTAATCAATCCAACCCTTTTATTGACGATGATTCTGCACATGAGATCTCAGAGAATGCTAAGAATCAAAGTTTCGGACAAGCGGTCCGCTTACCACAAGATCTTGAGGCAAAGCTGAACAAGTTGCGAAAGCTTCCGACCGCAGCCCGCATGCAATCGGCTGCGAACCTAGCTCCACTGACTACTGCCGGGGGAGTCGATCTGGATCTTTTCCGAGTCGGACTTCGCGCGGTACATCCCAACTACGGCGAAGGCAAAATCATCGCACTCGACGGCCACGGAGCCAAACGCCGCGCAATCGTCCGCTTCGACATTGGCGAAACAAAAACGTTTGTCCTAGCCAGCTCGAAACTTACGGTGAATTGAATCGTGTCTTTTGGAGTGCGGCGACTCGTCGCCGCTTTTCGATAGATCTAGCGGGTTTCAATCATCAATATCAACGTTAAAGAGGGGACGTTCGATCACTTTGAATTTTTTCGGTAAGACGTAAAACTCGATTAGCAACA
>JAPLNI010000058.1:434937-656058 GCA_026692865.1 Planctomycetota bacterium
CACAGCACTCCAAAACTTTGGACTGCGGCGACTCGTCGCCGCTTTTCGACAGATCTAGCAGCTTTCAATCATCAACATCAGCGTTAAAGAGGGGACGTTCGATCAACTTGAATTGTTTTGCTAAGACGTAAAACTCGATTAGCAAGATCGTCCGCCCCAAAGCTGTGCCGAGTCACAGCACTCCAAATAGCTGTCTCGTCCGACAACTAAAATCAAACGAAAAAACCCTCGCGCGATGTTTCCACCGGCGAGGGCTATGGATGTGTCAGAGTTGGAGTGATCGAAATTAGACCAATTCCTTCTTTGCACCGATCAGTGTTCGTAGTCGTTCTGCAAGCAGTCTTGCGTCGAACGGCTTCTTGAATGTTTCGTTGATGCTCGAACGATCGAAGCTCATGGTGTTACCATCATCTGGTAGCAACGCAATGAGAGTGATCTCAGCAAAGTCAGGATTCTTACGCAGATTTTGGCAAATCTGCAAAGCTTCCAACTTACCGATCGAGAAGTCAACGATCATGCAATCAGGATGGAAGCTTTCGGCTTGGATGCCGGCTTCGAAACCGCTTGCTGCCACTGAAACCTTGAAGCTCCTCTCAACCGGTAATTCCCGCTTGAGGTTTTCGATGAGGACCTGATCTTGAGCAACGATCAGAACCTTGGCCATGGCCTCATCTTCCAAATCTCCCAAAGGCATACCATGCTCTTTGAGAAATTTGATTAGATACTCTCGGGGGATGCGTCGGTCTTGTGAACCGGGGATGCGGTACCCTTTGAGTCGGCCGGAGTCGAACCATTTGCTTACGGTTCGCGGGGCCACCTTACAGATCTTTGCGACCTGTCCCGTGGTGAACACCTTCATATTCGATTTCTCCGTTACCTTCGATTGCTAGGGATACTAACCCAAAGAACCAGGCATGTTTCTTAGGATTGGCACGGTAGACCTTCAACAACCCGCTTGTGTAGAGAACGATTTACATCGTCAACTAGGGCTTCTCCGCTACGAAGTTTAACAACATCCATGTCGTCTCCCTTCAAGCATCGATGCCACTCACAAGCGACAAATTGCTCAAGGTATTCAATTCCAGACACCAAGCACCTTTCCTGTCAGATCCTTCCGACATTGTTGTGCTTGCGATGATCGATTTCGACGTATCGTAATCCTTATTACAGACTCTTCGAACCGCACCCCTTATACGGACTTCGAATCGACCTGTATGGATACAAATAGCGAGCAGTTCAATCATGCATGGTTGCCAGATGCAGGCGGAACAAACCCTCGAAGTTTCACCCAAACAAGCACGAAATAGCTCGCAGGATGTACCTTTGAATACGACCGATACCGAGAAAGTATCAGCCGTGAATGAATTGTCCCCCCAACATTTAGCAGCAATGATCGGCTACTCGTGCGTACTTGGCCCGAAGGTTCGTACACGTCAAAAGCATACCAAGCTGTCTAAGACCTAGTTTCGATTCAAATGGGGGGATTACTTTAGAAAGAATCTTCGGATGTTAAGTTACAAGCGTTGCAAGCCAAACCGGCTTGCCGACCGACACAAAAAATCCCTGTTTATTCAAAATCTTCACACAAAAGTAAAAATTCGCTCAAGCGATAATCAGCTCCACGACGTCACAATCGACCGGTTCATAGTCAGGTTTTACCGATTGGTATTGCAACTGGCCTCGCTTCCAAACCTTGGCACCTTTGAACCTCTCTACTAATGACTCGTGAATCTGAGCGGCCACCTCCCGCAGAGTATCTCCACGGCGAATGAATAGTGGTTTCTCCATATCTGGAGCAGCCTCTTTTGGGTGCTTGCAGTAGACCCGCACGATATTCATCGCTTTCACCGACAATTCTATCGCCGATTCCAGAGTCGCCTTGTCAACTGCTGAGACCGCGACCTTTGGTAAAGATAGGCTGAGGAATTCCTCGAATGATTCCAAGCGATCCGCAACCTCGGCGGCGTTGTATGAATATTCCGTTAGGTTGCCAACGATAATAGTCGCAACAGTTTTGACTCCGATTTCGTTAGGATCTAACGCGGTCGCAACTGCGAGTCGTGTCTTCTCGCTGCGGAAGCGATCGATTGCTTGCTGAGTTTGTTCGATAAAGTCATCGCTACCTAAATCAACAACCAACCAGACCAAATCTGCACTGCGTACCCACTGCGCGAGATCATCCTCCGCAGGCGGATATCCGATCGATGGCAAATCGATCAACTGCAACGGACAGTCTTGCCAGCGCATCATTCCAAATTGAGGGGCTCGCGTGGTGAATGCTTCGGCCTTCAATGTTTCCGAGCGTGGCGGAAGATTTACACGAGTCAAAGATTGCAGAAGCCGAGTTTTTCCGCCACGTGTTGGACCAATCATTACCACGCGTCCAACCCCCTGCTTGGCGATACTACTCGCCGCGTTCCCCCTAGATGGTGTTGCTTCGCTTCGTTCAACAACCAGCCGCAGCTTTGCAATCTTTGTTTTGAGATCCGCTTGCATGCGATCGGTCCCTTTGTGTTTAGGGATCTCGCGCAGCATCCTTCGCAGTGCTTCCAACTGGTCTGATGGAGTCACCGCTTTTCGATAGTCGGCTTCCGCACTGAAATATTGAGGCGTGAGATTAGCTGGCATAACAGAGAAGCATACACGAAGCGCAACTTCTTTGGAGTGCTGTGACTTGTCCCAGCTTTCGGGCGGTTGGTTAGACGCTAAGAAAGATGTTCTCTTTGCATGAACGGTCTCGATTGAGAGCCGTTAGATAAGTCTTAAAGCGGCGACGAGTCGCCGCAGTCCAAAGAGAACTAAACCAACATTAAAGTTCCTTCTGAAACTCATTAAACAAGTAACTACTGTCATGTGGTCCGGCAGAGGCTTCTGGGTGGTATTGGACGCTGAAGGCGTTGAACTGCGTGTGTCTAACTCCAGCGATCGTGTTGTCGTTCAGATTGCGATGAGTTATCTTCAATGACGCGGGTAGGCTGTCTTCCTCGACTGCGAAGCCGTGATTCTGCGAAGTGATTTCAACCTTGCCCGTTTCCACATTCAAGACTGGTTGATTACCACCGCGATGCCCAAACTTCAACTTGAAGGTCTTGGCACCGCTGGCAAGTGCGAGAAGCTGGTGACCAAGGCAAATACCAAAGATCGGCTTCTTGCCCAGCAGGTCGCGGATGGTATTGATTGCATATTCAAGCGGCTCCGGATCGCCGGGGCCGTTGCTCAAGAAGATCCCATCTGGATTCTCAGCCAAGACCTGTTCGGCTGTTGCAGTGCCGGGCAGCACAACAACCTCGTTGCCGCGCTGCGAGAGATGACGAGCAATATTCCATTTCATGCCAAAGTCCAGACACACGATTCTCGGTGGCTTGCCGGCAGCGGTTTCACTCGATCCAGTGGCTGCAGCGGCAGGGGCGTGGCTTTGATGATCACATAAATCCATCAGGTAATGAAGTTTTTGATCCCAAGACGACGACGCCTCCGGAACGACTTCGCGTACTAAATCACGGCCGACCAAGCCAAGACTTGACTTTGCTTTCGATACTAGTGACGCATTGTCCAGGTCGATTGTAGAAATGACACCCTTAAGGGCCCCGACGGAACGAATCCGACGAACGATGGCCCGCGTGTCGACTCCAGCGATCGCAATAACTTTGTGCTTTTTCAAGTAATCTTGAAGCGAAAGATTCGATCGGAAGTTGCTTCGGACGCGGCTGTCTTCTCGGACTACAAAACCAGATAGCTGAGGCTTTCTGCTTTCCAGATCGTCATCGTTAACGCCATAATTTCCGATCAGAGGGTAAGTCATCGTGACGATTTGACCACGATAGCTCGGGTCGGTCATGATTTCTTGATAGCCGGTCATCGAAGTGTTAAAAACGACTTCTCCGTCCACTTCACCGTCGGCCCCAATAGCGACCCCTTCATAAACGGTGCCGTCCTCGAGTGCCAGCTTTGCTACATTACCCTTTCGAATCACAGAAAATTCCTCACTGCGTTGGCTTCTTTAGTTCAGCGGTATGATACTAGGACCCAATCAAATCGAATAGGCCGCACTGTAATTCAGTACACGTCAAATAGTGCATTGGGTCTAGGTCCGATGTTTCCATAACGTATAGAGTGAAAAGACTGCGTAATAAGCGTGTTTTATGAATCCATTGCTTCAAATTCCCGAGCTCCAGTCGCTGCAATCACCTTCCTCTTTGGTTCGAATTCCGCAAGAAATCGATGTGCCGGTGACCAATCGCGTGATGCGGCTAGTCGATTCGGCTGCCTTTCGCAGGTTGGCTCGCGTCAGCCAACTGGGGCTTGTCGCGACCGTTTATCCTGGAGCTAACCACACGCGATTCGAGCATTCCTTGGGCGTTTATCGGAATGCTCTTCTCTATCTGCAACGCTTGGCCACCATTCCAGAGTTTCAACAACAAGTCTCCGTCGATCATGCTCATCTATTCTTGGTCTCGGCGTTGCTTCATGACGTCGGACACTTTCCGTTTTGTCATTTGATCGAGGATATGCAGATTCCAGGGATGCAGCGACATGAAGCAATGGCTTCCCTTTTTTTAGAATCAGATTCGATTGCCAAATTGCTTTTGCAAGACTGGGGCGTTCAAGCAAAGGATGTCTGCGAGCTCTTGTCACCGATCAACAAGAAGCAGCCTCGCTATCCGCTGCTGTCGAGTCTGCTAAGCGGTCCGATCGATGTCGACAAGCTCGACTATCTCGATCGTGATTCTCTTCACGCAGGCGTGCCGTATGGTCGCAACTTTGATCGAAGTCGCTTGATCAGCCAACTCTGTTTGACTCCGGATGGACAGTCGCTTGCGATAACTGAAAAAGGTCGAACGGCTGCGGAGATGATGGTCTTTGCACGCTATGTCATGTTCAGTGAAGTTTACTGGCATCATACCGTGCGAGCGGCCACGGCCATGTTACAGCGAGCGATTTGGGGTTTGCTTTCGGAAGAAGAATCGACTGTCGAATCACCGATGGGGCACTTCGTTAACGAGTGGGGCAAACTTTCAGAACAAGCTTTTATCGGTAGGCTTCGAACCATAGCAAGGAACACTCCCCATGCTGATTTGGTCGAAGGACTTTTTGGTGATCACCGATCTATCTACAAGTGTGTTGGAGAATATCATTGCCAAGAGGCTCCCGCGCTACACACGGCAATCGCGCGAAGACCCTATTCGGATCTCCAAGACCTAGCGTACCGACTATCTGAAAAAATTGCTCGCGAGACATGTATCGAAATCCAGCCGCACGAACTGATTATTGACGCTCCACCACCAAAACTAGAAGTGCAATTTAAAATTGAGGTCAGGCAATCCTCAGGAAAGTTCGTGCAGTTGGGTGAGTTGTCACCGGTGATCCAGACACTCACTACCCAGCAGTTCGACAACCTTGTAAAACGAGTCCGAGTATTCGTAAAGCCCGAACTCCGTGAGCAATTAAAAAATCGACCTATCCAAGAATACTTGAGTGCCGTTTTGAACTAATTGAAGCTTTGGGTACGAAGTAACTACGCAAGCGACTTTACGATGTATCGGTAAGCCTTGGCGTAGATTTTTGAATCCGAGGAGGCTCGCGGTCCTGCGATGTTTAAGATGCTGATATGATTCGATTCAATCCAAGAGATTAGCTGTTCGCAGGAGACTCGACCAGAGAGTCGGATCTTCAGGCATGGTTTGTTGAGCTGCGTCGCATAGCGCGCGGTGAGCAACGTTCCGCCTTGGAGTCGCCCGCCGTAGAGGATTAGCGTCCCATCCGAATCGAGGACATTTTGTCGTGTGCGATCCGAGTAATTCGGCGAGTCCAATTCGACAAGCTGATACTGATCCGGTATCGGTCCGTCCTCAGAGCGTCGGCCAAGCGGGCACCATCCGCCATGTTCGATTCCAAGGTGAATCGCCGCATCCAAGCCAGCTCGATCTACTCCAGTTTGACCGCCGGAGATGATTCGCTGAATACGAAAGTTCGGCGGTAAGAGACTAGCAGGCGGGACGCTAGCGGATTCAGGATCCGCTGGCGAGTCGTTATGATACTTGCTGCTTTTCTTCATGTTCTATCGGTGTAACGTTGCCAGCACGCGGGTAATGGAGCCCTAAACTCTTGACGAACCTTCGTGGTTGGATGATCGATCGATACGCTAGAGCAGTGCAATGCGATGCCACTTGGAAAAGTGATTTCCGAGCCATACTTGCGATCACCGAGTATGGAGCAGTGAATGGCTTCCATTTGAGCTCGGATTTGGTGCTTTCTACCGGTTTCTAAAGCGATCTCCAGTTGGCTCCACTGATCGCAGGAGCCAATCACGCGATAGCTGAGTATACCCAACTGTGCGCCTGGGATTTCGTGGTCGAGCCAACGAGTTTTAGTCATCGACTCATCTCGAAGCAACCAGTGCTTGAGCTGCAATTCATTCGCGCGAGGGCGTCCTTGGACTAAGGCGACGTATGTTTTTGCAACTTCACGATCACGAAATTGTTCGCTAAGTCGTGCGGCCGATTTCGAAGTCCTCGCAAGCGGTACAACGCCAGTGACGCAGCGGTCTAACCGGCTTACCACGCCTAAATAAACCGCGCCTGGTTTATTGTACTTGATGCGAATGTACTCTTTGGCCTCGTCCAACAAGCTCGGTTGATCAGGCTGCGCTCCTTGAACAATACAGTTGGCTGGTTTGTTAAGGACGAGTAGATGATTGTCTTCGTACAGTACGTTTATTGCAATCGACACAATCGCGTTATCCTTGAAGTTGCAAAAGTATGAGATCTGATTGAGGTCCATAACTTTTGATAGTCACCAGCCGATCGTTTTCGTTGATGACATCGATCTCCAAACCAAGATGGTCTTTCGGGAACAAAGATACGAATTTTGCACCCCACTCCACCACCATGATAGCAGGCTGCTCGAACATTTCTTCGATTCCAAGCTCTAGAAACTCGTCGTCATCGTTAACGCGATAGAGATCTAGGTGGTTAATCGGTGGCGTCGTCGGATAACTTTGAATGATCACAAAAGTTGGGCTTGTAACATCTCCGTCTGCGGCCCCAAATGCTTGTGCAAGCTGTTGCGCGAAGAAAGTTTTCCCAGCTCCAAGCGTCCCATCCAATCGTATGATTACAGACATCGGCTCGGAGTTTTTTTGTACGGCACATATTGCAGCAGCGAAGTCACTTGCAAAGCGAACGCAACCATCTGGTCCAATCCAGCGGACTGTGTGCTCGCGATTCGGATACTCACGACCTGTTTGCTCGCCGCTCATTGCGGTTTTCCTGCGATGATTATTGGGGGGAATGTATTCTGCTTATCATCAAACAAAACTGCAGCGATCGTGGCCAGCGATGCGACTGCCGTTTCAACGCGCAGGATTCGGCTACCCAAGTCGATCACCTTCCACTTACTATTGACCGCCTTCAATACCTCGTCATCTGTGAAGCCTCCCTCGGGACCAATTGCAGCGAAGCCATGGTGAGGTTGGATTGCTGCGTTAGATACTAAAAACTGTTTCATCGTTGTGCGGTGTTCAGCAAGGTCTGGATGAGCGATAATTCGAAAGCTTGGTTCTGTCAACGCATTTTTCTCTGCGGCATTCTCTGCGGCGCGACCTAACCAAGTATCAAAATCAATTGGAGGCTTGATTTCCATCAGTCGGTTTCGCTCACATTGCTTACATGCTTCGATAACGAATCTCTGAAGCTTTTCAATTGAATTGTCGGTTGGGATTTTAACCGAACGCTCTGTAAGCAGCGGTACCAGCTCATGAACCCCCAGCTCGACTGCTTTTTCGACTACGGCTCGCAATCGGTCCCCCTTTGGTAGAGAAACTCCGAGCGTAAAGCTGCCCGGGAGATCGCGCGGTGCGAATCGGATGCTTTCGATCTCAATCTCGCAGTCGCGTTTCGTCGTCGATACGATGATCGCCGGTGCTTCGTTGCCAAGACCATCAAACAAGACACATCGATCTCCGACCGATTCTCGACGAACTCGTAGGGCATGATGGGCTTCCTCGGGCGGAAGAAAAATTTTCCCCGGCGATAAGGCCTGAGGAACGTAGTAGCGATGAAGCCCCATAGATGGTTTCTAGGAATGATGCGTAGGCGAGTTGAGAAAGGTAGTAACGAATTTCCTTCGAGGATATATTTTCAAGTCCGTATAGATGATAACTCAACGCTACTTTTGCACAGGACCTCTTTATTTTGTCGAATACGTTAACTCAGCCACCATCTGTTGGGCTTGGACTTTGGAAAATCGCGAATGATCAAGCTGCTGATGCCGTTCAAGCGGCCATTGAGATTGGTTACAGACATCTCGATTCTGCTAGCGATTACGGTAACGAAGCTTTTTCCGGCGAGGGGATCAAATCATCGCTAGAGAAAAAAATGGTAAGTCGAGATGAGCTTTGGGTTACAAGTAAACTTTGGAATACCAACCATCGATCGGAGCATGTAAGGGCTGCGTGCGAGAAGTCATTGAAAGATTTGAAAGTCGATTACTTGGACCTTTACTTAATCCACTTTCCGATTTCGCTGAAATATGTCGATCCTCAGTGCAGGTATCCCGCGGGTTGGTTTTACGATCCAGATGCACCAACCCCAAAGATGGAAATTGACTCGGTTCCCATTCGCGAAACCTGGGAAGCCATGCAAGAACTAGTCACATCGGGTCTTGTTCGACAGATTGGAGTCAGCAATTTCAATGTCTCGCTTATCCGCGACGTCTTGTCCTATGCGACAATTCGGCCATCAGTACTGCAGGTCGAATCGCATCCTTACTTAGTGCAACCGAAACTTTTGCGATACTGTCAGCAGGAATCAATCCACATGACGGCGTTTTCACCTCTGGGAGCTCCATCGTACGTATCGATCGGTATGGCAACGGAAGCTGATTCCGTTCTAACGGAGCCAACCGTGCTTGCGGTTGCGGATAAGATAGGGTGCACGCCTGCTCAAGCGGTGCTCGCATGGGGGATTCAACGAGGAACGTCAGTCATCCCAAAGACCACGCGAGTAGCCCGACTCAGAGAAAATCTTGAGTCAAAGGATATTTTGCTGTCGATTGAACAGATGCAAGAAATGCAATCGCTTGACCAAAATCGCCGATTCAATGATCCGGGAGTCTTTTGTGAACAAGCTTTCGGAAGTTTTTATCCGATCTACGAGTAAGAGATTCCAAGGCAAAAGAGACAATCAATATCTTTTTTACGAAAACTATCTATCTCGAAGTTGACGACGCCTCATAACCCAGTATAGTTTGAACAAACCAGTCGAGCTTGCTCGATTGGGCCTTCTCATCGATCACCTGCCCCGGTTGAGAGAAGGTTACTCCCATGCTAATCACCTGCCCCGGTTAGCGTGGGTTTTTTTTTGCCGTTCAAGATTTTTTACACTTTGCAAATATTGCCTGCCGGCATGGCAACCGCTTGTTTTTAGCGTGTGAAATGGATGACTTAATTTAAGATCCGATACATCCTCAAGATAAGAAAACCTAACGGTTACACGGAGTGAACGGAGCGGTTCTTGTTGTCACATAAAGGAATGTTTTTGCCGGTTTTTTCTATTCAAATGCGTTATCTAGTTCGGATGGATTGATACAGGACGACCCGTTGGGAAGGTACTTCTGCGACAAATTTTTAGTGGCTGACGCACGCGGTTTTATTTACGTTATCGATAGGTCTGGAACACTAACAAGTGGGGGAATCTATGGTAGGTTGATAAATCTGTTGCACGAATTGTTCAGGACTGCTTAGGAGAGTTAGGAAATGAGATGTCCACGTCGATGGAATGGATTTGTTTATTTTCATGTAGTCCTTGTGATTGCTTTTGGGGGCATTGAAAGCGGACACTTTATATTCTCTGGCATCGCGAGGACTTTGGCTGCCGAGTCTTCCCCAGTCCAACAAACAGCAACGCCTATAAGCGTAAAAATTAAACTGCTTTCTGGTGCAACGGTCGAAGGCGATCTTCAGAGTGTCAATACAAGCACCGTAACCATAAGGACTGGCGTTGATAACAAGTCGGTCGTAACTGAGTTTCCTGTTGCCGAGACCGCGGTCATCGAGTTGAAGGGGGTGTCACCAAGCGATGCAACATCTTCCGGCGATATTCTGAAGCTAACGGATGGAACTTCACTCCAATGCCGCAGCATATTAGGTAAAGATAACTCTTGGTCAGTTGAAAGCGAAAGCAATGTTTCGCTCAGCATAACTCCGTCGACAATGGCGAGTCTGCAATTTCGAAACTTGAATAAAGCGGTACGTGAGGCTGCTAGCCAAAACGCTGGTGCACCAGTTTTGACTGATGAAATGCTGATCATCAGGCCGGGTGACCAAATCGATCGGATACCGGGAGTGATTCTCGGGCTCGACGAAAGTTCTGTAAGCTTTTCCTTTGACGGTCAGACAATTCCGGCCCCGCGAACCAAGCTTGCTGGACTTGTGTGGGCTCAGCCTGAGGAATCTCCATACAAACCAACGATTCGGATTAGAACTCTCGATGGAAGCAAATGGGAAGCAACCGAGCTTAAGTTCGTAGATTCCGGTGAAAAAGGACCAGTGTTTCAGTGGACCTTACGCAGCGGTATCGAATGTGTATGCGATCCCAAGCAAGTCGCGAGCATCGATTTTTCTAACGCCATTGTGAGATGGTTTGCTGCGATTGCTGTGATCGAATCCAAAGCGTTCGACAATCCGTTTTTGTCGGTTTCGGTTCGTGGTAGATCGGTCTTGCTGGCTCCTCATTTCGCGAGTAATTCCAAGGGTCGGGATATCGCAGATGAGCCTTCAACAAAAAATCTCGTGTTTCCGGTTGATGGCGAAATCGTTGCTCGTGTACCAGATGGTACTACGCGATTTCGTACCCGAATCGTTCGCCCGGAAGATGCGAGAATTCAAGATAAAATCCTATGTGAGATTTGGTCTAACGAAGACCTTTTATGGTCGAGTGCGGATCCAAAAGTAGATGCGCCATGGGTTGTCGATATTGCAGTGACGCCAGAAAAGCGACTTCGATTGGTGGTCCGATCCGAATCGAAGATTTCTGCCGGTAGCATGGTGACTTGGCTGCAGCCCAGGTTTTCTCCGTAGCAAAACTGGACTGGGGCGCAATTGAAACAGGTCGAAATGATTAAGAATAACAGTGCAGGGCGTGATTGAGCCGCTGGCGATAGCTGCGTAGTTGGATGTTTCTGTGCAAGCGGGTGGCAATTCGCTTCAACTCGGCTAGTGCCCGTTTATTCATAACGCCTTGAGCCGCCGACGCTATCCACGGGTTTCGATATCGCTATGACTTGCGCGGTTGAATGCTTGTTGTCGCGAAAGAGAAATTTCAATCAGGGCAGGGCAGGGGGGCAGGCGAGCCCCGTTTCTCAAGTGATTCTTATGGATTACGATTATGGCATTGTTTAGCGACGCGTCATGCGTCCTTTGGTTGGTAGTTTTGGCAAGGCCGATTTATCCACGTGACGGTGACAAACGAGATACCGGCTTTCGCAGGCAAAAGAAAAATACATTCTCTATGGCTTATCTGGACTCACTCAGCGGAAACTCAATCGGGAAACGCTATGACTTGGACCAAGCAGAGATGGTTATGGGGCGGCATCCAGATTGCGACATCGTGCTTGATAGCGGTGCTGTGTCGCGTCAACACGCGAAGATGATCCGCAATGGGAATTCATTTCTAATTGAGGACATGAAAAGTCGGAATGGAACCTTCGTAAATGGTCGCTTGATCGAACAGCCATCTTCATTGGAAGACGGCGATGTGATTCGCGTCTGCGACTTAGAGCTTTCCTTTCATGCTGATCTTCCTGTGTCCGAGTTTGATGACGGATCAAGCCTCAATGCTACTCATGGTTCGAAGTTGGGAATGTTCATCGTTGACGATGGCGATGAACCAACGAGCCATTCGGTGATGGCAAAGATGGAAGTACGCGGCAGTACTTTCGGTGCACAAGTTTCGGCGTCGCCCGAGGTCAAACTAGCGGCCATGCTTGAAATCATGAGTGCCCTTGGCAAGGCGGTCTCGATCGATGACGTTCTACCGAAAGTGCTTGATAGTTTGTTTCGTATCTTTGTCCAAGCTGATCGTGGCTTCATTGTTTTGAAGGACGACTCGGGGACGCTCCAGCCACGATGGGTGAAGACTCGCCGCCCAGAACAAGAGGAGCAGTTTCGGATTTCTAAAACGATCATGAAGCAGGTCATGCAAGACAAGGAAGCAATTATTTCCTTGGATGCGGGGAGCGACGAAAGGTTTCAAATGAGCCAAAGCGTGGCGGATTTTCGAATCCGATCAATGATTGTCGCGCCGCTCCTCGATTCCGAAGGAGAACCGCTGGGCGCTATACAGATCGATACAATACAGCATAAAGGGCGATTCGAAGCAAAAGACCTTGAAGTCCTTTCAGCGGTTGCGAACCAAGCGGGAATTGCCATTGAGAACGCTCAACTGCACGAGCAGATGGTCTTGCAACGGTTGGTCGAGCAGGACTTGGAGCTGGCTAAGCAAGTTCAGCAAGCCTTTCTTCCGCGCGAAACGCCTGATCTTCCAGAATATGATTTCTACCAGTACTACAATCCCGCAAGCGAGATCGGTGGTGATTACTTCGATTACATTCCGCTAGAGCACGATCGAATGGCAATCGTTGTTGCTGATGTGGTAGGCCACGGCGTTGCGGCGGCGATGTTTATGGCAAAGCTATCTGCTGAAACACGATTCGCATTCGCTTCGGAAGATGAGCCCGCCAAGGCTCTGACGCTCCTTAATGAACGCGTCACCGCTCTCGGCGTCGAAAGATTTGTGACGATGTGTGTCATTATTCTTCATCCGCAGTCAGGGAATATTTCTATTGTTAACGCTGGTCACATGCCACCAGTTTACCGCGACCAAAACGACGTGATCTCCGAGCCCGGCTTCGACAACAGCGGCCCACCGCTCGGGATTATGACGGGAATTGATTACGAAGAATTCAAAATGCAGATACACCCTGGTGAACTGCTTGCGATGTATACGGACGGAGTTTTTGAGGCTCCGAACAAGCTGGGAGCGCAGTTTTCGATCGCTCGGGTGAAATCCATGGTCGGGGAAACGTCGAATTCGCTATCCGAAAATGGCAATGCGTTGATCAAGTCCGTCACGGAGCACATTGTAGGTTGTGCCCAGGAAGATGACATGTGCTTGGTTATGTTTAACCGTCTTCAAGGGTCATCATAGCCTAGCAGTTGCTGGCTGCGTATAATAAATGACAGTGTAGGGTGGCTACCGAAAATTGGTAGATGGCCACTCGAAAACTAAAAGTCACCACCTACTTGAGAGCGAAATGATGAACCAACCAAATGCAATATGTTGTCCTATGGCCAAGAAAGTCTTTTGGGGAATGGCAATCATAAGCGGGATGGTTCTAGCGAGCTTTTCGCAACACGGATCTGTCATGGCCACATCAGAATCTTCGAAAATGTTACGTCACATTGTGCAATTTCAATTCAAGGCTGATTCTTCAGCCGCTGACGTCCAAAAAGTCGTAGATGCGTTCCGGGCACTACCAGGAAAGATTACGGAAGTAGCCGACTTTGAGTACGGAACAGATAATAGTCCTGAAGGCCTAGCGGACGGTTTTACGCATTGCTTCCTGATCACATTTAAGTCCGAGGAAGATCGAACAGCCTATATCAAACATCCAGACCATCAGGCCTTCGTGTCCATTCTCAAGCCACATCTCGAAAAGGTTCAAGTAATCGACTTTTGGTCCGCCAAGTAGTGCGATTCAATCGTGTCTTGGAAGATCGTCACTGCTTGAGTTGCCATGTAAACAAATTACGGCAAAACAGCCCTGGTTACAATTCTGCTCACAATTCTACTCGTTGAGTGGTTCGAGTCCGATGAACCAATTTCGCTTTAAAAGCATTGGTATGTAACTGGGACTCGTTGCAAAGGAACATCTATGAATCGATATGCGTCTCTGTGTGATGACTTTTATTTGAATATGCATCTTCAGACCGAGCTGGAACTCCCACAACAGCGCGAAACAGTTCTGCACTACTTTGAACAGATGCAACGTCGTTATCCCGCGATGAAGAATTTTTACACACGCGAGCGAAACGAACTCGTACTGGAGGAAGATAAAGATTCGGGCGGATATCGATGGGTAGCGATTGAACCAAAACGACTTTGTTCGGGAACAGTCAATCCACCATCGCTTGATGAAGCCATGGAGCAGCATCGAGAAGTATTGCGATTGGCTCCGTATGCGCTTACGGTTAGCAAGATAGACTGCGAAGCGCTTACTGTCATGTTTGGCTTCGACTACACGTATCGCGGCAATCACAATCAATTGATTGCTGACACAATAGGTATTCCGTCGGCTTTAGACGGGCTTTGTAGTCGAGCGAATTCACCGATCATCGGGTACGAACCTTCGATTCAGTTTACGGTTGATGAGGAATGTTTGACTCAGGTTCGGATCAACTTCGAAACACGCACAACGGGGTTCCATGTCCGAACTGGTGAATATGGTGAGGAGCAGTTGAGCGTTTACTTGAGCGTTCGTAGGTTCGACTCTCTTGGACCTAAAGATGACTTCGTTGTCGAGCTTGATCGCTTGGCGAATCTTGGCTACGAGCTTTTAGACAGCTATGTTGTAGAGAATATTCTTCGACCTCTTCAGTCGGCAATTACGACCAAGTAGCAGCCTGTTAATTTAGGCAGTTTACGAGGCCTTATTGACTATACCGCAATGTTGCGGACGGATTATTCCGAATCAAAGGAACAGTCCGTATAGCCGTCGAGTAGTGATTAATCAGCAGATCAGTCATTCACCAATTTTGCGGTACGGCAACTGTCAATTAACTCCCTGGCAGGGGGCCTACCACGAGCGTCGCAAGGAAGCCTGATGTCTACACTGAAACAGCGACAAAACTGGGTTCTATATAGCAGCCCTGAATTCGCTTTGCTCTTGTTCTTAGGAATCATAGCCGTTCTGTTGACCATTGCATCGAGTGGTTGTTCGCGTTCGTATTATCGACGAACCGCCGATGCGGAAACGAAAGTGTTGATCGATGACAAAGTCAATGTGGCCAGTCTGCCGCCGATGCGAGGAGTACAAGTCGATCGTGCTTCTCGGATGTTCGACCCCTTCAATCCGGATCGCCCACCGATGCCAGAGGATGATGGAGTTGCACATCGCTATATGCAGCGAGTCGATGGGAAGAAGCACTATCCGCTTTGGGATGTAAACGGTTGGACTAATACAACGGAAAGCCCTGATTGGTGGACGATGCTTCCACTTGATGAACGCGGAGTCCTCGTGCTTGATAGCGACCTAGCTGTACGCCTAGCGACGCTACACTCGATTCAATACCAGGCAGAGGTGGAGACGATCTACTTGTCAGCGATCGACGTAAGTAGTGAAAGATTTTTACTTGACAATCAGTTCTACGCCGGTTGGAACGTGGGGTACACCGCCGATGGACCAGATCGCCGTGGTGGTGGTGGACAAAGCCAGTCGAATCTATCAACCGGTCCCTTCGGAAGAACGCAACGTCCATTTCAATACAATCGAACGTTCGCAAACGGTACGAATCTATTAGTTGGTTTTGCAAACTCAATGACCTGGCAGCTTAGCGGTCCTGATACGCAGACTTCCAATACCTTACTGGATATGACATTGATTCAACCACTTCTGAGGGGTGGCGGACGAGACATCATCTTGGAGCGTTTAACTTTGGCAGAGCGTACGCTCCTTGCGAACGTGCGATCTTTCGAGAGATATAAAACTGGCTTTTATGTCAACGTGACCGCGGGTCGCGCGGCAGAGCCCGGTCCGACTCGTCGAGGTGGTCTCTTTGGTGGTGCGGGACTTCAAGGATTTACAGGATTGGGTGGTGGATTCGGTACCGTCGGTGCCGTTCAGCAAGTCCCGAGAGCCGTCGGATTTGGTGGCGGTGGTGGTGTGCCTGCAGTCGGAGGCATTCTGGGCCTTCTTCAAACACAACTCCAGATTCGTAACTCAGAAGAGAACATTGCTCGATTGCAAGACAACCTCTTGCGATTCGAAGACACACTTCGTGAACAACTTACTAAGGTTCCACCTACGCAAGACACGATTCCTAGTCAGCAGCTACAGGTTGCTCAGGCTCGACAAGCATTGCTTTCTGCACAAGCACAGCTTTTTAGTAGTCGTAACGGATATGAAGCTGCGTTAGATCAATTCAAGATTTTGATCGGACTTCCTCCGTACTTGTGCGTTGAGATTCGCGATCCAATTTTAGACCAGTTCAATCTGATCAGTTCGGAAATGCGAATTCGTCGTAATGCAGTTGCAAATCTTCGGGACCGGCTAGGTGAAGTCAATTCGGCAATTCTCGATCGAAGTGTCAGTCGACAGGATGCTATGTCTGGCGAGTCCTTCCGAACCATTCAATCGTCGGAAGCCGTCGATGAGTTACTCGGACAGATCGAACTCTTTGCAAATCAGATCGCAACTATCCGTAGCGAAATCGTCAGTCGTGATATTCCAGAGATACTTAATGATTTACAACGACTTGAGACATCGATACCGCAACGCAAAGGACAGCTTGATAAGCTCCGCGAGATTCATGATAACGAACGCGACTTGATTTGTACGTTGCTTCCAACAAACGGAATTGCTGATGAATTCTTTTCAACTGCCGCATTAGAACAGCTTCCATCCGATCTTAAGCTCGAATTGGATAAACTTCGGCAAAGAATAGATGGATACGAAGCGCGAATCGAGAAGCTGAAGTTAGATGTTCAGATCCTCCGAGAAGGTCCGGAGCCGATTGCACCAATCGCACCAAGCGTTGCTGCGGCAGATCTATTACCAGCACCGGCAATTGAACCAAAGCAAGAAGGTGTTTTGCAGGCAGATCGTGATCGATTCGGAGAAGTTCGCGACAAAGCGATTCTTCAATCGCAAAACGCTTTAGCCGATCTCGCCGACGACGTGCTTGCTCTGCAAGTTCTTCAAGCGAGAGCTAGAACCGAGAGTGTCTTGCTACCGGAGGTTGATATCTCCCAACGTGACGCAGTTGAGATTGCTCGTCGAAACCGTTTAGACTGGATGAATGCAAGAAGCTCTCTGGTTGACGCTTGGCGATCTATCGAAGTCGTCGCGGATGCATTGGAAAGCTATCTGGACCTCGCACTGAGTGGCGATATCCAGAATGGTGCCAGTGGGCCTTTGTCGCTTCAAGGAAAAACTGGACGACTCCGCGCCGGATTGCAATGGGACTCGCCGTTGACGCGTCTGACCGAGCGTAATAACTACCGACAGTCTTTGATCGAGTTTCAGCAATCGAGACGAAATTTCTACGCCTTTGAAGATACCGTCTGGCAAACCTTGCGAGCCGAGCTACGCAATATTCGCTTCAACCAATTCAACTTCGAACTGCAACGTTATGCGGTACGTGTTGCTGCACAGCAAATCATCCTCAATGAAGACCTTCGTCAAGTTCGTGAATCGCTTTCGCAAGGTTCCGGTCCAACTGCCGCTCGGGACTCGGTCTCAGCATTGAGTGACTTGCTTCAAGCACAAAACACGTTCTTAAATGTGTGGGTGTTCTACGAAAGTCAACGCCGAAACCTTGACCAAGACCTAGGTACGATTCAGGTCGATTCGGAAGGCCTATGGATTGATCCCGGTAAGATTACCGCCGAACGATTCCTCGGAAACGTCAATGAAACGATTATCGAAGAAGAAGTGATAGGTAACGAGGTGATCATACCGCGTGAGAACAACGAGCTTTAATGACAGGTACGATCCGAATTTGAATCGAAAATCCGAATACGATTGCCTGTTGACACCGGAGCCGATCGCGCTAGCCACGGGTTTAGATTTTGCTACAACTTGCCAGACAGTAAACGCGTCTACGGCTCAAGAAAAATGCCTTTTTCATCAGCCCAGTCTTACGGTGTCGTAAGCCAATCAAGTGTGAAGCGTGCGCAGGTGATGCTTGTATTCGCTTCGTAAAGGCACAGCACCGTTCCGTCTGGAAGCACAGCGAGATCGGAGTATGCGCTGAGACCGGCTTCGAGGGTCTTATTGATAGACCATGTCTTTCCGTCATCTCTACTAAGTTTAATCGCTAGGTTTTTTCGCTTGCCTCTACCTGCGGGCTTCTCTTTTCCGTTCTTGTCTATGTCAAGACTGTGCGGGTTCGAGAAAATCAAAGTCCCCGGTTGTGACGGATACGAAACAATACTTGCCATGCATATCGGTTCCCAAAGCTGATCGTGAAACTCCGGTCGAGTCCACTGAGTCGCTCCATCAGCGCTGCGGGAAATCAACTTGCGGTTAGGTTTGGATTCGCTTCGGGCTACAAGCATCACGCGACCGTCTGAAAGCTCGGTAATCATGGTTTCGTTTGGATTACCAAAGTCACCTTCGTTGGGAAAAGCGATATCACCAGCTAACCAACTCTTGCCATGATCGTCGCTATAAATCGTGCCGGCAGCCGATGGTTTGTGATCACCAGTCTTTCCGTATGCGAGCCAAATCGGAACAACGAGTCTTCCACTTTTGATTTGAATTCCGTGGCCAGGACCGGTCGCAATCACCTTCCAGTCGTACTGCTTTCGAAAAGGTTCAAACGTTGATGTTATCTCGACCGGTAGACTCCAGGTGAGCCCGTCATCCAGGCTCCGCATTGAGAAGCAACGAGCATAGTTAATACAGTAGAGGAACTCGATGGTATTGGTAGTTCGATCGACGATTACAACTGGATTATTAACCGTCTGCTCACGCTCGCCACCGTTCTTTTTGTGTGGGTTCCCCTCGATGCGATCCCCGTGATGAGCAACTATCTGCGAGGGCATCCAAGTCTTTCCACCATCTATCGACCTCCGAAGGTGAATCTCAATTTCGCCCCAGTCACCGCCACTGTCTTTTCGTGCTTCACAATACGCTAACACAGTCCCCTTTTGAGTGACCACAATTCCCGGGATTCTGTACCGCGTGATTCCATTCATTCCGGGAGGAAACACTTCGCTTGATTCCGGTTTTAGTTCGGCTGCAAATGCTGAAGCAGAAATCAGAGCGAGTGAAAGTATAGAAAACAGTTTTGATTTCATTGGGTTTGCTTTCAGCTGCATCGCTTTATTTTTGGATGCTTCGTAGAGACCACACATTTGGAGACCTTTTACCTGGGCGAATCTCACCGCTTGGGATGATAAAGTGATTATGCCATTGCACTGAAGATGTTGTGACATGCCCGAAGGGAAATGATTCTTTGAATTCCCAAGAATTGTTGATAGTGTTATAAGTTAGACCAGACTTCGGAAAGCCGGGATGTTTTTCGATAGGTTGAAAATCAACATCTTCACCGTCGTCACCACTGATAATAAGCAACGTTGATTCGCCTATCTTTGCCGCGGGAGATGGGGCGGCAACTGTTGGTCTTGGCATATCGGCGATTCTTCTCCAACCGTAATTTGGTTGATAGCTATAAGCATCTCGAAGGTACTCACGCGAAGTTGAGCCATCGGAAAGAGTCTTAAGATCAGCTCCGCTAAAAAGGTAAAACGACTCGTCCAGCGCGGCAGCTACACTGAGCATGCGACCCGATCCCGGCCATGTTTCGTGCTCTTTCCAAACAGCATTGGAATCAGCCAAATCGAGCGACCAAAATGTTTTTAAGGTGCTAGTCGCTGTTGGTGATTCGAGCCCCCCGGCCACGTAGACAACATTCTTTATCATCGTCCCGCATGAATTCGCACATGGCTTTGGGAGCGATGGAAGAAGCGTTGTGACCAGCCTTCCGTCTCGATATTGAATTCGGAAGCAATCCGCATAGTGCCGATGCGAATCGCTACCTCCGATGCAAATGATGCTGTCATCTATCGAGATTGATACGCCATACCCAAGAGACCTTGGAAGCTTACCGATATCTTTCCACTTTCCGTCGATGGATTCAAGCGCATAAACGCGGTCATACCAAACTTTTTTACCTCCCTCCCAAGGCATTTTATCAGGAAAACTTGCACCTCCTGCAACAATCAGAACATCATTTTGTGTCCCAGCAAACAGACCCGCGAAGCCTTCGATACTTGGCAACGAAGGAAGTTGATTCCAGATGAGCAAATCCGAAGCAGACGACGCGGACAGACTTGAAAAAATAGCGATCAACATCAAAAGCATTCGGATTCGACTTTCTTGAATCAGACGAATTGTATTGTGGCAGGGTAGCCTTAAATGGTCTATTAGCATCTTCCAAGCCTTCCAAATCACTTACCGCTGTTGTTGCTTTCGCGGAACTCGATTGCCTCATAGATTCCAATCGCTTTTAGTTTGCTTTCAAGCATGTCGATCTGCTCTGTTGTAAGGTTTTGTAGGGGTATTCGGGCGGGACCACAATCAATACCGACTCGTTTCATGAACCATTTGAAAGTCGCTATGGGGCTTGAACCACCAGCGACTAACGTGTTGATCATCTCTACCGCGAGAGTTTGATGTTTCGTTGCACTTTGTTGATCACCGGTGAGGAAAGAATCGATGAGCGATCGATAGAGAGGAGCGGCGAAATTGTAAGTGCTTCCAACTGCGCCGCGGGCTCCAGCATCAAAGGCTGCTAGAAGCCGTTCATCGCGACCAAACAGGACATCAAATCGTTGATTATCAAACTTCAAGCATCGCCCGAAGTCTTCGAGATCTTCATAGGTAAACTTTACGCCGACCAGGTTAGGGATTCGATCGGCTGCGACGGTTAAAAAGTCGTGGACCGGAATCGTTACTCCCGTCATCGATGGAATATGATAATAGTAGAACGGAAGATTCGGCGCGGCGGCAGCAACTTGCTCGCACCATTGGACAAGACTTTCTACGGAATTTGGTTTAAAAAAGAAGGGTGCCATGCACGCAATACTATTGGCACCTATCAATTGAGCGTGCGCTGCGAGCCGCTTGCAATCTGCAATCGCATTGTGCCCAACATGTACAATCACACGTAGATTTTTGGGGGCCTTTAGCATCCACCTTTCCGCAACCTGAATCCTTTCTTCAAGCGTCAGGGACATTGCTTCACCGGTTGTTCCGCAGATGAACGCCCCAACAACCCCGTCGCTGAGTAATCGATTCGCGTACTGTTCGATGGCATCGAGATTGACGGTGCAATTCGAATGCATAGGCGTGAAGGGAGCGGCAATCAGCCCGTTTGTTTTTACGATTTTCATGATTGTTATCTATGGGCTCAGTACGAGAGAAAACGAACAAATCCAACTCGGTTCACCGCAATAATACATTCTGCGAAAGGCGATAGTGTCGCGATAAGGAAGTTTCGAAAATTCTTTGGAGGTTGAAGTCGCTTGAGTTATATATCGAAGTAACGCTTCCATTAAGCGTTTCCATTATAAAGTCTCCACGAACGAGCGTTTGTCATGAGACGCGAATGTCGTGCTTATGTGCCAGCCGCCCGCGAGCCGTCCTGTTGCCAAAAGTACCCATCTTGCCAGTTTACGAGCCTAGCTTTCGAAATGTTCGGCTCTCAGAAATGTTGATCGATCACACTAAACGTGAGGCAGAGCAAGATGTCCGTTACTTTGCTTGACTGCTTCAGTTATGCTACTCTGATTAAATTCGAAGTACGAATCCAAGAATTTTGCCATTGGATTCACGTTTGAGAAGATGAATTGGGGCTAGTAGTTGACATTTGTCAAGACTTTGGTTTGTGAAGGTTGTTGCATCATGTACCTGAAATGCTTGGTCGGCTATTTTTTTATTTTCTTGATTGCCACGACAACCTATTCTGCCGAAGCAAAGCGTATTTTGATTTTTGTTGGGCCAAGTACTCACCCGCCGGGAACGCACGAAGTTGCTGCAGGTGGGCGGTTGATGCAATACTGTTTGCAGAATATGGGGAATGTTCCGGATGTCACTGCTGAGGTCGTTTCTGAGTGGCCACGGGATGCATCGAAACTGAATTCGTACAGTACGATTGTCTTTATTGGGGACACTTTTCCACCGCAACGTCTACCGGAAACGGAGGCCATATTGGCTCAGATCGACACGATGATGGCTCGTGGTTGCGGCATTGTTTGTGTCCATTATGCGACTGGATTGTGGGGCAAGGATGTAACTGAATCGGGCTCCCATCCTTTACTAGGTTGGCTTGGAGGCTATTTTGCAAATAAGACTTGCCCTCATCATCAAGGTGTCGCTGAAGTCTACGCCTCCGCCATTATCACTCCGGCTATCTCTGATCATCCAATTCTGCGTGGCTGGAATGAGTTCACGGTTAACGACGAGCCTTACATCAATAACTACTTTGGTGGCGAAGGCAATCAGATGGCCAAGAATGTCACGGCTCTTGCAACATCCATGCTGCCGCCGAAATCACCCAAGCAAGAGACTGTTGCTTGGTGTGTCGAACGTAACGATAGTGGGCGCGGATTTGCTATTGTGATGCCACACTTTTATAAAAATTGGGCCGTGGACGATTTGAGGCGATTCATTTTAAACGGAATTGTTTGGTCCGCAAAGTTAGATATCCCAGCCGATGGAGTTCAAACGACTCTTCCAGATTTGGATACTTTTTCACCTGTGTCTGTCGAGGTTCCGAACGCGAAAAGCTTGGTTGATCAGATTGTGAAAGCCGCTGGTGGAAAGGCGAATCTTCTTTCACGATTTACGATTCAGGAGAAGCTAAATGTCAGTGATGACGTCGAAAAACCAGGTAAGCCTCGCGAGTCCATTTTCGATGGTCATGACCACTGGTGGTATCGCAGCGGAAAAGGGAAGTGGGAGAAGAAGGTCAACGAGCCTGCTGCCGATCTTGTCTGGGCTTGGACCCTTCAGACGCTACTTGATTCGAAATCGAATATAGTGCCAATACCGGAGATGAAAGATGGGGATAATATCTTGGTCGGTTTGCGCATTAGTGAAACTGTTAAGCCATCGATGGATATCTACTTCGACAAGAAGAACTTGCAGCTCGTCCGAATCGATTGGCGGAAAGATATCAACCGATTCAGTGATTACCGCGAACATGATGGTGCCACGTATCCTTCGAAGTGCATCGGCTACCGGAAGGAGACGGGTAAGCCATGGTTTTGCAGCGAGATTATCGAACTTAAGCGACTTGCCGAATTGCCAGAGGGCTTGAAGCCGAACTAACGCTGTTGCCAGCTTTGATTTTTGGGTAGCTGAATTTGTAAGAATTCAGCTGTCGATATCTGAGTCGTTCCCACGCGGGATATGACTGCGTCTAGGACAGACGCAGGTAAATTAGCGCTAAAGCTTTGGTTTGGGTGGCTTTACTGGTGACTTCCAAGGTAGAGCACCTTCCAGTTGCATCTCACGCTTCCATACCTTGTCGACGTTTGCGACGTAGAGCGTTTTACGATCGGGACCTCCGAAGCGAGCGTAGCAAGGGCGTTTGGAACCGATTGGCATAGGCAAAATCAAATGCGAACGGCCTGGTTGATCGCATATTTGTATCCCCATCGCAGTCGAACAAACCAGCATCCCATCCTTGGTCGTACACATTCCATCCAGTTGTCCCTGGAGCAAGTTGACTGGGATTTCGAGATGGAAGTACGGTTGCTTGTACTGAAGCGATCCGTCGTCCTTGATAAACGCTGCGTGGACAAATCGATTAGGGAAATGAGCTACGAAGAGCTGTGCTTGATCTGCGCTGAGTGTGATTCCATTGCATTCTCTAAAATCATCGACCGCCTTTCGCTCGCGGGTAGCTTTGTCGATCATCCATACCTTTCCTCCCTGCGGATCGGTGAAGTAGATGGTTCCGTCGTGCCTTACAACGATATCGTTGCTTCGAGTCCCTTTTGCAATAACTTCCATTGCGAAAGATTTGAGATCCCAAGCGCGGATCTGTTCGGCACCGCTACACGCCCCGTAAAGTTTTCCGTCGGGACCGAGGGCAATTCCGTTGGCTTTTGCTGTGTCTTCTACGACGACACTTCGAGTACCGTCAGGCGTAATGCGATAGAGCTTGGATGCGGGTACATCGGTGAAGTAGAGTGTGCCGTCATCAGTGATCGCGAGTCCTTCAGCCCATTCATGACCTTCGCTGACTAGTTCCCAATCAGAACCGGCGACGAGAAAATCTTTTGCGTCGTTCTTGCACTCTTCAATGTGTTTTGACACAGGCGTTTTCCCGTGATCTTTCCAAAGCCATCGTAATACATCGGGAAAAATCGATGCTCCATGTTTACCATTGTGAAAACCTTCGCTCCAAGCGTGATTGACTTCGTAGCCGGCAAACTGAAGCGATCGGAGCATGCTTTGATTAGCCATCCACCAATCGCCGCCGTAGATATTGTTATCATTGCTTCCGTCTTGAAGAAATACTCGCAGTGGCTTGGGTTCGGTTTTTCTGATAATCGTGGAAAGTTCGTGCGCGCCTCGCAAGCCGACATACGTTCCAACAGTGGTGAAGATGCGTCGAAATGAATCTGGGCGATGCCAAGCCGCATTAAGAGCCGCGATGCCACCGGAACTTGAGCCACATATCGCGCGGTCATCGGGGTTGCTGCTTATGTGTAACGCATGGTTCTTGACAACATGCGGAATCATTTCTTCAATCAAGAATCTTGCATAGCGATCGTCAACGCTATCGTATTCATACGATCGATTAAAGCGGTCCTGAGAGTCGGATGTTGGTGCGGGTACGACGCCGGGTTCGATGAAGAGGCCGATTGTGACAGGCATTTCTTGAGAGTGAATGAGGTTGTCAAACACATTTGGAACGTTGAAGCCGCCGTCGCGTTTTGCGTAGTTTCGGCCGTCTTGGAAAACCATCAACGGTGCTGGCTTATCGGACGAGTACTGCTTCGGTACATAGATCCAGTAGTTTCGTTTGGTTCCTGGATAGAGTTGCGAATCGTTGAACTGCCCTTCGATAATGTCGCCGGCAGGGATACCTGGTTTCTGTTTGGAATCTGGATGAGCAGGATAACTTTCCGTTTCTCGGCTTTTAGGCTGCGCTAGAGCGAGACTGCAAATGCTTTGAAACGCAACTAAGAGAAACACAGTTCGGAGAGGAAATGTTCGCATCAAACTATCGTTCCATTGACAAAAACCAAGAGATAAAGCGCGTGCAAAATGTGCAATTTACGCCTGAGATCAATCATGCGGACAATCCATTGATCGAACAGTAGCTCAGGTTGCATTATTCGGATTGTACATTAATGAGCGCGGAGAATTTTGGAATTGAGCGTGAAAGCTTTAGAATGTTTAGGTTTGACTCAGGCGGTTAGGTTGCAATGCAGCGCATGCCTTGTTAAGTTGGAGAAATTCCCTTCCGCTTGTTACTAAAGGACACTGAAATGCCAAAAGCGATCGCCACTTGTGCTTTTTCTTCGTTGTTGCTCGCACTATGTTTCGCTGGTTCGCCCGGTGTATTAGCCGCTGAACCGAATCGTCCTAACATTCTGGTTATCTATGCAGACGATCTTGGTTACGGTGAAACGGGGGTTCAGGGTTGCAGCGATATTCCAACACCAAATATTGATTCGATTGCAAAGAATGGACTTCGATGTACTCAGGGTTATGTTGCTGCGACTTATTGCAGTCCCTCGCGGGCTGGTTTGATGACCGGTAAGTATCCGACTCGTTTTGGACATGAGTTCAACGCGATTGCTCGAGCGAGCGGACTCTCGCTGAAAGAGACAACACTTGCTGATCGGCTTAAGAAGCTTGGGTACGCAACAGCTGCGGTTGGTAAGTGGCATCTTGGGGATGGGCCCGAGTACCATCCAACCAAGCGCGGCTTCGACGAATTCTACGGTACTCTAGCCAACACACCTTTCTTCCATCCAACCAAGTTCATTGACACTCGAGTCTCCGGAGATGTGATGGAAATCACCGATCCGGATTTTTACACGACTGATAAATATGCCGAGCGATCAGTGGATTGGTTGGAACGGAACAAGAACAAGTCGTGGTTCCTTTACTTGCCATTCAATGCGCAGCATGCACCTCTGGAATCTCCGAAAAAGTATCTGGATCGTTTTTCATCAATTGAAAATGAGAAGCGAAGGATTTTTGCGGCAATGATGTCCGCAATGGATGACGCGGTTGGCTCGGTGCTAAAGAAAGTAAAGGAACTTGGCCAGGAAGAGAACACACTGATTTTTTTCATAGCTGATAATGGGGGGCCGACTCAATCTACGACATCTCAGAATGGTGCTCTTCGCGGATTCAAGATGACTACTTTCGAAGGAGGCCCAAGGGTCCCGTTCTTTGTTCAGTGGAAGGGGCGATATCCAGAAGGCAAGGAGTACAAATTACCGGTCATGAATTTAGACGTTCTTCCAACTTGTCTGGCCGCCGCCGGTGCACCTATCGCATCCACAGAGGGACTTGACGGTATCGATCTCAGTCCGTATCTCGACGGGCAAAAGGAAGCATCTCCTCACGAAACAATGTACTGGCGTTTTGGTGAGCAATGGGCCGTTCGGCATGGTGATTGGAAGCTGGTAGTTTCCAAAGGTGGAAGCGGAAAGCCTGAGCTTTACAACCTGGGTAATGACATCGGCGAGTCGACAGATTTGGCTGCAAGCGAGACTGCGAAGGTTACTCAATTGCGAACGCTTTATGATGCGTGGAGTGCTCAGCAAGCGGAACCTGTCGCGATTGATCAACCGAATAACCAAAAGAAGGGTCCGAATAAAAGACAACTAAAGAATGCCAAGGCGAAAGCCGCTTAAGTGCGACTATTGAAACATTGTTCCTATGTCTGATTCTACGGTGCCAATTGCAGTTGTCTTGAGCTTGAGCTATTCCTAATGTAGGCAAGTCCTGGGTGTTAAAAACTTAGTATTTACATGACATTTCGACACGTTGCTTTTGTTCCTTTTCAAATGTGATTCACCTGCACCCGTGACGCGCGGCGTAGCGATTATCGTCGCGTTTATGCGCGAGGAGCGAAACTGGGGCTCGTGCCCACGTTTCGCAATCGGTTTGGCGGGCTAGAAAATATCGTTTTTTTAGATACTATCGTTTGTTTAGATTCTGTCGAACTTCCCAGAGAATAGGTGTGAAGTTTGACGCTTCTAACGACTCTGCCGAGGGATCGAACGGCGGGTACTTGTCAGGCTGGGAGAATGCCTGAATGTTGCGTTTCGGCTAGATCGAATAACAAGTCCAGGTTCGTGCTTGGCAATATTCACCTATTGTGATTAGAATTGAAGCTGGAGGTTTCCCGCCTTATGCAAATTCTCGCAAAGCCTTTTTTTTTCTGGTGTTTCGTTATTGCAGTGTCTGTGTTGTCGGTGACTTTCAGTCAAGCGGATGACTCTCGAAAATCTGAGATAATTGCACATTTTGAGCATGAGATTCGGCCTGTTCTTATTGGCCAGTGCATCAAGTGTCATAGTGACAAAAAGCAGGAGGGAGGGCTTCGCCTGGATACCCTCGAAGGCTTCTTAAAAGGTGGAGATAGTGGTCCAACGTTAGTCCCGGGGAATCCTGAGGAGAGCGTTCTTATGGATGCGCTTCACTACGATGGCCTTGAGATGCCTCCGACTGGAAAACTTGCCGAGAAAACGATTCTCCAATTCGAGCGCTGGATAGCTGAGGGTGCAGTTTGGCCCACAACAGATAAGCCGTTACGTCCTGCAGAAAGATCCATCAGCGATGCCGATCGCCAGTGGTGGGCGTTTGTTCCGGTGAAGAAAACTGATCCACCAATCGATGGCCGAGATGAGTGGTCCAAGAACACGATTGATCGGTTCGTTTGGAAGGGTTTGTCTGAGCACGAAATGGAGCCTGCTCCGATCGCTGATAAGACGACTTTAATCCGACGCCTGTATTTCGATTTGATTGGGTTGCCCCCTTCGCCAGCCGAGATCGATGCGTTTGTGTGTGATGAATCGCCCAACGCGATAGAACAGGTTATCGATCGCTTGCTGGCAGATTCCCGTTACGGGGAGCATTGGGCCCGCTTCTGGTTAGATTTGGTACGTTACGCTGAATCGGATGGTTGGAACAAGGATGAGTATCGCCCGCATTTGTGGAAGTTCCGGGACTATGTTGTTGCGGCCTTCAATAAGGATATGCCGTACCCGAAATTTGTCTTGGATCAGCTAGCTGGAGACGAATCTGCCGAACGTGATCCTGATGGTTTGATTGCCGCTGGCTTTCTTCGATTAGGGATCTATGAATACAACCAGCGAGACGCGCGTGGTCAATGGAACGACATCATGAACGAGATGACGGATGTCGCTGGCGATGTGTTTTTGGGATTGAGCATGTCATGCGCGCGTTGCCACTTTCATAAATTCGATCCGATTCCGCAAACAGATTACTTTAAGCTGAGAGCGTTCTTTGAGCCGGTTTGTTGGCGAGATGATCTCGACGCGGCGACAGATTTAGAGCGTAAACAATATGAGGAAAAGATATCCGAGTGGGAGAAAGCTACGCAGTCGATTCGCGAACAACTCGCCGCTATCCTGGAGCCTTATGAAAAGCGAAAGTGGGCATCGACTGCAGCAAAATTTCCGATCGAGATTCAAGCTTGCTTTAACATGCCGACGCATGAACGCACATCGTGGCAAGAACAAATGGCTTACCTTGTTTCCCGGCAGTATTTAGAAGAAGACGGTGGCCCTTATAAGAAGCTGGACAAAGAAGACGCAGAAAAGCGTGAAGCCCTGCAAAAGGAACTCGCTGCGTTTGACCATCTCAAGCCATCACCGCTTCGAGAAGTGATGACTGTGACTGACTTCCCTGGGCTCATTGCACCAACCACTATTCCTGATGATCCCCGTCGACAATCGATTCCGCCCGGTTTTCTTGATGTCTTGTCGACTAATACTGATTTACCAGCGGCCACTTCGGTGCAGGTTAAGGAAGGCTCATCTGGTCGGCGAACAGCCCTAGCCAAGTGGATTGGCGACGCGCGTAATCCATTGACAACGCGAGTGATCGTAAATCGAATTTGGCAGCAGCATTTCGGTCAGGGGCTTGTGTCTACATCGAGCGACTTCGGTAGCCTGGGTGATAAGCCAACGCATCCGGAGTTGCTGGATTGGCTTACTGCTAACTTTGTGGAAGAGCAGTGGAGCTTCAAAAAGCTACACAAGCAGATCCTGCTGTCGGCAACTTGGCAGCAATCTTCACGGCACCCTCAATCGGAGCGTTATCAATCGATTGATTCCGCTGAACGATTGCTGTGGAGGACTCGCGTGCGTCGACTTCAAGCGGAACAAATTCGCGATGCAATATTGACTTCCAGCGGACAATTATCCAACGAGGCGGGTGGTCCAAGCGTGGCCGAGGACAAGCCACGTCGTTCGCTGTATGTCAAAAGCATTCGCAACCAGAATGATACGTTTCTACACGGCTTTGACATTGCCAACGGGCTTCAAAGCGTTGCTGTAAGAGATACGACAACGACTCCGACGCAATCGCTGATGCTGTTGAATGGCAATTACGCCTTGGCGCAGGCGAAGAAGCTTGCGGAACGGCTTTTAGCGGAACAACAGGAGCCGGAGCAAGTGCTTAGGAACGCCTTTCGTTGGACATGGGGAACAGAACCTACGAACGCAGATATGAACTGCGCTCATCAGTTTTTTAGTCTTGGTTCGGGAGAAGATTCCGAAGTTATCGATCCGCAACAACTGACAGATTTCTGTCATATCCTGTTCAATTCGAATCAATTTTTATATCTGGAGTGACATGTCGCCTGCAATCGATCTATCGACAAGCATTTCACGTCGTGCTTTACTACAAAGCAGTGGGATGGGGCTTGGGTCAGTCGCTTTTAACTGGATGCTGACTCGGGATGCTGCTGCCCAAGCTCATCATCGCCCTTTGGCAAAAAGCGTGATCTGGCTGTTCATGGAAGGCGGTCCGAGTCACTTAGATCTACTGGACCCAAAACCGATGCTCAACAAGTTAGCTGGTAAGCCGTTGCCAAGCAGTTTTCGAGAGCCGATCACTGCCATGGGTGAGAAAAACGCGCCGCTCTTGGCGTCCCCGCGTACTTGGACGAAGTACGGAGAAAGTGGGATGCCTGCATCCGACTGGATCCCAAATATCGGCGAGTGCATGGATGACATTGCGGTGATTCGATCCTGTTGGACCAATGGAATCAATCATGCTGGTGGAGTTTGCCAGATGAACACGTGCATCAACTTTGCTGGTCGCCCCTCGCTTGGTTCTTGGGTAAATTACGGGCTCGGGTCGGCCAACGAAAACCTGCCATCCTTCGTTGTCATGTGCGATAGTGCTGCGAGACCAGTCAACGGACCTCGAAACTGGGGTAGCGGATTTATGCCTGCTACACATCAAGGAGTGCGTATAAATGGTACCGATGCCGAGCCAATTTCGAATCTCAACTTTCCGGCAGGGTACTCCGGAGAGCGAATGGAATCGAAGCTTGGATTGTTAAAACAATTCAACCAATCTTATGCAGCGGCTCACCCTCAGCAGACAGAGTTGGAGGCCAGAATTCGCAGCTACGAACTAGCATTCCGCATGCAAGCGCAAGCCCCCGAAGCACTGGATCTTTCGCAAGAAACAGCTGAAACGGAAGCAATGTACGGACTTGATCAGAAGGAGACGGAAACATTTGGCAGGAACTGTCTTCGAGCACGTCGAATGGTCGAGCGCGGTGTGCGTTTTGTACAGCTTTACAGCGGTACCGGTAGCAAATGGGATTCCCACGCGGGGATTGAAAAGAACCACTCGAAGCTATGTCGTTCAATGGATAAACCGGTCGCGGGGCTTTTGAAAGACCTCAAGCAACGTGGCTTGCTCGATGAAACTCTAGTCATTTGGGGCGGCGAGTTCGGACGAACTCCGATGAGCGAAAAGGGCGATGGTCGCGATCACAATCCTACTGGCTTCTCAATTTGGATGGCAGGTGGCGGAGTCAAAGGCGGTCAGGCAATCGGCGCGACCGACGAGCTCGGCTTGTACGCTATCGAAGACAAGATGCACGTGCACGACATCCATGCTTCAATTCTTTGGTTAATGGGGCTCGATAATATGAAGCTTACCTACGACCACAAAGGGCGAATCGAACGCCCTACGATCAACGAAGGTCACTTTCAAAAGAAACTGATCGCTGGCTAGTCCAACCCCACCTCGGAGCGTAGCTGAAGTCGTAAGACTTATGCTTATAAAAGCACTCAACCACTGCTACCTATCAGCACTTGTTTCACGTCCGCGATTTTCACGTCACGTTCCTTGGCTTCTTGGGCTAAACGATAAAACACTAGCCTTCTATCACGTGGGAAGCTTTAAGCAACTGAGTCAATTCGGTAGAACGGTTATCCAGGATTTGATTGCGTAACGAACGTCCCTAATATACTAGACCTAATTAAGAAGCTAAATACTCGCGAGTAAAACTTATGACGCTACTTCACAAGCCTCGAATTATACTCGGTCTCATAACTGCTTTTGTTTTCTCAATCGCTGATTTTTCGTCTATTCGAGCCCAAGCTCCTGGTGCGAAAAAACCCCAAGGGGGTCTTGGTGTTTCGGCACCTGCAGGGAAGCTTTATACGTACAAGGAGAGTGCCGGTAAGCCTCGCAATATGGAGATTTACTTTCCACCAAACCATAATCCTGCGACGTCGAAGGTGCCAGGACTGATTTTGTTTCACGGAGGTAGTTGGAGTGGAGGTTCGCTGGGACAGTTTCGTATTGCGTGTGAGTACTTCGCGAGTCGTGGAATGGTCTGTGCTACCGCCGAGTATCAGATGTTGAATAAATCACAAGCAAGTGATTTACCTGTTGGGGAGACGCGAAAGCGAGTTTGTGTGTCGGACGCCAAGAGTGCGATTCGGTGGTTTAAACAGCATGCAGATGAACTCGGTATCGATCCTGATAAAGTCATTACCGGTGGGGGATCTGCTGGTGGCCATATCAGTGCTTTAGCGACCCTGAATCCAGGACTAAACGATCCGACGGACCCAACCGGAATTGATACCAGCGTTGTCGCTTACCTTTGGTTTAATCCAGCCTTTGCCACCGACGACGACCAAGACGCTGAAATTGATGTTTTAAGATTCATCCACCCAGATTTAGCTCCTGCAATCATATTCTTTGGCGACAAGGACCCATGGAAGAAGGGGTGGGATGTAGCGTATTCCAAATGGAAATCCGTTGGTAACAAGCAAATTGATTTACAGATCGCGCCGGGGCAATCGCACAGTTTTTTCAATAAAGATCCATGGCAAACCGTAACGCTGGTCGCAGCCGATAAATTCTTGGTCGAGCTTGGACTAATTGCAGGCGATCCGACAAAGAAGATGCCCACGAGTGGCGAGAAGCTTGTTCAAGATGACGCTGCGGAGTGAATGATGGAATCGAACTAATGGCCAGTTGGTCGTTGTCTCGCAATGCTCCTCCGACGCACGAAACTCGCCTGAAAACCACTATGACTCTGGATCGGAAGATAGAAACGCAAGCAAGTCGCGAACTTCATCCATCGTCAACTTCTGAAGCAACCCGCCAGGCATGATTGAGTTTTCGGATGGCTCCTGTTCTTCAATGTCTTGCATCGGTATATCCACAGTTGTCGAATCGGCTAAAAGATATCTAGCCGATTGTCCGACTCCACCACCGTTGAGTTTCAAGCCAACGATCACACGATCATCCTTCGTAAGCACCTTCCATGTCGTGTACATGGGACCAATCTCGCGACTCGGGTGTAAGATCGACTCGAGCAACCGCTTCCGATCATTGGCCATGGTGCGGATACTTGTTAGATCCGGTCCTACGTTAGCTCCGCGTCCGTCTCGCATGTGGCAAGATGCACATTGACCTTTACTATTGCTAAAAAACACGCGCCAACCATTTTCGGCATCTCCTCCTTCACCGACCTGAGTAAGCCAAGCATCAAGATCATCGATCGTGGGCTGATTGGTCGGTTGTAGACCTGGCTTGTTAGCTTCCGGATTCAAGGATGCAAGATCCAATTGAATGGCTTGATCGATGGACTGACTTTTGAGTAGCTGTTGTATTGCAGAGCGACTAGAATCGTTGGCATGAGCCGTCGCAAGATGTCTCGCGGCCGCTCTTGCGAGCTTTACATCTGCTGATTGTGCAATGGTAAGTAACTTAGGAGTACTCCACTGCGCTGCACTAGGAGGAACTAGCAAGACCGCTTGCGAACGCAATCGACTGGGTCGGGAATCATCTTCAGCGATAGCGACAAGGGTTTTGCGTGTCAGAGCATCGAAGCCACCCTTCTCAACCTTTCCAGTCTCCAGAAAGCTAATTGTTGCTGCGACCATGGCTAAACAGCGTGTAGAAATAGATTCCCTATTTAGCTGTTGGGTGACTAGAGGCAAAAGAGACTTGTCGCCGGTTTCTGCTGCCCAACGGAGTGCGCCCATTCGAACCGATTCGTCTTCATCCGCTAATGCACTTTCAATCATCGTTCGCACTTTCAATGCGTTTACTGAGTTGTTTTTTCCTGCGATTGTGTCCCATCGTGCATTCAGAAGTTGGGCTTTTCTCAATATCGGACTACTATTCTCACTGAAACCTGAAGCCTTAATCCATTTCGAGCTATCAGCCGAAGTCGTGAGCACATGAACCAGAAAGGGATCCGAATTCTCCCCTGCAAGTGCCTGGCGTACGACTTCTGGGTTCTTCCTTACGAAAGTCGGTAGATCTTGCTCCGCGGGGCTGAGTTTCATCGCTTCAGAAACATTCTTCGAATTGAATATCGTAGCGGCTGCAAACTTGATTCGCCAAATTCGTCCTTTTCGATGGACGTTATAGCTTCTATCTACCCAATCGGTGACGTACATGGAACCATCAGGCCCAATTGCCATGTCGACGGGACGAAACATCGCGTTACCAACAACAGCATCTTGACGAGTCGCAGTGACTGTAGCGGCACCAGTTCTTTGGGGTGTATATCGCTCGATCCGATTGTCTCCCCATGATGTCACCCAATACTGACCTTGATGGCAAAGGATTGCGCAAGGTGCTTCTCCTGTCCCCGCAAGCATTGGCAGCGTTCCAGGTAGTTCACCATTCCATGCTTGTAGCGGGTGAGTCCCCGCGCGTCCGAAGCGGAACTGAAAACCGTAATCCGCCTTGGGAACCACATGAACGATCCGACATGGTGGCATTGCATCTGCATCATTGTCGACCATCAGCAAGCGGCCAGCATCGTCACGACAAATTCCGAATGGATTCCAAAACCCGGTTGCAACGCGTTGGATCTGAGTACCCTCGGGTGTGCATTGAAATATATTTCCCCCCTCTCCTTGTCCAACTTGTACGGTCCCATCGCTTCCTCGGAGAGTGTACTTTTCTCCGAAGTTTTCACCTAAACCGAATGTCAATGTGGGCGGCTTGCCAGTCGTATCCTCCAACAATAAACCGCTTAAACCATTATGTGGATAATCTGCTACGGTATCTAAAGAAACAATAGTCTTTACATCGTCGGCGATATCGTCATTGTTAGTGTCTCGCAAGCGAAGAATCGCTGCCCTTGTCGCAAGATACACGGAGTTATCAAGTCCGATCGCCATACTCATGGTCTTGACGGTACCTTCGTAGAAAACTCGAACGCGATCAAGCTTTCCGTCTCCGTCTGGATCGTCAAAGAGCTTGATTCGATCATGCTTGGGGCCATCGTAATCTTCTGGTGGAAAGTGCGTGTGCGATTCAACTACAAAGAGCCTCCCCTTTGAATCAAACCGACAACTGACAGGCGTCACAATCGACGGCTCTGCTGCAACTAGCTCGATTGATAACGAAGGATCAACGCATCGGGGTAACTCTTGTGCTAACAGCGAATCGGAAGACGACGCTACTAAAAAGGAGGTCGAACACAAAAGAAGAAACGACACTTTAATTGCAGTCGACATAAATATCTCACCTTTCGGAATGCCCCCAAAATTGATGCTCGGCTCATTGTATCTTGAATCTACAAGTACGTCCGCAACCGTGGACCAAAACTACGATAGTAGAGTACAAATGGACGAGCAAACGACACTCGCAGATCGAACTAGCTTTCTGCGGACCGACCCTGCACGTCTTCCAGTTACTTTGCCCGCGGATAGCGCGAATGAACGCGGATAAATGCGGGGGCAACAGAGTTGGGGAACTAGTCCGCCATGGACAGTATTATTCGCGTAAATCCGCGTTATCTGCGGGCAAGAATTGGAAAAACAGAGTAGCTACACAAACGACGTTTCTGCTTTCTCCGTGTCGTCCGCGTCGTCCGTGTTCTATAACAATCACGTACGAACATAACGAAGCGAAGTGCAAAGGCCAGTAATGGGACACGGAAGGCACGGACTACACGGAGTATCATCGATATGGAATTCCATTTCGCTTTGCCCGCGAATAACGCAAATGAACGCGGATAATTGCGGGGCAGACCTCGTAGAGGAACTAATCCACGTGATCAATCTTATTCGCGAAAATCCGCGTTATCCGCGGGCAAGAGTTGGCGAAACAGGATAGCTACACGAAACCCGCTTCTGCTTTCTCCGTGTCGTCCGCGTCGTCCGTGTCCAATACCAATCACACAGGAACATGACGAAGCAATGAGCAAAAGTCAGTAGAAGGACACGGAAGACACGGACTACACGGATAGTAATCCATATGGGGGCTACTTTGCTTCTTGAGAAAAGTGGCTAAGCTTCCGACCGCAAGCATTTTATCCTATTGTATCCACGGGTTGGTTCGAACTTGTAATGGCAATGCGATTCGAGCTCCGTTTTCCAAGTGTGAAACGGAGACCGCTGTGAGCATCTCGATGGTGGTTGCTGCTTCTTTTGCGTTGCACAGTGGCTCACGATTCTCTTCGATGGCGTTTAGCAAGTCGTTTCCACCTAGGATGTGTTTCGAGATTTGCTCTTCAAGTTTCGGTATCGGTTCCGGTCTGCCGATTCCCGCGGTCGATATTGGAATCCATGATTTGGTTTTGTTTACTGGATGAAAAGGGCTGCCATGAAGCACATGGGCCAACGGTTCGCGATCGATGCGAAGGTCAATGATTCCCTCGGTACCGATGATCTGGACACCGAAACCAGCGGCTGCGTTGCCTGCGTTTGCAATCGAGTCGAAATAAGCGGTAATTCCATCTTCCATCTCAAATCGGGCGTGAACTTCGTTGCCTGCGATAAGCCCGACTCCTTCCGCACCCTGAATTGGGTCTAATCGAGTCGCTGGACGACCAGAGATCAAGACGATTGCCGAACATGACTTGGGCGACCCAGCAAAATAGTTGACCAAGTTTACTAAGTGCCCGCCCAAGACCCAAAGATCTAACATCCCGCCACGCGTGTCCTCCTTTCCCCGCATCCGATATTCAAGCACGCGACCGATCACCCCATCTACGATCAATTGCTTTACCACAGGCAACACTGGATGATACCTGTTCCGATGGGCAACCGCGATTTTCACATTCCTTGCGCTAGCTGCTGACAAAATATCATCGGCTTCTTGGGAACTTCGGCAGAATGGCTTTTCGATATAAATTCCTCGAACACCCGCTTCAATCGCCTTCAATGCAACCTCATGATGTTGATCAACGTGTCGCATTCCAATCGATAAAACGTCAGGCTTAGTCGCTGTCAGCAGTTCTCGGAAATCTGTAAATCCTCGAGCGTGTTTGAATATTTTTTGTGTCTTATTCAATCCATTGGGATCTGCATCTGCGACGGAGACTACTTTAGCATTGTCGACGCCGGTCCACATCGTATGGAGCCCGTGACCATAGTCGCCGCGTCCTGTGTGGCCGATGATACCAACACGATAACGCTCCTCTACCGGTGCCCCCGATACCTCCAACAACATCGTTCCGATCATGGTTGAACTCAATATAAAATCACGACGATTGGATTTCCACATGAACGGTCGACCTAGTTTAGGAACATGAACGGGGGAGGTGCGGACGGGACAATTGTCCCAGCATATGGTCTGCTTGATTTTGCCGCTTGCCTTAACGATCACTGGCGGGGATTTTGTTTAGCGTGTAGTAGGCGTCGGAGTGAAGTAGTGGTTCATCGTCTGCACTTCGAACACCTTTTGCATCGAGCGAATGTACAAAAAGTTCTCGCAACGATTCGATACGAAGTCGAACTCGCAAGCCATCCTCTGAGACTTCCGCACTCTTGATCGTGTGCGGTTGCTCTTGAAGTTCCTCGCTTCCGTATTGTGAGTGATAGCGGTAAGTATGGCTTGTGAGGTAATACGAACCGATCTTGCTTGCCGAATCATGTTGCACGGGCTTAGTAAAGACCAACTCAAATCCGTCCGGTTGGGCTCGCATCTCTTTAATTTCGAAAGGAATTTTTTGAGTCCATACAAGCCGCTGCAGGCCATAAGATGCTGGCCCCAAACTGCTCCAGCCGCGATTGGACAGTCCGACAAAGACGCTTCCCTCTTTCCCTTGCTCTAGTCGCAACACCGCAGATGCGAAGCCTTCCCGAAATGGGAAGCATACCCCTTGGTACCCGCCATCGATTTTCTCCAAGAAGACTCGGTTAATCGACGACTGAGTAAACTCGCCGACAAACAGTTGACCTGAAAAAGGTCCGAACTTGCCATCACTTCCATCAACCATGATATCCGTCGCAGATTGACCAACTTTTTTGTACGGCAACCAGACAGCGGGCGGCTTGAGAATCGAAAGTTTCTTGATCGCTTCGGGAAATGACACGCCATCCGGAATCTCATCGATTGGATTAATTGTCGAACCTGATTTTTCCACAGAAGCCAGCGAATCTGGATGATGATAAAAGGCACCAGAGCGGAGTTGATGCAGGCTGTTCGTTGCGACCCAGTTACCCTGTTGATCGGTGTAAAACATATCTCCCTCTAGGTTCGCACCAAGTCCCGAAGGGGAACGCATTCCTGCGCACATGGGTTTCAATTCTCCATCAGGAGTTACTAACAAACCCCAGCCGCGCCAAAGCCCTTGGGTGACATTAAGTTTTGAGTTCGTGATCGCCAGACTTTTCTGCTCGTTCTTCAGCCCCAAACCCAGATTCAAAGTCATCCATAAGTTTCCGGCGCGATCCGCCTCGGGACCAAATGCATACTCGTGATAGTTGCCCGTAACACCCCACCCGGTTGCGACCGTTTCGTATTCGTCGCAAGTGTTATCGCGATCATGATCGACCAGTCGCGTCATCTCGGTTCGTTGCATGGTTAATAACGATCCGTTGTGAAGCAAAAGTCCCAGCGGTTCGTGTAGCCCAGAAGCGAAACGATGATAAGTAACCTTTGCAGGTGGATCATCGTAGACATTCGATAAGATCCAAACCTCTCCCTTACGTATCGCCACTGCCAAACGGGAGTCGTCGATCGCAGCTAGTCCGCTTGCTTCCAATGCTAATGAATCAGGAGCCGGCTTCCAGTTCTTGGCCCGTGAGTCGCTCGCCTGCGAGGTCGCTATCGTAATGATGCGATAATAGTCAGATTCCTGAGGCTTGGCGGGCTCTGCCAGTGCGCAATGACTCGCACAGCAAAGTATGGCGGCGATGAGCATCACTACGAAACTAGAAAGCGGTAAAACGCTCGTAACCCTAAAACTGCATATTCCAAGGCTCGTCGGAAGTCTTTCTAAAGCTACCGAAACCAAATCAAACTCTTTCAATTTTACCATTGATAAACTACCTCGATCCCGTTGACTCGATCATCCAGGGCGACCATCCAATAGTTTACTGGTTGTTGTTGAACAACTCGGGTTTCAACGCCATCGCCAGCTCGTAGGCTAAGCTTTGATCGAGTGCTAATCGTCTCCGATTGGTCTACTTCGATAGCATCATCGGCGATGACCAACCAAAGTTTCTCTTGCTCCTTCAATTCACCATCTCCCGAAGTCAGAATCTTGAGACGACGTTCTAGTCCACGATCGTCGTGAGCTTGAATGCAATCCTCGATTAAGAATCTCCCAATCGAATAGCGAAAGATAGGCGATCCGTTTACGTCTATTCGATAGCCCAAGAACGTTTGCTTTAGATTGTTCTCGAGTTGCATCTCTGAAGCTTTCCCTAATGATTTTTCTGAAGCGATATCCACCAATCGGAAATGCCCATCCTGATCGAACAAAGCAAAGCTTGCTTGCGGTAAAGTGATTCGATTCGTACCCAGAGGCGTCGCGGAAGGTGCAAATCGATCGAACCATGTTCCCTGCGCGTTCAGGAAACGACCTTTCCAGATTTCTGCTAAACGCAGTCGCTTGGTATCAAACGCAAAGTGGATTTGTTGTGGTAACCCAACAGCAATCGCGTGTGTGCCTGCCGATGGCGAGTCCATGAAAGTGCGAAGCAGAATTGGTCTGTCTGTTGGGAAGAGTTCAAACGATTGTGCACTGCTCTGTTCTAGCTTGAGAGGAAGCGGTTGATCTTTTGCGTTGAGGTAAGCCCAAAGCGATTCAATTTGACGAGTTGCGTTACCGTCCAAGATTTGTGGAACGGCACTCTTTCCATCGGGAAAAAATGTTGGCATCCGTGTGTTTTTCTTTAATCCTGCGGGGTTGCGAAGGAACGCTTCAAACCATTCCCGATGAATCCGTGTACCAACGTCAGCCAATTCGATTCCAATGGTTCCCGGAAGCGATTCGCCTCGGAATGCATGGCACTGAACGCACCCCGAATCAAAGAGTTCGCGACCAGCATTCAGAATGGCTTGGGACGCTTGATTGTTCGGTTTTGCTGCCGATGTAGTCAGGCTTTCAATACGATCGGCACTCACGAAGGCGGTTGCGAGCGCCTTGGAATGATCGGCGTAGATTGGCATTCTTGCTAGAAAATGAGGTCGCACTTCCCCCTTGCCTTCAATAACTTTTTGAATCCAATCTCGGGTCAGCTTTCTACCTACGTGGTCCAGCGGAGGAGGCATTCGTCCTTCATCACCGATGTCCACTTGTTGAACGTTTTCGAAATAGGCCCATTGGTCGGGCCCCACACCGCCTTTACCATCTCGTTCATGACACGCGAAGCAATTCAATTGCAACATCGTCAGCGTCACTTGATTCGATGCGGTCTTCTTCGAATCGAACGTGGGTTGCTTCCGTTTGAGACTCTCAATCATTTTCGTGATATCAGCGATTTGCTCGCTACTCAATCCGAATCGAGGAGTTTTTATCGAAGAATCGTTCAAGCATCCACCGCTATCTGGCGAAGGTGTTAGGTCTTTCATCGCTTTCGACATCTTTGGCTTGATGCCCGCTATTGGATGGCAATTAGCACAGGAGAGCTTTTCAAAGTATTGCCTTCCTGCATCGATCAGGGATTGGTCGACGGAAGCAATTTCAACTGATTTATTTAGACGTGATTTTTCTTCGACGTTGCGAGGCTTCGAATGAGTTTGACTTGCAAACAAGTAAGCTGCGATATCTGCCGCTTCGTGGGGTTGTAGCTTTAAGCTTGGCATTCGCCCCGCAGGCCTGATCACATGAGGGGCAATCAAAAACATGGACAACGATCGTAAGCTGTACTTGTCGGAAATCCTGCTCATCGGAACCGGTTTAACTTTCTTCGGTGCAGCCAATCCCATCTCTTCTAGTTCGTCGATCTCAAGACCGAGTGCGGCGATTTTTCGTTCGAGATCCGATTCGGTCTTCTTCGCCGGTTGAAATGCATCATCAATTGCATGGCAGGCAACGCAACCAACTTGGTGATACATCGATTGCCCTCGGTCCACTTGCCCTTTCAACCAGAACTCGTGCGCGACAGGATTTGCACCCGTAGCAACAATCGGCGGTTCGACTGCTGGATCATTTGAAAGAAACGCGACGAGTGCATCGAGAACCGCATCGTGCTCGGATTCGGGTAGCTGATGCATCAGGTGCGGCATTGTGCTGCCGGACTTGGATTGGCGCGGTGAGCTCAAGTAGCTTCGTATCCATTCGCGATGAAAGCGATTCCCGCTTCCTGTAATCACTGGGCCCCCTTTTGATGGAAGACCTGCTTCCATTGGATGGCACGCGGTGCAATTGAGCTCTGAAATTAGCACGTGGCCAGCGAGCTCATCCGGCTCGTCTTTTGTCGCATAAAATCGTTCGTAGCTTGCGACGAAAGGATGTTCGGCAAAGAGTTGGCAGTCAAAAAACGAAAGCCCCAACGCGAAGACGCTCAAACCAAGAATCGAAGTAAAATGGAATCGCATAGCGGAGATTATTTTTGAAGCGGTTGATTGGCATTTTTGAGAATAAAGTCAACGATCGGTTGCGAGTCTTCCAGTCCATGAGGATGGTGACCGACGCCAGCTTTGCGAATCAAGGTGATGTCGCCACCCAGCTCGTTGTACTTCGTTGCGATGATGCCTGTGTTTTCCTCCCATGGAACGACATCGTCCGCGTCACCAAATACATGTAAAAGTGGTACATGATGGTTTGCCAGAGGGCTGAGGTTGTCGATAGGGTTTGCTTTGGAGGCAACTCCGGATGATTCATCGCTAAAGTTCCAGAGCTTCAAAACGAGGGCCCAATTCTTGGGATCGCCTTTCCCTTTGCCCTTGCCACCGGGCCAGCTTTTGAAATCGCAAACGGGTGCATCGGCATAGATGCACGAAACCTTGTCCGGATTAGCAATTGCCCAGTTGTAGCAGTACAAACCTCCGCGACTCAGTCCAACCAGTGCGGGCTTCTTGTTGAGAGCATATTGACTTGTCATTTCTGCGTAACATTGGTTCCATAAATCGACAGCAGGCGGACTCCCAAGCATATCGTTAATCTTCATGTAGACGATATGAAAACCGTGGCCGAGCAGTGCGATGTCGGGGGCTGGCTTATGCCCAAAGAACTCGCCATGCCAAACCCATGGTCGGCCCGGTGCAGCATGTGCTGGCGCGATAATAGTGACTGGCTTTCCAGCGATCTTTACTTCATGTTTGTCATAGCCATTCCATTGACCAGTTTTACTAGGAAGGGCATTTGGCTTCGGCTGATTCGCATCTTGTTTCACGAATTCTAGAACCTGCACGTCAAGCTCGTCTGCTTTCTCGTTAGCTTCCTCCAGTGGCAATCCCGTTGCGACTCCCGGCCGCTTGTGACCAACATGGCTTAGCCAAGCGGGTCGCAGTATTGATTGCTTCTTTCGAACTAGGTCCAAGATCTCGCGACCACGAGGATGCTCTGGAGCTCCATCTTGATCAAGCGACAATCCCCACGCTTTTAATATAGTGGTTGCGATAATCAGGTGACCTTCGGGAGTTGGATGGATGCCGTCTTTTGAATAAGTAAACGATGCGTCAGTTTTACGTTGATCATTAAGTGCTTTCTTCATCGGGCCGTGAAGATCGATCACCTCCCAGCCTTCTTTGGCTTGCATCTCGATTAACCAATTCGAGTACTCTTCAAGAACCTCGTCGTATCCTGAATAAGGTCTTTCATAAGTCGCTAGCCCAGCCGGTAGCACTTTGCTCTGGATCGGAAGCGAGTCAAAAACAGGCGGCGTGACATGAATGATTCGAGCCCCCGTTGCGATCACCTTGTCATGAAGTTTTTTCATGCCGGATTGGAAGGCCTGCTTACGTTGCGCATCGAGAGGATGGTAGATGCCGTCGTTCATTCCATAGCAGGCGATGACAAAATCAGGCTTGGCTTTTTCAAGGACTCTATCGAGCCGTTCATGCAAGTCAGGCCGTGGGAACTTTCCACCCGCATGACCTGGCTCACTTAATCCGCTTACCGTTTCACTACTCAGACCCAGCGGTATGATCTTTTGCTGTGAATCAGGATTGGCAACGACGAGGGCAGCTTCAATGTGCTCGATGTAGCGGCCCGCTTGCGTGATGCTATCACCTAAGAAGACGATCCGTTGCTCTGTAGGTTGTTGGTGCGGTTGCGTCAGCTTTGGGGACGGATCGGCGATTAATGGTGAGACGGTTGTCGTTGCTAAGAATAGCACGAGGAAGTGGAGGGCATTCTTCATTTGCTGAAATTATGTAGGAGAGGTGGGAATCAAATATTCTTTGACTCTTCTATGATAACATCCCAGCACGCCAAGCGGGGCCTGATCAAAAGGGCATTTTTCCTGAGCCCGTAGTTGTTTAACTCGGGTGTTGCGGGGTACTTTGTAAGAAAACCGAAACCCGTGGATAGCGTCCAATGCCATTATCTTTCGCCACATCAGCCGCCTGGCGTCAGAGAGCGTCCCGCTTAGGAATTCCGTTAACTCGTACGCAATGAAATGGTACTCCTACTCCTACTCGAATCTACCGCTATCCGATCGAGTACGAGTATGAGTACCGGCTTAACGCCTGAGTACGAGTACGAAAATGCAGGAATACTGATTTTCTAAGCTGGAAAGTTGCAAGCAGAAGTCACTTCGAAAAGTCAGTCGCTAATCGCCGTTTTCGTGCGGTTGCTAAAACGAACGCGATAGTGGATAGCTGACCATGCGATTGACAGTAACGAGATGGCCCCTGCAATCGAGCAAGCGACTATAAAGAATTGCAGGATGTTCCCTTCGAATTTGACGAACTTCCGGGCAAGAAGAACCATCACATAGCCGAAATAACCGGTCGAATCCACCAGCGCCATCAGGTAGCCAAGATTCCCTTTCTCCCCTGTGAGTGCAATGAATCGTTCTAAAACCGTTGTATGAATTGCGACATAGGGCATATAGAGCCCCAGACCAACCAGCACCATAAACGTCAATGGATCCAACATCCGGTAAGACTGCAGGAAGCACGCAGAGAGCATCAACAACACACCAGCCGCACAAATGGATAACGAACTTAGATAGGCTTTTCCATTGTGACGAAATAAAACACAACTTCCATTGATAGCCAAAACTAATATCCCGACCCAAATTTCGGATTGCGTAAAACGTGTCGCGAATTCCGCTTGATCAACTCCGAGATCAGTCCAAAGCTCTCTCGCAAAATCGCCTCGGATACTTCTGATAATATTGGCAAGCAAGTAAACAACCATAATAGGTGACAGCCCCCATGCGTACCTGTGAAGATAAGCCCAACGATCAGATCGATTCATTACGGTCCGAACCTGCCGTTGCGATTCGTCAGCATGACTTGGACGAGGAATTTGGGCGAGCATCCAAACAAAAAACAGCAGCGGAAAAATAAAGACAGATCCGGCTACTGCAGGCATCCATGATTCTCCGAAGGGCGCGATCAATGTTTGCCCGACCGACTTCATAACTCCATCAGCTAGGATGAAACTAGTACACAGCCCTGCCGCTAAAAGTTCGGTTGTTTGGCGCCCTTCCAAAAAGCCTAAGACGAGACCAAAGACCATGCCAAGTGGTAAACCATTCAAAAAGATCAACAGGATGTTCCAAGGCCGGCTTGCAGCACCAAAGCCAATCAACGCAATATGAGAGAATCCGATCAACGCAAGAATGGCGACAGCACGTCGGTTAGGGGGTAACTCAGAAACAAATTTGATACCCAAGAATTTGCTGATGGTATATCCGACAACTTGTGCAATTACAAAGATGCTCTTCTCGTCCAATTGCAGATTGCCAGTGAATGTATACGTATACTCATACGCTCCTGCTTTGAACGGGACGCGAAATCCGTACATGCAAAAATACGTGCCGAAAGCGGCGACAATAGACCATAGAGTCCATGCAGAAGTAGACCAATTCCATTTGCTTTGCACGTCACGCAATTCAACATCTGTCTGTGCAACGTCCAAATTCACGATGATTGTCTAAGATGAGGATTTTGATTGTCTAAGATGAGGATTTGATGAAGGCAATTTGCGTAACGCGGGCGGAAGTATATGCTATGGACCGTCTCTGAAACCATTAATATTTGGTTCAGAATCTAAAATATGTTGTGTGAACCAATAGAGGTGATTCGGTGACTATCGAAGTTGAAACCAGCGACCCAGTAGCACATGTGTTAGAGTGCTTTCGATTGCGTGGCAACTCTGAATATGGAAAAGAGGCCGTTTCGCAACTCGAACATGCTTTGCAAGCGGCGTATTCTGCCGAGCAAGCAAACGCTTCCCCGCAGTTGATCGCAGCATGCCTCCTTCACGACGTGGGGCACCTCCTTCATGATCTTCCAGAAGACGCTCCAGATCACGACATAGATGACCAGCATGAGCAACTAGGAGCCGCTTGGTTGATCGAACACTTTGTTCCAGAAGTCGTTGAGCCTATCCGTTTACACGTCGCTGCAAAACGCTATCTGTGTGCTGTCGATAGCGAGTACTTTGCTGTCCTAAGCCCTCCGTCAGTTCAAAGTTTGCATCTGCAAGGCGGACCGATGACTGAAAGCCAAGCTGCCCACTTCGAGCAGCACCCCCACTTCGCCGAAGCGATTCAACTACGACGTTACGATGATCAGGCTAAGATTCCAAATCTGAAAACACCTTCGCTTGAGCACTATGTCGACCATTTGTCTCAATCACTGCTGACGCGAACTACCAACTAATGACCGATTCGACAATCATTATCGGCGGCGGCATTGTCGGACTTTCTCAGGCATGGCTAGCAGCGGAGTCCGGTCAACGCGTCACAGTCTTCGATCGTAGTGGCCTAGCCTGTGGAGCCTCTGTACGTAACTTCGGAATGGTCTGGCCGATCGGTCAACCCTCCGGCGAGTCCTACGAGACGGCTCTAAGGAGCCGTGCTCGTTGGCTTCATTTAGCGAACGAATCTGGATTGTGGATTAACGATTGTGGATCGATCCACTTGGCGCACAGAGTTGACGAATGGGATGTGCTTCAAGAATTTCATGCTGAGAGTAAATCCAACAACGTTCAGTGCGAATTACTAAGTCGTGAGCAGGTTTTGGCGACGACTCCTGCCGCAAATCCAACTAATCTAATTGGTGGTTTGTACAGCCCGACTGAGGCCTGCGTTAACCCTCGGAAAGCAAGTCAAGTTTTGGCGGCCTGGCTTTCTGATAAACACGATGTCCAATTCGAATGGAACACATCGGTAAGCCAAGTCGAGACGGGTAAGGTTACAACTGCCTTTGGAAAATCTTACTCATGTGCCCAAATCGTTGTCTGCTCTGGCTCTGACTTTGAAACTTTGTTTCCGGTCGAGTATGCGAACTCCAGGCTGAAGAAGTGCAAATTGCAAATGCTGCGGACGGGAACGCAACCAGACGGCTGGCGTATTGGTCCTCACATTGCAAGCGGCCTAACACTAAGGCACTACGGTAACTTTGCTAGTTGCCCGAGCTTACCGAAGCTTCGCGCCAGGATCGCAAGTGAGAACCCAGAACTTGATCGTTACGGCATCCATGTGATGGCTTCCCAGAACGAGTTAGGCCAAATCATACTCGGAGATTCGCATGAATACGGCGACGAGATTACTCCGTTTGACCGTCAAGATATTGACGAGATGATCCTATCGGAACTGCGTAAGATTCTTAATCTGCCCGACTGGACGATCACCGAGCGATGGCACGGTATCTACGCAAAGAATCCTCACCATTCTCATTGGACCATCGAGCCTCTGCCCGGTGTTCGAATCGTCAACGGCCTTGGTGGTGCGGGAATGACCATGTCCTTTGGTGTTGCTGAGCATCATTGGCAAAAGTAGCACGCCCAGAGGTTAGCTACGCGACCCCAATTTTTGATTTTAACTTCGATTTCAGGTTGTCATTTTATGAAGATTAAAGCAGTACTGTTTGATTGGGCTGGGACAACCGTCGACTATGGTAGTCGCTCGCCAGTAAAAGTTTTTATCGAAGTTTTTCATCGGCTAGGAATCGAGATTACCGAAGCCGAAGCACGTGGTCCCATGGGACAAGCAAAACGCGAACACATCGCAAGCGTGATGTCGTTGCCTCGCGTCAATAGGTTATGGCAAGACAAGTTTGGTAAGGCACCTACATCGACCGATGTTGATCAGCTCTATGCAGATTTTTTGCCTTTACAACTATCGGTCCTGTCGGAAGGCTCAGATGTCATCCCGGGCGTTGTGAACATGGTAAATGAGCTCAGACGGCGAGGTTTAAAAATCGGTTCATCGACTGGTTATACACGAGCCTTAATGGAGGCGGTCATACCACCCGCTCGCAAGCAGGGTTATGAGCCGGACGTCATCATGTGTTCCGACGATGTTTCAGCCGGACGCCCAATGCCGTGGCTCAATTTTCGAGCCTGCGAAGCCCTAGGAATCTATCCGCCATCGGGGGTACTCGTCGTCGATGATACGCCAATCGGAATCCAAGCAGCACGAAACGCCGGAATGTGGGCAGTGGGTGTGAGTATGACTGGTAATGGACTGGGACTTAGCCAGAACGAAGCAGAATCGCTTTCCGAAGAGGAACTAAGTAAAAGGCTGGGCACGATCGAACAAGAATTTTTTGCTTCAGGAGCACATTTCGTCATTCGATCTGCAGCTGATTTAATCCCTGTGCTGGAACAACTGAATGATCAATTGAGCCGAGAAGCAGCCGAATTTACAATTCGGTAGCAAGATCCGCTCAGACGCATTTTGGTTCGAAGCAGTCATGTATACTTTATCAGTGTATTCATTTTGGCTGATTGACGTTTTGAAACGTTTCGTAGGTGGTGGGGTATGGGGTTTACGAAATTGACTTCGTGTAATTTGTTTTTTGTACTTGTTGGTTTTTCACAAGTTCTCTACGCAAGCAACGCGAGTAAACCCAATGTGCTGATCGTTTTAATTGACGATGCTGGCTACGGTGATTTTGGCTGCACTGGGCATCCTTTCTTGAAGACACCGAATATTGACAAGCTGCATGATGAAAGTGTTCGATTGACTGACTTTCACGTTGCTCCGATGTGTACCCCGACTCGTGGACAACTTCTTACTGGGCAAGACGCACTTCGTAATGCAGCGGCGTCGGTGACGGCAGGACGAGCGGTACTAAGACCTGGAATTCCTACGCTACCTGAACTACTGGCTAAGGAAGGTTGGGCAACTGGGATCTTTGGAAAATGGCATTTAGGAGATAGCTATCCGCATCGACCGATGGACAAAGGATTTAAGACTTCGGTTTGGATGAAGGGTTGGGGTTTTACAAGTGCCCCCGAGTTCAGTAATACACTGTTCGACGGACATTGTTTAAGAGGCAGCCAACAGACTCGTTTCCCCGGCTACATCACCGATTTTTGCTTTGATGAAGCGATGAAATGGATGGGTGAACAATCCCGGAATGAAGCACCTTTCTTTTGCTATTTGCCATTGCACGCCGCGCACTCGCCATATGTTGTCCCGGACAAATTTAGCGCACCTTTCGCTGGGGAGAAAGCTCCGAAGTTTTTTGGGATGCTTAGTAACATTGATGAGAATATGGGACGGCTGAATGACTTCTTGGTAACGAGTAATTTGCATGAAAATACAATCGTTGTTTTCATGACCGACAACGGTGGAACAGCTGGCGTGCCTGTATTCAACGCTGGTCTTCGTGGACACAAGACTGAATACTACGATGGGGGTCATCGAGTTCCCTGCCTTATTAAGTGGCCTGCCGGAAATCTTCGACCTCGGGGTGTTTCGATTCCTACACATGTGCAAGATTTGATGCCAACGCTGCTAGAGATTTGCGGCAACTCAAAAGAATTGTTAATTGCGAAAGAGAAAATGGATGGGGTGAGTTTATTAAAGCTGCTTCGAGACGATTCCCCAATCGAAGATCGGATGTTGGTCGTTCAATACGGTGCATCTCCACCACATCCCGATGACCCGAAAAAGTGGCGTAGTTGTGTGGTTTGGGACCAATGGCGATTGGTTCATGGTGAAGAACTGTACGAAACAAAATCGGATCGATCGCAGCAGGTAAACGTTGCTGGAAAGTATCCGGAGATCGTTTCGAAGATGAGGACCCATTATGAAGAGTGGTGGGCTGGGATTGAACCACATCTGGGAGACTTTGTGCCAATGACGATTGGCGCGGACCAAGAGAATCCGGTTGGGTTAACGAGTTCTGATTGGCAAGATGTTTACGCAGATAACTCTGGGCATATTCGAAACGGAGCAGGAGGGCCGCGTGGTGGACCTTGGAACGTTGATGTTGAACGCGAAGGAGAATATGAGATTCGACTTCGACGGTGGCCTTTTGATTTAAATACACCCCTAGACGGTAACGTGACACCGCTTGGCAAAGTGTTGCCTATCGCAGCGGCAAGTCTCAAGATTGGCTCCATTGAGAAGCAAGTGAAAACCGCATTGGGGAGTCAAGAAGCCGTCTTTGTTTTGAATCTTCCCGCAGGACGCACGCAATTGCAAGCTTGGTTTCAAGACGCAAAAGGCGATGATTTATGCGGAGCGTACTTCGCATCGGTTTATCGCAAACCATAATGAAGACGCTCGAAATGTGCAACGATGAAATTAATCCGGAAGCGCAAACTAAGATTCAACAATTCCGTTGGCGTTGAGAATTTGTAGTTAGAGTCTCGATTACGATTCAATGTCTACTCGATGCAATAAAGTGTACTTTCGGATCGAACGAACAGTTGTTTGTCGACAGGTGCAGGAGACGCGTCAACGCCTTCGTTTAATTTGTTCGTGGAAATTACTTCCAGTTTGTCACTGTCTTTTATGACTGTGATAGTGCCGCTGCGATCGGTGAGATACACGTATCCGCCAGCTGCGATGGGCGATGCGTAGATGCTGTTGAGGCCAGGCACTCGAGCTGCCGAATAGAAAGGCTTACCCGTTTTCGCATCGACACACGTAAGCAATCCCGACTTGCCTTTGTAGAAGTAAAGACGGCCATTTGAAAGCAGCGGTGACGCAATATCCGGAGTGTCACGGTCTAAGCTCCAAGCTACATTATGCGTCCCCTGGAGGTTACCACGACCTGTAAGTCGGAACGCTCCCAGGTACGCACCGCGAAAACCACTCGTGACAAACGCAGTATCGCCCAGAGCCACTGCTGAGGCGGCTGGACGTTCGGTTTGGCCTGCACATCGCCAAAGTTCTTTCCCTGTTTTAAGGTCATATCCACGAGCGTAATTCTGACCATTCATAATGACTTGTTTTGAGTCGCCAAGATCGACCACCAATGGCGTAGCCCAACACGTCGGTTCATCGCGCGCGACTTTCCATACCGTTTCGCCAGTAGCTTTGTTCAATGCATAAAGGAACGATGGGCCTTCGTGGTCCCAAGGAACAATGATGAGGTCATCGACAAGCGTTGGTGAACTACCTTCGCCAAAACTGTTTCTGGTATTCATCTGCCCAAAGTCATTACGCTGCCAAACGAGGTCTCCATTCATGGTGTAGCAGTAGAGACCACGCGATCCAAAATGGCTGAAGACGTGAATTCCATCGGTGCAAGGTGATGCGGATGCGAAGCCATTGGTCGAGTGGGTTTCTTGATGAGGAACCGCTTCGATTGCCGTTTTTTCCCAGACAAGTTTCCCGCTTGATCTATCAAAGCATAGTGTTTTGAACTTGAGCTTTCCATTCTCGCTCGTACCGGCAGGCACAGCTGTCACAACAAAAACACGATCTTCCCAAACCACAGGCGACCCAGATCCGCGGCCAGGAATGGCAACTTGCCATCGAATGTTTTTCGTAGGGGACCATTCCGTCGGCGGATTCGCAGTGGAAGAAATCCCGCTGCCGGATTCGCCTCGCCAATGCCCCCAATTGTCTGCGAGCAGTGTCGCGTCAAAGCCTGCGAAGCTTCCTAGAGAAAATACGAAACAAACTAAAGATCGCTTCAACATAGTCATGCTCATTTGTTCTTCTGGGCAAGTGGAAATAAAGCGGAGTGCGAACGGGGTTACTTCTGCAGTCTAAGTTTTATCGTCTTCGACTTTATCGGGAATAAATCGATTCGAAGTTTTAAGTGCCAGGGCAATTCAGTTTAAAGGTAAGGTTGATTAACCGTCGTGTTTTAGTGAGAGTCTTGCTTAGCTCTGACGATAGTTCGTACTCGTACTCAATGAAATGGTACTGGAACTCGTATTCGATTCGACTGTCAATCGATCGAGTGCGATTACGAGTACCGGCTTACGCCTGAGTACGAGTACGAAAATGGGGAAGTTCTAAGCGGGACGCCCGATAATGCGTTTTGGTTTTTTGTGCAACTGGAATAAATTATCAGCCCTGTTTACTTACCGACTTACTTACCGACGCAATAAAGTTTTTTGTCGGACCTTATATATATACAACCATCGCTGATCGCAGGAGTTCCGTTGAAAGGGCCTTCATCGTCCGAAAAAGCGCTATCTGCTATCGGGGTGTATTTTTCCTCAGCCTTCCACAGCTGTGATTGCCCCGAGCGAGAAACGATCAAAACATTGTTATCGATGGCGATTGCCGAGGCGTAGTCGCCCGTGGGGCCGCGACCGCCAGATTCTGCTGCGTCGCCAGAGGGTCGTTTGATTCGTTCTTTAAAAATTTCCTTACCTGTGTCGCAGTCAGCACACACAGCGAGCCCGGAAGAGGTCCAGTACAGTTTTCGATCAACGATCACCGGAGTTCCCGTACCGGAGCGAAGTGATTTATCCCAAACCGTATTTGTCGCTGACACATCGCCAGAGCCACCGCAGCGAATGGCGATCGCTGAGCCTTGTCGTCCACCCATTAGATAGACAACACCATCCAGTTGATTCAAGCTGCCCGAAACAGCTTCTTTCACCGGTGAAGCAGCTCTCCAGTGTTCCTTCCCGGACTTTGGATCGAGAGCAAAAATCCTTCCTGGACTGGCAAAGACCAATTCGGTGCGTTCTTTAAGATCGACCAAGATCGGAGTAGCCCAGCAGTTCGTAAAGGACTCGTCAAAAACCCGCCAAGCTTCCTCACCTGTCGACTTGTTCAACGCAATCATAGCGTGATCGGTGATGCCAGCGTTTACGATAAGGAGATCTTCGTAAAGCATAGGACTTGCTCCGCTTCCCCATTCATGAGGATCCGAAAGTTGTCCAAGCTTGCGACGCCAGACTTCTTGTCCAGACAAATCAAAAGCCAAAACCCCAGACTTTCCGAAGACCACATAGACATACTTACCATCTGACACAGGAGTGCTGCTTGCGTATCCATGCTGGTTGATGAAGCCCTTGTAAGGATCTTCTGTTTCATTGGAATCGATAGTGGCAGTCCACTGCAATTCACCATTGATTCGATTGAACGAGAGCAAGTGTCGCTTCAAATCCTTCGGCTCACCCGGAGAAGTTTGATCGACTCCGTAACCTGTGTAGCAAGTCAGAAAAAGCTGGTCTCCGACGATGATCGGGCTAGACGCTCCAGGCCCAGGAAGCTTGACACTCCATTTGAGATTCTCGGTATTGCTCCAAGTCATCGGAGGAGCTTTACTCGTGCTTATCCCCGCTCCATTATAACCGCGAAATCGAAGCCAATTCTCCGCAAACGATATCGACGGTGAAAGTGCGACAGCGGCGATGACCGCCATAAGAAGTCCTTGGAATACGTTTCGACTCATTTCAAACTTCTCCTGAAAAACGGAACAAGAACAATGCGGTTATCTGTACTAATAAAGGAATCTATGCAACGAGAGGCAAACGCATCGCATTCTATCAGCTTGCCACCTCAAGGGCGAATATTCCAAAGCGAAATCAATTCATCAATTAATTCCGAACGTTGACCAACTCAACTCGATGATTCGACTGTGTTGCCAACTTGGTTTCTGTGGATTGAATCGCCGCTTGACGAGCTTTTGGGTTGCCGAATAATTCGAAAGGCGACGAACATTGCGAAAATCAAAAGTCCTGATGCAAGCAAGAAGGGTAGGCCGGGTAGACCACTTGCTGATTCACCTTTGAGGCCTAACTCGAAAGCACCAGTAAACAGCTTCGGCCCGATCATTCCGGAGATGCCCATCAAGCACGCATTAGCCCCTTGCAGTTGCCCTTGCACTGAGGGGCCAAGTCGCTGACTCATCAGTCCTTGAATGGCTGGTGTGAAAAAACCCATGAATGAAAAAATGGGGGTCACTAACCAAAACTTCCACGATTCATCGGCGAGCCCGTAAAGCGCATAACCAACTGCACCAAAGCTTAATCCGATGAACAGCAGGTTCTTCTCTCCAAACATCTTTAGTGCCGGACGAACCAACCCACCTTGCACGATGATGTTCATGATGCCAACGAGCATCAACGCCAAGCCAACTGTTCCTGGTGTCCATTCGTATCGAAGGGTCGTGTAAAGCACGAACACGTTGTTGAGCACTTGATGAGATAGCTGGTACAAAAAGTAGATAAACGCTAGGCCCAAAAGACCTGGGTAGGATCGTAGCAAATGTAGCGAACCAACAGGGTTCGCTCGTCGCCAATTAAATTGTCGCCGATTCTCTTTCGCTAACGACTCAGGCAACACAAAAAATCCGTAACACGCATTCAAGAGCGTCAGCCCAGCAGCAACCCAAAACGGTAACGTGAGACTGATGCTTCCAAGATAGCCACCAAGCCCTGGTCCGATGGTAAATCCGATTCCGAAAGCGGCTCCGAACATACCGTAAGCCGCACTGCGTTTCTCCGGTGGTGTTACGTCAGCAATGTAGGCTCCAGCGGTCGCAAAACCGGATGCGGTCACGCCCGAGATCATTCGGCCTATCATCAACCATGTCAAACTGTAAGGCCCCGGTTCGGCAGATGCACATACACCCATTAAAATAAAATCCAGCCCTAGGCCGAAACAAGAAATCAAGATGATCGGTCGTCGCCCAAATCGGTCCGATAATGCCCCTAGCAGTGGAGCACAGAAAAATTGCATCAACGCCCAAAGAGTGCCAAACCATCCAACATAACTGGATGCCTCTGCGATGTTCCCGTTTGTGAAGCTGACAATCAGTTTCGGCACAATCGGAATCAAGACTCCGAATGACAATACGTCCAGCAAGACCGACAAAAGAATGAATACGACTGCCGCTTTACTTTTCGCGCCGCCAACGGAGTCGCTTGGTTTCGACGTTGGTTTCTCGGCTGGCTTGCCGGTTGGGTTATCTTGAGATTCGTAAGGATTCAATGGATCGCGGTACCGATTGAGGAGGGAAACTGATGCAAAGGTCCTATCATATCTCCTACGCGGCATCCTGTCCCAGGGGCTTTGAAGAGACTCATAAAATCACTGAAAAGTCAAATTCAACGTTATCCCACCGAGCCTAGTTCTAACTTCATCCCATATTTTCCGAATACCTGTTGGCGGATCAGGCTCCATCCTTCTGCTTCGAGAAGTGGGTCACCTGCGATGATGTCCCTGGCAATCTTATGAGTGATCGACACAAGATCCGAATCGCGTTGGAGGTCAGCGATTCGAAACGGTGGTAGCCCGCTCTGTGACGTTCCCAGCAAGTTGCCAGGTCCCCTCAATCGCCAATCTTGTTCAGCAAGCTCGAATCCATCGTTAGTCGAAGCGAGCGCGGCGAGTCGCGTATTCTCTTCGGCTGACAACCCTTGCGAAGCAAAAACACACAAGTAACCGGGATGGCTGCTGCGAGAGATTCGACCACGTAGCTGATGTAGCTGGGCAAGTCCAAGCCGATCGGCATCTAAGATTGTCATCACCGTTGCGTTGGCGACATCGATTCCGACTTCGACAACAGTCGTCGTCACAAGCACGTCGATTTCGCCACCGGAAAACGCTGTCAGCTTTTGCTTCTTCTCTTCCGGCGTCATGCGACCGTGAAGCAGTTCCAGACGAAGACCTTTCAACGGACCCTCTTTAAGATTATTCCAAGTTTGAGTTGCTCCAGCCGCCTCGCTCTCGTCTTCGTCTACAGAAACTCGCGGCGTGACCACGTAAGCTTGACGACCCTGAGCAATCGACTTGGCGACAAAGGACCACCAACTCGCTTGCTGCTCGGGCTTCCCAAGATATGTATGCACCGGAGCTCGTCCAGGTGGCTTATCTCGAAGAATAGTCACATCCAAATCGCCCATGGCTGTCATCGTTAACGTTCTTGGAATCGGAGTCGCCGAGAGCACTAGGTAGTGCGGTTGAACTCGGCTCGAGCAAAGTGCCGCGCGCTGCTCGACACCGAACTTATGTTGCTCGTCGATGACTGCGATTCCCAACTTAGAAAACGAAACGTGTTCGCTCAGAAGTGCTTGAGTCCCAACAACAATATCGACAGTTCCAAGTGCGATTCGCTCCAGTAGATCGGATTTCTCGCGGCTGCTCATACCGCCGGTGAGAAGTTCTACTGCACAAGAAGACCCTTCCAAGCTTGACTGAAGGCGTTGCGCATGCTGCTGTGCAAGGATTTCTGTGGGAGCCATGAATGTTGCTTGGAAACCATGAGCGACTGCAAGCAACATCGCGTAGAGCGCCACCACGGTTTTGCCACTTCCGACATCGCCCTGTACCAAACGGTTCATCGGAATCACCGATCCCATGTCGCTTGCAATTTGATCGACAGCCTTCTTTTGGTCATTGGTCAACTCGAGATTCAATCGCTTTAAAATACGTGCGTGAATTTGCCCATTGATGGGAAGAGACGGTGCTGGGCGGTCGGTTTGAAGACGATAACGACGAGTCGCCAAAGCGAGTTGGTAGACGAAAAGCTCTTGAAAGATAAATCGATATCTCGCTTGTTCGGATTGCTCTATCGTCTCCGGTGCATGGATTTGTTCTAATGCGTTGGCTATCGACAGCAATTGATGGTCTTGGCGAAATGATTCAGGGAACACATCGATAACCTGCGAGCGTAACTTATCGAGAACAACTTCTACTGCCGTGTAAATGTGTCGTTGTTGCAGCCCCTCGGTCAGCGGATAGATCGGTAACGGTTTTCCCTTCGGTGCCGGGGCTCCAGCAAGCAAAATTTGCGTCTCGGGATGACGCATTTCCCAAGAAACCCCCGTGGGATTAGCAACGCCGGTCGCGATGACTCGCATGCCCCGCGCGAAGGTAGTTCTGCGATAGGGTTGGTTGTACCATACCAATCGAGTGAATCCGCCTCCCTCGACGGCCAGTAACACACCAACACTACTTCGGCCATCTTCGGAGGTTCTCGCATCGATCGCGTCCACAACGCCAATTACCGAGCAGCGTGTGTCCTTATTCAAGTCTGCGACCTTGCAGAATGGTGCGATGTCTTGATAGGTTCTTGGGAAAAAGAATAGCAAATCTTGTCCGCGATGAAGCCCAAGTTTGCTAAGCAAGCTCGCTTTTTGAACTCCCACTTTAGGAAAAAATCGTAACGGAGTTTTTAAGAGTAGCTCAGCAGTTGGCTTTGTTTGGTCTGCACTACTCTTACCAGAATCCATTACGTTTGCTTCTCTTCAGCCGGGGGTTTCTAAGTACGAACAGCAGTTCGAAGTTTACCACCTGTAGTTTGGGACCATGGTCCCAAACTACAAGTCTTTACGATATGTTACGCTTCAAAATCCTTGATGATACTTGTTATCAAGATAACGAGCCCTCAATACTTCAGGCAATAGTCCAGCCAAACAGAAACAGAAAGGCTCGTGCTCTGTCCATCTTAAAAAATGGGTAAGTGAATTCGTAAGAATTCAGATGTCAATGAAAATCATAGCAAAAGCTATTGTTTTCATATGTCTTACGACATCTACACGAGTACCAACCCAAGCTTTGAGCCGCACCGAAGTTGGAATCGATCGCTCCGTCGACACATGAGATCAAGCAAGATCAGACGATCTTGTTAAGCTCCATGAGATTACTCTGCATTCTTACCACTTAAAATTGAAAGTTGCGCAAGATCTTAATTTTCCTGAAGAACACAGGCTTCGAAGCATTTGTTACAATTTTACAACGATTTAAGCCATTTTTTCCCTCGAAGCCACGGTGGCGTCGTTCACCAATTTAAAATGAGTCGGAGTTGATTTTGATGTGCATGCAATCCAAACTTGTTGTAATTCTGAATCTTGTTCTAGTTGTAATCGTAAGTGCCTCCAGCGCCGTAAGTGCAGATACCGTTGGAGTAGTTTTAACTCGAGGCCCTTATCTTCAACTCGGATCACCCGATTCGATATCAATCGTTTGGAGAACCATTGGGAAGTCGCAACCCGTGGTCCATTTTGGTTCGGACTTGTCTACGCTCGATCGAACCGTTCCAAGTGCAGCGATTGTTGTTCGAGTCACTCCTGAAAATGGCGAACCAACCGGTCCGCTCTCGTTACATTCTGCTCCAGAGGGCACCTTCCAGTACGAAGCGACCATCGAGGGATTAGAGCCTGATACGCGATACTACTATTCCATATCAGACGGCACGCACAAGCTAGCAGGTGGAGACGCGGGTCATTACTTTCATACCCACCCAACACCCGGCCCCGCGCGTCCCACGCGAATTTGGGTTGTCGGAGATTCTGGCACAGGTGATGCAAGGCAAGCCGCAGTTCACAACGCGATGCGCGACTATGTCAAGAAACATAACCAACCGTTGGACCTGTACCTTCACGTCGGTGATATGGCTTACTCCAAGGGGACAGATGCCGAATTTCAAACGAATTTTTTCGATGTCTATCAGCCAACGATATGCAACACTGTTTGCTGGGCTTCCATGGGGAACCATGAGGGGCAAACTTCCAAAGGGTTACTCGGAATCGGTCCTTACTACGATGCATACATATGTCCTAAGCGAGCTGAAGCAGGTGGCTTGCCATCTACTACCGAAGCGTTCTACTCGTTTGATTTCGCAAACATCCATTTTGTTTGCTTGGACTCCCACGACTTGGATCGAAAGCCGGCAGGTATCATGGCGCAGTGGCTTCGAGCGGATCTTGAGAACGCGAATACCGACTGGATCGTTGCCTATTGGCACCACCCGCCCTACACCAAAGGCTCACACGACAGCGACAAAGAAGAAGCGTTAATCGAAATGCGAGAGCTGATTATGCCAATCATCGAGGCAGGTGGAGTCGATCTGGTTCTAACCGGACATTCGCACATCTACGAACGCTCGATGCTGATCGACGGCGCTTATCAGACGCCAACCACGGCAGATGGAGTTGTCTTAGACGACGGTGATGGCGACCCCAATGGCGATGGACCGTATCGAAAGAGCAAAGGCCTTCACGCCCATCAAGGTACAGTTCAAGTCGTTACTGGAAATGGCGGCGCAAAGGTGACTCGACTGGGAACATCGCCCGTTATGAAACGGGTCATAGTCGAATATGGATCCGTTCTGCTAGACATTGATGGCGACACTCTTGTCGGATCGATGGTCAATCGGGCAGGTGACAGAAGTGATTTCTTCAGCATTGTCAAACAAGGAACCGTGACACCCAAAGTGATCGCCTCTCCGAAAACACTTCCACCCTACACGATCGCTGCGAACAGAACTAAAACCCAACCCTCAGAGATGACTCCGTTCCCGAAAAATGCGATTACCATCGTAAAACCCAACGCGGATTGGGATTATCTCACCACCACAGCTCCCGTTGCAAACTGGACGAGCATTTCGTTTATTCCTGATGACGAATCGGGATGGAAATCGGGCACGGCTGGCATCGGCTACGGTGATAGCGATGACATCACGGATCTGAATGATATGAAAGGTTCCTACACTGCAGTCTATGCAAGAACCGATTTCGAACTTGCTCCAGGAGCCAAGGAAAAGCTCTTGGAAGTAGGCTTAGCCATCGCTTATGACGACGGATTTGTCGCTTACCTGAATGGTCACGAAGTCCTTCGCGTGGGTGTGAAGGTTCGGCCAGGTGGCAAAGTCGAAGACGTAAAAAGTCATGAAGCAGACGGCTACGAATACTTTCCACTTCCGGATGCGATTAAGTATCTCAACAACGATGAAAACATCCTCTCAGTCGAAGGCCATAACGATAGTGTAGATAGCAGCGACTTTACTTTGGATCCCTACCTGTTGGCAATTCCCAAGGAGTAGCCATCGTGTCAACGAACGCGAAACCCCGACATGTTCGAAATACGGTTGAATTAGTTTTCACGCTGTATTTGCTCATGGTGCCTTATTGGTCGCTCGCGCACGATAGCCCTGCTACGGTGATTTCGCAACTGACAGCAACCATGGCAGACGAGGGAGTATCCGCCGAGCTTTTCTTTCGAAGGGCTTCTGAGTTTAGGGCAATTCGATATTACCAAAGAGCCGCTTATGACCTCACTCAAGCACTCGCGCTTGATAACACTATGGTGGCCGCTCGATTGGAACTTGCCCGGCTGCAACTGCAAAACCAAGGGAACGGGAATCGATCGAAATCAGATAGTCCTCTCTCAAAAGACCCACTAGCCACAATCGCGTCGCTTACTACGCACGATGATCATGCAATTCGAGCAGCAGCCGTAGCTTTGCGAGGCGAGATCTACTTGGCGAAGCAACAGTGGAAAGAAGCGGCCGCCGACTTTACAGAATCGCTATCCGTTGAACCTAACTTAGCATGGTTTCTCTGGCGTGCGGAAGCACATATGCAACTTGGACTCGACGATGAAGCCATCGAAGGTCTTAAAATTGCCTACGCTGTAACTCAAAGTCCCGTAGTTCGCAAAACGCTTTGTGATTCCTATTTAGCAGTTGTAAAGAAAAAGCGTTCTGATGATTCACCTATCGATAGTTTATCCGCTGGAAATTCGTATCTCGAGCAAGCATCGATGATCATAGAAGAAGAGCTTGTCGAAAATCGTTTGAAAAGCAGTTGGCGAATTCGTTCTGGTAAGGTTCTCATGCTACGCGGCGATTCTCATAAAGCACATGAAGAACTGCGCAAAGCCCTTGAAGAACTCGATGCACGTCTTGAAACATCCCACCCCGACCCCGCTTTAGTCCAAGATCGAATAACCGCTCAATCATTACTCGCCGAATGCACGCAACTTCATCAGTAATGATTGGTAGATTCTAGTTCTTTGTCCAGATTGAAAGCGGGGGGCGGACGCGGAAGAGACTGATTAAAGATCCGCACAGATAATGCTCCGTCTCTTCGTTGGAATCTGTGTCCCACCAAATCAACGATCATTCAAGAGGCCGTGCTCGCTCACTGACAAGATCATCAGTCAACGATCTTCAGTAACAATTAAGTATCGAACGCCGAACATTCGCCTACGCAGTCGAACCAACCGGTTCCCAGCCGCTTTCCATCATTATTGCCACGAGCAATCGGTCGCAGCGACCGACAAATCCTCCGCCAACTGCATACTTGCCCTTCCATCAGTCTCTCCGAGCCACGCCACAGTTATCCACTTCGGAAATCAGGCTTAAGTTCGATGAAAATCAATCACAGCGCGTAATCATGCGCCGGCGTATTGGGTTCCAGCTATTTTTTGCGTTTTCACTTTTAAGAGACTCGGCCCCTATTTCGCTCCAGTGGATTTCTGGATGTATTTTCTAGATTTGAGGATACAATTATGTATTGGGACTGCCGATTTTGTTGGATAAATGCTCCTGAATACTAATACTCTGGCAAGTTATCAAGATGTCGTTATGCGAACTAATTCAAGTTCTAGGAATGCTTTTACACTCGTCGAGCTTTTGGTTGCAGTCTCGATCATTGGCGTGCTCGCTGGTCTGATCCTTCCGGCGATTCAGCAAGCGCGTGAGGCTTCGCGTCGAATGCATTGTGCCAATAATCTTCGGCAACTTGGATTGGCGACGCTGCTTTTCCATGACACCTATGGTGTTTTTCCTCCTGGACGAATTGCACCCAAACCTGGTGACGATGCGGATGTTTCTTGCGGTGGCGAGGAACCTACTTGGCCAGTTCATATTTTGCCATTCATTGAGCAGTTTTCGCTTCGTTCTGAATGGGAACCGTTCGATCCGTGGTATCACCAGTCAGACAAAGCGCGTACGACTCCTATTTCGCTATTTGGTTGTCCTTCACGGAGGAGCTCGTCGCAGACGCTTGGATTGCGACCAATGTCAACCGCAGGTGGCGGCGGTCGATTGCCATGCGGATGCCCATTGCCTGGTGGGACGATTACGGTGAACGTGACCGGACTTGTCAGTGACTACGCTGGTAACCACGGTGATTTGTCTCCCGGTTCCAATGGACTTGAAACGGACTTTTATTTCGGTGGGAATGGGACCGGCGTGCTGATTACGTCGCGTGCGGCATGTCGCGATGGCAAGCCATTTGATTGGAGCGATAAGCTGCGAATGATTAATGCTGTCGACGGAACAAGCAACACGATACTCATTGGTGAGAAGCATGTCCCCGCAGCGCAATTACTCAAATTCCCAGAAGACAGCCCGATGTACGACGGCGATCATTTGCCTGCTAGCATGCGATTGGCTGGTCCCGGATTGCCGATTGCACAGGGCCCATTTGACAACGCTTCGACATTCTATGCCTTCGGGTCATGGCATGTAGGAAGTTCTCAGTTTGTCTTACTTGATGGAAGCGTAAAATCATTCTCCACATCAATGGACACCGTTTCGCTAGGTCAGCTGACGAATCGAGCCAATTCGCAAGTCGAATCGGTTTTCTTCGATGACTGAAATTCTGGATGTGGGTAATTCTTAAGTTGTCATCAAGGTGAATTACGAATCATTAAAGTGAAAAAGTTTTCATCACTTTTTTTAACGTCGGCTGTAAGTCCTGAGCTGCCATAATCCGAGTAAGAAGCAGGGACTCTTGGGCCATGCTCGTGTGATTTACCAAACCCTTCCGCAATGATCATTTGCTGGACAATCACATCATGCCGACCAGCAATGGCTCCGTCGTCGATAGAAAATGTGCTAAGCGAAAATGAACCGTCTGTTTTAATTTTTCCTCGAGCGATTACCCGCGAGTCATTACCTTCCGAGCGAAACTCAACGCTACCCATTTCGACAGGTTTTCCAGACTCGGTAACAACGCGTCCTTGAACTTGGTAAGTCTTAGGCCCGCTAGGACTGCAGCCTACCGAAAAAAATGCAGCTGCGGCCATCAGACAAGTCATTATTTTCACGATAGATTTCGCACAAATCAGCCGTTTAATCTGGCTTGATGAAGTTGCTGTTTTTCTTGAGTTGTAGCGGGTGGCCATGAGATCTAGCTTGCAAATTTTGGCGACGTCGGAACCCGTGGCTAGCGCCATCGGCTCAGTGCTTTTCACGAGATCAAGCTGAATTGTTGCGGTCGATTGCATAGGAATCCAGTCAGCTTAAGCTGCTGCTCCCTCGGGATGACCATCGAAATTGCAAAGTCGCTTATCCAATTGATACAGTTTAGAGTTGCCCAATTTTCCAACCTCGGACGTAACACCACAACGATCAAGAACATACGCGACTTGCTGAGCGAACCATCTTGGCCGATCCAGCCACTGTGCGAGAATTGCTGTATCAAAAACAATTGGCGTTTCTCGTTTGCGTTTCGTTCGTTTAACAGTCGGTTGCTGAATCGAAATCTTAGGATCAAACGTCGGTTGCATCGATACCATGCGCCAAAGATCGTCGATGCCTTGAAAGACAAGCTCATCATGGATCGAGAGAACTATTTGATCAAGTACGCGGTATTGCTTGGCTCGTACGCGGCGCTTTTTATGGGGAACGCGTGTTTCAATAATGTCCAGAAGTGGTACTTCCAAGGTCATCCGCGGATGGGGGAAGACTTGCGTGAAATGAAGAAGACTCGCGAAGATATCTAGATGAGAACTGCTTTTAGGGCTGCGGCGTTTCCGAGCAACCTTCAGTGACTTGTCGTCCAGCGTATGAATCCACTTGTTGGCGACAATCGGTTTCACGACTCGGACCGAGTGATCCTCTAGAAGCTTTGCGACCTTGTTTCGAATTGCCCCCAGCCCAGCATGTTGGACTTCGACTAGTCTTCCGCAATCATCAATGGCATCGATGCGAAAGGTACCTACACGAACTTCGATCTGGGATTCGTCGGCCGCATAATGAGCCTTCAGTGTTCGATGTAAGCTTGTTTCCATTTTCTACCTAAGATGGCCTTGGAATGCCGAAGTCTTCTATCGTCAGCAACGTCGTAAGTTTTAGTCCGGCGGCGTCGAACGCTGCTCGTCCACCTTCCAAGCGATCAATCACGGCGACGACCCCCAACACTTCAAGTCCGAAATCTTTTGCTGCCTTGACGGCTTGGAGTGCGCTGCCTCCGCTGGTGACGACATCTTCTATGATGATGGCTTTCATTCCCGCTTGGACTGGTCCTTCTACCAAGCGACCCATGCCATGTTGTTTGGCTTCTTTGCGAACCATGAATCCAAGGGTATTCAAGCCTCTTTGGCCAGCGATGGTGACGACTCCGGCTGTAATGGGATCGGCACCGATAGCCATTCCTCCAACGCAATCTGGGAAGGAATCGGCGTACTCGATGCTGATTGAATCGAGCATTCCACAAGCAATTTGATTGATGCCTTGCGGATGTAGAGTCACGTGCCGGCAGTCAAGGTAGTACGAGGCCTTTTTACCGCTTGCGAGAGTGAAGTCCCCGAATCGAAGTGCATGTTGCCGAACAATTTCAATCAATATCTGCTTTGAGTAATTCATAGTTGCGGTATTATCCCAAAGACTTTGCTCTCGGATAGTCCACTATGAAGTCCTATCGTTTGATTGTTACTTGCGAACCACGGCTAAGCATTGAGAACACATCGCCAGCATCGAGTGGTGAGAGGCTGATACAACCAAGCTTCGCGTTCTCTGCACCACCACTTGTGGCTGTACCGTGAATGCTGACGTCCTGACCGAGATCGATCCACCAGCCACCGTAGGGGTTGCGAGGATCTTGACCATCAATTTGAGTTCCGCCCAAACCGTAATAGTTGCGATTACGTTGTTTATCAAGAACTTGGAAGACTCCTTCTTTAGGTACTGGGTCGGCACCTGCAGATATCGGGAATCGACCTGCATAGAGCTCGCCAAGGAAAACTGTCATTTCGTTCTTCTTTATGTCAACTTCAGCACGGAATGGACCTTGGAATACTTTAAGTTTCGTGCCGGGGGTAATGCTGCTGGTGACTTCTATCGCGTTGATCCTTGCGAGGAGTTCGGTCGGAATTTCGAAGCGTTTTGCAACCATCTCAATGGTTTCACCAGGTCCAAGGACGTAGGGCGTGTCAAGCAGGTGGCGACGAGAATAGATTGTCTCACCGGCAAGCGAATCAAGAAGATCAATTAAGTCGCGGGTTTGTGCTTCGCTCAATTCAGGCGAGCCGTAAAAGACACTCAAAGTTGCGAGAGCTTCTTTAATTTCGCTACGGTTGATCTGCTCCAAGGCAGTTTGCTTTGCTGTCTCATAGGACCGACCGGTGAGTGTTGATTTGCTTGGCTGTGCAATTTCAGATGGAGTTGTATTCGCGGGAGTATCGCTACCGATGGATGGTAGTGTGCTTTCGGCAAACTGATTGTCATTGGCAACCGTTTTTACAGGCATTGCAAAAGTTGGAGGAGAATTGAGTTCGACGGGAGGTTTCGCTGGGTTGCTTGTTGTGTTGAGCCCGAACGGTGCCGCGCTGTCGGTTGTCTTGGGTGCTTGAGGAGGAGTAACTTCAAGTGGCTTGATGCTTGGCAAGGTTGTTAGTTGAGGGGGTGCAAGCGATCCACTACTTGAAGTGGAATTGGTGCTGATAGGTGCTCCAAAAGTTGGAGAAGGTCCTGGGAACGATGGAGCAGCGGATGGCTTAAGACCAGCGTTCCCGGAGAAGCCGCTTGAGAAAGAATCAGAATTCGCCGAAGCCGAGAATGGAGACGATCCCGGTGCCGAGACATCGACGTCTAGGTTCGCCTCGCTATCAAGCATCGCTTGAAGCTCAGGTGGAAGGTCTGTGGTGCCACCGTTTATTGCGATGTACGCACCGTAGAGCACGACTAATAACAAGACAACAACAACAGCTGTTTTTATGGTTTGCACTGTGGTCCTCCTTGACCATTTGCTACCCAGAATCGGAATTGGCCCCCCATCCATTGAAGACCCAGTGTTTTTCTCTTCCGATCAATTCAACTGGTATAGAGAATATTCGTAGCGAATGCCATATCAGTTTTTATCTTGAATCGTGTGGGTTTCGATTGGTGGCAAAGTATTCTTTATCTTTGTTTTTTGGTGTTGGAGTTTGGTTCAAAAATTCGTACAAATCAATCTCTAGCTGGCACTCGAAATCAGACACTGGACGTCGAAACGGACTATCATGCTCAAGGCATTGGAGCTTGCAGGCTTTAAGAGTTTTGCAGACAAAACACGATTCGATTTTCCCGATGGAATTACCGTGGTCGTAGGACCTAACGGCTCTGGGAAGTCAAACATCGTAGATGCGATTAAATGGGTCCTTGGAACCCAGAGTGCCAAAAGCCTTCGCGGCGATGACATGGCTGATGTGATATTCAAAGGCTCTGCAGCAGGCGGTAGAAAGCCATCAAATTCTGCAGAGGCAACGCTGATTCTCGACAACTCGCAGCGGAAGCTAGAAGTTGACTCCGACGAGATCCATGTCACACGGCGGGTTTATCGTAGCGGCGAAAGTGAATACCTGATCAACCGGCAGCCATGTCGCTTGAAAGATGTCAAGGACTTGTTTCGCGGTTCGGGGGTTGGTGTCGATGCATATAGTTTGATCGAGCAAGGAAAAGTCGATCGCATGTTGCAGGCTTCCCCTAAGGATCGTCGCGCGATCTTCGAAGAAGCCGCAGGCATATCGCGGTTCAAAGCCAAAAAAGTTGAAACTGAACGCCGGCTCTCTCGAGTAGACCAGAACCTCGTTCGTCTGAAGGACATCGTAGACGAAGTGCATGGTCGGCTTACGAATCTCAAGAGTCAAGCAACGAAAGCGGCTCAGTATCGCGAGATGACTCAACGAATGTCAAAGCTCCGGTATCGCGAAGGTATTGCACAGCACCAGGCACTAATTGCTCAGTCGACGAAACTTCAAAGTGACGCTAACGCACTAAAGGAATCGCTTCCGTCACTGGAGGACCAAGCTAGGGCTTCCAAGAACGATCTTGAGCAGCAAGATCGAAAGATTGCGACTGCACAGAAAACACTTGAACAACAGCAAGAGGCCTATCAAGTCCAGCGAGAACGTATTGCGAGCCTTGAAAGCTCACGCTCTTCGTTTCAAACACGAATTGTTGAATTGACCGCCGAGAAGGGGCTGGCAATTAGTCGACTAGAGTCGCTTGAGCAACGTGTTGATTTAACGACAGAACAAATCGTAGAACGCCGCGAGGAAGTCAAGCTTCTCAACGCAACACGACTCGATCAAGAGCAACGAGTTGGCGAACTAGATCACAATCGTGGTGTCGTTGATGAACAATTTCACGATTATTCCTCGCAAGCGGATTTGTTACGCACGAATCTCGTTCATTTGTCAAAGAATATCCAGCAGCATCAGTCTCAAATAGCAATCGAAAATGGGAAGCTCGAGCAATTCGAGCAATCAATTTCTGAGTATCAGTCGCAAATCGATTCCATTGAAATATCCATTGAACAGCAGGTGGAGCTTTTAGAGCAAAGCAAGGCTAAGCTAGTTGGTTGCCAGCAATTAGCGGTTGATGCCGAAGAAAGTTATGTGGCAACGCAGCACGAACTGGAGTTCATTCAGAAGCAACTCGCAGCGGTCCAAGAAAAATCTATTAGTGATCAGGGACGCCTGCACGGAACTCATGAGCGACTGCTTCTCCTGCAACAACTCGACGAGCAGCAAGAAGGAGTTGGACGAGGTGCAAAAAGATTATTGGAATTGGCAAAAGAGCAACCACATGCACCTTGGAATTCGGTTCACGGACTTGTAGCAGATTTAATTGAAATCGACGTACATTTGGCACCGTTGATTGACGTAGCCCTTGGGCAGAAAGCGGAAACTGTCGTTTTAACTGATGGAACAATAGTTGAATTGGTCCGCGACGGCGCAGTGCAACTAGGCGGTCGCATTTCGATGCTTAGGATGGACCGATTACCAAGTCGTCGTGGTGGAGATCGAATTCAATTAGACGGTTTGCGAGGAGTGCTCGGACGAGCGGATCGCCTCGTTCACACCAAGCCTGAGTATGCTCTGCTTCTCCAGTTCTTACTAGGTAACACTTGGCTTGTTGATACCTTAGCAACGGCCATTGATCTTAGCCATCTCCGAGGTGCCGGGCTTAGCTTTGTCACAGCTGAATGTGAAAAAATCGATGCGGATGGAACGGTTTCGATTGGATCACTTCAGACGGCACTTGGGTTAGTTTCACGACGCAGCGAGATGACGTCCGCACGCGAACAAATTGTTGAACTGGAGCAATCGATAGTCGAAAACGCAAATAGTCTCGCCGCTGTGCAGCTGTCTATCGCATCGCAGCAAGCAGTTCTTCGCCAACGCAACGAACTTACTCGCGACGCAAACCAGCAACTATCGAACGCTACGGCAAAGATTGCATCGGAGACAGCAACCATGGATTTGTTGTTGCTTCAACGCGTCGGTCTGAAAGAGTCGCTTACGACTACTCTGGAAAAAAAGGTTTTAAGTCAGAATGCAGTCGCAGAGGCAACGGAATTCCTGAATCGATGTGATAAGGAGGTTCTTGAGCTTGAGACTAGGCTGCTCGATATTGAATCCGTATTGAAATCTCTAGAAAGTCAGCGTAGCGAACTGCAAGAAGTGATCACGAACGAAAGAATCCAGTTGGCGAAGCTGGATCAAAGATTAGAAGGGTTATGCGCGACACTGGATCAGCTGAATCGCGACGCCTCTGAACGCCAGGAGTTGGTATCGCAAACTGTTGAATCAATTGCGATTACCGACGCTCGGCTTATTGCGACGATCGATCAATCCGCTCAGGCCGACACGGAACTTGGGTCGCTCGTATCGCAGTCGAAGACGACTCATCAGCAGCTCGCCGCAGACCAAGCCGTACTGGAATCATTTCGCGTTGAGCGAATGTTGTGTGTTAAGCAACTTGAGCAGTGTCAACGTCAAGTGGATAAGTCGCTCGAAAGACAAGAGTCGCTGTCACAGGAGATTTCTCGCTGCGGCGATGCGATTGATCAACTCTTCGCGCATTACTTGAAGGACTACGAGATTGATATCTCAAAAGCTGATGCGGTTGACTCAGATGACGAACCAATGGATCTTGAAAGTTTGGATTCGGAGTTAAATCAGCTTCGCGCGAGTATTGCCTCGGTCGGTGCGGTGAACATGGAAGCGTTGGCTGAGCTCGATTCTTTACAAGCTCGATACGATGTTCTTCATGAACACTATACGGATTTGGTGACGAGCAAAGAAAACTTGCGAAAGATAATCGAAAGGATAGACAACGATTCAAAGAAGCTATTCACGGAAACACTCGACGCGATCCGCACCAACTTTCAAACGCTTTATCGCCGTTCGTTCGGAGGCGGATCGGCGGATTTGGTTCTCGAGGCGGGCGACGATGTGATGGAGGCAGGTGTCGAGATTGTCGCAACGCCACCCGGGAAAACAGCACTCTCCAATTCGCTTCTTAGCGGCGGGGAAAAGGCACTCACTGCGGTCGCTTTGATCATGGCCATCTTCCAATTCAAACCAAGTCCATTCTGTATTCTCGACGAAGTGGATGCCCCATTCGATGAAGCAAACATCGGCCGGTTCGTTGCGGTTTTGACTGACTTTTTACACATGACAAAGTTCGTAGTCGTCTCTCACAGCAAAAAGACGATGACTGCTGCCAACACAATCTACGGTGTTACGATGCAGGAGAGCGGTGTATCCCGACAAGTAGCGGTACGATTTGAAGAAATCGAAAACGAAAGCTTCGACGACTCCAATGGAGATTATCAAAGCCGCAAGGCCGCTTAACTACGAATTTGAAACACCAGCAAAAAAAGACGGGCTATGATTTCTCAACCATAGCCCGTCTTTAGGAAATCCTAATCGCTCATCGGCGTGGACTAAACAGTAGCTACCTTTTTGCTGCTTCGAAATCGGCGAGCTGCAACTCCCGATAGTCCAACAACTGCTAGCAACGCGAATGTGCTTGGCTCAGGAACAGCGGCAACCACTGTGAAGGTGCCGGAAGTAATTGGTAAACCAATTTCATTGCCACCACCATCTTGGATTCCAAGTGCACTTCCTGTTAGCGTATAAACTCCAGGAGCTAGGTTGGTACTAACTGGCAAAAATGCCAAAGTGTTAGGAGTATTAACCGAAAAGCTAGTCTCGGTTAACGCAAGGATCGACAGGTTAGCAGTCGAACCATTCGATCTGTAGAAGGTGGAATTTGGATCATTGAAAAATCCGCCAGTTCCTGCTTGGCCTGGCGCATTGAACAGAGTGCCGTTCGATTCAGCCGGGGTGAAAACGCGAAGGCTGTTAGCAGGTGAACCCGCAACAGAGAAATCAACCAAATAAGCCCCAACAAATTGTGGACCCGAGTTCGAGCTGACCGTAATCGGAACATTAAAGAACCCGCCAGACGAGCCTTGTTCGACCGATGTCGATCCGATGACGGTCACCAAAGCTGCATAACTTTGCGAGCTGGCTGCTACCACAAGCATCATGGCAGCAAGAATTACTTTTTTCATAAACAAACTTCTCCAATAACTAGAAACTTATATTGTCCATCCAGAACGCTCTGGATGGACCTTCCATACAAACAGCTCGAAACTCATTAGAATTGCGAGAAGAAATCATCAGTTGCGTCGATCAGCGTCTTTTTGACAACGCCTTGCGATAGAATCGCTGGTGTTCCCAATGATGCGGATCTGGCTAGTTGCAAGCTAGCGGGTGCGTTGAAAAATCGAAGGCTATTTACGTTAGTACCACCACGCGTCGCATTCGTGTCCAAAACGTTTACCGCTCCAGAGCGATCTACGTCAAAGACATTGCTAACGATCCCGCTATTCTGTCCATTTTGACCGCGAACTTGATTCGTGTCCAGAATGTTGGTTCCAACTTGTACGGTTGCGTTAGTTGAATTCACGTCGAATCGTGCGTTGCCAAAGTAGAAGACGTCATTCGCAGTCAAACCAGTGGTTAGCGGATTTGCCAGGACAGTTACTCGAAGCCAAGCGTTTTCAATTGCTCGGTCCGGGAATGTTAGTTTAACTCGAGCCGAACCACCTTGGCCACCCGTGGCAAACGTCGAAACGGTTACTGTGGGGGTGATGGTCACAAAGTTGGGTGTTGCATCTGGGAAGGTACTCCATGTTGCAAACTGGAAGCTGCTCGCGTCGATTGCTGCTAAGTTCGCTGGGTTGGTAATGTCGATAACCAAACCGTTGATTCCACGAGAGTAGTTCGTGAAGTTGGCTACCCCTGCGGTTCCGCCAGGCAATAGAGCCGACTTGGTCGGATCGATTGCAAGGACAGGATTTACAAGCGGATCAGTTGCATTAGCGCCGTTGGTTCCGAAGACTGCTCCAGCGTTGTTGTAGAACACATTTCGACCAACAACCGAAGCTGCCGTGGCGGCTGGCTGAACAGTGAGAGTGAAGAAGACTTCCGAGAAAGCACCGCTTCCATCTGTTACGCGAATTACGATGATAGATGTGCCGGACTGGCCGCTTGCAGGAGTCACTACCAGCGTTCGGTTTCCACCGGTCCCGCCGAAGGTCACGTTCGCTACAGGAACCAACGCTGTATTCGAGGACGATGTCACCGAAAGTACGAGATCGTTGAGAGCCGTCTCTGCGTCGAAGACCGTTACCGGAATCGCTGCCGTTGGAGTTTGGAACGCAGTCGTTTGATCGCCGATATTGGAAATCGTTGGTGCTGTTAAAGGCAACGCACCTGGTGAACCGCGGTCTGTTACTGCGTAGACAGCTGCGGAAACTGGGTTTCCTAAGGCATCTACACCAGTTACTACGGGAACTGGGTTGATCGCCCCAGCTACGCCGACTACTGAAGCAGCCCAGCTAGCACCAATATTGTTGTCCGATGCGACACTCGTTAAGTAAATGCTACTAGCAAATGCAGCACCCGCTACGGTAGAAAATACGTTCGCTGGCCAAGGAGCGATGTCGTCATAGTTGACTGTATCGATCGTTGCGTTGCTTGAATCACGAAGCAAAATGTTTTCGTTGATTGGAGCCACTGCTGCAGGGGTGTTAGCTAGATCGCCCCAGAATACACCAACCACTATCGCATTGGCTGGAACGTTCCATGCATTTCGGAACTGGGTAACCGTCGCTCCACCAGCCGGACCATTGTAGAAGACACCAACTTGTCCTGGAGCCAAAGTCGTTCCATTAGGAATCTTACCCCAATTGGTAACGTCTTCGTCATCGAATGACCAACCACTCAAATCAGCGGTGGCTGTTCCTCGGTTGACAACTTCGATCCACTCTCGCTTGGTTGCATTAGTGTTTGTAGTGCCATTTACTGGAGCTCCGCCAGCCGGCGCGTACATGATCTCGGTAATGACCACGTCAGCTATCTCGTCATCAGCGACAGAGACAACCGCAGAAGTGCTGTTGAAGCCAGCAGTGGCGGCAGAAATCGTTACATTTCTAATACCATGTGCTACTGCATTGTTGACGGCAGTTACATTGAATGTTGCCGACGCTTGTCCGTCGAGAATTGTCACGGTTTGAGGAACGGTCGCGATGGAAGTATCGCCACTCGCCAAATTCACGACCAAGTCACCGGTCGTTCCCAAATTTCGAGTAACTGTTACTACCGCAGTTCCGCCATTCTCAGCAATAGGTGTAGGAGCAACAGAGAGACTTACAGGAACGTCTGCTGTTGTGAAGTTCCAAACGGTGGCTTCCGTGTTAGCAATACCTGGATAGGCAAGGCCGCTCGTATCACCGATAACGTTGATGTTATCGATCGCCCACCACCAATCGTTCGCACCTTGGACATTCCATCGGAATTGCATAATTCCAGAAGAAGGTTGAGAAGGTAAAGCGATCGTTCGGCGTTCGTTAATGTTACTTGCGTTCGTTGCGTTTGACGTGTTGCTTGGATCCAAGGTCAAAAGATTTTCCCAAGTCGCACCACCGTCATAAGTGACATCTAGTTTACCAATTTGGCTATCCTCAGGACGGAAGCTAGAATCGAACGAGAGAACAGCAGTACCTGCTGCGACGCCCGTAAGATTAATTGGGCTCGTTAGGATAGAACCATTAAAGCCATTGTTGAACGTGACCGTATCATCCCACTCGTCAACATCGCCAACTGCGATTGTTCCTTGTCCACGGGTAAAGAGTGCACGGTTCTGACCGCCCTGGGTACTCCAGAACGACTTTTCAGCAAACGTCCAACCATTCCACTCAGGAACACCACCAGCTGGCAACAAGGTGTTGTCTACTTGGAAGCCTGATGGAGGGGTAATTGTAAAATCCTTTCCATTCGGCGTGAGCCCAACGGTTTCGAAAACGGCTGGCCCGAGGGGTAGCAGTTCGAAGTCTTGTGTTAACAGCGATCCACCGATCTGGGTTGCCGCTACTGTGTTAAGGATCGCACCTCGTTCGAACGAAACGTAATAATCGGTCAATCCACGTAGATCAGCGGATGGATTGATCGTAACGGTGCTGCCCGAAATCGTAACCGCTGGCGACTGAATGTCGATGCTTTGAGCAGCCTTACCATCAGATGTTCGGATGATGTGAACGAATCCGTTACCCTTCTTGATTTGCTGGTCGAAAGTGACAACTAGATTTGCGTTTACAGGAACAGCCGTCGAGTTATCCGCTGGGCTAAAGGTGACAACCTTAGGGAAGTCATCATCAGCAACATTAATCGATGCTGGAACTGAGAAATAGTCGACTACAACAGGAGTGATTACCGCCGTTTGCAATCCATCACCCTCAGTGTCATTCACCGCGTTGATGGTGAATGTTACCGATGCCTGACCAGCAGGAATCGTTACCGTTGCAGGAATCGAAACTTCGGTAGGATCACCGTTGACCAAGGTTACCACAAGGGCTGGAGTCAAAGGGTCGCTGATGTTTCGAGTTACGGTCCCAATCGCGGTTCCGCCGTTCTCATTGATCGTTGTTTGATTTATCGTCAATGTCAACGTTGGAGCAACTGCAGTAGTGAAACTCCAATCGGTAGGAATCACAACGCCTTGGAAAGGAAGACCAACGACCCCACCCTTGATTTGTAGGTTGTCGATTGCCAAGTAACCGCCAGCGTTGAATTGCTGCCCGAATCGGAATACCATCGATCCAGAAGTTGGATTGCTGAACGGAGTGAGAGCTGTCGCTCCGGTAACACCGGTGCTCGAAATAACAACTCGAGTGTTGTCAACGTTGCCACTGAATTGAGCGATTCCGATCCAGCTGAGACCACCATCGTACGAAACGTCGATAGTTCCAAGCTTCGGAAGCCCTCCGCGATAGGCTGCATCAAATTCCAAAACAACCGAGCCCTCTTCCATACCAGTCAGATTAATTGGGGTGGTCTGAAGGAATGAATCTTGTGCTGATGTAACTGCGACTGTTCCTTGACCGGAAGTGAAGTTCGCTGTCCCGCCGTTAGCAATGAAGTTAGCCTTGCTAATGAAGCTCCATCCTCCACCAGGAGTGACATTGAATCCAGTGGGAGGAGTCGTACCTGTAACAATCCGGTCGAAACTTTGCTGAAGAAGAATCGCACCAGCTGTCGGTGTCGAGGATAGATCGACAAATGCACCTTCGTCGACCAAAACGTAAAACTCGGTAACTCCAGGCAAATTACCCCGAGGGTTAACGGTAACTGTGCTGCCCGAGACCACGACGATTGCAGGATTCGAATCGTTAACGTTGATGCTTTCGATTAGCGTGCTATCGCTTGATCGAAGAATACTGATCAGGCCGTTACCTTTTCGAACTGGAGAGTCAAAGTTAATTACCAAATTGCTTTGGTAATCGACATTGGTAGAGTTATCAGCCGGTGTCACTGTGACAATCTTAGGTCCCTCATCGTCTAGAACGTCGATCGAACGAACGCCTTGAACGAATGTAGGAGCATCAGCGGTGATTGTTACCGTTTGCTTTCGATCGCTGATCGCGTCATCAACTGCGGCAATAGCGAACGTAACCGACGCTTGGTTGGCTGGAATCGTTACGGTCGCAGGAATTGTGGCTTCCGTCGTATCGCTATTGGCAAGCGTAACTACAAGAGGATCTGCCCAATTGCCTATGGATCCATTTCGAGTGACCGTGCCAACGGCTGATCCGCCATTTTCACTCATGGCGATTTGGTTGATACCAACGGTTAGTGTTGGAATGTCCAAATTCCAAGTGGTTGCGTTGGTGATTCCCAAGAATGGAACACCCACTACTTCCGCACTTACCTTGACGTTGTCGATCGCCCACCACCATGTATTACCACCTGTAACACTCCAACGAAGTTCCATCGTGGCGGCATTAGCTGGGTTCTGAATATTTCGGATTGGAACGTTGCCCTTGCCGTTATCCAAGCCACCGGTGCTAACCCCAGTGTTCGTACCCGTCACGAGTCGTTCGTTTAGGTTGACAGGATTTACAGTTGGGGAAGGTCCATCATTGCTTGTGTTGGATGGGTTAAGAGTTAGTAGGTTTTCCCACGCACCGCCATCAAATCGTACTTCTAACGTTCCTACTTGGGAGAATTCTGGTCGGAAGCTCGAGTCAAACTCAAGAACTACTGATCCCGGAGTGACACCCTCAAGCTTGATTGGACGCGAGATGAATTTACTATTGAACGGACCTCCGTTAGCGGCATCGTCAAACTGATCTGGGTCACCTAGACCAACAGAACCAACACCTCTAGTGAAAGCATCACGAGATTGGCCGCCGGCTTCGCGAATCCAAGAATTCTTATCGATAACACTCCATCCGCGGTATGGCTCAAGACCGCCGGTTGGGAGTTGCGTATTGTCTACGGTCCAATTGAGCGGCGGAGTCAACGAGAAGTCGGTTCCATCGCCCCTATCTGCTGGAATTGGAAGTGTGAACGGACTCAGAGGAATGAATTCAAAGTCCTGTACCAGTGTCGTCGCGCCTGCTGTTTTGACAGTCGGCCCGCCAGTTGTATCGAGGAACGCTCCGTTATCGATGAATACGGTGTAAGCTGTGTTAGCGAGCAAGTCAGAAGGAAGATCCACTGTTACGGTGCTTCCCGAAATCGAAACACTTGGCGAGTTCACGTCGACCGCGATTCCGAGTGTTCCCGTCGCTTGATTAACAACGTGAATAGCCCCCTGTCCTTTGACAACCGGTTGGCTGAAGACAACTTGGAGGTCTGTATTCAATGGCCAATTAATGGAATTGTCCGCAGGGCTTAGGCTTACAATGTCAACCGCCATCAAATTACGCGGTTCGAGTTGCTCAAGAAATCTTCTTCTAGCTTGCAACCGTCGAGCTTCAGTTCTCCTACGCTTACCAAGAAGGCGTTGTGCCGACTTGGCGAAAGACTTCAGTGTTCGACTTCCAGAAAATGACATCAACGTTTCTCCAAAATAGTGTTCGATGAAAGGACAAATCGCACAAGGCAAATAAACTTCTCTCGATATCGATCAATTTGGTACTATGCCCAAATTACGCAATCCGATTAGTAAGCATTGTCCGTACACTCGTTAAGACTTATGTGCCTTAATAGAGAAGAAATCGTTAATGTGTCGTAAAGAAATAACGAAGTTGGCACGTTCGGCTGACACTTAAGAGCCTATGCGTGTTCGCTCAGCGAGTCGACTAGCTGATAACGAACCAGTCTTCAAATGAGCTTGGGCGTTGAAAGCAATAACTGCTCGATCTGTCTCACCTTGATAGGGTAGGCCACTATGCATAAGAAACGAAGGAAACAACAAAAGCAATCCATTTTCGATAGGTGGGTCGAGTGATGCGGACAAGTATTTATTGCCAAAATCGCGGTAGCCACCACCTAAATTATGTGGGCAATAAAAGCGACTTCCGCCATTAGGTGCAGACTGACCAACCCTTTGTCCGCTTGCACCTGTTTCAAGATAAAAAATCCCACACCATGAGCACCCGTGATGAACGTGCGCATCGTGAAAGCCACCTTCATTGGTGATGTGGTACCAGCTATCGACGAATTGAATTTGAATATCTTGCGGACTTGCTTCTTGATCATTCGCAATGCAAATAGCTGTCGCAAGCGTCGACTCGATGAACTTCACAAGTCTCTGAAGACTTTCTTCGTTCTGTAAAAATAAATCGAAATTACTCTCATATAGCCCATGAGCTGATTTTGCACCGACAGCAACTCCACTTTCAACCGCTTGCTTCTGGCTGTCTTTTAAACGCTTCAAATAAGCTAACAAATTTACACCGTCGATTGACATGGCATCCCAACGACGCGTAAAAAACATCGTCGACCACGCTTGAGTTCCTCGGAGATCGTAAGTTTTATCTGTGGACATTGAGAATACGAGAAAGTTCCATGCGATTTGGATAACACTAAAGAGATACCGAAGGCTTCGCTACTGCTAGACACACTCATAAAGATAGCTGAGCCTACATCGCTTAATTGTTAACGAATAATGAATGATTGAAGAAGGTTTCGAGAATCTTTCGTTCTGTGAGAAGAGCGACATTTCTCATCCCCGTAGCAGATGTCGTAAGACATCTGAAGCCTTCGGCATGCTCTAATTTCTCGAACGACTTCTGAATTCTTACGAATCCAGCTACCCAAAATCGAAGTTGGATAAAACACGAAGATACGGCCAAGGCAAGTTTTCTAGAACTCGCTACAATTCGATGTGCTTAGTATTCGCACCTGTTATTCTCCAATCGAACGAATTGCTTATCATGACCGCTCCTGCAGCATCGACAATGAATCAGCAAATCGCTTTAGCATTTCCGACGCTTATCGGGCGGTTCCAGATATCAGATACGGAAGCTGCTAACGCGGCATTGCTTGCGATACTACTAGATCGCGAGGCGAAATCACCTTCAAACGATTATGCAAATGTCGGCGGCTGGCATTCCTCAGGAGATTTACTTGAATGGCCACATGAAGAAGTAAGGCTACTTAAAAGCTGGATTTCCGAGGGGCTCAATCGCATGGTTCAAGCTACAGGGCAATTACCCGAGGTTGCAGGTCGAGCCGCTCCCCCACGTGGAAGCTTTCGAATTAGTGCTTGGGGAAACATTAGCCGTCGCGGAAATTATCATCGTATGCATAATCATCCTGGTAGTGCTTGGTCGGGATGCTATTACGTAACAGGGATGGAAACTACTAACTCGATGGGTGGCGTGCTTGAACTATACGACCCGCGTCCATTTACGGAAATGGTCGATGTTCCGGGTACGCCTTACGGTCAACGAGTCCATGTTCGTCCCGTTCCTGGACTTCTTATTCTATTCCCGAGTTGGCTCTACCACTTTGTCCATCCGTCTGATTCCGATACGGAAAGAGTGTCGATCGCGTTCAATGCATCTTGGTGGCCAGCATGACCAATTCAACTGGAATGACGCTGCAACAGGCTTTGAGTGCTTCTCCAAAGCTATTTCCTCTTAACATCGACGCTGAAGGGCGCGTTGTTCAACTCGTTGGTCTCTCTGAAGCGGACTACCAAGCAGCAAGTTTTTTAGATAATCGGTTGCTCTCAGCGAACACTCCTCAAGCGACCGTTCCTTGGCAAGAACTTGCCGTAGCTGCATCCGACTTACCAATACATTGCGATTTTATTTTTCATATTTCTCATGTGGGTTCTACGCTTCTATCGCGATTGCTCGGATCCCATCCGTCCTGCTTTTCTGTTAGAGAGCCTGCCATTCTTCGACTGATTAGCCAAGGAAAATTTCAAGATCGACTAAAAACGTTCCTCGGGTTGTGGTCGCGAACGTATCATCCAAGCCAACGTGCAATCATCAAGGCGACCAGCTTTGTTAGCGAGATAGCTGTACAACTACTTTCGGTTGCTCCTGATTCGCGAGCTTTGCTGATGTTTGTAAAGCCAGAAACATTTCTACCAGCATTGCTAGATGGGGCGATGAGTGATATATCGAGTAATGTTAAGTCCCGTTTCGAGCGTCTCCAAAGTAAAGGTTTTCTTAGCGAAGTTAGACTAGAAGGCCTATCACCGGGCGAGTGTGTCGCGTTGAGTTGGCTTTCGGAGATGGAATCTCTCACCGAAGTGGCGAAGGCTTTTCCGGATAGAACGCAGTGGCTGGATTTTGATGAATTCCTTGAGCAACCGGACCTGCATTTACAAGAATCGTTCTCGCATTTCGGCGTGACAGCGGAAGTTCATTCGATCATAGCCGGACCGATTATGCAGAGATATGCAAAGAAGCCCGATGTAAACTACGACTCGTCCTTTCGTGCGAAATTGCTCGACGTATCGAGGGAAAAATACAGAGGCGAAATTTTTCGCGGACTCGAGTTTATCAAGCGATACAAAACAGAGTAAATGTTATCTGTTTCGTAGCCAATCTACGAAGTTTGGATCGTCCATCTTAAGAAGGGGCCCTTCCTTTCGACGTCGTTCAAATTTTGGATCCGTTGGATCAAACGTGTCTTCAGGCTTAAATACACGTGGGTCGACTGGTACGAATTTGTATGGAGTGAAGTCCGGTTCTGACGTGAACATATCTGACAAGTCATTCGCGGTAGCGTCAAACAAGTTGTTTGGCCCCAAATTAAATAGTCGGTAAATGGTCTTGGTGATGCTAACGATTGAGGTATGCTCATGAGTGACAACGCCACGCTTTGCCCACGGGCTGATGCAAAGCACGTACGAACGATGTCGATCAATCGAATCGTTATCTCCACCCGAGTCATCTTGTGTAACGAAGATAGCCATCTTCTTCCATTCTGGCTGAGCAGATAGATAGGCGACTATCTTTCCGAGCGCTAAATCGTTGTCTGCCATATAACTCGCAACGTACGGAAAGCCGTTTTTCGGAATCGGAGCTGCACCGTGATCGTTGCAAAGCGTAACGTTGATGAAGTTTGGAATCTTGTTTTCGTGTTTTGTTCGATACTCTTCCAAATCTTCAACAAACCAATCGACTCGCGCGATATCAGGAATGTAGTTGTTGTAAGCCGGGAAATCAAAATCCGTGTTGTCAAATAAAACCTTTGGCATCGGAAAGTTGACTTGGGTGTATGCCCCTGATCTATTCGTCATCGGCCCCTCGTCATTGTCAGGAAGTTCAAAGCCTTCGCCATAGTTGCGAAATGGAATTCCGCCACGCGAAAGATGTTCCCACATTGATCCGTTCTCTAAATAATCTTCAGGGATCTGCGATCCGTTGGATGTGAACGATACCACTCGACCTTTCGCTGTTTCGCTTTTACTGAATCCCCATCCGGAATAAAAAACGCGAGTTGTCCATAGACTTGGATACGCACCCACCAACCACCGATGGCCGTCACCAGATGCTTGCGGCTCCATGTAGAAGTTATCCGATATACAAAAGCTTTCTGCGAGTCGAATATGATTAGGCATAATCGGCATACGCTCTTTCTTGCCCTTTTCTGCAAGCCACCCGTTGAGCCCGAACTCCGCGTACTCCGGCTCGCTAGTCGAGCCTTTCAAGCCGCCAAAGATCCCGTCGAAGGTATGATTCTCTTTCGTTATGAAGACAACATACTCAATTTCTTTTGGTAGGGTTGTTGTCTTCTCGCCTGGGATCATTCCGTTGTTTTTCAGTACTGTTTGCAAGCCTGATTTAAGATCCGTTAAATCAACGACGCTAATCATTCCCGGCATTTCTTGGAAACCGAATCTTTCGTCGCCTTCGGGACGGCGGTGCTTAGCTCCTCGAGGTCCATGTCCAAGTCCTTTTTGAGACGATATAAAGAGTGTGTTTTGGTCGGGAGACAGTCGACATGCAGTTGGAAACCAACCGGTAGGAATCCAATCTTCTACGACGCCTTGTGCAACATCAATCACAGCTACTGCGTTTAAACCAGAAGCACAGACGTACAACTTCTTTCGGTTCTTGCTCAACGCCATACCTGATGGAATAGCACCTCGCAATGTTGCTAGGGCAGGCTCAGGGGCAAGTTTAACAGTTTTTCGAATCTCTAATGTTCTCGAATCTAAGTATTGAACCGTGTCATTGTTTGCATTCGCGACGAACAAAGTGTCATCTGAGACAAGTAACGCATTTGGTGAACTCCCACCAACGGCTTTGCCGCTGTCGGTAGGTGCGTGAATGAGAATACCTGTCTTGATTTTAGCTGCAACAACCGGCATCACGGGATCTGCAACATCGATCATCCAAACTGAGTGCGCATCGGGGACCAACGGATCGCCTAAGCCGGGTACTTTGCGTCCTTCCTTGATAACTCCCTCTTCTGCTTCTTTGGAAGGAAACCCGAAGGCTGGTGTCGTTAGCCCACGTTCATCGCCATTGCCGGTGGGTACAAGCGAATAATCAAAAACTCCGATGTTTGCCACGAAAAGTCGCTTACCATCTTCCGAAAGTGCAAGTGAAAATGGCTCACGTCCAGCTGCAATATCTGCAACAACTTTTTCATCTTGAAGGTCAAAAACAACGATTCGTTGTCGAGCAACGTCTGCTCCGAAGACGAATCGTCCATTAGGTGAAATCGCAATATCGTTAATGTACGCTTCGTTATGTGCTTTGATCGATAGAACAGGCTTTTGATCTAGCTGCTCAAGTCGCTTACTTGCCGGCTTATACCATTGACTTGTTTCAAAGACTTGTATCCCGTGACCTGAGTCGCCACTGGATGTAATGAGCTTTGAGCCGTCCTGTGTAAAGATCCCGCAGAACGCTGCATTTTTCCATGGAATACGATAGGAGTTGCTTTTCGCCGTGGCGTTGTCCCTGTGATAAATCACCATGCCAGGGTCGCAGAATCCGATCACAAGCTTTCCGTCTGGACTTGGGACTACATTCCAAAGGTCATCGCCCGTGTATAGCCTTTCACCCACTGGCGTCACAAATCGTCCATTGGGGAGAATAGTAACGCCGCCAGGTACAACTTGAGCAAACTCGTTACCCGATGGAGAACGATAGCTTGGAATCTGTGCTATCGATGTACCAGCAAAAGGGACACTGACTAACAGAATGAGGGTTGCGAGAGAAACAATAGTCAAATGATTAAATAATGGTGCGTGCTTCATCATTCGCGGCCTAGCGTAAGCAAGTGATTTGAGAAAAAATCTGCGAGGCTTATATACCAGCTTATTTTTGTTTCTTCGACAGCTTCTTCAAAGTAACCGTGTCGAACAGTCGACCTTCGAGATCGAAGCTCTTTAGTTCGAGTGTACTTCCGTTGACAGCAACAAATACGAAGTGGTGTCCACGGCGGACGTTATTTTGGAAATGAGGCCGAATCGGTCCAGCTTGTTCTAGCCCACCACCACCACCACCAGTAACCATGTAAACGGTTCCGGAGTCTTCCGCAACTTTACCATTGACAATTGGCCAAGTTCGTTCGTAGGAATGGATATGGCCATTCCAAACAACGTCCATTGCGTAACGATCAAACAATTTTGTCAAAGGTCGAATACGCATGTCACCCCAGGTACTCTTGCCCCTCCAGAGATTACCGTAGTCATCTTCATCTGAGGAATACGACGGATGATGGTAGCTCACAAATTTCCAAGTCACATCGGAGGTTCCGTTCTTCTCGCGCTCTTGCAAGCTCTGTAACTGCTTTTCTAGCCACTGATACTGTTCGCTTTCTTCATCGACTTTTTTATTCGAATCGAGCATGAAGAACATCGCGTTGCCATATTGGAACGAATAGTAATATTCGGGAGCAGGTAAATCCATGTAGCGATAATAAAAGTCAGCATTTCGCTCATGATTTCCAAGCACTGGATAGAACGGTACGCGACAGAACAACGGATTCATGCTTGCAAAGAACTCGTTCACCCATTGGTTTTTTACCGGACCATCGTCAACTAGATCGCCGGGTATTACAAGGAAATTTGGGCGGAGTGCCCAAGCAAACTCAGAAAGCTTTCCGTTCACAGCAGGGTTCCCTTGTGTGTCACCCATAACTGCAAAAGCGAAGGGGCTGCTTGCTAAGGACGCTGTTTGAAATGAGCACACTTCGCCTTTGATTGGGTCGTCGATACCTTCTTCTTCGACGATGACTTGATAGTAGTAACCGGTTTCAGGTTTTAGATTTTCAAGTGAAGCGGTGTGAAGCAATCTATCTTGGCTAACGGCTACGACTGAGTCGGTGAACTTGCTTGTTTCACCATACTTTACCGAAACCTTGGATGGTCGATTCAGCTCGCACATCACCTTGATACTTGTCTGCGTTGCAAACTGCAGATAAGGCTTAATCAGAAACTTGAACTCCTTCGAAGGATCAAGCTTTGCAGGAAGCGACACCCAATGCTTTTGGTGATCGAAATCATGAGCAATCCAAGCTGGCTTAGCAGCAAGATCGTAAACAACAACTTGACCGATTCGGCCTGCAAGCGGAAACGATTCATTGGTGTCCAAGTAGGCGCCGATAGCCAACCTTGCTTCTTCAGGGTAGAGAATTTCGCCACTCTGTTCGGATGATTCCCCATCAAGTTGTCCGTTCACCCACAGTTGCATGGTGGTCCCATCGTAGATCGCGCAGACGTGGTACCATTTGCCTAATTCAATCGGTGTCTTGCCTGATAAATAGGTCATCTTCCCGTCGCCATCGTCGGCTCCCTTGGTCGAAAGTCCAAACGAAAATGAGTTCTTGTTGTAACCTAGTACCCAGCCTTTTTCGAAGTTGCCATTATCTTGAAATGCGGAAATGACTCCACCATTGTCCAAGGTGGAATCAATACTTACCCAAGCAGAAATCGTGATTGCTGCAGTTGGGAGAATGGGCTGAATTTTTTTCCATTCTTCTTTGGATAAAAAGAACGATTCGTTTCCATCAAGTCGCATGCAGTTTAGCTTGCCAACCTTCTCAGGCTTTGCGGTTCCAATGATCTCCAAATCGGGACCAGCCTGGGACTTTAAAATTGCTCCGTCCAAAAAAGAAGCATCAAAAAGCCAAGATGCTCTCGGATCTGGACCCTCATGACCACGAGATGTCGAACCACATATCAGAGAGGTCACGACAATCAGAACCGCAGATATCAGCTTAGCCATTTCCGTAATTTCTTTCAGTCGGATTTACTCAGGCACTGTAACTATTTGGCCGCTATTTCTTGATCCAAGTCGGCTATAGATAACGTTATCGATATTCTCATCTAAGTACCGAACGGACCCGTCACAGAACGCGAAGTTGGCTCCCCCGCGGTGCTTGCTTCCGAAGCTAAGTTCGTACTCAGCAAAGGCAGCTGTCCCCGCAGCAACAGGACGTAGATTCATCGGAACACCGGTTGATCCCAGGTGCTCGGACATGTCACCCTGGCCTGTCGTGTCTACATCGTCGCTTCCAAAGGGCCAGTGATCTTTCCTACCGAAATTTGAGGCACTATTTTCTCGAGTAATGCCCATTAATGCAACGACGTTCGTATCTGGTTCGCATTCTCCGATAGCGATTGTGTTGGAGGTTCCATCAGTAATAGATGCGAGGGTAGCTCCGGTAAATCCGTCAGATTGGGAGTTACGTCTAATTCGTTGGTGGTTGATTCTTTGAATAAACACGCCGTCCAAATCACTAATCACTTCGACGTTCCCGATCGAGCCCGAAGGAGTCTTGACGTTCTGAGGTCTACGGTCGTCTTTGAGTACACCGGAAACACAACCCAAATAGTTAATCGGAGTTCGTCTTTGGATGATCCAGTTGTCGCCAGAGATGTCAGCCGCCTCTGCAGGAAAAATGGAGGACGGACATCGGAACGAAGGAACTTTTTGCTCCATAACCCAGATGTTTCTAAAGAAAGCAAACGCTGGATTGGTGCGAGCGGTATTTCCAGGAATGCCTGGAACAGTGAGTCCCCATTGATAGTTGCCATTACTGTCCTCTTGAAATGTAAGAACTTGGTAGAGGCTGTCCTGCTCCATTTGAGGCAAGATAAGCGAGGTCCATGCAGTACCCACGCCAAACTCAGCTCCCATCGGAAGGCCCTTGTACGAGCCTTCAAAATTGAGCGTAGCCAACATTATATTTCTAACGTTGTTTTGGCACTGAGACCTTCGAGCGGCTTCACGGGCAGCTTGCACCGCTGGTAAAAGCAATCCAGCTAGAACCCCGATGATAGCAATCACAACTAACAACTCAACAAGAGTAAATGCGAGTCTTCTTTTCTTAACTTCCATAGTAAAAATGATCCTTTTAAAGAAAAACTACTTCGAGGTAATATTGAATGAAAAAATGTTTTCACCGTCTTTCACAACGGCCTTCTCTGTTGATAAGCTGGGCTCTTCATAAGAGGCAGGAAATAGATTCTTGACGCCACCTTCCACTTCGCTCGGCTTCGATTCTGCGGGAACAGGATTCCCGTTTGCATCAGTCCAAGCAACGAACGTGACCTTGTATTTCCCTGGCCAAATTCCTTTATCACCTTGGGGATGTTGTATCTCAAAGCGACCTTCCGGATCGGTGATCCCAAATCCAAAGCCATGTATGTCTGGATTGAATGATTCTGCGTCTGGAAAGAAGCCAACCTTGCAATTTGGCACCGGCTTTCCGTCAAGCGTTACCTTGCCGCTGACTGCCAACATCGGGGGCTTACCGCAGCCAATGGCGGTTACGCATAACACAGCAAACAAAATTAAACTACGGACAAACATGAACGCCTCTGACCACGGTCGGGATAGTCTATTAAGAACGGGCGACATTATTGTGGTACAAGATGTAGATCTAGCGCAGGAACGGTTAACTTTTGTTTAAGAAATGGGTGTGATTTAAATGATTGAGTCAGGCTTGTTTGCTATGAGGTGGTAGTTTAAGAGGCCTGCGCAAAGGTTACGGTTTAAGCCAGATCGAATCGAACCCCCGCAGTTTGTGCAATGAGACGAGGGTCGCCAGAAGTTATGGTTAAGAGTCTTCCTTCCAACGCTTCGAAACATCGCTGAAGCGTTTCGTATTCGAGTCGTTGCATGGCTTCTTCTGTGTAGAACGTCAGATGCGGCCAAAGAATTACGTTATCCATCGAGTACAAGTCCGAAAGGCGATGCCCGAGCTTTCTCAATGGTTCGTCTTCATAAACGTCCAGTGCGGCTCCTGCTAGACGTTTTTCACACAGTGCACAAAGCAACGCATCTTCATCGATGAGTTCTCCACGCGAGACATTGACAAGGTACGCAGTTTGCTTCATGCAACGCAATTCCTTATCTCCTAGTATTTTGCGAGTCTGTTCGTTAAGGACGCAATGCAACGAAACAAAATCGCATTGCTCAAGCATCGCCGTCAGATCGGTGTAGCGTTCTGCGGGCATATCAACGACATGCGGGTCAAATCCCAAGACCTGCATTCTGAAGGCACTTGCCATTCTTGCCATGCTCCGGCCAATGCGCCCGACTCCAATCAATCCTAGCGTTTTCCCTGCTAAATCGTTGGCTATCCAGCGATTCTCCGGCCAAACCCAGCCGTCTGTTTGCATGGCATGATGAATAAGCTTGAAACGCTTCGCCAAAGCCATCATCAGTACGAAAGCTCCTTCTGCTACAGTCTCTTCGGCATATCCTGGAACATTAGCGACTGGGATGGAACGCTCGCGAGCCGCATCAATGTCAATCGCATCAATTCCGACTCCGTACTTCACAATTGCCTTTAAATTAGACGCGCCTTCAATAACCTTTCGGGTGATCTTGGCATAACACGTGAGCAATAGATCAGCATCAGCAATCGCGAGAATCAATTCTTCTTCGGATACATCCCCTGCAAGCAAGACCAGCTCTACACCTGACTCTCGCAATCGGCGATCGACTCCCGGTAACTCCAATTCTCGATCTGTACGAACGACCTTCCAAGCCTTTGTCATCGATGAGTTCCGTTAAGTTTTGAAGAAGGTTACGAGCGTGTTGCTATGGCAAGCAACATCGCACGTACCATACGCCATCGTAATGATGTTCTCAAGGACTCAATGTCGGACTTTGTAAAGCGATTGTTAAGAGTTGATCTACTGGATCTCGCTCGCGCCAATTCTGAGAACACGACGGATCTCATCAGTCTTAAAGCCAAGAGCTTGGGGGCGAACGACACCAGCTAGGCTTACCACGTCATACAACTCGGTAACGACCCCGTCGATACGAAGCCAATGAACAATGTCTCCAGTTTTAAGATCGATCACATGGAGTCCGCAGCGCGGCTCAGCATCGTGAGTGACAAGATTGTTGTCGAGTTCTAAACCGGAGAATGTTTTGTTCTCGCGTGATTTTGAAAGTCCAACAATCGCGTAATCGCCATGGAAAGAAAGTCCCCGAAGATATCCTGGGCAGAATGCGACTCGTTCAAACTTTCCAGTTGCACGATCAATGAAGCCAAAGTGCCCTGAGCCCGAATTCAATAGCCACAATTTGTCTCGATAGACGCGAGGCGAATGAGGCATCGAGAGCCCAGTCGCAATAATTTCATTTGACTGGATGTCGATCACGCAACCTCCGTCGTGACGGCGATCTCTCCATCCATCGGCAACATCTGATTGGCTAACTGCGGTTACGTACTTTGCTTTGCCGTCTTCCAACGCGAGCCCGTTGAGATGGCAACGATCTTCGGCTGCTAATTTACTTATAAACGGAGGCTTCCATAGCGGCACGAAGCTGTGTGTATCGCTAATTGTCGCTACGCAACCAAATAAAGTGTTTACAAACACAACACGCCCACTGTCTTCAACCGCTACATCATGAATATCGAGATCGCCAGTTGTGTATCCGACCTGCGGGACGTAAAGCCGATCAAAGCCGTTTGCTGATTGTCCGGGATCAAGGACATTTTCAAATCGCCATAACTGATACAGCGACGACATCCATACCGTCTGCCCATTGCTCCACAGTCCAAGGCAACGATTGAAGGTGCGTTCAAAGACCGACAGTCGACCATCGGGTTGTAGGCCTAGCAAGAATAGTTTTCCAGCTTGATAAGTTGTAAAACCCAAACTCAGCTTTTGCTCGAGCATCCAGTTTGTGAATTGACGTGACGCATTGATCTCGAGTGCGGGGGCTGTTGACATATTGGGTAATAAACTTTTACTTCGGAGAAAACGAGTCTACTTATAAGCTAATTTGCAAACGTCAATTCTCATAATCGGAAAAAACCAGATTGTTACAATAATGTCACAAGGCGTTATCGAGTAAGACACAAATTCGTTCGAAATCGGATCGAATTCCATAGTCATTCTAGTACTGGCGGAAGCGTGTCTACCAATTTTGCATTGGTTCGCCGAAGCTCAGCAAGCGCAGATGCGCGCAGCCTCTGGAGAAGCTCCAGTTGCATAGGCTCATGAGCGATGTTTTTCAGTTCTTCAGGATCTAAGGTGAGATCGTAAAGCTCTTCTGGCTCATTTTGCTGGAGCGTTCGAATGTATTTGTAGTTTTTCTCCGCTACCAAAACATACCAAGGTATGCCCGTTTTATGTTGGTTCCCAGGTGGAGGTGGGACATGATCACAGTCTGCACCAAACTTATCGGCGGTAAATGGAAGCATCGTTGTGTGTGGCCAAACGGTATCTGGATTTTTCAACAAGGGTGTTAGGTCGTGACCGTGCATTACCCATGGTAGCTGCATGTCGGCGAACGCGAAAATCGTTGGAGGCAGATCTACGCCTCCGACTGGTGTTCGACATACTTTGCCTTCCGGAATTGTACCTGGCATAGAAATGATCAAGGGCGATCGAATGTTGGCATCATAGGGTGCAAGTTTAGCTCGAAAGCCATGTTGTCCCCAAGCGTATCCTTGATCCGAAGTAAAGATGACGAGCGTGTTCTCAAGTTGGCCCGTTTCCTCAAGCTTTGCTAGAACTCGACCGACGCCTTCATCTAGCGCACGAACAGCTTGATGATATTGCCGTGACCAAGAGTCAAGCGAGCGGCCTTTATCACGCATTGGATCGTCGCCAACTTCGCTGCCGATAGCTTTATCGCTCAAGACAGGCTCACGGTTGGCTCCTTTTTCCCAGGCGGCAATCTTTTGCATGTAAGAAGGTTTTCCTGGTCGCGGTGGGTAGATGTCTTTTGGAGTGTCGACTGTCGCGTGAGCGTAATCATTCAAGTGGCGATCTGCAGGTGTGTACGGTGCGTGGACACCGCCATAGCACAGCCAAAGATACCAAGGTTTCGTGCGATCGCGGTTCTTGCCTTGAATGTAATCGACCGCCCACTGCGTGTAGTTATCGGTCGAATACCCAGGCGTTAACTTCGGCGGTCCTCCATCAATTGAAACAAGTTGATCGTGGTAATAGTTTGGTGAATTTGCTGGGTATTTGGGACGATTCCAAACCATTTGATGATCCCAATCACGGCCGAAACCTGAATCGCGACCAGAATGCCATTTTCCCATATGAGCCGTATGATACCCGTGCTTGCGAAATACAGCGGGCCAGAATGGCGACTCTTTTGGATCGTACTCGCTACCAGGATACTCTCCTTCCATACGCATTGTCTTGACACCGTATTGATGTAATCCCGTCAACATCGTTGTTCTTGAAGGCATGCACCAAGTTCCAATGTAAGCATGAGTAAATCTCACGCCACGCTTGGCAAGTCGATCGATGTTTGGCGTTCGTGCCCATGACTCCGCATGTTCGTAACAGGAGATCGTTCGATATGAATGGTCATCCGTGTAGATAAATAAAATGTTCGGCTGTGTTGCGTAACACATCGACGTAGATTCAAATTGGTCGGGTTGGAGCAAATACAATAGGAGGATTGCCGCCGTGACGATCTGTTTCATGGTGGATGCGTTGCTTGTGGAGTTTATTTGACGAGGAGGTGTTACTCAGGAATGGAATCACCGCGACGAATCACTTTGCCTTCCCAAATGGCTTCGTCGGTTGCTTTATCGTAAGTAAGTACACGACTTGCACTGTTTGGAGCTGGAGGTAAGTCAATCTTAGGAAGCCACTTTTTATGTTCGGCTACCACGGTAGCCATCTCTGGTTTCGTAACGATGTTGTGCCACTCATTGGGGTCGCTCATCATGTCATAGAGTTCTTCGCTACCGTCAGCATAACGAATATAGCGATAACCTTCGCTTCGGATGCCATGGTTGCCTTGATTGTGGCTTGTGATTGCAGGACGCTCTCGCTTTAGATTTGCATCGCGAAGCTGCGGTACTAGGCTCAGTCCTTCCAAGTCATCTCGAGCGGTAAGGTTTGCGAGTTCGACGAGTGTCGGATACACATCTAGCAACTCAGCCGGTTGCGTGCAACGTTGTCCGGATGTGATACCAGGGCCCGCGAAGATAAGTGGTACTCGCGTGCCATTGTCCCAAAGCGTGTTCTTTCCGGTAATCGCCTTTTCGCCGAGATGCCAACCATGATCTCCCCAGACAACTACGATTGTGTTTTCGGATTGTCCAGATTCTTCTAACGCTGCGAGGAGTCTACCAATTTGCGCGTCGACGAAGCTTGTGGATGCGAGATAGCTCCGGACAAGATTGCGCCATTGCTGATTGTCTCGGACCCATTTCAATCTAGGTTCTGGTAGTTCCCAGTGAATGTACCAAGAGAAATGCGGCGTATCGTCTCGATCCCCTTCGAGAATGATCGGAAGAACACTATCGTCGTCAGGATAAAGATCGAACCACTTTTGCGTTGTGTAGCAAGGGACGTGCGGCAAGAAGAATCCTGCTGCAATGAAAAACGGCTGATCTTTGGGAGCTTGCTTTATCTGATCGATGGTCCACGACGCGACTTGATAGTCCCCCTTCTGTGTGTCGTCGTTGTCAAGCGGCCAAACGCCCCAGTCCATCAACGGATTGTTTCCCATCGGCGTTGCCGGAATCAACTTTTGCGGAGGCCTCGATCCCACGCCACCGTAGGGAGCCGTTACCTGGAACTCAGGAGCGAGCGACTCTCCCTGAATCTCAGCCTTGCTAGAAGCCTTGTTCTTGTTTAGCTTCGCCTTAGCGCCGCCACCGCCCGTTCCACCGTGGTAGATCTTCCCGGTTGCTGAAGTTCGATATCCATGGGCTGCGAAGTGTTGCGGTAATGCGACGCGGTCCTTCCATTCCGGTAATGTGCGGAACCAGGGAGCAAGACCATAAATGCCAGTTGTCGTAGGGCGCAATCCGATCAGCAGGCTCGTTCGCGATGGATTGCATAGCGGTGCATTGCAGTGCGCATTCAAGAACGAAGTCCCGCGCTGCGCCAGGCTATCCAAGTTGGGAGTCTTCGCCAAAGGATGGCCGCCCATATGACCGATCCAATCGTTCTGGTCATCGATTGCGATAAACAAAACATTCGGACGATCCGCGGAGTAGGAAAACGTACTTAAAAGTAGAGTGACCACGCTTAAATGAACGAGAGTTTTCATTTTGTATTCCACCAAACTAAAGAAACCAGATGAATGAATTTCAACAACTTACAGATTATCAGGAAACGCGAATCCAAGTGTTAGGGACTTTCGATTTCTGCGATGCAGTTCTTTGTCCGAATGATACTCACTGTCCTTGCCATTGGTGAGTGTAAAACCTCGCAGGTTCGAAACGAACGGTCTGGAGCCTGATGGACGGTAGATGTGGAAGGTTGGTAGACTAGCGTGATTATGTCGGATACGCGGTACGATTTGGCGGATCTGAGTTGCTTTCCAGTTCAACGAATAGTGGTTGTCCTATGCTAATGGCCTTCAGAGTTTTAAAAAACGGGTTGCTCTTATTGCTTTGCTTCCTAGCATACGCGAACAGTTTCGCACATGCTGCGCAGTGGGCGATTCCGCTTGCTGGAAACACCTTTCTGACTTCACCAAATATTGGCAGATTGCCCACGGATGGATCGGGTGAACGACAACACTTGCTCGCTTGGAAAGATTCGGACGAGGTTTTTTCGATTTACTTTCATGTCGATCGAGCGGCCGAGATCGAGCTCGCAGTGAATGCTCGTGTTCCACAAGGTCACTCGCAATTGGAGTTTATGTTCGATAAGAAAGCGTTCCAGAAAGAAGTTGCTTTCCAAAAAGAAATGAAAGGAACAGAGTTACGCGAGCACTCGATTGGTCGAATCACTGTAGCGGAAGCTGGCTATTGTCGAATTGATCTGAAGGGTATCAAGAGGACCGGCGAATTGTTTACAGAGGTCAAGGATTTGATTGTTGCTTCGGAAACAGAGGGCGTCAAAGTTAGCTTTGTAAACAACAATGAGGGAGGCATGTTTTATTGGGGCCGACGTGGTCCATCGGTTCATCTTCGTTATGAAGTTCCACAAAACCAACAATGCGAATTTGCGTATAGCGAGATTACCGTTCCCGAAGGTTACGATCCAATTGGTTCTTACTTTATGGCGAACGGTTTCTCGCAAGGTTACTTCGGAATCCAAGTTAACTCGGATAAGGAGCGACGTGTGTTGTTCTCCGTTTGGAGTCCATTTAAAACAGACAACCCCAAAGATATTCCGCCTGATCAAAAGATTATCGCACTTGGTCACGGTCCCGACGTTCAGATGGGCGAGTTCGGAAACGAAGGTTCAGGAGGCCAAAGCTACTTGCGATATCCATGGAAAGCGGGCGTTCGATATCGATTCCTTACACAGATTAAACCCGACGGAAAGGGGAACACGATTTATGCAGCATGGTTCAGCGAGGCCGACGCCAAACAATGGCGATTGATTGCGAAGTTTCAGCGTCCCTACACGAACACGCACGTCACTGGGTTCCATTCGTTCCTCGAGAATTTTGATCCGAATCATGGTCATCTCGAACGTTGTGGTCACTATTCCAACCAATGGGTGAGAGGCGTTAACGGAACTTGGTATGAATGTACTTCGTCGCGTTTCTCGGTTGATCCGACTGGGAGAGACCGTCACCGACTCGATTTCTCTGGAGGATCGGATGGCGACCATTTTTATCTTCGTAATGGTGGCTTCTTTCATGAGCCCGTAGAGATTGGTGCGAAGTTTCGCCGAGATTCAAACAAACAACAAATGCCCGGGTTCGATATTGAATCATTACCGTAAAGGGGAATAAGAATCGGTCTGTCTCTACCTAAAGATACACTCCGCGGATGGGTTAATTAAAAGGGTATTTTTCCTGAGCCGTAGCCTCGGGTGCCGCCTGGGAAATTGTTGCAAAATCGAAACCCGTGGCTAACGCCATCGGCTCAGGTCTCGTCAGCCCTTTACACGACACACTACACAGAAACAATCCGCGAAATAAAGTATTTGAAAAGATGATGCGACTTATTCCTTTTTTACGGGTGGTTGGGATTTTAGAAGGCTTGTCCTTTTTGATTTTGCTTGGGATAGCAATGCCGTTGAAGTACTTCGCGAATTCGCCACATGCGGTAGCCGTCGTTGGTGGTGTTCACGGGGGCCTTTTTATCCTCTACGTCGCGTTAGCTCTACTTGCAACGCTTGCCTTTCGTTGGCCGCTTTGGAGATTGGGGCAAGCAATCGTGGCGTCGCTTGTCCCAGCAGGTACTTTTTGGTTTGATCGAAAACTTAAAGACTTGCAGATAGATGCTTCTCAAAAGTCAGAGCATTCTTGATTGGCTCGGTATTTGATCGCTTTGATTTGAATGGGACAAGTTGAGAGCATTGTGGGACTAAAGGGCGCACGACATCCGCGTGTGGGTGATGATGAAGAAAGAATTGTATTTCAATTTAAGCTTGTAGTCCGGAAGGTTGTAGGCTTGGCTGCAAGTTCTTCGATCGCAATTGCTGAACGAGTCAATCCATCACGACTTTGGAGTCGCACTGAGTAGTCTTCGCACTTGGCGATTATCGATGGGTTGGTAAGGAGGCTAGACAAAGCTGTTTTAAGCTTTCGGGAATTCAGCTTACTCATCGGGATTGTTTCGCTGATACCAAATGTTTTCGCTCGGTGTGCGTTGTCGAACTGGTCGTGTGCGAGCGGTGTTAAAAGTTGGGGGATGCCTGCAAGGATTGCTTGAGAGGTCGACCCAATCCCACCATGGTGAACGAATGCTGCGGAGCGTGGCAGCAGTTGATCTAACGGAACGTACGAAAAATGAACGATTCCAGGAGGAAGCGATTTCGGAATGTGCTCAGCGAATTCCGAGAGCAAGATCGCTCTTCGATTAAGTGCAACACAAGCTTTTACGGCAGCTTGAAAGAAAGCTCTTCCATGGATATTTCCTGAGCCAGGTGTGAACACGATAGGTGCGTCACCTGATGCGAGAAACGACTCTACTTCCCAATCGAGTCTTTGATCCGATCGATTGTTCCAAAGCGGAAAATCAGTCTGAATCAAATTGCGAGGCCAATCGCTCTGCGGCTTTGCATACCACTGAGGAAACATACACAAAACACCAAACGGTGAATTCCACCATCGCATCGTATTGCGAATTGGAGGTAAGTTATGGTCGCTCCGCCAACGATTCATGAACGGGCAAACGACTGGATCAATAGCAAATTTTTCTCCGGACCATAGCAACAACCGATTGAACCATCGCGGACCGTTGATTCCAAGGAGTGCCGGTGGATCGATATCGCTCCACAATACGGCGGGTTGAAGATGGAGCGTCACCACCGGAATGTTCAGAACATCTTGAGCCATCAGCGCGCCCAGTCCCAAGCAATTGGTGATACCGATAATAGGTCCGGAAGCAGAAAGCCTTTTGTGAATTTCGTATTGGCGAGGAAGGACTGCTTTTAACGAGTCAAACAAATGAGGAAACGCTTTTCGCGGATTCCAAAGATCTGGATTTGAAACACATTGGATAAACTCTTCTTCGTCACCCAGTGATTCAAACGGCAACGAGTTGTCTCTCACGACATCTTGATAATGACCGTTTGTTGCGAAGATTATATCGTGGCCTCGATCTCGCAATTGAATCGCAAGCCCAAGCATCGGAAAAACATCCCCAGAGCTGCCAAAGGTCGAACAGATAAATCTCATTCCAAATTACTCACAGGTTTGGGGCTTCGATCCGATGCCGATGAATCCAATTTGAAACAAATCATGATGCGAATGAGGCGTTCTGGCTACATCATTCGTTTGTTGCGGAAGAGTATTCTTCCCGCATTGTAGCATTGGTGTTTGCCGCAATGCCTTTGCTTACAATGGCTTACGGATGGCTTTTGAGTCGAGTTTTAGGTGTTTTGGGGCCTTTTTCGGCGTGAATTGGTCTTTGACTTGCACTTCGAGGATTGGTCTACGAGATATGCGAATCTCTGGTTGGTTTCAATCTGTAGGAATAGGTGGTTTTGATGCACGCTCGTTGGTTAGTTGATATCGCCATGCTTTACGTTCGCCAGTGGCCTGACGTATTAGCGACTCGGAACGGGTTTGCGTCTGCGGCGACACATGCGTATTGGGCTCGGTCACGACAGCGGTTCGAGTACTGGCAAGAAAGTCTATCGCTTCATCGCTCTCAGATCGACACGGTGGGTGCCAGTAAGCGTGTGGAGCTCTGGCAGGCGATACGTCCGACATTAGAAGAGATTTTTTTGTCGGACATGTTGACGCGAATTCTTGCTACGACGACACGCACCCTGGAGCGGCTGGACATTGATGACGATGCGGGTCCCATCGCTCATAGCGTATTTACCGGACATGAGGACATACGAAACCGCTGTTTGCGTTTAATGATGTTGCCGGGTTTGCCAGTGGATCAGGCTGTCGAGTTGAATCGAATTCGTCATTCACTTGAACATTGGACGGATCGCTTTCTAGCAAGCCTTGCGACGACAACGGAATTAGCCTCTGAAAAAACTGAAACAATTACCGAGGCGACGAAGTATTCGTTTCGCCCTGAAGTTGTAAGCGAATTCATCGAAGAAAAGCGTGAGAGCGAAGTTTTTCAGCTCCGTGGTGAACCCTCGCCGATGGTGGTTGATTCGACCGAGGAGTCGATGCACTTGAAATCCGAATCGACGCAGGCTCTCGAGATTCGGATATTATCGACGAGTTGTGAACGATGGATTGCAAAGCACTGTCGATCGCTTTCGTCCAATCCAAACGATAATCGCCTGATTGGTGAAGCGGCTCTTGCGATGGTTCGCCCGGATCGAATCAGTGAGTGGTCGCCTCTGGTAAGTTGCTCAGCAGCGCGAATCGCTTCACTATTAGATCAAACCGATCAATGGGTTAAACAGTTGCTTGCACCTTCGCGATGATCACGATTTTGATCGTCCAATATCGGTGATAGCGAGTTACATTTGCTTGAATGATGAAACGTTTAATAACGAGACTCAACTTATCGGCCGCTTGCCGTGTTTGACCGACTAACTCTCCGCTGGCGCAGGCACGTCCATTGTCGCGGCTAGCGCCAGCGGCTTAATTCATGCGACTTACATTTATCGACTTTATCCGTCCCAAGCTGATCTTGGTCTTGCTGTGAGTTCGTTACGCTGAGCCTCTGGGAGTGGATTGGCGAACTCGCGTGGTCTGCCTCCAACAACTGGAGGGCCAATATCGTTCAACGGGAATGGATCAAAAGTGACCGCACGATTCTTTTGTCGCTCGATCGATCCTTGCCCGTAAGGTCCGCCGCCCCATCGTGACGTGCCCGCAGAAGAGCCTTTGCAACCGACAAAAATGGGAAGCATGCTCATTTGGGCAAGGCCGACAATAAGTAGACCGGTTATAAATCGCCGTTCCATGGCAATGCAATCCTTGCTGAGACATTTTAAAATTCGTAGTCGATGCATGTACCGGCTACCTAAATCAGCGACGACACGTTAAAGACTAATCCGTACGAACTTAGGAGATATTCCCCTGCGGTCGCTAGATGACTTCCAAAATCTCGACGCCTTTACGCACTCGAAAGGCCTATCGCGTTTTCGCTAGCGAAATCTTCGGGATTCTTGAAAAGGTGGTTTTGTATAGTCGTTTATGAAGCGGCGTTATGAACTCGCCGTGAGTTTCGGATTCATTGTGGGGTTTGGACAAGTAGCTTCTGGACATTCCCATTGGACATGCCTAGCATGACTCCGGAACGCTCAATGCGCGGTGCGACTTTAGTAAAAGTCACGTCGATTCATTATCTTGCAGGATGCAAACGGAATTGGAATTTGCTGACCGTGCCAACAATGTATTTCGGAAGACCAATTAATCGGCGCGTCCGTCATCGCTGGAATCAATGCGAATGATAGATCGAAAGATTCCGGTTCTTCCGGTGAATTGTTGGCGGGCATTTCTTTGACCGAGCAAATTGTGTGACGTATATTCCCTTCGAGCCAAACTCTAGGCGACTTCGGATCGTCTTGCAGACAGGGTTGCTCGATTGCGGATTCTGGTAGTTCTTGAATTGCTCCATCATTTCAAGGCTCCACTACATCCCTCCTGCCAACGTGGAACGACTGTTTATGCCTAGAGAGCTCCAACGACTACTTGCTATCCTCGGGATGCTCGCTGCCTTTGCAGTAGTGCGAAGCCCGAGTTCTTCGTTTGGGCAAGATAAAGGACTAAGCACCTCTAGCTTTGCAGAGTTAATGGAGCAGGGGATTAACTTTGAGAAGGATCACCGCTGGCAAGAGTCAATCCAACACTATGAGAAGGTTCAACGTAAGTTTCCGCAATACCAAGATGTACAAAGACGGCTTCAAATCGTCCGAATCCATTTTGATGTGACTCGTCGATATTCCGATAAATCCTTTGTGATGACTCTTGACCAATCGCAGCCAGTAGCAGCCTTGGATCTGTTAGGCGAGATTCTTAATAAACTACAAGCTTACTATGTCGAATCTATCGACTTCTCGCGACTACTCCGAAACGGCACAGCCTTCCTAGAAGTTGCACTCACCGAGAAGGAATTCCTTGCTACTAACGTAAGTCCTTCGGTTAGCACTGAAGCCATCGAGCACTTCCGACTGAATATTCACAAAGCTGTTCTGGATCAGCCGATCACGAATGTCGCTCAAGCCAAAGCGATGGTAAGCCACGTTGCATCTCTCGCACGCGATCAAATCGGGATTCCACCCACAGCGGTAATCTACGAGTATATTTCCGGGTTTGTGGGCCTGCTTGATCCATATTCTGCCTATCTCACAGCGGGCGAGTATCAAGAGATTATGGGACAGATCGAAGGCAACTTGATCGGTCTGGGGGTTGAACTGTGGGCAGAAGGTAACGAATTGAGAATCGTCGAAGTCTTTAAAGAAGGTCCTGCTTTCGAATCGGGCCTTTGCAAAGGCGATCAGCTTGTCGAAATTGGCGGTACACGAGTTGATGAAGTAGGCGCAAAACGCGCTGCGGATTTGCTTCGCGGTGCTGAGAACTCAGTTGTTAGAATTGTCTATCGCAGAGATACAAGTTCAACTCAAACAATTGATGTTCGTCGCCGTCGAGTCGATGTTCCAAGTGTAAGCGTTGCGTGTATGGTTGATCCTCAAGTGGGAACCGGCTACATCCGTATCTCGAACTTTCAAAAGACGACCCCGAAGGAAGTTGATAACTCGCTGCGACAACTTTATAGCCAAGGCTTACGAAATCTGATTATTGACTTGCGAAGAAATCCCGGTGGTCTATTGGATGCATCGGTTGAGATCGCTGACATGTTCATTGGAAGCGGAATCATCGTGACGACTCGAGGCAGAAATGGTCAAGAGAATCACAATTATTCAGCTCAAATGCCAGGCACCTGGGATGTCCCTATGGTTGTGATGATCGATGAAGATAGTGCCAGTGCGAGCGAAATCTTCGCTGGTGCGATTCGCGATCAAGGTCGTGGGCTTATTGTTGGTCGCAACTCTTACGGAAAAGGGAGCGTGCAAGGTGTTTTTCACAACGATCAAGGCAACGGCGGAATGAGGTTGACTGTTTCGAAGTTCTTCTCGCCTAGCGGAACTGCAATCAGCGACCGAGGAATCCAGCCAAACATGGTTTTTGATCTTCCTCCCGCAGTAGCGCAACGCTCTGCCGCGAAGATTCCAGTCAGTCTCGATCCCGCACGCGATGGGAAAACGGCTGAGCTTCAAACGAATGCAAGTGTATCGGACACTAGTACTCCCGAGTGGAACCAGGATATCGAAGTCCTACGGGCTATCGAAGCAGTCCGAACGGAGTTGCCTAAGCTAGCTCGCCGTCGATAATCCTAGCGACAGATTGTCTGCGTGACAAAATACCGAACGCAACTCGTCTGTGAGTTCCAAAGCGTTTGAGTAAGACCATCGCATTTGTTTCTCAATTCGCATTCGGGTCTTTGGTAACGCGAGTCGTTATCATTCCAAAGAGCGACTCTGGTAATGATTTCACGTTGATGTCGCGCTGTGGGAATCCAAAGATGATTCCTGCTTTATTGAACTCGCGGTGAATTGCCGAGTGGATATCATGATTCGTTGGAAGTCGCTTATCAAGACTGTCAACGAAGAAGCGAACGTTCACCAGTAGCGTGCTGTCTTGAAAACCTTCCACGTGCGATGTTGGGGGTGGATCACTGAGGACGTTCGGATGTTCGGTGCAGATCTTGTGGATCAATCGACACGCAAGATCGGTATCCGATCCATAAGCGAGCCCAATCTTCACCATCATTCGCGTCGTTGAATCTGAGAGCGTCCAATTCAAAAGTCGACCAGTAATCAAATCTTTATTGGGAATGATCAATTCTTGCTTTTCAAAATTGGTGATTGTAGTGGCTCTTACGCGGATCTTGGAAACAGTCCCGCTGGTGTCGCCAACAGTGATGATGTCACCAACGCGAATTGGTTGTTCGAAAAGCAGAATAAGCCCCGAAATAAAGTTTGCGAAAATTTCTTGAAGACCAAATCCCAAACCCACACCAAGCGCTGCAACAAGCCATTGGACGTTGGTCCATCGAACACCCAGGTAGTAGAAAGCAAAAGCAATTCCGACGAATACAATGACGTATCGCGACAGGCTTGAGATTGCATACCTCACCGAATTCTCGATCGGCAAATACTGAAGCAATGCGATTTCGAGGAGCCCCGGTAGGTTTCTTGCCGCAACAAACATTAAAACCACAATTGGGATTGAAAGGATAATGTTCCCAAGAGTAATTGGTATCTTGAGTCCTGGTGCATCCCCATCAACTTGCCACAGTTCAATCGAATCTAACATATTGACCGCGGGTAAGACCCCAGACCAAATATAGAAGACGGCAATCAAGGCTGTCACGACGATCAGGCTTGTTCCAAGGCGGATGGTCTGCGCGTTTATTTCTGCCAAATCTACTTGATTGTGGATGGTGTTCCAATCGGTTCCCGAGGTCTCAGGGCCTGTGCTGCCAGTATCCGTAAACAGCGAGTTGGGCGATGTCGGGTTTACCACTGCCTCGCGTTGCTGCTGCGCCTGTTGCAATCGCAATCGAGCTTGATTAGCCATGATTTTGCGACGACTCAGCAGCAGCCAACGTTGCATGATCTGGTTCAGTATCAGAAGTCCGACCAAGGTGATGATGGTCGTGTACCAATGCATAGAAAGCCGCACTGCGGTGTAGTGATATCCCATCAACGAATTAAAGCAAAGCAAAACCGGACCGCAGCATAGTCCGAAATACCATACGTATCGCAATCGATCAGCCCAACCCCCTTCATGGTTTTTTATGTACTGTCTAAAAACACCTTTGGTTGGGCGGAATACAATCACGAGGAATACGCACGTAAGGATTAATACAAAGGCGAAAGCAAGTCGCCCAAGTGAGTTCTCGAACTTCTCATCTCCCGAGCTGAATAGAACAGCGACAACCGCCGTTGCAGGAACACCCAAATCGATGAGCCATCGAAGGTTGCTTCTTACAAGGGCGGTTACGTTGTTTGAAATCTCGAAATGCTTCTCCGCTAATCCGCCGGGTCTACAAATCTGGCGAATCAACTCGAGAGGGAAAAAGTATCTCGCTGCTACTAATAGGCCCATTCCAACTGCGGTTGAAAATGTTGTTGGATTCGAAGCACCAACCAGTCTAGATCCAAGGTAAGCAAGTAATAAAACCCATGGTGACGAAAGAATAACAGTCAATCCGATTGTCTTCGCAGTGGGTGAAAATTCTGTGTTGGTCGACCTTGCTGCTCGTTCGCCTAAAGAAGAGATTAGTCGTCTAATCTTTGCGTTTTGAAAGACGAGAACACTAAACAGGATTAGGATGATTGGAGCTTCCCATGGTCTTTGACGAAGCTCGGTCATCAACTGTTGAAATGCATCGCTCCATTGTTTGACATCGAATAACCATTTCAGGGCAGGCCATAATTGACGCGTATCAGATCGACTGAATGGTGACGCTGATCGAATCCATAGAATGTGTTGATCAATAAAATTGCGGTAGTTTCCGACTAGGTTTAACGTTTCTTGCCGAATTTCGGAGAGCTCAAAAAGATTGTCGGAAAAGCTAGCGGCATCGATGGAAAAGTTACTCACTAGCTCACGTTCAGCGGCCAATAGGCGATCAGCTTTTTGGACGAGAGTCGGCGATAGATTTAGCTTTGCATCTCGGTCAATCGCGTCTGTTCTAGCAATGAATGCATCTTCATCCAGCAAATCTGCAGGGATTGCGTTGAGTGAAGGATCCTCGAGTTGCGTGGTGGAGTTTTGGTTCTTCCAATCCTCTAGTTCAATGATGAGTGTCTCGGTCTGTTGAATGCGGGTGAGATTCTGATCGAGTTGGGTGTTAAGCTTTGCCTCGTCGGGAAGTTCACTACGGTGACGTCGCAGAAGCAACCCGTTCCAGTTATTGATGGTCATGAATCCGGATCGGTTCTTCGCGAGACTTCGGTTCTGCATAATGCTGAATCGTTCTTGCCAGAATCGTTGTTTTGATTTCGCTTGCTCGATTTCAAGCTGGATGGCAGTGTTCTTCTTTGCTAATTCCAACCACGCATCAGCACGCGAGACCAATCGATCAGCTAGCCACTTAATTTCCGGAGGTGCTTCTTCAGCGAGTGCTAGAACTTTGTCGCGTTCCTCTTCAATTTTTGTCTCCCGACGCTTGTTGAGCTCTTCATTGAGTTCCTTTATTCGAAGCTGAAAATATCTTTCATCTGTCGTATAGATTTCTTTTCTTAGAGGTAGCAATTCAGCTTCCGCTTCAGTCGTTCTGGCTTCTTGCTCCAGTCTCTTTAATCGCTCCGAAGCAGCTGCGACCTTAGCTCGCCCTAGCAACGCTAAGGCTTCACTCACTACAGGTTCTGTCGATTCGGAGGCGGGAAGAGCGGCTTCGTCTGTGAGTTTTTGAATGGAACTGCGTTGATCCGCGATGAGTTTCGGCAACTCCTTTCGACGAGCCTCACGTGTCGTTATTGCCAACTCGGTTTTGGTTCGCCCATCTAACGCTATCTGATAATTTGTTTGCTGAGTTTGCAGCAGATCCTGTAGAGCCTGGAGTGAATACGATCGCAACGCGCTTTCAGAAACAACGTCTCGTGGAGGGGGATTCTCTTTACGTCGTTTCGATTCTAGAGTCGCTGTGGGGGCCGCTTCTGCACTTGCAGTAAATTCCTTAAGACGCTTCTCGTCCTCGGCTCGGGAGCGAATGGCAACTAGGATCGCTTCATAAGTTTGCACCAAAGATTGCTTTACCTCAGGAAGCAAGGTTGTATCGGCTTGCACTTGAGCAGACCGACTTTGAATGGTTTCTAAGGTTATCGGAGCAGACTCAGGAAGGACATTTGATGTTGGGCTGCTGCTAGTCGTTGTAGGAGACGCTTGCGGTTTTTCGATGGGAGGTATGGCAATAAAACTATTCGCCGGTGGTAGACCCTGCGCATGACTGACATCGCATCCAATTGCTATCCAAATGCAAATGCAAACACCGGCGTTCGAGATAGAGACGTTTGCAACGGAACTTGATAGAGAGTTTTTGCTTTTCAACTTCATGAGAAGTCCGAAGAGTTTTTTGAGAATCACTTGGCCTTATCGCTTTCCACGGTCTGCTTTGTAGGAAAGGTCTTTTCTTTGGTCGTAAATAGTTTTGCCGAATCGATTACTGATTCGGCAATTTCATCATCGAGGCCTTGGACCAAGATTACGCGTTTGTCATCTTGTTGGATTGATACCTTCCATCGGATTGGGTTGGGTGTCTCGATGGTTGATTCGGCATTTTCTTTTGGTGATTCAGTTAGTAGTCGAATCTTGCGTTCTACATACCTCTTGTAGGTAGCAGCAAACTCCTCGGCATCTGCGACAGAATCCCACGCAGAAGCCCAAACAACCGCACGATTCGTTGTGCCGTCGTTCTGTTTCGATTCGTAGACTTCGTAACGATCGCCGTCCCAACCGGCCGCGGCCTGACGTTGAACGTCGACATCGCCGAGCATGATCGCTGTTTGAAATTCGCCCATGCAATTGCCGCCCAAATGATTCCAAGCGTCACCAAGTAAGCTGTCGGCTTTCGGTATGGTGATTGTTACAGGTTGATCAGGTTGAAAGAGATACTTTTCGGGATGCAGGATCTGTTCTGTGCTTACCGGTGGCGACGCAAATGCTCGATCGATCTCACGGAAGCGATCTCGCCGAGTAAGGTAGATTGAGAACGCCATGCCGTTCATGTACGGGAACAACAAAGACTCGCGGAAAATTCTAGGTGCCGTTCGATAGGTGCTCCCACTAGCCATTGGTAGTGTCATCTTGAGCATCCCAAACATAGCTTCTGCGACTTGAGGATCCATTTGAAGCAAATCATCGCTTGAGCCATCAGCTCTTCCCATGTCGACGAACATCACCAGTGTCGCGTCACCTTCGACAAGCGAAGAATAAGCAAGAGTCATGTCATCGTCTTCCGAAACGAGTTTCGTTTGCGATTCAAGATCGAATAGTTGGTCTTGCAATGCGTGCGTCAATTCGTGGGCTAATGTTGTCTTCTGCTCTTCTTTGTCGAACGAAGAGTCAGGCTTAGAAAGCCAGCCAAAGATCCCTTTCTGTTTTGCCTTGGCATCTTCGGAAGGATTGTCGTGAATCAGCACCATCGCTTTGGTTCTGGGATCATAAAAACCACCGACTTCTTCCGTGTAAAGTTGGATCATCGTTTTATCGATATTCATGGACTCGGGGGCCAGTCCGAAGACTTTGAAGGTCGCTTCCATTAGATGCAACTCGGCAGGCGTTAACTCCAGCTTGAACTGCTCGGTCATCTCCTTGGCGAGCTCCTCGCGATTCATAAGCTTTGGTTTTACCATTTCCTTGAATGGTTTCCCTCGCAAATCGGCGACGACGCTCATGTACGCTTCGGTGTATTTTTCGACCGCTTGTTGGTACTTCCCTTGGTCCGCAAATCGGTCTCCATCCAAAGTGAGTTGTTCGATCTGCTGCGTTGTCAATTGCTTAGGTGGTTGCGGCAACGCTGCAGGCGTTTCACCCCGAATATTGGATACTGCGGTGGATGACGCCAGCATGAAATATAACGCCATACAAGTCGACACACATTGGGCAAAACAAGATCGTAAAATCATGGGAGTGTTTATGTTGAAATTAGTTTGGAAACGAGTCGGTCGTACTAGCTGTCAAGTCACGCCTGAGCGAAGTCGGATTTTTGGGCCTGGATTCAATCAAGGCAAATCGTCTTCTCGTTGTTGACCAACTTGCGTCGCGCAGGGGGGTAACATTGAACGAGTATCAAGCTTAACATTGGTGATGCAAAGCGTGCTATAGCGACGACTCCGGACTTGGATCTGAAGTAAGAACTAAAGCACGTCATTCTGCTCCCTAAACCCCTTGTGAATGGCGTTTTTCGAGCTTCTGAGTATCAATTTATGGATCAGAATTTAATATGCGAAGTTTTGCCCAACTTTTAATCTGCTGGCTGTTTTTGTTTTCGAATGGGAATCTTGCTTTGAGCCAATCATCAGACACGGCGTTGAAACAATTGTTCGAGGACTATCACGAACAGTTCCTTACTATGTTTCCCTTGGAAGCGACGGCGTTTGGAGAGAGTCGATACAACGATCTTCTACAGATTGACATCGACCCCGGATTTGCGCAGAAAGAGTCGCAGTTTTACCGTCAAACGCTTCGTCGGCTTGACGCAGTCGATCTATCGAAGGCAACCGAAACAAATCGACTCGCCGCCGAGATCCTTCAGTACGAACTCAACCAACGACTCCTCGGGTTGAGTTTTGATTTGGACCGAATCCCCTTTCATCAATTCGATGGACTTCCGCTTTCATTTGGACAAATGGGAAGTGGGACTGGAAGCCAACCATTTAAGTCTGTCAAAGATTACAACAACTGGCTTAAACGAGTCGACTCATTCGCAATCTGGTGCAAAGCGGCCATCGAGCGATTTCGCGATGGCATCAAGGATGATTATGTCCTTCCTAAGATTCTGGTCGAGCGAATGATTAAACAGATGCTTGATCCTTCGATTACTAATGAAGATCCTGAAAAGAATTTGTTCTACGGCCCAATCAATTTGTTACCGGCTAAGTTCTCCGATACCGAGAAAGCAACACTCACCGCCGCTTATAAAAAAGCGATCGTCGAAGTGATCGTCCCATCGTATTGTTCGTTGGGAGATTTTCTTCGAGATGAATATCTTCCGAAGGCTCGGGCTACATCGGGACTTGTTGGATTGAAAGGTGGTCTTGAGCAATATCAGTACTGGGTCCGACGATGGACAACTACTGCTTTAACTCCAGACGAAATTTACGAGAAGGGGAGACAAGAGGTCGATAGAATTCTTGATGAAATGGAATCGGTGAAACAAGAGATGGGCTTTAAAGGAACGCTCGCCGAGTTCTTTGTTCACTTACGCAATGATGCGAGCTACAAGCCATTTAAAACTCCTGAAGAAGTACTTGCCTTTTTCACTGCGGTCCAATCGAAGCTAGAACCACAGCTTGCGACAGCATTCTCGAATCGGCCCAAGACTCCATTTGAAATACGGAGAACAGAATCGTTCCGTGAAATGACTGCGAGTGCGGAATACCACCCAGGCTCTGAAGATGGCTCTCGGCCTGGCATTTTTTATACTCCGATCCCGGATGCGACTCAGTTCAATATCACGAGCGGCATGGAGTCGTTGTTTCTCCACGAAGCAATTCCTGGACATCACTATCAAATTTCTCTGCAACAAGAGAATCAAGAGTTACCGAAATTTGCGAGGTTCCTTTGGTACGGTGCGTACGGCGAAGGATGGGCACTTTATTGTGAATCGATCGGCAAGGAACTGGGGCTCTACACCGATCCCAAGCAACGCATCGGAGCCTTAAGTGATGAAATGCACCGAGCAGTCCGATTAGTGATCGATGTTGGAATGCACTGGAAAGGGATGACTCGCGAAGAGGCCATCGAATACATGATGTCCAAAGAGCCGATAAGCGAGGAAGGGGCCATCGCAGAAGTAGAACGCTACATGGCCTACCCTGCTCAAGCTTTGTCGTACAAAATTGGCCAGCTCAAGATGAGTGAATTACGCAAACGCTATGAAATGAAACATGGTGAAAAGTTTTCACTACCTGAGTTTCACGATCAAGTGCTTAGTAAAGGTTGTATGCCTCTGGATATCTTGGAAAAGCGGCTTGATGCGTGGAAGCCGTAACGAATAGCGAAAAAAATTAGGGCGTACTGGTATTAGATGTCGTAAGAAATCTGAAGAAGCGAGCTTTTAGCGATTTCCACGTAAAAGTCTGAATTCTTACAAATTCAGCTACCCATGGTCTACGAGCTTTAAACGGCGCTTGCCCCACGACCTTCGGTTTCGACATTGATGACTTCCGTGCAAGGCAAGACGAATACTTTCCCGTCGCCAATGTTGCCATCAATTCCGCTTCTGGAGGATTCGCTTATGGTTTGCAGCGTTCTATCCAGAAAGTCTTCGTTCACTACGATCTCAAGCATTACTTTGCGAAGCAAATTTGTTTGATATTCCATACCTCGAAAGGTTGCGGTTTGTCCTCGTTGGCGAGCGTAACCATGAGCGTCACTCACCGTAAGTCGATGAACACCGATCCTCCGCAGTGCGTCGCGGACTGCGTGAAGTTTTGTCGGTTGGATAATAGCAATGATCATTCGCATGTCGTATTGAGATCCTTTGCTGTTTCCCAGATTCGAATTACGCCTCGTAGGCAACTTGCGAATTTATCTAATGGAATCATGTTGGGTCCGTCGCTCGGAGATTCGTCAGGTCGAGGATGCGTTTCAAAGAAGAAACCGTTGACGCCCAGGGCCGCAGCGGCTCTTGCCAGGGGCTCGACCATGGCCCGATTTCCACCCGTTTTGCCACCTGCGCCGCTGGGTTGTTGAACCGAATGAGTCGCGTCAAAGATCACCGGCGCGCCCAACGATTGCATGATTGGAATCGATTGCATATCGTTCACCAAACGACCATAGCCAAAGAACGTGCCTCGTTCGCATAGCATCAGTCCACCGCTGCCCGATGCTCGCACTTTTTCAACCACATATTGCATATCATTCGGCGCCATGAACTGACCTTTTTTGACATTCAATGGCTTGCCTGTTTCTGCCGCAGCGACCAGCAGGTCAGTTTGTCTAGCCAGGAAGGCGGGAATCTGTAGAAGGTCGCAGACTTGAGCGGCCGGTTCTGCTTGCTCAGGAAGGTGAATGTCAGTGGTAACGGGAATCGAGAGCTTTTGAGAGATTCGCTGCAGTATCTCCAGTCCCGCGTAGAGGCCTGGTCCACGAAAACTTCCAGCGCTAGTTCGATTTGCTTTGTCAAATGAGGCTTTAAAAACGAAAGGTAGTGCGAGTTCGTTTGCAATCGAAACCAAGCGTTCGGCAATCTCCATCGCGAGTGTCTCAGACTCGAGAACACATGGGCCTGCAATCAACAGTGGCCGACAACCTTGGCCTACCAAGAGATTACGAATCGTAACATTTTGCATCATAACTTTTTGCATCGTGCGTGCAGATCATCCTGAGTATTAAGTTTGAATACGTTAAAGCGAGGCTTTACTTTTATGCTGTTTTTTGTTGATGAAATAATTGGAGATATAGCTTTTTCGCGTCTTGGAGAGACGCTGCTAATTGTGTTGTTACAATGCGTAGTACTAACTGCGAGGGAGCTTTAGTCCCATTGTTTTCATGAGCAGTTGCATGTCGGCCCACGTTAATCGCTTTGCATCTTCATTTCTAAGCAAGTACGCTGGATGATAGGTTACCAGCACTTGCGCTCCGCGGAAACGGTGAAATCGACCTCGCAATCGTCCAACAGGTTCTGTGGACTTGAGGACCGCGCGAACGGCGACAGCACCAAGGCACACAATAAATTCGGGCTGAAGAAGTTCCAGTTGAGCATCGAAATAGGGGCGACAGTTTTCAATCTCGGCGTCTGAAGGGGTTCGATTAGCTGGGGGGCGACACTTGAGCGAGTTCAATATGTAAACATCGTCACGATGCATTTGTGATGCAGCGAGAATCTTATTCAGAAGTTGCCCTGCTGCACCGACGAAGGGAATACCCATGCGATCCTCATCAGCACCGGGGGCTTCACCAAAAAATACAACCCTTGGCTTTACTGCACCCACACCAAACACGGTTTGCTTTCGTGTACAAGCTAGCTCAGAACACCGACTGCAGGAAGCAACCTCAGCTTGTAATACTGCTAAGCTTTTGGACCGTTGCTCTTCGGAGTAGCTTTCGGACATCCATCGCTGTGGATCTGTGGAATCGGGTACAGTGACTGAGCCAGCGGGTGTTGGACTGGTTCGCCTTCCAGAAATCGGTAACGAAGGTAAGGGAACTCGCGTTGTAGCTGGAACGATTGCGGGTGATGAACTGTCCGATATAGTTTGAGCGGGGCGACTGGCAGCGGCACTATTCGAAGTAACTTCGATTGTCGATGCCCGCTGTACTGGCTGAGGCGTTGGTGCCTGTATAGTCGGTGCCTGTATAGATGTACGCGTCGTTAACGCTAGGCTTGCAAGCGGCCAATCCTGGCTGGTGATCTCGTTACCGATCACGATGCGATCGCAACCGCATCGTTTCCAGTGCTCGAGCATCTGGATGGCAGCCCAGGCAACCTCATTCTCGGAAACATTGCTCTCGAATGGGTTTTTCTCGGGCGAATTGTTCACAGTTGTATCTTTTTAGGGCAGTCTAGTGAGGAACTTCCAAGAAGTTCAAGGGATATTTTTGGCTATACTCAATATCCACTGGAGTCAAAAATTTGCAAGTAATCCAGACTCGTAGCAGATGTCGTAAGACATCTGAATACAGCAGCTTTTAAGCCTCATTTAAATTGACATCTGAATTCTTACGAATTCAGCTACCACCATATGCGATTTCGAAAATCGATAGGACTTGGACTGTCGAAGGGGGCATTACGTGATTAACGCGACGAGCGAAATCAGTTACATTAATACTACCGGTTCCTATGTAAGGGCGTCCGAATCTAGCTCCTTAGTGGTTTTTTATTGTGCGCACAGCGATCGTTAGCGATATTCACGGCAATTTAGAAGCATTAGTACAAGTTCTCGCTGACATTGCGACTCAGTCAATCGATCGCGTCGTTTGCTTGGGCGATACCGTTGGCTACGGTCCCAATCCTCGAGAATGTGTTGACTATGTGATGAATATGGATGCGTGCATCCTTGGTAACCACGATTATGGTGCTCTTATAGATGCAGAAGGCTTTAGTGCGGCAGCCGAGCAAGCAATTTTTTGGACTCGTTCGCAAATCGAAGCTGGTCCAGACAGCAACGCTACGCGGGTAAGGCTTCAGTTCCTCGCAAATCTTCCTCGAACGATCAAAGAACCCAATGTTCTGTTCGTACACGGTTCGGTTCGAAATCCCCTGAACGAATACGTATTCCCTGAAGATGTACACAACCGCCGGAAGATCGATAAGCTCTTTTCGATGATCAATGGCTGGTGCTTCCAGGGCCACACACACGTTCCTGGTGTTTTCACTTCAGATTTGCAGTTCATTCGCCCCGAAGAGTTAGATGGAACGATCCCGCTTACAGGAGCTCGTGCCATGATTAATGTTGGCAGCGTGGGCCAACCGCGTGATGGTGACTGGAGAAGCTGTTACGCGATCTTTGAAGATTCGAAGGTCCAATATCGTCGCGTCGAATACGACGTGGAGAAGACAGCCCAAAAAATATTTGACATCCCCGAACTGGATAACTTCTTGGGCGAAAGAATTCGAAAAGGGCAGTAGTACTTGCGGGTCGCTCGTATTAGATTCACTCGAAGGATGGCTTTCACTGTGGAGGTGCTTTTTGTCGAACCCCATCAGCTTTCTTTTTGTCGTACTATTAGTCGATTGGTGATTTAGTAAGAGTAACGCCGATGGCAGAGCACGAGCACGAGCACGAAAACACGGGAGCTGCGAATGACATCGTGAATCGAATGGTAGTCAGATAGATGTGTTACTTTTTTGGAGAATTTCCCATCTAAGTCTCATTCGTTTTTAGTTCTCTCGATACAAGCAATGCAGGAATGCACGTTACGATCGCTAAGCTGTAGACCCAGTCATTTGCGATGACAAGATTGAAGAACGCAAATGCAGTCAGTGCCACGATTCCTGACTTTTGCCAAGTGGGGACCAAGAAACTCACTAGCACCCAAGCTTGGAGACCCAAGATGATGTAGCAAACCAGATTCATTACGTAAGGATGATCTAACCAGAATCGCATCGAGATCAAGGATTGATCTCCGCTGAAGGATAACCACCAAGGTGCCGTTCCATTCCACCAGATCGGTTCTGCGGAATGCGAGACGAGACTTGCCGCAAACCAAAGAAAGACATGGCATTGAAACAATCGAATTGCCAAATTGCAAAGCCAAGAATTTGTTTCATCGGGACTCGACGGTTCGCTACGAAGTTTCTTGAGTCTTACGCCTGGGCAGATCAGCAGATATCCAAATACGCCCGTGATTAAAAAATCTCCAGGTCCCTGAATCATCGGTACGCGATGAACTAATCCTAAGAGTAGTGCCCAAGTGACCGCCACAACAATGCGTCCGCCAAACCCAACCGCAACAGTCGCGCACGCAAGGCTCGTCAAAAGCGCGTAAGACCAAGCCATACTCGATGGGATGTAGCTAAACAGCAGAGATATCCGACCCTCACTCCCTGTTCCTTCTACTCCGCGACCGATCAAGAACTCGGCTTGCGATCGCGAAAGCAATCCATCTTCAGCAATCCAAGAACTTAGACTGGTTAACCACGTTAGAGCATAGACTGCCGCTATTGCCGCAATCGTGATTCGAATCGAGTTGATATCGCTGAGAGGGCGTGGGCTAAACCAAAATTCGTCCCAAACTTTTACGACATTCCATACGTTCGAAATCTTTTTCATTCCTATCTCGGACGGCTTTCTGATCATGAGCTGGGAGCTTCCGATTTATCGGATGTGGATTCAACGGATTTTTGGTTTGGCGGAATCGCAGGGGCAACGCGACGGTTTTCGATTTTTGGAAGTAAGGACCAATTGCCATCACCGATTGATAATAAGCTTGCCGCGTAAACTTCCTGAGGTCTCAAGTCTTCGGGCAGATCCTCAATCGTTTCGGCAGATTCGACTTCTGCGAATCGTTCAGGCGGAACCGTTGGTGAGACCATGATTCGAACGCGATCAATCGATGGGGCCTCGTTTCTGAAGCGGGATCGAGTAGCACTAGCAACCATCTGGCTTGCTCCCTCGGTAATCCCGAGTCCCAACAAATCGGCCAACTGGCGAAGCCATTTCTGCTCACGATCAGAGTGCAAACTCAAAGAGGCAACCCTGTTCTGAGCGGGCCAAGAGATCCAGTCACCTTCGCCTCCGTTTATGGGATGCCATTCAATCCAAATTGACTCGGATAGATTGCTGGTGCTGGCCAAAGCAAGTTGATTCGTCTCCATTCGCCAGTTACCGAAGGTTCGATAGATGTCGAAATACGCGAGAAAATCGTCTTGAATCGTCGAAGTACCACGGTGCGCAATTAAAGAAAACCAAAAGATAGCAAGTTGCAAAACAACTAGTGAAGAAACAGATAATCGTACAAACAGCTTTGGCATGGGGCACTATTGGATCCAACGGGAAACTTTGGAATAAGTCGAGGATAGTTGAAAGTTGAAACAAAAAAAGCCGCTGTAACAATTCCTTTGTAAAGAACGGTCACAACGGCTAATTTTTAAGAATAATCTCAGGCTTCACCAATTGTTTCGGGATCAACCCAAAACGATTAAAGATGAGGGCTTGCGATTAAGCCTTTGGCACTGCATCGCTAGGCGATGGAACTGCAGGGGCTGCAGGGGCAGCTGGTGCGGCGTCTGGTGTTGGAGCTGGGGGAACTTCCGACGATGTCGAAACGGTTCCTGCATCTACAACGGTCGAGCTGCATGTGCTGCAACCGGCCGCTGCAACTGGAGCTGCTGATTCGCAACCACAGCTTGGAGCTGCTTCGCAAACTGGAGCAACTTCACAAACTGGTGCTGGTTCGCAGCTAACAGGTGCTGGAGCTGCGCACCCGCACTTACGTGCGTGCAATCGCTTGAGCAACTTGCCAGTGAAGAACTTCTTGCGAGGAGCACAAGCTGGCTCGCATGCTGGAGCTGCTTCGCAAACTGGTGCTGCTTCGCAAACTGGTGCTGCTTCGCAAACTGGTGCTGCTTCGCAAACTGGAGCGACTTCGCAAACTGGAGCGACTTCGCAAACTGGTGCAACTTCGCATACAGGCTCGCAAGTAACCTCAGGAGCACTGCAGCTGCTCTTGGCAGCGTGTAGACGGGCAAGAAGCCCACCGCCGCATTCCTTCTTTGCGTGAAGCTTTTCCAGCAGAGTTGGACCACCACATTTAGCAGCGTGCAACTTAGCAAACAAACCATGTCCGCCACAATCAGCTTGTGCTTGACCGGCGAAAACCATACCAGCAACAACAACTGCGCCAGCGAGTGACTTTAGAATACTACGATTCATTCAACGATTCTCCCTAAAATTGGAGGAAAGGGCGGACTCGACGCTCGGGAAGCAATAATCCAGGTGTAGGAATCTCACGCTGCCTACGAGGCAGCTTCCCCGTCCCAGAACCGTACGACCGCTTAAACAAAACAATTGGAACACCCAACCTTAACGATTGGGGCCTTTGCGTAAATTAGCTAAGGCAGCGGTTAAGCTAAACGTAACAAATCCGCGTGTCAACCATGCTGAAGGGTTTGCTGAAGGTTCCAACGCGTACAGATCTGCCGTCGATTTTCGAATCCCTCATGTGTGAAAAGCTGGCTAAAGGAACGAATCTTCACCTTGAAATAAGAAAAGTAGCAATTCACGCACCCGAAATTTCTTGTGTCGAAATGCTAGAAAAAAGGTGCTTCATAGAAAGCTAATGGAAGTTTTTCTGCGTAAATTCCAAATACACCGATGAAGAACATGACACTGTGCTCAACACAAAACCGGCTTTTCTGCAATTCCATCGGTCGACGAGAGGTATCGTTGTCGCGGCAAAAGGCTCTTTGGAGAACAACCATAGGATAACTAAACTGAATCGGGTTTCCTGCGTGAACACGAACGATAAAGACTCTCGCTATTTGCTTTCAGAAGGCTTTTCGGCGAGCAACTTTTTGATGGCTTCGTTGACCTGCAACATAGTGTCGGAGTCGGAGCCGAGCCAGAATTCACGAACGATTCCTTTTTGATCGACGATCAAAGTCATCGGATACTGAAAGCCACCTGAAGAAAGCATTTTTGCAATGCGACCTCGAGTATACATGGCTGGGTCTGCGTAGTTGGGAATCCTGGCCTCCGAGTTGTGCATAAACTGAACTGTATCGTCACGGAGTTTCTCAAGGTTTTCTTCTACGCCTGGAGAACAGCTGACAGTCAGGAATTTGACTCCAGCATGATTCTTATAAGCCGAAAAGAGCGTCGCATATTCGCGAAAATCTCCTTTGCTTGACGTTCCCCAAGTACCCCAAAAATGAAACACCAAAACTTGTCCTTGCATCTCTGACAGAGCAGGCAATGGAGACGCATCCACCAGCGGTGCAAGATCCAGATCTCCTAACGGTGCGTTCATCAATCGTGCCGTATCTCGCCCGAGATAAACGAGGACCAAAATCCCCGCAACCATGAACATCGCCGCCAGCAAGAGCGGAACCAGCGATCTCAAGACTGAACGCGGTGATGGACGAACTGGTATTTCCTCGGGCAAAGAAGTAGTCATTGAATATTGTTAGTTAAAATGAAAGCTTGTCGACACGTTATCGGCTAGGGCTATGAACATTAGCATAATAGCTCATCAAAAACCCCCCCAAGGAAGGATTCCTATCTCAAGGAATTCTTTACAAGCCACCGTACACTTCAGGCAGTTCGCAAATGATACCGATAGAGATCGAGCAAAAATTTCGCGTGGACTCGCATACGGAAGTCGCGGCCTCAGTTGTTGCAATGGGTGGTATCATTCAACCAGTCGAGTCTCATCGGGATGTTTATCTCCGGCATCCATGCCGCGACTTTGGTAAATCAGGAGAAGCATTCCGAATTCGATACGTAAACGACAGTGTGGTCGTAACGTACAAAGGGCCTAAAGAGGCGGGGCCGGTTAAAACTCGCTCCGAGATCGAATTGCCACTTGTTGATGCGACCGCTGATGGATGGATGGACATCTTTCTAGCTCTCGGCTTTACAGTCGCCAACGAAGTCAGAAAAATCAGAACTCCTCATCTAATTACGGTAGAGGAAACGACTGTCTGCGTAACTTGCGATGCGGTCGAGAAACTTGGAAACTTTGTTGAGGTCGAGGTCTTGTTGAGCGACCGCTCCCAAATTTCATCCGTTCAAGCTCGAATCGCTCAGCTATCGCAAAGTTTGGGGCTTCGCGACTTGGAGCCGCGAAGCTATCTGAGGCAAATTTTGGAACTGCCGGCCCCGAACGGATCATAGAACGCAGAAATAGAATCCATCCTCGTATCAGAAGTCGTAAGACTTATGAAGAAATCTGCGTTAGCTGTTTACTCGACCGACATCTGAGTTCTTACGAATTCAGTTACCCTTAAAATCTAATTCGGGTTAATCACTAATCGCAGTCAATGCGGCTCAGTGCTGTCATTAGCTGATGCCAGTACATTACAATATCGAAGGTTTCCCATTTTTCCATGTCGTCACGTCCGAACCCTTGTTCGCCGACAGCGATCTCCGAGCCCAGATCGAGCAGACTCTCGACGATCACCGAATCAAGTCGTTGTTCGTCCGTGATCTCATTATCGTGGTAAATCGGTCCAAGGCCTTCCATGATGCGATGGACCATCCAAAGAACCGCGCGTTGAGCGTCCTCGGATGCGATGATCATCTGAGCCGAGCCGCTTTCGACATAAAACTTTGCCATTTGATTAAACCCCTAAACATCCTGTGAGTGTGAAAAGATCGCTGATGCTCTGAGTTATCGATAGTGATTTTGACAAGTCTGGTCTCTGCGGTAAAAAAATGAAATGAATTTAGTAAATACTAAATTCGGAAAATGTGTTTTAGTTTGTCAGCCAACGCGATTGAAATAGGTTACGATTTGCGAAGGCTCCTCTTTTTGGTCTACTAAACGTTTAAAAATGCGGTGAATCTCTTTGACTAATCGACATGAATTACCACCATTTTTATTGCGTGACCCACACACCTTCTCTACGCGATTTTTCTGGAATGCGCTCATGCTGATTTTGAACTGATTTTCAATTCAGATTCCAGTTTCCTTTCGGACCAGTGCTATGGTTGCTCGCTAACACAACCACTTACACGGCTCCATTCGCTGTCGGAAAGGACGCGTCCAACTTATGCTCATGCGGAACCCGTTACCCGAATTACAATTCACTTACACGCTACCCTATGGAGCTAACGTCTCTGATCGTGGAGTTCAGTTCACGATCTTTAGCCGATCAGCCACAGGGATGCGAGTTCTCCTATATGATCATGTCGATGATCGCGATCCCACCGAAGTGATCGACCTCGACAGGAATGTTGATCGTTGGGGAGACGTGTGGAGCGTCTTGATTCCTGGCCTTAAAGCTGGCCAACTTTACCATTTTCAAGCCAACGGTCCCTTCGATCCAGAAGCAGGGCAATGGTTCGATGGAAATGCGCGTCTTGTAGACCCGTACGCAAAAGCACTTGCGGGTTGTTTTCAAGAGTCAACCGACGGTTTGATCCGTCCACCGAAATGTGTTGTCGTCGATGATCACTTTGATTGGGAAGGGGACCGTCACGTTCGTCGACCGCTCTCCGAGTCGATTATCTATGAAATGCACGTTCGTGGATTCACTCAAAGCAAGACTGCTAAGGTTCACTGTCCTGGATCTTACTTGGGCGTAATTGAGAAGATTCCTTATTTGCAAAGCTTAGGCATAACGGCAGTCGAGCTGATGCCGGTACACGAGTTTCCGATCAAGGACATTCACGGCAACGTAAAAGATCGCCCAAACTATTGGGGCTACGATCCTTTGGCATTCTTTGCGCCTCACCGTGGATATGCTCATTCCTCCGAGCCTGGTGCGCAAGTGAATGAATTCAAGACCATGGTGAAGGCACTTCATCAAGCAGGCATCGAAGTCATCCTGGATGTGGTCTTCAATCATACGTGTGAAGGTAACGAACGAGGTCCGGTTCTTTCGTTCAAAGGACTTGAGAATCAGACTTACTACATGCTCAGTGGCGGTGGTGCTCACTATGGCAATTACACAGGCTGCGGAAATACCTTCAATGGCAATCATCCAGTTTGCCGAGAGCTGATTTTTCATTGCCTCCGACATTGGGTTCACAACTATCACATCGATGGTTTCCGGTTTGATTTGGCGAGCATTCTCTCGCGAGATCGATATGGCAACTTGATTCCGAACGCACCTGTAATCGATTTGATTGCCGAGGACCCGATGCTCGCGGATACTAAAATAATTGCTGAAGCTTGGGATGCAGCAGGAGCTTACCAAGTCGGTTCGTTCGGCGACCTTCGATGGGCCGAATGGAACGGGCGTTATCGAGACGATGTCCGACGCTACTGGCGCGGCGACCCAGGTATGGTCGGTGCGATGGCAACGCGACTTAGCGGTTCCTCTGACCTCTACGAGCATTCCGGAAGAGCTCCGTCCAATAGCATCAACTTCATCACGTCTCACGACGGTTATACGATGAATGACTTGGTGAGCTACAAAGACAAACACAATGACGCCAACGGAGAAGGCAATCGCGATGGAGATAACAATAACCTCAGCGACAACTACGGCGTGGAGGGTCCAACGCGAAAGAAGTACATCGAACAGCTTCGCTTGCGTCAGATCAAAAACATGCTTGCGACTCTCTTGATCAGCCAAGGGGTTCCCATGCTGGTAATGGGAGACGAAGCTCGACGAACTCAAAAGGGTAACAACAACGCGTACTGCCAAGACAATGAAACGTCATGGAAAAATTGGGGACTTGCGGAATCAAACCCTGACCTTCTTCGATTCGTGCGTGCTCTTACAGCGTTTCGTCGACAGCAGCCAGCTCTCATGCGAAACCGATTTTTAAGCGGTCGGCCAAGCGATGCTCGTGGCGTTCCCGATGTGAGCTGGTTCGAATCGACAGGAAAACCGATTCACTGGGAGAAGCCAGATGGCACGTTGGTTTGCTGGCTCGCTAAACCCTCGGCAAGTGACGATCCCGCCGGTTTTGGACGCGACCTGTTAATCATTATGAACGGGACGCCTGAGACGAAAAAGCTTGTGCTACCAGAGATGGTTCGCGGACAACGATGGCGGTTATTCTTGGATACCAGCAAAGAGAGCCCCGAGGACATTTATCCAGACTTGGACGGCCCAGAACCTCCGGCCAATCGCCACCTGGATCTACCCTATCGATCCATGATGGTCTACATCGCCGAAGCTTGAGTCGCCGAAGCTTGTTATGGGTTCACTAGCAGATGTCGGAAGACATCTGAACAACGCAGATCTAGCTGGTGATTCTAACGATAGCGGAATTTTTACGAAGTCCGCTATCTCAAAATTAACCTGCGTGGAAGCATTAGTGCCGGAAATGTCTTCTTCCAGTGAAGACCATTGGGATACGATGTGCATCGCAGGCGGCGATCACCTCGTCATCCTTACGAGAGCCGCCTGGCTGGATCACAGCGATGATACCAGCCTTGGCGGCAATCTCGATGCTGTCCGGAAACGGAAAGAACGCGTCTGAAGCAAGTATGCTTCCTTGAGATCGATCTCCAGCTTTTTGAATCGCAATTTCGACGCTATCAACGCGGCTCATTTGACCGGCTCCCACACCAACCAACGCGGCGTCTTTGGCAAGCACGATGGCATTACTTTTCACATGCCGGACCATTTCCCAACCAAATGCCAAGTCTTCCCAAAGAGAATCAGCGACTGCAGTTTTGGTCACTGTTTTCCATTCGCTTCGGTTTGCAGGAAGAATATCTGCTTCTTGAACTAACACACCCCCGCTGATGAATCGATAAGCCAGTTCCACTGTCTGCGTCTCTAGATCGCCTACCTGCATCAATCGAACATTATCGCGCCACTTGGGAACAGTAGTCAGAAGTTTAACTGCTTCCGGGGTATAAGCTGGTGCTACGATCGCTTCAACAAATAGTCCCGGCTGGCACAAGTGCTTGGCCGTATCTTCATCGACTACTGCATTGAATCCAATGACACCACCGAAGGCACTCACCGGATCGCCTTCGAATGCTTTACGACATGCGAAGGAGAGTTTGTGAGCCCATGCGGCACCGCAAGGATTATTGTGCTTAATGATCACTGCAGCCGGCCGTTCAAAGCTACGAGCCATACTGAGCGCACTGTCTAAGTCCAACAAGTTGTTATAGGACAATTCCTTGCCATTTAGTTGCCGTGCATTTACCAATGATGCAGCCGTTGAATGCGAGATTCGATAGAGAGCAGCGTTTTGATGAGGGTTTTCACCGTAACGCAAATGAGCCTTATGGACCATCGATAGATTGGCTCGAGTAGGAAACATCGCTGAAGTCTGGTCCGAATCGGTTTTCGAGTCCAAGTCGATTTGCGATTGAAAATAATTCGCAATAGCCAAGTCATACGCAGCCGTCGCAGCAAAGCATTCAGACGCCAAACGTCGCCTCAAACGAAGCGAGGTTCCTCCAAGCGTTTGGAGTTCTTCTAGTATCTCCGCGTATTGATCTGGTCCAGTCGCAACGGTGACGTGGGCGTGGTTTTTGGAAGCAGCTCGTATGAGGGAAGGACCACCGATATCGATTTGTTCAATCGCTTCAGATGTAGATGTTCCTGGCTTCGAAATTGTTGCCTCGAACGGATACAAGTTAACAACCACTAAATCAATCTGGGGAATTCCGTGCTTCAGAGCAGCTTCCAAATCGCCAGTGTTTTCTCTCCTTGCAAGGATTCCACCAAAAATTTTCGGATGAAGCGTTTTCAGCCGACCACCCATCATTTCCGGAAAACCCGTGAATTGCGACACTTCCTCAACTTGAATACCGTTGGCAGCCAAATGGGCGAGCGTACCTCCGGTGCTAATCACCTCGACTCCAGCCGCAAGCAGACCTTGTACAAAGTCGACGATCCCTAGTTTGTCGCTGACGCTTACGATAGCCCGACGAATCTTGGCAACGCCAGCAGGCGAACTTGCTGCCTCACGGGAAGATAAATTAGGGGAACTTGATTGAGATTCAATTGGCTCGATTGACAAGATTAAATTTCGCCTCGTACTTTAAAAACTCGTAATGTTGATGGACTCGGCGAGAAGGAAATAACCCATCCCCCCAGCGAGAGCTCCCCTGGTAATAGGATTCCCGGAAAGAGGATTCAGATCGGCCCGTTCAACAAACAACACGAGCTTTCTGGAATCTTTCTCGAAATCACACCGAGCAGCCTTGGTATTATCTGCCACGGCACTCTCATAATTCAAATGGTCGACGAATCTTGCCTTTTCGACAAGAGGTTCACGGGGTGGACGACTTGGCAGATACGGTATGGTTGCTAAGCTTTCACCGTGGTTTGTCGGTGTTTTCCAACTTAATTTTCTGTCCGCTCAATTTGGTTTTTTCATGTTTCAATCGCTTCCTCTCGCTCCACCGGATTCGATCCTCGGCTTAACAGATGTCTTCAACAAAGATCCACGATCGGAGAAGGTCAATCTGACAGTTGGAGTCTACAAAGACGAAACCGGGCAAACCCCAATTCTTCAGACAGTGAAATTGGCCGAGTCGAAGCTGTTGGCTCAAGAAAAATCAAAAGGCTACCTCGGTATCGAAGGGCATCCCGAGTACTTAAAGCTCGTGAGCGAACTGGCTCTCAACGGAGTGGTCGATCTGGACAGAGTTTCTGCAGCTCAAACACCTGGCGGCACAGGAGCCCTTCGTGTCGGGGCGGAAATGATCGGTACGCACTTTCCCGGTTCGCGAATTTGGGTAAGCAATCCAACCTGGGCGAACCACAACTCGATCTTTGCCGCATCGAAACTTCAAGTCGAAACGTATCCGTACCTATCCAGCGATAAAACTTCGCTAGGGTTCTCTGAAATGATCGACCATTTGACTCAACAAGGACTTGCTGGCGATTTTGTTTGCCTTCATGCTTGCTGCCACAATCCAACAGGCATCGATCCAACGGCCGAAAACTGGTCGACCATCGCATCGCTATTAAAAGAAAAGCGAATGATTCCTTTCATCGACTACGCTTACCAAGGCTTCGGTGACGGTATTGCTGAAGATGGCTTAGGCATTCGGACTCTCTTACAACACAACCCTGAAGCAGTTCTCTGTAGCTCTTACTCGAAAAACTTCGGGCTTTACAGCGAGCGAGTTGGCGCTGTGATGGTGATTAACGAGTCTGCAACTGGAAAAGAAGCAACACTCAGTCAGCTCAAGCAAACTGTTCGATCTAACTACTCAAATCCACCACGGCACGGGGCAGCAACCGTCGCAGTAATCCTCGGTGACGCGGACCTAAGGAAGGCTTGGGAAGGCGAAGTCGATGCGATGCGCAGCCGGATAGCTTCCATGCGACAGCAGTTCGTAGAAGGGATGAAAGCAGTAAACTCGATTCGCGACTTTAGCTTCCTCCTGGCACAAAAAGGGATGTTCTCCTATACCGGTTTGACACCCATGCAAGCAGATTGGCTCAAGAAGGAACGCGCCATTTATTTAGTCGGCACCGGTCGCATCAACGTCGCGGGAATCAGCCCCTCGAACTTGCCGCGGTTGTGCCAATCCATAGCGGATTGCCTCGTCGCAACTGCTAATTGAATGCACCGAATTTGATTTCGCATCCTGTTTTTGTAGGCAAATTATTGGCAAGGGTAATCGTGATGAATCGGATACTTTCAAGGGCCAAAAAACGGACGAGATCTTTGGCACGATTCACTTTGGAAGCGCATGGCCAAAAAACAAGTCGACAGGTACTTCCTATCGTTTACCCGCAGGAAAATTTGCCGACGACTTTCATAAGTTCTCGATCGATTGGACACCTCAATCAATTACTTGGTACGCCGATGACATCCAGTTACAACGAATCGATTCTTGGTCAAGCGATGCGACTCCGTTCCCCGCTCCCTTTGATCAACCTTTTCACATGGTTCTGAATCTCGCAGTTGGCGGGCATTTCGTGGGGCTCGTGTCGAAAGATCCAAAAACGTTTCCTGCTAAGCTTTTGATTGATTATGTCCGGGTATACCAGTAGCCCTTATCTTTTACGAGCTACCCTAAACGATGTTGTTTAATGGCTTGTACTTGCTCGCGCTTTTCCTGTTGAGCCCATGGATTATTTATCGCTCCTGGAAGACAAACAGATATCGAACCGGTTGGACCGAAAAGTGGTTAGGGCAAGTACCGAGGGTTGTTTTAAACAGTCCTCAAGGAAGCGAAAGAGGCCCGCAGATTTTTTGGTTGCATGCCGTCAGTGTCGGCGAGGTTCAGGTTCTAAAAACGCTCATTGACGCAATCCTAGCTGAATGGCCCGATGCTCAGATAGCGATCTCAACTACCACGCAGACTGGTATGGAGCTCGCAAAGAGGAATTATGCCAACCACCACGTCTTCTACATGCCGCTCGATTTCACTTGGGCTGTCCGTCAAGCGTTTGCAAGGATTAAACCCGATTGGTTGCTGCTCGCAGAACTGGAGATTTGGCCCAATCTTCTAAATCAAGCGGTCCTCGCCCGATGCCAAGTCGCCGTTATCAATGGACGGTTGAGTGAAAACAGCTTCAAGGGCTATCGAAGATTACGATGGCTTCTCAAACCTAGCTTCGAAAAAATAGCATTCGTCGGAGCGCAAGATGAAGATTACGCGCAACGGTTTGTTGCGATGGGAGTTGACCAATCGAGAACTCATGTAACGGGTAGCTTGAAATTTGACGGCGCGAACACCGACCGGTCCCATCCGGAGATTGCGAAGCGGCGTCAAGAGCTTAACTTGCATGAAGGAGATCTCGTTTGGGTCGCCGGGAGCACGCAACATCCGGAAGAAGAATTAATCATGAAAACATTCAACTCGATTCGAAAGCTGGATCGATTCTCGAGGCTCCGTTTAATTCTGGTTCCTCGGCATCCTGAACGTGGTGACGATATCGCGCAGCACATAGCGACCACTGGCTTTCGCCTCATTCAACGAAGCAAGAGTCGGCATGAGCTCTCATCACTTAATGGTGACCATCAAGCTAAAACCGCAGAGCAGCAAAGGTTCAGCGATTGGGATGTTCTCCTTGCGGATACCATCGGGGAATTGCGATGGTGGTGGGGAATGGCCACAATTGCCTTCGTTGGCGGAAGCTTCGGCAGTCGAGGCGGTCAAAACATGATTGAACCCGTTGCATATGGAGCCCCCACGGCTGTCGGTCCGAACACGGTGAACTTCAAGGATGTCATGCGAATCTTCACCGATGCAAACGCAATTAAAACGCTTGAATCTCCATCCGAACTCGAGCCATGGATTATCGAAATGCTCGACAACCAATCGCTTCGTGCTTCGGTCGGGCAGCGAGGAATCGCCGTTGCTTCCCAACATCGCGGCGCAACCTCGCGAACCATTGATTTGTTAACGCGATACTCAGTGCATAATCTTTCTCAAAAGATTATCTCATGACTCGCCCAAATACATTTTCGGGTAGCTGAATTCGTAAGAATTCAGAAGTCAAGGCGATCAAAAGCTGGTGTCTTTAGAAACTTCTAGAAGGATCTGGTCGCTTCATTTGGACCCTTGAAATTTTCAATCCGTGGAACCTTCGGCTTCGACGATTTCATTTTCGGCACGGTAAGTTCAAACGACTTCGAGTCAGGCTCCCTCATTGCATTTGATTCTGCCTTGTGATCATTATTCGATTCTTTGCCAGAAATCTCAGGTACGGATTCGTTTGGAGTCAGTTTAGCTTTTCTCTCATCTTGCTGCCATTGACGATTACCGGCCGAGTCTAAGACTTGAACTGTCACAGATGACATACGATTATCACGAATTCTTTGTTCCGCTTCGGTCCTCCAACCCGCATCGTCGTTCTGCCCTTCGTACTGAATTTTTGTCGCGGGAATTTTTTGCATCCGGTGTATCGCCCCAGCAGAGAAGTTTCGGCGAGCGGATCTCGATCTTTTGGTTTTGAGAACTGCAGTACATCGCCATAAAAACTGTGCCGCCATCCAAGTCACGGTCAGCTCAAGCAGCACAATGAAACGGTCGCCATTCAGAATGAAGTATCACTTATGTACTAGCATCGTCATCGTTGATAGTTTTCCAAGGATCACTTTCTACGAATTGAACAGTTGCGAATGCTAAGTTATCGGGCGATGACGATTCAATGGCTCAACCTTCAAAAGAGAATTCGATCAAGTCCCATTTACGAATTGCTACATCAATTGGCTCGGTCCCCACTTGCACATCCCATGGATTCTCGGCATTTGCCGCCGAGCTGACTCGGATCACGGCATCAACAGAACCAGAATCTCTCGCAACAACCGGTCGAAACGCATCCAGTTACTCAACCAGTATCTTTGGCTGGAAGTCTCCACCCGTACATCGACTAATTGAGTTCGACATAATGGCGGAAACAGTCAAACCCATTACAAGTGCAACGCAGCACGCAGGTTTGTAGCTCAGAGTACACCGCAAGGGTCTGGGGATTTGTAAAGGCACATTCATAAGAACAATTTTCTAAAACTACATTTCAAAAATGAAATCGAAAGCAAGTATCAAAGCGCTCGGTATGTGCGGGTCGGTTCGTGCGTATGGATCGGTGAGTGTGGATCGGCTAATGTCGATAAGTGAGCAGCGAACATTCACAACTAGGAAGCCTTTTCATCTGCGAAACTTCACATCGTTACTCGAGCCTCCATTTTCTCTTTGACTATTCAGCACAAGTCAAATAACCAGCCAATCTTCAATTACCAATCATTTTGCAGTTTTTTAGTCAGCATCCAAATACTTCCTGTCTACCGGACCGAGGTAAGACGGAAGAGAAAATCAGAGTTAGATTCCAACGACAGTTACGATTTTGCAGGTATTCCCAACATTTCCGCCCCTCCCTCAGCCCAAGTCAACCTTCCCCAAATACGCCGCCGGTCATGTATTGCTCAGAACGACGAAATCCATACAATGCGAATATGCACCCATGGCGCAATTGGATAGCGCATCGGTCTTCGGAACCGAGGGTTGTAGGTTCGAATCCTACTGGGTGTATTTTTTCTTCTAAAACCCCTGAGAAATCAGGGGTTTTTTCTTTTCGGGGCTGATACAGGGTTTTGCTTTTGAAGCTTGAAGCGGGGTTTCACCTGCTTGTGTTTACGAGATATGTGATTAGTTTTCCATTCTGAGTGGGGTTCTTTTTCACGTTCATCGTTTCCATCAAAGGGGTAGCCAATGCGTTTTGCAAAGCCTTGTGTTTCATTCGTGTATGTCGGAATAATTGCCTGCTTTTTGTTTCAACTTTTGATTTCATCGTCGACACAGGCAGGAATCATGAGTGTTCCATTTACCCCACCTGGGTTATTACCCGGTGACAAATTTCACATTGCTTTTGTAACGGCAGGGACACGAAATGCACAAAGCCCTAACATCGCAGACTACAACCTGTTCGTATCGAATCAGGCAACTGCTTCAGGAGCAATTACAGAAACGTGGGGAGTGAAGTGGTATGCGATTGCCTCAACTCAAGCGATTGATGCACGCGATAACGCGTTTGTATCAGCGCCTGTTTTTTTACTCCGCAGCCCAGGTCCGTTTTCTATTTCAAAGTTAGCGAATGGTTTCGCGGATATGTGGGATGGCCCTGATATAGCTGATGGTTTCACTATCGATCAATTTGGTAACGGTGTTGTAGGTCCAGGACAATCCCGTTTCGTTTACACAGGCTCAAATGATGATGGAACTCAATATTTTGATCGTTTTGGAGTTACAAATGCACTAGGCAGTGGAGCCTCAACTGGAATACGTGTAGGGAATGTCATAAATCCTTGGATGAGTGCGAATAACAGCATAGCAACCTTTGAGCGTCCGTTTTATGCACTGAGCGAAGAACTCACTGTCGCAGCAGTTCCTGAACCTTCATCTCTCCTTCTCGCTCCACTTGGACTTGGGCTTTACGCTCTTGTCCGTCGACGGCGTATGGCAAAGGAAGTTAGCGTCAGCTAAGTGAGTTGATTGGATTGAACTCCCAAGCTTCAAAGAATGAAGGGGCTTGTTGAGTGGAGCTGGCTAAGAATCTAGTCAGGGCTTTTATTGGCCCTGATACACTACCCCCCGGTAGTATTAGCTTCAAAAACTAAGGGGTGTCCCACCCCTCAAAAGCCCAGGTTGACTGAAGCTACGCTAGTCGGAAGAAAAACGGGATTCACAATTCTATTCAGCTAAGTGGAACACATATGTATTCCGCCTTTAAAAAATAGTTAGCCTTGGTTAATCTTGAATAACCCACCGAATATCTGCTTATTCAAGTGCTCTTCTGTTATCTCTTTGGTTTGCTCTTGGTGTGTTGTGCCGACATAAATGGAATCATGGACGGTTAAAGCAGGTATGCCGACCCTGCTCAGTTCTGCGAAAATGCCATCAACGAAAATCGATGCTTCAAGATTTTGTTTCTTAACCGCAAATTGGCGGTAATCAAATTGCTTTTGTGAGGCCACATAGTTTGCGGTTACTGGATAGTTGTCGGCGATGTATTGTTGAACCAAAAGAGCTTGGGGGCGTCTTGTTCCATGTTTTCGGATGGGCCCATAAGAGTAGCTGTAAAAAGCTTTCTTTGCTTTGTCTCTATCCAAATCAAATGCCCTAGCGATTCCCTGATAGAGTTCATCACTTAAACATGCCCCTAATAATTTTTCATCTTTAGCTAGACTTCCCATAAGCGTTGGCTGGGCGGCTTGAAGGTCAAAAGACCGTATCTCATCGCTACCAAAGGTAAAGAGCTTCCTTACCGCATTTCGCGACGTCACCCACGGACTAAAAAGCCTATCAACTTTCCTCCCCCTTTTGATGCTTCCAACGTTGTTTTCGATTGTCAGCAGGGCTTTTTGGTCTCGGTTGCGATAACGGTCTTCTGTATTCTTTATTTTCCCCCAAGCATTCTCTTTTTTTCTCAATAGTCCGAGATTTTTTCTTGTTTGTTGGCTCGCTTCGTCGTTGGCCGTTTCAGCAATCGAAAAGCAATCTTGGATTGTCTTTGAACATAAAACATATTCAACCATCTCTTCTCTCCCCAGAGTTCGATACTGTTGAGCGGTCTGGTTTTTGATTCGAAGATTTCTCAGCGTTCCATCCTTACACATCGTCTTTCGAATCTCGATAAAGCCATTTTCTTCCAGCCAAGCCCTTATCTTTGCCCTAGTTTCCCTACTCTTTGTGATGAATTCAAAGTTTTTATCTAAGACCTGCTTCCATTCCTTACCGGTTCGCGTGGTCGTGTTGTTCTCCCAACTATCTATCAACCACCAGAACAGATAAGTAGCTTCCATTTTGTCGATTCTCTCGCCCAAACTTTCAACCTCATCTATCAGGCGACTTGGGAGGTAAATTGAATTTTCCATCCTGCGGCACCTAGTGATAGACAAGTGAAAGATAAGGGGCGATTGGGTTCAAGGCTTCGTACACATGGTTTAAGGCATGTTCTTCAATGCCAACAGTAAATCTCTGTCAACAGCATTCAAAGTCGAAGGTATGTAAACAAACTGCCTATCCCTTTTAAAGTTCTCGTTGAGGACTGCCGTAACAGTTTGAAGCGGAAACCCAGACTCAAAACCTGCCGAGGTCAATAGACGTTTCATTCCTTCGATTTCAAAATCAGCTTTATGGTCCGGTAAAACTTCAAATTGGTCTTGCCTCAAAAGTCTTGAAGCGTGCCCGATATCGTAGATGTTCTTTCGATACATCTTGAAGGGAGATATAAGGGCAGCGATTCCACAACCCGTTAGGTCCGACAAATCAACAAGGCTTTTAAGTGCTTGTAGCGTTATTTTTTTATTTCGTTGCCTTGGAAGTGTCCAAAGTAATCGAATAAGCATTACGGATTCGAGCATGCTCGATTGTCCTCGATACTTTCCGCCAATCTCATCTACTGATATGAGCACGGAGTCGGCATAGGAATAAACACATCCACCGGTTCGATGTTTCCAATCTGGACTATCGTAAATGGCCCGAATCATCCTTGTGATAGGGTAAGCTTGTACGTCTGCCCTACAATTGATCTCTATCATCTAGGTGCCCTCCCTAACGAAGTGAAGTGCCCTTAATGCGTTCTGATATCCACCAACTGTATGGATAAAGCGTTTGGCGTAATCTACGGAATTAGCCCAAGAGGGTCCCTTTCCTCGTCTACTCAGTTCGCTCCCAAGTAGTCCGATAATCTGATTTGATTCAATATTAAGCCCATAAGTTTTTCTCGCGATCTCTTTAATTTGCGAGTTCGTGATACTTGGGTCAGATTGTGCGATCTTCCTAACTGCCTGGGCTTTAGATATCCCTTTTTTATTATTCATTACCCGAACCCCCCGAGATTGTGGGATAGGAACCTTCGGACTTTTGGGAATCGTGAATAATCGCCAGCCACTTTGTGTTGTCTGGTGCAAATAGCCCCACTTCGTTCTTTCTATAGATCACATTGTCAGCGTCAAAGTCTATGGCCCCCGGACAATTTTGGTACGCCTCAACGAACTCATCAAAATCCTCGAACCCGTTCAGTTCTGGATGCCCCTTACAGAGTTTCTTATATTGCCTGTCTAAAACGTCATGTACGAATTGTCTCATGTTCTTATTCTTCCTTTATTAAGTAAAAGTTGCGGCTCTGAAACTGCTTCAGAACCTGCTCAGTAAGATATACACATTTTCTTACCGACCCCCTTGGTTTTACTAAATGAATTGCCAAACGCAAATTTCGAGATTCCGAAAAAGAAGCTTTAAGCCATTACATGAAAAGGACTTAGGTTATTTTTTATTTTAACCAATTGTTTTTATTACGGTATTTTTTCGCAATCTTGTTGAGAAAAACGAACTAAATTATAGAATGAGTTGCGTCATAACCAAATGAAAGGAAATGCGATGGCAAAAGAAAGTAAGAGACTGTTGGAACAAGCTGAGAAACTTTACCGGCAGGGGATTGATAAGCTCCAAAGTGAGGTGATTCTGTCTATTGAATTACTACGTGAAGAGCTTGTTGATATAGCCAATCAGCTAAGAGGCGAAAAACCTAACGACGAATTAAGAAACGAGATAAAAAAATTGCTTCCGGTAGTTCGCCGGTTGGCTGGTGAAGAGGGCCCCCCTCCAAAGGCGAACAGACTCAGAGCACCCAAAATCAGTATTGATGAAAAGGTTGCTTGGCTCGTTAAAGCATTGGAAGGGAAGAAAAATGGTATCGGCAAAAGTGACTTGATAAGGGCCTATGCCGAAGCCTTCGGGTGCAAGCCAAGTCCTACGATCATTGACGCGGCTATTGCCGACCCAAGATTCAAGACAAGTAAGAGCGGGAAGAGTGTAACAGTGTTTTTAAAAGATCAGAAAGGGAGTGAATAATGAAGAAGAACAGAGATGACAATCCGAAACCAGCCCTCAAAAGGGCGGCGATGCTGAGGCCAATCCAATACAGGGTCAATGAGTTGGAATACGTCCTAGGGGCTGGTGAAACGAAAATCAGACAATGGATAGAAGATAAGAAGCTACCTAGCTACAGAATCGATGGAACGATTTATGTACATCGCATAGATGCTTTCGCGTTTGTAGAAAAGTATCGCGAACAACAAAATGTAAATGACTACAAAATAGGAGGTTAGGGGGTGGTAACGGTTCTAAAATCGGAGAAAAGGAACAAGGGGCTTTATCGTAGGATGTCCCTCAAGATCGATGGTCAAACAAAACGAGTCAGCCTTGGTTACATCGTTGAAAAGACTTTCAATCAGTTGGTTACAACAGTTGAAGAGCTAGAATCGATACGCTATGTCGGCGGTATCATTCCTCAATCTCTGAATGAGAAGATCACCAAGCTATCTCCGGATATAAGAGATAAGCTTTTCGATTGTGGTTTGCTGGCGGAAAGGAATCCCATAACCGTCAAAGACTTGTTTGAGAATTTCATTTCTTACAAGCTCAAAACTGCCGACCCAAGATCGGTAAGAAACTACCGATCAACGCTGAATACTTTTCAAGACTACGTTGGAGCAGATACGAGAATTGATCGTGTAACAGTTGGTGAACTAAAAGAGTTTCTAGCCGACCTAAACGGGAAGAAAGAACCATCCACAATCGCCAACTATATCAAACGTACATCAGCGGCCTTTGCCCATGCTGTCGATAACGACTGGATAACCTATAGCCCATTTACAAAGTTGAAAGAAAAAAGAGCTTATCAGGTCAAGAAAAGCGAAGCGAAGAAACAAGCTCAAGAGAAGCTTCTAACGATTGATGTAATCAACAAGCTTTTGACTTGTAGGAAGATCATCTTGGATGATACCGAAAACAGAGAATGGAATTCTCTCACTTGGGTTTTACGTTGGACGGGATGCAGAATAGGTGAAGCCTGTATCCTTCGTTGGGAAGATATCGACTTCGATGGTAATCAGATCAGTATGAGGGGTAAACGCAAAGGGGTTATTGGGATTACATCAACTGATATGCGTATTCGCCTGATGCCATTCTGGAAACCACTGCGCCCTTTACTTGAAGACCTTAAAGCAAACTCGAAGTCATCGTTTCTGTTCAACAAGATTGGTAACCTAGATTCCAAACCAGAGTTTGACGTAACCGATAAAGAGGGCAACGTTCTAAAGCATGGAAGATACTCGACTAACCTACAAACAACGTTCAAGAAGATTCTTAAACGTAATGAGTTGGAAGCATGGCCAGCCCCTTTCCATGCGATCAGATCGTTTAGAATAAACGAACTAGAAAGAGACTCAAGATATCGAACTGTTGAGGTCAGGGAATGGACTGGAAACAGCGAACAAGTTGCAGCTAAGTTCTATTCAGCAGTTACTGCCGACGATAGAATGAAAGCGGCCCAAGACTAAGCCCCTATCAAACCTATCCAGGGTTGGAGCAGGGTTTTTCAGATCAGATCGTTTGGGGTTGGATTGGGTCAGGGTTATCACGATTAGCCAACTTTTTTCCGAAAAAACGACGATTCGGGAAAATTCACGATCATCTAAGAAAGTGCCCTACGATAGCTACTGGGTGTACTCTTTTTGATCTGCGAACTGATGCTGCCACGCCAGTTCGTTCAAAGTGCTTCTCATGCCTTCGCCCGTTTGACCGGTAAAAACGCCTGGTTTTTAAAGGGTTTGTGCGGAGTCGAGTCTCTCAAGGCTATCGCAGTGTGGCACCTGCCCTGCTATATCTCGGCCGTTATCTGGCTCTGACCGCCGAAACTATCGCGCTCTCGCCTCAGAGACTCGTTATAAGTTCATTCGCCGTTTGCTTTGGCTCCACCGGACCGAACATCGAACAACAACTCCGGGTTAACACTCATTGGCGATCTGTTTCGAAAACCATTGCTTCGATTTTCGGCCCTAGACTCTCGATCGCATTACGTGATGCCCTCTGGCTTTCGTCGTGTCGCGTCGTCGGGGTTTGTCGACAAACGGGTGCCCCAAGGGAAAAACGCCGCGACGTTGGGCGAACGTGGCGGCGTTAACGGGGAGCTACTTAAGAATCAGATTTGATCGTTCGGGACAACTGCCTGGGTGCGATTCAGTAAATTGGACCACATTTTTCGTTGGTCGCCCCAATCGTGCGTCTTGGCGATCGGCCGGACTTCACGTTCCAGAATTGCGTCGCGACCACTGATAGTTCGGGGCAGGCCTAGAATCTTTTCTTGGATGTCCGGGGCGAGATTGTCGAGCCACATGATTTGTGACATTCGCGTCGTCGAGATCTGCCCGTAGTGGGCTAGTTCTGACTGGTTGATGATGATCCCGTCGCGAACCAAGTCACGGCAGCGGTGGGCAAGGGCCAATAATCGGGTGATGCGTGGGATTCGGCCTGTAGGCTTCACCAATGCCGGGCCATCTTCCAGGCGCTTGCTGCCATTGCGACGCAACTTGACGTGAAAAGATCGGTTGATGGTCAGTTTTCCGTTCATGCCATCACCTCCAGTTCGCCAGCCGACAGGCTTTGCAGACCGGTGTCGTGGAAAGTGATTGCTACGTTGCCAGCGACGCCGTCGAAATCAACGCGATCGATCAACAGCTTGACGAGGCGGACCTGATCACGTGGTTGAATGGTCTCCCAAAGCCCTTCAAAACCTCCTAACAGTCGCCTGACTTCGGCGGTATCGATGGAATGATCTTTCAGAGATTGTTGTTCCCACGCGATCGACTTTAATCGGTCCTCAGCGGCATCGATTCGCGTTTGAAGTTCGGGCAGTCCCGCCACGCGTCTGCTATTGGTTAAGTTGGCGGCGATCGCTCGAAGCTTTTCATGATCGTTGCGAAGTTGTCGCCTCAATCCCTTGCATTCGGATTCGAAGCCTTCCAGTTGCTGCTTGGATCGAAATTCAATCTGACCTATCGTCTGGTTAAGCAGGTCTTCGTCGGTGCCGATGGACTGGATCTGCTCGACGACGAACCGTTCAATCTCGCCTGCGGGGACCGATGATGCAGGACACTCGGCCCATCCGTTTTGCATCGCCGTGCCGCAAACGTAGTATCGATATCGTTTGTTGCCTTTGCAGCTATACGAATGCGTCATTGGCCGACCACAAGACCTACACCAGATCAAACCCTTCAAGAGCGCGTTGTGTTTGTTGCGTACTCCGGTGCCACTAGATTGGCCGTTTGCTTTGAGTCGGATTCCCACCTGGCAAAACAAATCTAGCGGCACGATTGCGTCATGCTCACCCTGGTGCGTTTCGTCCTTATATCGAGTCTTGCCGATATAAGTAATGTTGGTCAGCAACTTGTAAAGTGCGTTTTTTGTAAACTCTCGACCGCCACGATGATCTCCCTTCCTGGTAACCCATTGTTTGGTAGTCCAACTCCGTTGTCTCAGTACTTTGACGACAGGCAGCAGTGAGCAATGTTTAATATACAACTCAAAGATTTGCCGCACGCGTTCTGCCTCGACCTCATCGACGATCAGCTTTGTGTTTTCGACGGTGTATCCAAGCAGCGGCATTCCACCGGACCATTTACCACGACGGCGTGAGGCAGCGACTTTGTCACGGATCCGTTCGCTGATCATTTCACGCTCGAACTGGGCGAACGAGAGCAGTACGTTCAGAACGAGCCGCCCCATTGAAGTCGATGTATTGAACTGCTGCGTCACGCTAACGAACGAGACGCCGTGTTGGTCAAACTTCTCGACAATCTTGGTGAAGTCGAGAAGTGATCGGCTGAGCCTGTCGACCTTGTAGACGATTACGCAGTCGATTTCGCCAGCTTCGATGTCAGCCAGTAGGTTTTGAAGTGCCGGACGCTCCATGTTGCTGCCCGTGAAGCCTCCATCGTTGTAGGACTTGGCGACGATCTCCCAGCCTTCGTGCTTTTGAGAAGAGACGTAGGCCTCGGCGGCGTCGCGCTGTGCGTCGAGCGAGCTATACTCCTGTTCGAGCCCTTCTTCGGTGCTTTTGCGGGTGTAGATCGCACACCTCACCATCTTCCTTTGATCTCTCATTGGTTTGATTCCTGTTGGTCGAGTTTAAAGAACCGGTTGCCGCTCCAGTGCGATCCAGTGATGTGTTTGGCAACAGCCGAGAGCGAGCTGAAAAACTCGCCTTCGAATTCAAAGCCTTGCGGCGTGACTCGGACGCGAATCTCACGGCCTTTGTATTGACGCGTGATAAGAGTGCCCGGTAACGGCAGCGAAGACGTTTGAATGCCAGTGGGCATTGCTCGGATACGTTTGTCAGCGTCATCAGGAAGCCGCCGCGTCGCCGGCGATGTGACTCGCAAGTCCGATCCGTCAGCTAGCTCCCGGATGCGTTTGATCGCATCCTCGGAAAGCCCGCCTTCGACGATGGCTTGCATCCGCCAAATGATTCGGCGTATCAGCCACTTGCGATTCTTGGCGTGGGTCGTTTCGCCGGTGACTTTTGCGAATTGATCTCGAAGCGCGCCACAGGTCATCTTCTGCAACAGTGCGACTTCCTTCGTAACGTTAAGCTTCATTGAATACTCCTTGGTTCGTGGGTTTTACAGCCGAAACGTTCGGCGTCGTCACACAGAGCCCTGAGTTCGCAGAAGAGTCAAGCGAGCTTTCGTGAGTTTCGGAAAAGGTCTCACTGTTGTGGCGAGAAACCTGCGGCGACGCTCGCAAGTTGATGATCGCATCGGCGAGTAGGCCAGCGATTTGGCATTGTCGAGACTGTGGTGTAGGCGACGGAAGATTGATTTTCTTGAGCATCCAAACTCCAGAGCAAAAGTGGCTGAAGCGTCCGGCAAGAAAATGACGGACCGTTTGTGTTTCGATTTTTCGTTAGTGAGGTCGTTCGATAGTTATTGATCTGGCTGATGTATTGGTAAGGTGCTGAAGCGGGACAAAATTTCATTCGGACAAAAAATACAAACTGTGCCTATGCTTGCGGCGGATCCGACTACCCTTAGATTGAGAGATGGCCGGGGAAGGACCCGCTAGCCTTTCCTGGCTATGTACCTCGAGACTTCAGTTGCTTCGTAGGGGCCACTGATGGCCCTATGTAGCGTTCGCGGCATTAGTTGGTAGTTTCCTGCAGTCAGCGGGTTCCGCTTCGTTAGACGCAATCCTGCGTGATGTCTTGTTGACTTTAATTCTCTTAGCTTCATCTCCACTCAACTTGCTCATGGTTACTTCCTGTGGTTATCGTTATTCAATGTTGCGAACTCGTGGCTACCGTCACGCACCGTCACGACGGTAGCCATAGCAACCTGGTTATTCCCGTGCGCGTGTGCGTGTGCGCGCCTGCGTAAATGTTCGGATTATCGTGACGGTACGTGACGGTAAGCTCGTAAGTCCTTACGGCGCAAGGGTTGGCTACCGTCACAGAAGCGAAGTTGCTCGTGACGGTAACGTGACGGTCTGTTACGGTACCTACTTTCATTGCTGACTCCTTTTGAGGTCGATCCCCTCGTAGAACGTCTGATCGCCGGCCCCACGACGCCGAGTGATGCTACACACTGCCGAAGCCAGATCGCGGCCAAAAGACTGCCTCGTGGTGACAAGCGTACGACCTTCTCGATCGCACCATCCCTTCCACGCTTCGTAGAGATCGCCTACCCAGACGCGATGTCCAGCACCTACGACACATTCATCACGTACGAAGGCTGATACTGGTGAGGAAAGGTCTTCGATCTCTTCAACGATGGCTCGCACGCTGGATGGAACAACGAAGTACCCTCGTTCATGCAACCGCTGCCAACCTTCGATTGCCCAGTTTAAGATGCCAGGTAGTTCAAGTAGCAACTTCGCTGTTAGTCCCTTGTCCTCACGTCCATAGAAGCTCTCGGTGAAGCGGAGAACGACAAAGCGGCCGGCAAGCGCACCACTTGAGTCGCTCAGCTTCGGAAACTCATTGGTTAGAAACATGAATCGCGTTGGAAGCTTCAGTGTGACGCTTGCAATATTCTTTCGATCTATCGTCAAAGTGTCTTCTCCGCTGATACACAGCAGACGTTCAACAACCGTCGCGATGTTGTCGCCGCTGAATCGAGCATCGCTGACAATGGCTAGGCTCTTGCCGATTAGCGACTGGAGACCAAATGGTCCGGATAGACCTGAGGTGGTTGGGCCGCAGACATTGCCGGCACCTATCAGTTTCGCGAGCACACGAGCTATGGTCCCCTTGCCGCTACGCCTAGGACCGACGATTAGGAGCATCTTCTGCTGCGAAGTATCGCCCGTTAGGCAGTAGCCGAACCATTCTTGAAGTAGATCTAGCGACTCAATATCCCCATCGAATAACCGGTGCAAGAAACCATGCCAAGCCATGGGAGTAGGAGCCTTAGGGTCATGATCAAAATCCAACGCATTGGTCGTAAAGAACCGCGGCGTTGATGGTAGGAGGCGCATGGTCGGCAAGTGCAACAAAGATGAGCGACAAGCGACAATCTCTGTTGGATGAGGCGAATCCAGTGAATAGTCCAACCAAGACGGGGAAAGTGTGGTAGCAGGCAGATGCACGAACGCTCGGAGCGATTCGAGTGCAGCATTTACCGTCGATGGATTGGACTGGAAATCGACCAATTCCTGCGATCTTGTACGCTGGTTGTACTGATAACGTTGAGCATCGTGCAGCCAAATTTGCAATCGTTGCTTGACCGAATAGTCCTCCAACTCACAGTACCGATTGTCTCGCCATTCGCTGAGCATTCCCGCATAACAGTGAAGTGTGCGACCTTCCGGATGCATGTGAAATTCATGCACGAACGAGCTTGCTGTTGGTAATGTCTGAGTATGCGAGAGCACCAGTTGGTTTGTGAGCGGATTTCGATTGCCCAGAGGAATACATCCATCGGCGGAGAATTCTAATGCTTTCCCGCGTCGGCAGGTTTTCTCTGCGTCTCGGACGCGTTTCAATATCTCTGCATCGGTCCAAGATCGCGGAAAGGGCTGATCCTTGGAATACTTGCGAATCGTTGCCAATGTCGTCGCGTCATCTAAATCATATTCAACGGCACGACATGCGCAAACAAACAATCGAAGTGAGCCGTCTTGATTGTCAACGTGCGTGATTCGACGCATAGTTGCGAGACACTGCTCGGACCGCTCGCCACCTTGTGGCAAACGTTTTGATTCCGGACCAGACGATGGCAACGCCGTTTGGCGATTGGGACCCTTACTAGGAGAGGCTTTCTCGCCAAGTTCAATTAAGACTGCTTCTGCCAGTTGCTTTACGCTTTTGATTATGACATCTGGGTGAACTTCAGCGGGTTCGATACTTTCGTTACACCAAGAAACATCTTCGCCCGATTCGTGCACACTTGGCGGAAACACAGTCTGCCCACCAGTCGAACGTAATTCAACAATCATTCCCGCAGACTTACTTCGAAACTGTTTGCTAACGACTGGACTCGTCGCGCGGTAAAGCCAGTGCGAACGAGGATTCGACGGTCGGCCGAAGACAGCGGAAGTTGGCGGCAGATACTTAGGGGCAAGCTCGACAACCCGCGGATGGTCCATGTCGATATCGATTAGCCATCCTGAAGGTTCGCCTAAGAGCACTCCGATATTCTTCGGACTGCCTTTGAAACGCGACGGCAAGCACTCGGCAGACAATCGCAATCGCTCCCAACCCTTGAATCCGGGGTTCTTGCTGCGGTGCGGAACGGGAATAACGGCCCAGCCTCGCTGAGTATATTGCTGAGCAGTTAAAAGTGTCACACCGTCCGCCCGCTGGTCCGTGATATCATTCTCCATCGGTAGGCTGCTCCTGTACAACATCCGAGCTTATAAAATCACCGCGCTCCTCTGCGATCCGTCGCAGTTCCGAGGCGATTCGACTAAGGTCTGAATCCACAAAGACGCGAGAATGACCTGCCCACCCAGCGGGCTGGATTTTGCGCGATAGAATGATGTACTCAATGCGATGAACGGGTTGCCCCAGTCTGCGAGCAATCTCGCCGACTGTGAGCATAGGCTGTTTCCTCACCATGTTTTCCTCTTCTTGCGTGAGTTGATGAGGGACATGGCTTACTCCGAATCGGCCAATCGTCCCTCTATACGTATAAGAAGGGAACTCTGTGAATGCTGGCCGGGAACACTGTGACCTTCTCGCGGGAATTCCGAACGATCGTTTCGAATACACGCAATTTGCAGTAAAATCTTGGCTGATTAGTTCGCGGTAACAGGAAAAAAGCAGTGAGTGATGTCCCTAAGAAGCAGTCGTCGATTGGAGCGGGTAAGGCATACATGGCCGCCATCGAGTCGGATCCGGCGTCGAAACAGGCTCTTGCCACGGCGTTGAAGAGGCTCCAAAGTTTTGCTTTAAGCGTCAAGCTTGCGAACAGGTTAGAAACTAAGGGATTGAAGCCGGCCTTCGAGTTGGCAACCTTTACAAAAGAGCTTAACAAAGTCTTGCAGGAACAACTTCAAGGGCTCGTGGGCGAATGCTCCGAAGAAGCACGAGCCGAACAACTGCGATTGACTTCCGAACTCCGGCGAGAAGCAGAAGCCGAGCTTCAAATGCTCAACAACGAATTGATGCAGTACGGATTCGAGCCGCTGGAGAATGATTTAGAATCGTGGGAGGAACTGGCTCGCATTACCGAGAAAGAACCCGGCCCCATGACGATGGAGGAGATCTACCGTTGGGCGATTGCTTGGGCCAAACGCGAGTTGATACGTGCCAAGATTGCGCGTGGTGAAACATCGCCTCAAATCACCACTAACCCCAAGCAGCTTCACCCAGCAGTACGTTCATCGGAAGAAGCCAGCATCCTCCGCGATGATAATGATCCGTGTATCGCATGGTGCATCGGCAAACGCATCTATCTCGGCAACGACACCCAAGTCAGTCGACTCTTTTGGTTATTAGCCTCGCCCGTTGGTCGCGCTTGCAGCCTGGCCGAAGTACAACGAGCAGTAGACATCCAGGAATCGTCGCTTGATGTGGGGACAGAGGAAGCCGAAATCCGAAAGTCGCATCAACGCGTTCGCAAAGCCATCTCAAAACTGCGAGCCACATTGGTTGAGGGAAAAGCCGAAGATCATGTGTTGATAACGCGAGGTGGAACTCAAGTGCATCCCGAGTACACGATGTTGCTTCGGTTTAGCTGAAACGCCTTTCCTTGGTCATTCGAATTCGTAATGGAAGATTGGGCAACGGATCAATATCGTAGTGGCCCCCGACCAAACTAGAGATAAACATTGAAAACGGACCCAGGGCGGAGATGTCGCCGGGCGTCCAAGCAGCCATGTGCGCCTAGCCGGCAAGAATACGGCCCGTAGTTTCAGGATCAGCGTCATGGCTGTTGGGGCAAGCGTCCCTCTGCCTGAAGTTGCTCGATTAAGCGCTGATGAATGCCGGTGAGCAGGCCTGAAAACTCTGCGTAAGTCGTGCCCTCGGGTTTGATCAATCCTTGTTTCAACATGCCTGTTGGCAAGACTTGATCGACATACTGGCATTTAAAGTAGCCCAGAACATAAGGTTTTTCGAAGGCGGCTTTCAGATATTTTTCGTAGGCGTCAGCGGCTTCGAATGGCGACTTGAACTGCGGCCACATCGTGACGGAGTGTTCGGCGGTTGGGAAACTTAGATTCCAGTCGCTGATGACAATCGCCTTGCCGGTGAGTTTGTGCCATTCATCATATTTCGCAGCGTTGAACTTGCCTTCGTACGGCTGCACGGAGATGACATCGACAACCTTCGCTGCTTCTTCGAGGATTTCGGTTGGCACGTTGAAAGTGTCGTATCGTTCGCCGAAGATCAGACGCTGCGGGTCGAGTTCTTTGAACGCCGCAGCGCTGTCAGCGTAAAGCTCGCGGGCGATGAGACGCAAGAAAGCGACATCGTCATGTGGACCTTCTTCCTTCAGGAAGATTTGGTATCGCTGGTGTCCTGGTGCAGACGCTGGTAGATCGCGGATGAACTCGACCCAATTCTTGCCATGCTTCTTTTTGGATGAGAGCGGCCAAGGTGGAATGTCAGTCCACCAGTAGCCGATACAGTTGGGTTTGTTCTTCGTTTTCGCGCAGGCGTCGCTGATCTTCTTCCGTAGGCGAGCCTTAAAGGCCGGGTCGAAGACATCTTCGAAACGAGATTCGCCCGCACCTACGAGCCGGTCCAGTGGCACGATGAAGGGGAAGCGATCCCACAAATCAGACTGTGGCACGGTGTTGAAGTGCCAGCCGCGAAGTTGCTGCTCAATCTCGACGAGTCGCGTCTCGCGTTCCGTCCCTTTCAAACCGCCCAACGCTCCGCCGACGTGCGAGATGCCGAGCATCATGAAAGGTTTCCCGTCAGGCGTGACGAGGCACTGGCGTCCTTCGCGCTCGCCTAGCGTCCAGGGCGCAGACTGCGCGGAAGCGGAGGCCGCTAAAAACAATGGATAACTAACAACAACAATCAGCAGAACGATCGATTTCATAAGGAGTGTTTCGAGTGGATGATGACAATTCGGAGTTCTAGAAAAACTAGTTGCTATGCAGCCGTATTGTTACGTTTTGGCAGCTATCAGGTTGAGACACCAAACCAGCCGCGGCTGACTTGGAAATCCACGTTGCCGGAGATCTGCGCCTTTGGGCTGTTCTGACCGGTCCAAACGCGGGACAGCGCGGCGAGGATGGATGCGGCACGTTCGGAGGCGACAACGTCTACGAGACAGTGGTCGCAGGTGCTGTTGGCCATGTCGGACGCGATTTGAACCGTAGGGATGAAGGGGTGGCCCTGGGCAGGCTTCGCGCCCTCATGAACAAGGAACAGATTCGCACCCGAGGATCCCATGCCGCTCAAGGATTCGATGAGGTGATCACCGCTCATCGCCATAACGTGCAGTCCTTTTTGCCGGATGATCTCGCCATAGGACAGCGTGTTGTGCGGCGAGGCGAAGAACAACGCCGAAGTAAACTCGGGTGAGCGAAGCAACGGAGATGTCTCGGGAAGAATCACGGAGCCGCCGCTCGCTAGGATGGACGCGGCCACTGACGCAAGGGCGGTAGCGGTTTCTCCTGGTAAGTCGCCTTGCGCCGTCATGCCAAGACAAAGCGAGATATCGCTGGTCTCCGCTTGCGGTCCGTCGCCCGAAGAAGATCCGACCGGTGAGGAAGCAAACCATTTCATCACCTTCTCCATCACTCTCTCGATACCGCCATCGAGTTGGATGCTGGCGAAGCCCATTGCGGAGTGATCGATGTTGCGTGTAGCGAGGAAGTTTCGGATCGCGTCGTTGTGCGTTTTTTCGCATCCGTGCTCGAGCAGAAGCACGCGATCGGCAAGCGAGTGCGCGGCATAGCCCGCGATGGTTTGCTCCAGAATGTCGATCGCTTCACCAGAAACGCCGCAACCTTCCGTGTGCGGCAGAGCCACGTAACGCGCTGCTGTCTCCGAAAGGTTCGCGTTCAGTTTGTCTGCGATCATGCGCGCGATTTGTCCAGCGCAGAGGCTGGTGGGGATGATCAACCGGACGCGATTCACCGATGCGACGGACTGTCGCAACTCCAGCGGCAGCGATGGCGCGGCAGGCATGGGCTTGAAAGCGAGGGGAACTCCATCGGGCTTCACGTGATCCAGCTTCGGCTTTGCCGCTGAGTTTGCGGTCTGGCGCCACTCTCGCCAAAGCTGCGCTTGCGAGTGTCCTGCGCGTTCGCCCACGCTGCGGCGGCCGGAGGCAATCGCGATGGCGTAGTTGAAGGCTTCCTCGCCGAGCGTTTCCATCGATTCGCCATCGAGATAGCGGCCCGCGTTCAGATCCATATCGCGGCTCAGCAGGTTGAACCGGCCCGAATTGGTCATGACCTTGATCGTCGGGACAAAGGGATGGTTGGTGATGGATCCATTGCCAGTGCTGAAGACGATCAGGTTGCATCCCGCCGCGACTTGCCCCGCGATGCTTTCCAGATCGTTGCCGGGGCTGTTCATGAAGTAAAAACCGGGTTCAGGCATCGACTCGGCGTAGTCGATGACCCAGTCGAGACGCATCTGCGGGTCCTTCTTGCGCGCCGCGCCGATGGATTTGATGGCGATGTTGTAGAGGCCGCGGAAGATATTGCCACCGCTTGGATTCGTTTGTCCGCTCTCGCCGTGCCACTGGAGCTTCTCCTCGAAGGTCGCGAGCGTCTTCAGAAACTTCCGCGCCGTGTCGAGGTCGCGAACGTTCGCGAGGACCCACGACTCCGCGCCCATCAGTTCATCCGTTTCCGCGAGATTCGCGGCGCCGCCGTGCCGCACTGTCTCGCGCGCGATAATGCCCGCCAGCGGATTTCCCGAGACTCCGCTGAAGGCATCCGACCCGCCGCATTGAAGACCGATCTTGAGGTAGCGGATCGGTTGCGTCGTGCGCGGTGTTTGATTCGCAATGGCGAGCAGTTCCTCCACTGCCGCGCGGGCATTTGTCAAGTTCTCTGCATGATCGCTGCCAAGGCGCATGAAACGGTGCGACACGGCATCCAGCGGAGCGCCGTGGGATCGCATCCACTCGGTCAGCGAGTCGTTGTTCACGGGCTCCGATCCAAAGTCGAGCGCGAGAACGGCGCCCACGTTTGGGTTAGTGATGAATCCCGCCAGTGTGCGCAGCGTGAGGTCGAGATTGTTCGGCACGCCATTCTCACCTCCCTCGGTGTGCGCGATCGCTGCCACGCCATCCACATTGGAAAATCGCTCGCGTGCGCCAGCAAATCCTGCCGCCACCATCCTCGCCATGCTTCCCGTCAAGGAACTCGTCCCGAGCACGACCACATGATTGCGCGTGCCTGCGCCTCGCGCCCCCGCGCGGGCATAACCTTCGAACGTCCGTGGTGTGGCGTACAGCGACATCTGCTCCGCCGGACGAAAGGAAGCCTCATCGAGTTGATAAGGCTGCAAGTTATCCACAAAGTTCGGCGTCTCGGGCACGGCGAATCCTACATGCCGCGAGCGAAGCGCGGCGAGCATGGTCGTATTGCACACGTAGTCACCAGCCTGTAGCGGAAGAACCGCGCGTCCAAAAGGTAGGCCCCACGATGTCAACTCGGTCCCAATCACGATCGGTGCGATGACAAAACGATGGCCTTCGAGAACCGTATGGGCCAGCTTGAACGTTACGCCTTCATGCATGATGACGGTGCCGGGCTCCAGACGTCGAATCGCGATGGCGCAATTGTCGCCCGGCGCAGGAAGACGCCCAACGGCATCGAGTCGGAGTGCGTGTTGTTCGTTGTTGGAGGTTGTCATAATGAGTGGGCGAGGTAGTGTGGTTAAGTTTGACTGACTTTTTTATCGGACCAATCCAGCGGTGCCACCGGTCCCAGTAGAAACGCGTAGGCCGCGGCGCCCAGCAGCACCACCGCCGAGCAAACGGCGAAGGCCCAGAAAAATTGGCCGGTTTTCTCCACGGCAAATCCCGTGACAGCAGGTGCGGCCACGCCGGCGAAGTTGGCGAGGCAGTTTTGCAATCCCGTCCATTTCCCCGCTGCGGTCGGCCCGGCGATGGTTTGCGCGATGGCCCAATGGCTGGAGGCAAATACACCATACGAGATACAGGCAAACATTAGGCAGGCCATGGACGCCGCCGATCCCTTCACCATCGTGACGGTCACAATCGACGTCGCCAGACTGAGTCCGGTGATCACGCAGAACTTGCGTACGTTGGTCGGGGTGGCCCCTCTCGCGATGGCGCGATCCGCCAGCGCTCCGGTGATGATGGTGGCGATTCCTGTCACCAGGAAAGCGAGCGCGCCGACGTAAGCCATCTCGGACATGGTAAAGCCTCGCTCCTTCACCAGATAGGAAGGCAGCCAGGTGATGAGGAAATACCAAAGGTAGTTCCCGCTGAAGTGACCGATGAACGTGGCCCACGCGGGCCTCTGCGCGGCGATCCTCGCGAATCCTGGTCCTTGCACTTGAGCAGTCTCATTGCTGGAATGACCGGCGGGCATCCATTTGAACCACGCAGGCAGCCAGAGCATGCTGCCGACTCCCAAGACGATGAAGACAGGCCTCCAGCCATAGCGCTCCATCAGGATGCCGCCGGCAAGGACGCCCACGGCCGGGCCAAATTTTGTTCCGGCGTCGATCAGCGAGTTGGCCAAACCGCGTTGATGCTCCGCAAAATTGGCTGCGATGATTTTTGAGTAACATGGATAGGCGACCGATTCGCCCGCGCCCAACAGCAGCCGCATCACTACCAACGCGCCAAAGCCATACACCATCCCGGTTGCCGCCGTGGCTGCCGACCAGATGAAAAATCCGATGGCCATCACCCAGCGCACGCCATAGCGATCCACCAGCCAGCCAGAAGCGACTTGAAGCAAGGCGTAGGTCCAGAAAAATGCCGACAGCAGCACCCCCATCTTCGCCGGTGTGATTCCCAAGTCGGCTTCCTTCCCGAGCAAGGGTGCAGCAGTGGAGAGGCTGGTGCGGTCGATGTAATTGATGCCCACCGACACGACCATCAGGATCAGAATGGCCCACAACTCGCCTGAAATCTGCGGGTGAACGGTCTTGGGCTGTGTTGGGTGGTGCATCTCGGCTGCCTCTATTTGCGGAAGGGTTCAACGATCGCGGCCATGTCCTGCTCACCGTAGCCGGCGGCAGCTGCTTCGCGGAACAGCTTGAGCGCGTTCACTGCCATCGTCATCGGAGCGGTGAGGCAGTGCCCCTCGCCAATGGCGTAGCCGATGTCCTTGGCGAGCAGCTTGAGATGAAAATTGGGCGTATAGTCGCGGGCGGTCATGCGCGGTGCCACCGCCTTCACGATAGGGCTTCCCGAGGCGCCGTTGGTAATCACACCGAGTGCCTTGGGCAGATCGATTCCACTGCGCTCAAGGGCGGCGAGGGCTTCGGCAAATGCCGCGATCTGAACGCCGTTTAACGAGTTGTTGACTAGCTTCAACAAAACGCCGCTGCCCGTGGGACCAAGATGGATGATCTCAACGCTCAGCGCTTCGAGTACGGTGCGGACTTTTTCGAGCGTTCCCCCAGGGCCGCCCACCAGGAACCGCAGTTCGCCCGTGGGGGCCTGAGCTTTGCTACCCGTGACCGGACAATCCAGAAACTCAGCGTCCTTCGCGGCCACCGCAGCAGCGAGTTCCTTCACCCATCCCACCGAGAGGGAGCTGGATTCGATACAGATGGCGCCAGGCTGGATGGCGGACAGGATGCCTTCCGCACCCAACCATAGCGAACGCGAGGCGGCATCGTCCGAGACCATGCTGATGATGACTTCGGCCTTGGCAGCGGCCGCACGGGGCGTGGCGGCGACGGTAGCTCCAGCACTGGCCAAAGCCGCGGACTTCTCGGGATTGCGGTTGTAAACCGTGACTGCAAAGCCCTGCTCCAGGAGACGACGGGCCATGCCCGCTCCCATGATACCCAAACCGAGGAATGCAATTGTTGGTTTCTTCATAGATCTATCAGGCTCACATAAAAACTTTAACGCAAACGGGTGACTCGCTCCGCTTTTCAACACGCAACGGATTTCGCAGCCCACGACCGAAATCATCAAAGGCGACAGTCATGATATCGCCATCGGCCAGCTGAACACCGGCGCCAAAACTCAGACTATGCGCTCCGAGGAAATGCACATGGACGTCGCCTGGCTGGCGATGTGATTCGAACTTGAAATGATGGTGCTCGATGTTGCGCAGGCTGTGGACCATTTCCGCCTCGCCGGTGGCGATGGCTTTTGACCAGAACACCTTTCCTGTTCGTTCGATCGTGACCTGACCAGGAACGGATAAGAATGACGGGGCAACGACCAGTTCTGGCCCGATCGAGCAGGTGCGGATCTTAGACCCTGCCAGATTAAGGTAATTCTTCTTCTCGAAAACGTGATCGGAAAACTCGTTACCGATGGTCAGCCCCAAACGGAAAGGCGTACCATCGGGTCCAATGAGATAGGTCGCCGCAACTTCGGCTTCCTCGCCACCGTCCTCGGCGTAGGGTGGCACCACCAACGGCTCGCCATTGGCTCGGAGAACAAGTCCGGAGCCCTTGAAGAACCATTCCGGCGCCACACCAATTTGCCCGTTGTCCGGCTTGCCGCCGTCAACGCCCCACCGAAACATCTTCATGCTGTCGGTCATTTGCTCGGCAGCCACGGCATGCATCGCCGAACGGTCCGAGGCACTGCCGAGGTGAGTGAGCCCAGTGCCCGAGACCATGCAGTGTGCCGGGTCGCTGGGATGATCGATCGAAGGAAGCAACCGCCACTGGGAATCGCCTGCGTAGATCGGATCGTAGTCGAGCGATTCCTTGGTCGCGAGGCTGCGTACCATTTCTGAAAGGGAAACTCCAGTCGCTATGGCCGCATGGGCCAGTGACACAATGGAAGTGTGGCCATCGATCAGGAGTAAGCAAGGTTCTTCAACCAAGGCAATCCGCCGCGTTCCGTTGTTTTCGAGTTGGACAAGTCTGAGCATAGTATCTACAGGCGAGGTAAGTGGTTGTTAGTTAGGTTGTTGTTACGGGCCGCGGAGTGAGTGGTTGTAGCCGTGGCATGAAAGCACAAAGCAACGCGAACGAAAGAACGTGCATCGCTCCGCCGAGAGTGAAAACCAGTGGCCAGCCGAATCCATGCTGCAGCAACCAACCCATCGCTTCGCCAAAGACAACGCCACCCAGGCCGCCCGCGCAACCCATAAGCCCTGCGACCGAGCCGACGGAGTTCTTCGAGAAGATATCAGCCGGCAGTGTCATCAAAATGGTGGCCCAGAACTGATGCCCCAGGTAGGCCAGGCAAAAAATGACGATCGCCCAACTCAGCGGCACGGTGGTCACGACAAGCACGCATGGCATCAGCAATGCACTCATGGCCAGTGCGATCTTTCGCGCTGCGTTGAGTGAATAATTTCGATGCAGCAACCAACTGGAGAACCAGCCGCCGAAGAAACTGCCGATCGCCATGGCGACTGCGGGCATCCAGACGAACGTGGCTACCTCCTTGATGTTGAGATGGCGCGCATCGTAGAGGTATTTCGGTAACCAGAAAAGATAGAAATACCATGCACCATCACTAAGGAACTTGGCAACCAGCAGACCCCAAGTCGGTCGCAATCGTAGCAGTTCCAGCCAGGGTTGAGGGACTGCCGGATGGCCGTAGGAGTTTGCGAGGATCTCCAGTTCACCGCGCTCGCCTTCGGTCAGACGCGCGTTTGTTTCGGGCGGATGATAACGGAAGAACCACCACACTGACCAAATGAGACCCAGTCCGCCAGCCACGAAAAACACCCATGGCCAACTGGCGTGGTCCAGAATGCGCGAAATCAAAAATGGCGCTACGATCATGCCGAACGCACTTCCCGTGTTGATGATGCCCATAGCGAACGTGCGGTCCTTCGCAGGCACCCACTCAGCCATTACTCGCGTCGCCGCAGGAAACCCGCCGCCTTCGCCCGCTCCGAGACAAAGGCGGAAAAACGCTAGCATAGCGAAACTCGTGGCCAGCCCGTGTCCCGCACAAGCCAGCGACCAGAACACCATGACGATCAAGAACCCGAGCCGCGTCCCCAGCACATCAATGATCCTTCCCCCGACCGCATACATGATCGCATAGGTGAGGAGAAAGGCCGTGTTAAGGTTTGCAAACTGCTGGGCGTCGATGGGGATGTCACGCTCGATAGCCTTGATCGCAATCGGCAGGGTCTGCCGATCGAGATAGCTCAATGCTGTGGCCAGGCTGACCAGCAAAACGACTTGCCAGCGGAGAGCGATGAGTGGTCTTGGATTCGAAGCACTCATTGAGAGTCCTTCGGTCTGGGTTCCGCTGTCCATGCTCCCGTCGCCACATCGACATTCCAGGTTGAATGCCACTTCAGAAGAGGCTCATCGCCATTCCATTGAAGCGGCAGCCAGATGTTTTTTCCGATACCTCTGTTTGTTCTCTGAGACCAGCGGTCAGCACCCCACAAGACGAAGGATCCGACGGAGCCCCTGACCTCGATCAAGAGGTCATTTTGAGAGTTGAAGGAATCTTTAGACGGCGGCTCTGTGGTGACTTCCTTGTATGCCGACCAAGGACCGGCCGGCGAACTTGCCATCGAATAATAGGATCGTGTTGATCCCCATCCCGCCACACCCGAAGCGAAGATCCAATATTTACTGTTCAACTTGAACATGTAGGGCGCTTCATGGTCGCCGGGAATTTTGCAGAGCATTTTCTCATAATGCATGTAATCCGGGGTCAGTTGCAGGACAAAGAAACACTTCTGTCCGGTTCCGGCCGAGACGACGTAGGCTTTCCCATCGGTGTCTTTGAACGCGCACAGATCGCCATAAGCATACCACTCGCCAGATGAACTCTTGGGGCGTTCATGGTTGCGCAGAACGAAATCCCCGGTTGGCGTATCGCAATCGGCGAAACCGATCTCACCCGCATCGCGTGGATTGTCCGGTATGACCGGATCCTTATAGGGCAATCGGTGCTTGGTGATCATCACATACTTTTTCGTCGCATCGTTGTAGAGCACGTGGAGACGGTCGGGAACGATGTCAAAGCCATTCTTTCCATAGGTCGCCACGTCCCGTTCGAACTTCCATTGCGACAGATCCTTCGACGAGTAACAGGTGACCGTATCATTCCGATTGTCTCCGGGATAATCGGCCCAGCCATAGAAGTAGAACGTATCGCCAAATTTGCAGAGGCTTCCGCCCTGGCACATGATCTCCTCTCCCCGATCATCCTTCCAAACGATATCGTTCTTGATCGGCACCGGGCCATCCGCCGCGACCGCACCACCTGTGAAGCCAGAATCGCAAGCGGTTATTAAACACAATAGCAAATGGAGCGGTGCTTTCATCAAGTGTGCGTTCCTATAATTCATCGAAATGTCTTGTCATCGAGTTTGGCGTTGCCTTTGTCTATGGACCCGCGCTCCAGGTTCCTGCTGCCGCATCGACATTCCAGGTTGATCGCCAATTCAGAATCGGTTCATTATTCTCCCATTCCAATGGCAGCCAAACGTTCTTTCCCACGCCAATACCTGTACGTTGTGACCAGCGGTCGGCACCCCACAATACAAAGGAACCTGAGGAACCCTTGACTTCGAAGAGGAAGTCGTTCTGGCAATCAAAGTGTTTCGTTGTGGCAGGCGATAACTTTACGTTTTTGAAACTCGACCAAGGTCCGGCGATGTTCGTGGCTGTGGCATAGGAGGTTGGCGACCCGCCCCACGCGCCCTTGCCATGGCTGGACACGAACAGCCAGTAAAGGCCCTTCATCTTGATGAGGTAGGGCGCCTCATGTTGCGAGTAAGGGATTTCGCAGACCATTTGATCGACTTTCAGGTAGTCGGAGGTTAACCGGGTGATCATGAGGTTGCCGTGCGGCTTGTGCTGATCGTGGGCGGAGACGACGTAGGCTATGCCATCTGTGTCCTGGAACGCGGCGAGGTCACGGTGGTAGTCGGTGCCGGGACTCGCACCTGCAGGCAGCATCTCGTGTCCGAGATAAGTGAAGGTCCCCGTGGGTGTGTCGCTGGTAAAGTAAGAGACGCCACCAGTCACTCGCGGTTGCCCCGGAATTTCCTCATCCAATACTGGCAAGATGTGCTTACCAATCATCACGTACTTTTTGGTGGTCTCGTTGTAAATCACATGGAGCCGGTCCGGAACGATGAGCGTCAAGTCAGTCATGTTACGGGTGTAGATGTGGTTCTCGAATTTCCACGACGACAAGTCCTTCGACGAATAGCAGGTGATTGTGTCCTTGCGGTTGTCTCCACGCATCGGTCCATTGCCTTCACGATAGGGGCCATAGTCACCCCAGCCATAAAAGTAAAAAGTGTCGCCAAATTTGCAGAGGCTACCGCCCTGGCACATGATCTCATCGCCTCGATCGTCCTTCCAAACGATGTCGCTCTTGATAGGCACGCCGGTTTCCTCCGCAACCGCGGTGAAGGCGAAGAAGGTGGCGAATAAATACGTAGCAAAAAATGCAGTCATCAAAATAGTGACTGCAAAGGGAGTTTTCATGGAAGGCTGTTTTGGGATGAAGGATGGGATCGAATCGTACCTATTCAGACCAGCTCCAGACCGCGCATGGTGCCAGTGGATGAGGCGAACTTGTCGGTCTCGATCCCCATTCGCTGGAGCATGGAAACGTAGAGATTGGGGAGCGGGTAATTGCGATCTTTGTCGAAGGCGAGGTGCTGGCCATGCTTAAAGCCACCACCTGCGAGGATCGTTGGCAGGTTAAAACAGGTGTGCGCATTGGCATCGCCGAAATTGGATCCATAGAGGATCATCGTGCGGTCGAGCAGTTTGTCCTCACCGTCGGAAATCGTTTTGAGCTCACCTATCAAGTTGCCCAAGAGCTTCATGTGCCAGTGATCGATGGCCTGAAGCTGCGATCGCTTGGCTTCCGATTTTCCGTGATGAGAAAGGTTATGGTATCCATCGTTGATGTCTGCGTCGGCGAGTTCGAGAGGGGGAGTTTCCATTCCATCGAGCATGAGCGTGATCGCGCGAGTGGAGTCGGTTTCGAAGGCCAGCCGCGCGAGATCATACATGATTTTCACCTTGTCCATATACGCCGCCGGGTTAGCCGGATCGATGGGCACGGGTGCACTGACGACCGGCTTTGGTTTATCCTCCCATCCGCGCGAAGCTTGTAGCCTGCGCTCAAGGTCGCGGACACTCGTAAAATATTGGTCGAGTCGGTCGCGGTCGCGGGCGGTGACGCTATCCTGAAGTCGCTTGGCCTGGGCGGCAAGCGTGTCGAGGATACTGCGACCGGTGTCTAGTTTTCGAATCTGCTCGGCGATTTGTTCGGAGGAGCCTTGGAGGAAAAGCTGTTTGAATACTTCGGCGGCCTTGTCCTCGGGAGGGATGGCTACTCCGGTACCCGTCCAAGATAGGCTGCGGATGCGGGTGTTGACGCCAAGCGTAAGCGATGGAAAACGAGTAAGAATGCCGATATGCTCCGCGATATGCTGGTCGAGCGAGATCGTATTCCGAAACGCGCCGCTACCCGGGTGTGGCGCCGCAGTCAGAAAACACTTGTCGCTAGCGTGCGATCCATCAACATTAGGATGCGAGACGCCGCTGAAGACTGTGAAGTCGTCTTGGTGTGCTTTGAGCACTTCGAGGTAAGGTGAAAGCGTATAGTCGCGGCCAGCGTTTTGTGGGAAAAACTGGTCTGTCAATAGTCCCAGATTGTTGCAGATGGCAAGCATGCGCCTAGGCTTTGCGTCCGGACCCGTCGGCGAGCCAGCCTGTGCCGCATTCGCAAATGCAGGCAGCGTCGACTCGAGAAAGGGGAGGGACATGGCAATGCCCGTGTTGCGGAGAAGCTGGCGGCGCGAGAGCGCACGTCGTGTCGATACGAACGGACCCGCGTTTGCATTGGTTCGAGGCGATGATTTCATAAGACAATCGGTTACTTATTGAGGAACAATGAGCTTTGGATAACTTCATGAATGAGTGAACGTAGGCCATAGTGGTGCGCGCTGGCTCGCCGCACAATGGCTTCGACTTCCGGGCGATCGGCGAATGACAAAGGCGCGCCGGTAGCATAGACAGTGAGCTGCATCGCGAGATTGCGGCCTAGCGCGGCTTCGTCTTCTCGCACCAGTCGTTTGAAGTCGCGGATCCCTTGAAACGGACGGCCATCGGGCAGCTCGCCTGTCGCGTCCACGGGTAAACCAAAGTGAAACTCGAAGTTGTGGCCATTCTTGCCAATTCCTTTTTCAGGGGGAGTTTTCTCATCGACGGCCCGATAGCGATCGCGCCATGCCCCCATCACATCGAAGCTCTCCAGCGCAAAGCCAGCTGGATCTATCTTGCTGTGGCATGATGCGCAGCTTGGGTCGTCGCGGTGTTTCGCAAGTTGTTGACGAATGGTAACGGCACCGCGGATGTCGGGCTCAACGGCCGCAACAGGCGGTGGCGGCGGAATCTCGTAGCCGAGAATGCGCTCCATGATCCATTTACCCCGGAGCACCGGCGAGGTCGTGGTGCCATTGGCGGTGACCTTGAGCACGCTGGCTTGGGTCATGATACCACCACGCGGGCTGTCGCCTGGCAACGTCAGGCGGCGCATGGCGATACCTTTCACGTCAGGAATTCCGTAGTGAGCGGCGAGGCGTTCATTGACAAAGGTAAAGTCCGAATCCACCACGTTGCGCACCGGCAAATCACGTTGCACCATCTCGGTGAAAAAGAGCCTCGTTTCGGCTAGAGCGGCTTCGGTAAGTGCATCGTCGAGATAGTAGTCGTTGTACAGCGAGGTCGACGGTGTCGAGTCGTCGATCTTGCGCAGGTCGATCCAGTAATCAAGAAATGCCTCGACGAATTGGCGCGCTTTGGGGTCATTGAGCATGCGCTCCGTCTCAGCCCGCAAGACATCGGGGCGACTGAGTTCGCCACGGTTGGCGCGTGCACGGAGCGCAGCGTCGGGCACCGAGTTCCACAGGAAAAGCGCCAACCTCGTAGCAATCGAGTAATCGTTTAACGTACCTGGTTTCTCATTGAGAAAAACAAAGCCCGGCGATCCCAGTACCGCAGTGTAGCCCGCGATCATGGCTTCTGCGAAACTCAGTCCGGCGTCGAGACGCTGTTCGACAAGGTCAAGAAAAAGCTGCACGTCGATCTCATCGATCGGTTGGCGATAAGCCCTCGCGATGAAGCGGCGCATCAAGCGCTCCGCGTCTTTCTTCGGATCTTTGGAAACGATATCCACCTTGATTTCGCTGAGCAATTCAGCAGGCTCGCCACCCTTGGGACGCCGTTCGGCACGATCGACCACTGGGATCTTCAGCCCAGGTCTATTACCCGCGACCTTTACGATGGGCAAGTCGTCAAAGAGTAAACGATAGCCAGCCGTGGTGCTGTCGTCGTAGAGCGGTCCCTCAACTTCCATCCATCGAAGCGCAACGCCCGGCCTGCCTTCTTCAGTCTTCAGCGGGTTCTCAAAGTTTGGCGGTCGAGAACGAAAGAAACGCGAAGCGTCGGGCACAAGCGTTTCGTTGGCATGTAACCAGACCTCGCCAATGTCGTGAACCGAAGGGACGGGTGTCAGATCGAACTGGCCGACGCGACTGTTCATGACGCCGTTGCGAGTGTAGACCGTCATCGGTTCATCGCGACGGCCAACCGTGACTGGTACCCGAAGCTTGTCGGCCTCACTGGCCTCGTCATCGATTGAGTCGTTGGTAGCGTTTTTGTTTGTAACTTTGTCAGCGATTGAGGATCGCCATTTCGAATCGGGCTCGACCCAAAGCGTGTAGCCACTGAAGCGAATTCGGTAGCGACCTGCGACTGGCGCTCGAAAACCATCCCAGCGATAACGAAAGCCCGCCATGTAAACGCTCGATACCCAACCGACGGCTTCTAGGTCTCGAGTTGTCGGATCAACGTCGCCAACGGTCAGTGGCGTATTCTTCGCGCCGTCAAGCTGCGGTTTCGTGCCAAGCAAAAGAAAAGTATTTCGGTCGGGTAAACCATTTTTAAAATTTTTCCGTAGCTTGCCCGTGAGCGTCCGCTGGTCGCGGGCGTAAAAACGAGTTGTGGTCGTTGGCGGCTGTTCGAACCGCACGCTGATCGCTTGACGCAAGGCGTAGTCAGCGGCGCTCATGTAACGAGCCATGTGGACGTGCGAAACATCGAGTGCATCACCGATCTTGTTGAATGCGAGGGCTTCGCCATCGACCGGAAACTGGCCTTTGATTTGGAGCCAAGGTGCTGAGAGCAGATCGCGCAGAGCGTTCTCGTATTCGTAGCCGTTGAGCCGGCGCTGTGTTGCGCGTCCCTCTAAAACGATCCGTTTTTGATCGGCTACCATCAGTGCTGATTCGACTGCATTGGTGAATCCCTTTAACTCATTTTCATCTGGACGCGTTTCCTCCTTCGGTGGCATTTCACCAGCCATCACCCGGTCGAATACTTTCACCCACGTTGCGAAGTTGCGAGAATCAGTCGGCTTAAACGCAATAGACTCCAAGTCGAGTCCACTCGTCTTCGTCTGCTGGTCGTGGCAATGCACGCAATGCTCTTGAAGAAACGGGAACAAATTATTGTGCAACGCATCGTCCCGGGTGCCCTGCGCAGCAATGCCATCCACGAGAAGTGATACTATGATCATTAACACGATGATCAGCGAGTGGTTAAGAGTTCTCATTAGATAGTTGGCTTTCGTGTTGTGATTTCCATAATAATGAGACGGCAACGGACTGTATATTACAACTTCTATTTCAGGTGTTACGAAAACTGCCAAGGAGCCCTCAGCAGGGAGCCACCTCATTCCACCGGTTGTTTGACCAAGTTTCGAAACTGGGCCGGACTCATGCCGGTCGCGGTCCGAAAAAAGTAGGAGAAGTATTGTTCGCTAGTGAAGTTTAGTTCATAAGCTACTTCCTTGACGCTCAGTCGTGGATCGCGCAGTCTCAGCCTAGCCTGCTCCAGACGGTTGCGTTGCAGAAACTCCTTGATTGACTCGCCGCATGCCTGTTTGAACAGCGAACGCAGGCTGCCGTAACTTGTTCCCGAAAGATTGGCTAGTTCGAGCACCGACCAATTGCGAGTCCGATCGGAGGACACGGCATCGAGTACTCTTGCAATCGGTTCAGGAAAGAATCGGTGCGGATTGAACAAAACGCCGCGGGCTCGAAGGAGCATGCCCAGGACTTGAGTTATCAGCAGATGCGATTGCCACTCGTATTCAAGCGGCTGGCGCGTAACCAAATCGATGATCCGCCGATGGACGCGGCGTATAGCGACCATGTCACTTGGTTTGCTAAATGAGAATTCACGTCCGCAGCCGAGTAGGTCAAGCCAAACTTCCAATGCCGGACCTGAGAAATGCAGTCCGGTCGTGACTAGGGTGGTGTCTGGTGCCGGCAAATAGGTGCGAGTACAGGTCAGATCAAGCAGCCAACAACTCGGCCCTGTATGAACAGGAAAAGAACCGCTCTCGATCTGTATGCTGCCATGTCCTGAGAGGATCCATAAAAGAAGGGCACCTGGCTTGTCATGTATCTCGTGGTGTTCAGGCTCGTCCCGACTGCCAATGCCCTGCGATAGGACATGCCACAAAATCCGCCGTGATTCAAGCGAAGGCAATGCTATGTGTACGGGCTCGTATGAGATTACCAAGGTTGTTTATTCTAATAGCCGAGGGAGTGTAAACAGAACGCGAAATGTTTTGTGGGTCTGATGGTTGGATCGAGTCAGATTCCTCACTGTGTGGAGAATTCATTCAGGGGCGAGTGCGAGTGGCTGTTTGGATTTGGGTAAATTCTGTTTTGAGCTTAGTAACAATCCCAGGTTCTTGGTTGATGAGGTTTCGCGTTTCGTGGAGGTCGTCAACCAAGTTATAGAGCTGGCCAGCTGGTTCGTCCTTTGCAGGAAAGGTGCCGCTATCCTGTCGCATAAACAAATTGGATTCCCGGCCTTCGATGTATTTCCATGGGCCAGAGCGAATCGATTTGCCAATCACGAGCGAATTGCGCATGCTCAGATTTTTAGGCTTCAAACCCAGCAGCGCGGGAAGAAAGCTGATACTGTCCGGACCCGCATCGTCAGGCAACTTTGTCCCTGTGACTTCCGCCAGCGTTGCCATCACGTCGGTAAAGCAAACGAGTTGATCGCTGGTCGAGCCAAACTGAACCTTGCTTGGCCAACGGACGATGAAGGGCATGCGATGACCGCCTTCCCAATGAGAATTCTTCATGCCGCGTAGACCACCAAGCGAATCATGGCCGGTGCGCTGCACATCTTCGGGATACCAAACGGGTCCGTTATCGGAGGTAAAGATGACGATGGAATTGTCAGCGAGCTTCGTGTCATCGAGCGCCAGCAGCACGCGACCGATCATCGCATCAACCATCATGGCAAAGTCACCATACAGCCCCGCTTGGCTTCGATTCTGGAACTCAGGCGAAGGTAGCCAAGGCGTGTGCGGCGCGGTCAGCGCGAGGTAAAGCATCAGTGGTTTCGTGCTTGCTTCCTTCGCATGATCGCGGATGACCTTCATGGCTTCGTCAGTCAATCGTGGCAGCACGTCTTTTAACTGCAGGTCCGGTGCGATACCGCCGCCGCGCCAAAATGCACCCTGAATGGCCGACCAGCCTTCCGTGTTATTGTCACCAATCTCATTTGTGGGTGGCGTTACAGCGCGATCGCCGCGCACATAGAAATAAGGCGGAATGTCGGTCGAAGCGCGGAAGCCAAAGAAGCTATCAAAGCCGCGATCCACCGGCCCGCCAGGTAATACGTGATCGTAGCCATTCTCTTCAAAACCGAGATGCCACTTGCCCACCATCGTCGTACGGTAGCCTGCTGTCTTCAGCAACGATGCGATCGTGGTCTGGTCTTTCTTGATCAGCGGCTGCTTGGGCCACTTGGAGGTATCCGTTCGAAACGGGTGCTGCCCTGTGATAAGTCCATAACGGGAAGGATGGCAAAGCGGGCCCGGTGCATGGGCATCGGTGAACCGCATTCCTTCGCTTGCAAGACGGTCGATGTTTGGCGTAGCGATCTTCGACTGCGGGTTGTAGCAACCTGGATCGCCGTAGCCCATGTCGTCAACGAGAATGATGATGATGTTGGGTCGCTGTTCCGAGGCGGTTGCCGGTCGAGCAACGCCACCTAAAGCAAGAATCGCGAGAAGGAGAAAAATCGGTTTCATAGACTGTCATCTCTCGCTTTCCATTAGTCGGCTCGATCGCGTGCATCGCATCTTGGTGTTCACTGGTTGAGTTCTTTGATATAGATGTTTTTGAATTGCACTAGGCTAGGAGAAACGACCCACTGGTCGTCGCGTTCGCTGCCGTGATGCTGGAGCGCCAAGCGTCCCCGAGATGGAAGGTCAGGAATCGTCGCACCGGGCAGGACGGTTTTGCCATTGAGCGCCACGGACACGGTCTTGCCCCGAACGGTGATCTCGAAATGATTCCACTCGCCGACGGGCTTATCGGCCTGCGTGCGCGGGGTGACTGCGGCGCGGAGTTCGGGCGAGGTATTCGGGTCGGTGCGGGGGCCATACATTTCTCCGGAGCCGACGGGCCAGCACCAGATGTTCACTTGGTAATACCAATTGACCTTCTTGCCAGCCTCGCGAAGCAGGACGCCCGAGTCCGAGTCCGGCAACGTCAGATTAAGTTCTTTACCCTGCGTGTCTCGGGCGTACGTACCATCAGGCAGGACATAGCGAACTTTGGGATTGATGTAAGGCGTTTCCTTGATTCGCCAGTCCAATTGAAGAATGTAATCACCAAACTCGCGCTCGGACCAGAGGTTCTTATCTCCACTGGACTCGCTACGCGCATCGTAATCAATGACTCCGTTCACGATCTTCCAATGGCCATTGTCGCCGGCGGGCACCGTCCAACCGGTGAAGTCCCTGCCATTAAACAGGGAAACAAAACCGAGCGGCGGCTCATTGTCTGCCGCATGGGCTAGGCTCAATGCGAGGAGCGCTGCAAAGGACGTGACTGTGGAAGACTTCAGGAATCCTGTGATGGCTTGCATAATTGATCGTTGCTTTCGTTGCGATACTAGGTTGATGCTGTTGAAGCGCATCATGGAAGTCGTTTTAGACGTATGTTGCGATATTCCATCTGGCCGCGATCGGCTTCGAAACCGATGGGACCGGAAGCAGGAACGGCCAGCGCGGCTTCCAGGATCTCGCCATTGCAGGTGCAATGAGCGACATTGTCCTTCACCACCACAACGATTTCATTCCAATCCTGTGGCTTGTACTTCTTCAAAGTATTGTAAGGACCAGCGACGAGATAATCGCGCACTTGCAATTGTGGCTGACGAATAAACAGGCCGCTGTCCGCGTTCACCTCCGAGCGGAAATCGAGTCGCAGTTCGAAGTTCCCAACGAACTCACTTTGAGTCGTGATGCGCTGGCCGGCTTTTTCGACCCCCGCCGGGGCCGGATGCACGATGAGTATACTATCCTTGGCGGAAAAGCGAGCGACTGCGTTGACGTCGAGCGGATCGCGGGTCTTGTTGTTCTTGGAAACGGTCCAACCTGTGAGGTCCTTGCCGTTGAAGAGCTGCGTTTCCTGTGCGCCATCCAATGTATTGCTGATGACATTCAGCGAAGGCTTATCCGCGCTCGGGAAGTTCGCTGGAACTGGATAGGTGACTTCACGTTTGGCGAGCCATTGCAGAACGCGCGGCATGATCGTTTGGAACGCGACGTCATTCAGATTGGGTGGATCGATTTGATCTTTCCACATGTGACCACAGGTACTGCTATAAACGCGACCTTGGCCGTATTGCACGGTCCATTCCGTGGGCCAAAAATTCTGGGTCTTCTGATCGAATCCGTACGAGATGACCTCGAGATTCTTTATTGGGCCACGAGCGAAGAAATAGACTTCCAGTTCCGCGGCCATCCACTCGGTGGGCAATCCCTTATGAATCGGATGTTCGCCTCGACGAAAGATTACCGTGTTGAGTCGTGCGCCATGGCCCGTCTTCTCTCCATCACCAGGTGCGTGAATTTTGAGCTCGCCTTGTTTGTTGAGTGAGATTGCCTTACCGAAGTCAGCCGCTCGCCAGCCGAGGCCGATGATATCGTTGTAAGCAGGCCACTCTACGAAGGCGTTGTTGCCACCGTGATAAATGAACGCGCCTCCACCGCCGGAGACATAATCCTCAAACGCCTTCTTCACTTCCGCTGGCCATTGCGGGCCAAGCGTTTTTGGGTTGTTTCCACCAGGAAGATCGTTAATTGTCTGGATGACTGCGTCATAGTCCGAAAACTTCGGTCGCCACGTAGCCCACTCCGGCGCATCCACGGTGTTTGGCGCCGTCGACACATCGACTTTGAACAAGCCTGCGTTATCTAAGATCTTTTGGATCAGCTTCGTATTGCGAGGCCAATCGTGGTTGCTATAGCCGTCAATAATGAGCACCTTGATAGGTGCCTCAGCGTTCTTGGGATCTGCCCCGAAAAGCAAACTTGAATCCACCGCAAGCCAACTCAACGAGATCGCGGCAAAGTGAAAGAGTAAGAGTCCAATCCTGCGTCGTCGAATGTTCAATTGATTTCTCCAATTGTTGAAAGTGATTACTGATTACTGATTCCATATGCAGCGCGCCCATTCTCCCAGCAAATTTCTTCCATCGTTTCGCGACTTTGGAGGGAGAAGAATTCCATGGCGAGCTTTTGTACGGCAGGCAATGGAGCTCCACGCTCACACACCGGCCAGTTACTTCCATAGACGAGTCGTTCAGGTCCCATCGCTTCCCACAGCACATCGAGAAGTTCGCGATAGTAATCGAGGGACGTGGGGGATTTACCTGGTTCGTCACTCTTGACAAGCTCGACAAGACCGGAGACCTTGCAATAAATGTTCTTCTGCGCACCAGCGGTCCGCATCCCTTCACGCCAACTCTCTGGAATGCCTTTCGCGGGATCACCAGGACCGGCAAGATGATTGAGCACAATGCGAAGGCTAGGAAACTTCGAGGCCAAACTGGCGACGGGCGCGAGCATCGAAGCATTGCCAATAACGTCGAGCGTCAATCCCTTGTCAGCCATGGTCCGCATAGAAGCCAGAAAAACTTTGTCATCTAATTTCTTGGTTATGGTACCACCGCCTACGCGAATGCCGCGGAACTTTGGGTTGGCAGCGAAGCGTTTCAGTTGGCGGTCAAACTCCGGAGCATCCGGATTCAAATGGCCAACGATTCCAGCAATGAGGCGTTCTCGACCGGCGAGATCGAGCAGCCACTGATTGTCTTCCAACCAGGAACTGGCTTCGACCACGATCACCCCATCGACTCTCGAACCTCCTAAAGCCGTCACGTAGTCAGCGGGCAGAAGACGGCGATAAAGCAACTTGTCGTCGCTCTTGGGCCAGGGGATGCCTTGTGGACGTGTAGGGTCATAAAAATGGACATGCGTATCAAGGACGCGCAAGCGGTCTGATGCCGCTGTGTTTTGGGCTGCCGCAAGTTGACTCAGCCAAGGTGCGATCGAAAATCCGGCGGCGCTCAGCGCAAAATCTCGCCGCGAAACTTGTGGGAGAATCCGAGGTTTGGATGATTGGGAGTTGTTTATGTGAATCGTCATTTCAGTGTTTCGTTGCAGTCAGTAAATCTACTCATTGGCCTTACCGTTGGTTATGCTCACGCCACATCCAGCGAAGTGTATCGGGCAGGATGACCGCTCCGTTGGTTCCATCATGTCCACCTTCCCCCCAGACCGTCTTGTGATCGTATCCGACAGAGTCAAGAGCTTCCGCCATCGCCTTGTTAGCAAGAAACCAATTGAATTTTCGGTCAGGATTTTCATGAGCAATGTCCTTGGAGCCGTCCTGAAGAAACACGCGAAGGGGCTTCTTGGGTGTGTTACGAATCATTTCGGGATACTTGTCACCGCCTCGAATGTAGGTGAAGCTACCGATGTGGCTGATCACTTTGCGAAAGTGATCCGGTCGATTCCAGGCGACCGTGAAGGCGCAGATACCTCCTGAACTGGAGCCGCCAATTGCGACCTGATCAGGATCTTTGGTCAGGTTCACGGTCTTGCCGACTTCGGGAATGATTTCTTCTAAGAGAAATCGAGCATAGAGATCTGACAATGTGTCGTATTCAATGCTGCGGTTCTTTGGCTTGGGATTGGCTTTACCATCGACCGGAATATCGCCGGGATCAACGAAGATGCCGATCATGGGTGGCAAGTCTCCTTGATGGATGAGGTTGTCGAGCACCGTGGGAACTTTAAACTGCCCAACGAACTTCCCACCGTCCTGCCAGATGATCATCGCGGTGGGCTTTTCTTTCTGATATTGGGCGGGAACATAGACCCAGTAGTTGCGGACCGTTCCAGGATAGATTTGACTGAGCCACTCGTGCTTGGTGATCAAGCCTTTGGGAACACCCGGCTGAGGCAGGGAGTCTGGCCCGTATTCGTAGATCGCTTTCGTTGCCCCGGTCGGCCTATTCTCGGCGGGCAGCGGTTCCAGTCTTCCCTCGGCGCGAAATTGTGTAACGAGCCGCTGATGGATGCCGGTGAGTAGCGGAGGGAACTCGGCGTAGGCGGTGCCGTCAGGTTTGAGCAAGCCTTGTTTCAACATGCCGGTCGGCAGTGGCTGGTCCATATACTGGCATTTGAAGTAGCCGAGGAAGTAAGGCAATGAGAAGACCCCGCGCAGGTAGGCTTCATAGGTGACGGCAGCTTCGGACGGGGTCGGTAGCTGCTGCCACATCGTTACCGAATGTTCGGGGGTGGGATAGCTGAGAGTCCAGTCGCTGATCACGATTGGCTTCTTAGTGATTCGGTGGATTGCATCATATTTGTCGGCGCTGAAGATCTTCTCACCGGAGGGTTGGATCGAAATGACATCGACGACCTTCGCTGCCTCTTCAAGAACTTCGATGGGCGTATTGAACCCATTGAATCGCTCGCCAAAGATTAGTCGCTTTGAGTCGTGTTCGCGAAAAGCCGACGCAGACTCAGTGTACAGCTCGCGGGCAATCAATCGCAGGAAGTCAGCATCTTCGTGAGGTCCGTCCGCTTTGAGAAAGGCTTCGTATCGCTGCCTTCCTGGTGCGGCATCAGGAAGAGCACGGATAAAATCGACCCAATGGACGCCGAAGCGTTTCTTGGCCGCTTCCAAGCCCCATGGTGGAATGTCGCTCCACCAGTATCCGATGCAGTTGGGGTGCTCACGACAGAGTTCACAGAGCAATCGTGCCTTCTCTCGCAAGCGCGCCTTGAATGCAGGGTCGAACACATCCTCAAAGCGTGAGGCTGGGTCGTTGCTACCGAAAGCCGGTAGGGCTTCATTGCCGACGAAGCGGTCCATGCCGGCCACAAATGGAAACTCGCCCTTCATACGCTCCAGGAAACCAATGACGATCTGACGCCATGCCTGCGGGTCCGCCACCGCTTGTCCCCAAGTATCAAAACCGACGGCGACAGTATTTATCCCAAAACCGCGCAGATCACTCACAATTTGTGATTCACGTCGATTACGCTCTGCGACGGCAACCGGCTTTACGCCTCCCTCAGACATTGCGAGGCTCGCATGCGAGATCCCCAGGACCATGAATGGCTTGCCCTCTGGAGTGAGCAGACACGTTCGCCCCTCACGCTCTCCCACAGTCCAAGAGCCAGATTGGGCAAAGACCAAAGAGGACTGTAAGAAAAGATAACAAGCAAAAAGAAGAGGGATGGTTTTCATGTGAAGTCTTTCTCGACTTTATGAGATGAGTTCCGCAATGGGCTGCCCGCCAATTTGGCTGAGCTGTTTGAAACGACCGCTGTGGAAGTAGGTCAGTTTATTATCGTCGAGGCCAAGCAGGCATAGCATCGTGACATGAAAGTCGCGCAGGTGATGCACGCACTCGACAGCCTTGCCGCCAACATCGTCAGTCGCGCCGACGTAGCGGCCACCCTGTACGCCACCGCCAGCCAACATTACGTTCATTGCCTCGGGATTATGATCGCGACCTGGGACGACTTTACCGCTTCTCATACCGTTATCAGGCGAACGCCCGAACTCGCCGCAGCAGACGACAAGCGTGCTGTCGAGAAGGCCACGTTGTTTGAGGTCGGCGAGCAGGCCAGCGACGGGTTTGTCCACGACGGCAAGTGCCTTTCCGTGATTATCGGCGATGCCGTCGTGAGCATCCCAATCGCCTTTGATCACTTGAACGAAGCGCGTTCCGGCCTCAATCAATTTCCGCGCGAGTAGGCATTTGCGTCCGTAGCTATCGGTCGGCTCTTTACCGATGCCGTAAAGCTCGCGAATGTACTCCGGTTCGTTATCCAAGTTGACTAGGTCTGGCACGCTGGCTTGCATACGAAAAGCGAGTTCGTAGCTTTCGATACGGGCGCGCAGTTTCCCTGCATAGGGATGATCGGTGTCGAACTGCTTTTGAAACTCGGCATCGAGTCCGCCGAGTGTATCGAGCATTCGTCGCTGACTTTCCGATGTAACGCCAGCGCGGGGTTCGAGGTCCAGGATGGGTGCGCCTTGCGAACGCAAGGGTGTGCCTTGCAATTGCGCCGGTAGATAACCGCTCGACCAGTTTGCCGGTCCACCTTGCGGGGCTGCTTCGGGAAGGACAACAAAGGCGGGTAGATTTTGGTTCTCGGTTCCTAAACCATAGGTGACCCAGGAGCCGATTGCCGGTTCGCCGCCGAAGCGACTGCCGGTGTTGAAGTGCAAGCAGGCTTCGGGATGATTGACCGAATCGACGGTGAGGCCGCGATAGATGCACAATTCGTCTGCCATCTTTGCGAGATGCGACAGTCGATCACAAAACCACAGACCGCTCTGGCCGTGTTGAGCGAACTCGAATGGACTTGGTACGAAGTAGCGCTTTCCACCGGCCATGCCCGAGACGAATTTGCCTTGGCGCACAAATTCCTGTCCTTCCATCTCCTTCAACTTTGGCTTTGGATCAAAGGTATCGATGTGCGAAGGGCCGCCTTCCATGAAAAGAAAAATGCATGACTTGGCTTTGGCTGGTAAATGCGCTGGTCGAGGAGCAAGCGGGTCACTCGCTGCGTCGGCGCGCAGCTCATCTTGCAAAATTGCATTCAACGCAACCATGCCCAGTCCAGCCCCCAGGCCGTGAAACATTTCGCGACGGCTGATCCAACTGGTTTGTCCGCAAGGAAATTTTGCTCTGCTCATGGTAGGTAAAGAAATTCGCTGGTGTTGAAGAGGACTAGGCAGAGATCTGCGAGAGCGCGCGTCTGGGCGCTGGCGTCTTCGGGCTGGAGGTCGGGGATGTAGTCAGCGGCGTAGTCCGGCTCGATTTTGGAAACGGCGGCGACTTGATCGCGAATACTAGACTTTGCGGGCGGATACTGGCGATGATGTTCAAGCTGCGCGGCGAGATAGGCTCGGCAGCGTTCCAATTCATGCGTGCTCGGCTGGCGACCGTAGATCGCAAGATAGGCACTGCCGATACGTGTGCCGTCGTCGCTCTGCTCATGGGAGAGGTTCGTCGCGAAGGCCAGCGCGCGGTCATTCGGGAAGTCGCCGTTCATCATCGTGAAGGCTTGCGGCACGACGATACTCTCATTGCGGCGCTCGCAGGATAGTTCATTGGGTGGCTGGTCGAAGACCTCCATCCACGGGTCACGTCGACTGCGCATTTGGAACGTGTAAACAGAGCGTCGGTTGCGCTCAGCAGGCGTGAGGGCCGGACGATAGGGTATGTCGATGCCGGACATCAATCGTACGGGCGCGAGTGCCGCGTCCCAGTTCATCTGCTGGCGAGCAGGTGGGCCACCTGGTTGGAAATTCAACTCACCCGAAACCATGAGCATCGCATCGCGCAGTTCCTCGGCAGTGAGTCGCCGCATCGGGAAAGTGGCCAGCCATTTGCCCTCGGGGTCGACTTTCGCGAGCTGTTCAGGTTGCGGATGATGCAGGCTGCGGCGATAGGCTGCTGAGGTGACGATAAGTTCATCGAGTTTCTTGATCGACCAGCCATTGTCGATGAACCAACCCGCGAGCCAATCAAGCAATTCCGGATGCGTCGGCTTCGAGCCTTTCACGCCGAAGTTGTTCGGAGTGGTGACGAGCGGATGACCACCGAAATGCCAACCCCATACTCGGTTCACGATGACTCGCGCGGTGAGCGGATGACGTGAGTCGGCAATCCACGATGCCAATGCCAGGCGACGTCTATCAAGCGATGGAGCTATCTCTGGAGTTTCAAATGTTCCGCTGGAGAATCCGCTGATGATGCTGAGCACGGCAGGTTGCACCTCCTCGGCCGGGTCGGCGAGCGAACCTCGCCGCAGCAGATTCACGGTCATGACATCGCCCTTGCGTTTGTCAACCGCGGGCGGTGGATTACTTGGCTTCTCCGAGCCGGAGTTTCGAGGTGGCCCATCATAAACGCCCATAACGAGCGGCTCGTAGGCTTTTGGCCAGCGTTCCATGCGACGCTGGGCTGCCTTGTTAACACCTTTCTTTTCGCTGGAGTTCTCGGCAAGTTTCTTCGTCCTCTCCTGCGCGGTCTTCAACTGTGCCACCGCCTTCTCTTCTTCCGGAAGAAAGGGTGCTTCCAAATCAGCGAATTGCGCGGGCGCGAAGATCGCTTGCATCGAATAATAATCACGCGTCGGAAGCGGGTCGAACTTATGATCGTGGCATCGGAAGCAGCTCATCTCCAATCCGAGAAAACTATTGCCAACCGCGTTCACAACATCATCGAGCCATTGCTGCCGAGTTTCCGCTGCAACAGCCATACTGGTATGTTCCCAAGGCCCAAGCCGCAGGAAGGTGGTCGCCACCAGCAAGTCCGAGGACGCTGTAGCTTCCTTTTCTTTCGACGCGATGATTTCATCGCCCGCAATCTGTTCCTTGATGAATTGATCGAAAGGTTTGTCTTGATTGAAACTGCGGACCACATAATCGCGATAGCGCCAAGCATTAGGCCTCTCGAAGTCGTTCGCAAACCCTGCCGTGTCCGCATAACGTACGACATCGAGCCAACGCCGCGCCATCTGCTCACCGTAGTGTTGTGATTCGAGCAAGCGATGAACGAGGCGTTCGTAGGCGTTTCGATTTCCCTCTCTGCATTCCTCTTGAAACTTCTCCACCTCGTCCGCAGTCGCAGGCAGACCGGTCATGTCGAGCGTAAGTCGTCGCACAAGCGAACGTGCATCTGCTTCGAGTGCGGGCGACAATTTTTGAGTTGCAAGTTTATCGGCGATGAACGCATCGATCGGATGCGATTCGCCGTTTTCCGGAACGTTCACTTGGGCGAGAGGTTTGTAAGCCCAAAGGTCCTCCTCTGCATAGCGACGTTCCGTCCAATCCGTCGAGAGGCCGCCGCTGGTCTTCACTACCACCCCTTTTTCAGAGGACCACTTGTCGGGTTGCTTCAGCAACTCGGCCATGCGAGCAGCATCGGGCCACGGAGCGCCGGCCGAGATCCAGTCCTTGATATAAGCAGTTTGTATCGCATCGAGCTTGTCGTTGTCCTTCGGCGGCATCGCCTGCCATTCGTCGTGAGTGCGCAAGACGGACAGATAGAGCGGGCTCTCGCCCGGCTTTCCCGGCACGATGGCCGGCTGCTCACTCTCGCCTCCCTTGAGCAATCCCGACAGTGTCCGCATGTCGAGGTCACCGTTGAGTTTTGCTTCATCATCACCATGGCAAGCGAGACATTTTTCCTTCAGCAACGGCTGAACCCGCCTCGCAAACAACGCCTCGCCATCCTCCGCCGCCGCGAGCGGCAAGGCGAGCGGAAGTGAACCTAATGAAACAAGGACATAAAGAGACAATGAGATGGGGCTGCGAAGCCACGAAGGGAAACAACGTGACGGGGAGACACCTCCCGCGACCGCGCTCCCTGTCTGATTTTCTAAAAGTCTCATAGTCTGATTGTCGCCTTTTCTCATCATCTCCCCGCCGCCCACTTGATACCTTCGAGCACGTGCTGCCGCGCGAAGGGCGTGCTGAGCGAGCGCAGATCGTGGCCGAATTCGGTGTAGAAAAATCGACCGCCCGTCGCCGGCTTGTGCGTCCATGCGATGGGATGATCCGCTCCCATCGCTTGGCCGCCGCGCGTTTTGAAATGATCGCGGACCGGCTCGTAGGTCGCCTCATCCACACGCAGGAGCACCTGAAAACCGGGCAAGCCAGTCACGCTGCGATCGTGATTCGTCCAGTCCGCCTCGATCCAAAACTCCGCCGACTGGCCTTTCACGGACGGGTGATCCTTCGCCGCCGGATCGACGAGCACTTTCGCTTTAAGAAAGTCCGAGTCGCTGTTGAAATCGCAGCCGCCGAGTTGATTCAGCCACGGCCAGCCGGTCTGATGTACCAGCGCCGCGTGTAATCCGACGATGCCCTTCTTCCCACTCGTAAACCACTTCTCGACCGACTTGCGCTGCTCTTCGGGAATGACCTTTTCGAGTTCGTTGGCGTTGTTGAGCAGAAGCACGTCATATTTCGCGAGTACCTTCGGCATCAGGTCTTTTGGGTGCTCGGTGATGTCCACTTCGATCCCGTGCTCGTGCCCGAGCAGCACCAGCCAGCGATTGATGCCAGGGATGTCGGGGTGGCGATAAAACCCGGTGTCGGAATAGACGAGCACCTTCAAGCCCGGGCCGGGTGTGGCGGGCGTCCCAGGCTCATGGGCGAAAGCTGCACATGTCGTAGCGAATATCAAAATCGTGAGGGAGAGAAGAAGTTTCATGGGGTAATTTGTAGGATTAGCTATGGAATCAAATAAAATAGAGGTTACTTTTCCGCGGGCCCTTTCACACCGCCTCGAAGCCCTTCACACCAGCGGAGTTGCTGCTACCAAAGGTATCGGTCTCCACGCCCATGTGTTGGGCGAGGGAGACGAAGAGATTGGCCAGGCGAGTATTGTTATTGGGATCGAAGGCGAGATGCTGGCCGTGCTTGAAGCCACCACCGGCGACCAGCAGGGGCAGATTAACATAGTCATGGGCGTTGGCGTTGCCGAGATTGGAGCCGATGAGAACTGCGGTCTGCTCGAGCAGCGAGATGCCCCCTTCTTGTGTGTTTTTAAGTCGAAGCAAGAAGTCTTTAAAGGCCTCCAACTCCGCCATCTCCACGAGCTTGAGCTGCGCAAGTTTTTCGTCTTGCTTGCCGTGATGACTAAGTCCGTGATGCGGTTCGCTAACTCCATCAACAACCGGCACATTAACGCAGCCTAGATTGTAGGTGGCAACACGCGTCGAATCGGTCTGAATGGCGAGGAAGATGAGTTCGTTCATCAGCCGCGTACGACCGATGAGGTCGTCCAGGTCGGAAACATCTTTAAGCGGTTTGACGGGGACCTTAGGCTTAGGGATCTGCGACCAAGCCTTGCTGGATTGCATTCGTTTTTCCAGGGACCGCACGGAGGTGAAGTACTCATCGAGCTTCTCTTGGTCGCGCTTGCCGAGTTCATTGGAGAGTCTGCCAGCCTGCATACCGACGGCATCGAGGATGCTCTTGCCGCGCGCGAGGCTCTTGGTCTGTTCGGCCATCTCTTCAGGAGTGCCGTCGAGGAATAGCTGTTGGAATAGACGCGCGGGTGATTTCTCGGCGGGGATGTTCACGCCGGTGGCGTTCCAGGCCAGCGATTGACCGGAGAAGCCGCCATTGGTGAGCGCAAGATACGGCGCGCGGGTGTCGCCGCCCACAGCGTTAGCCATCACCTGATCGATCGAGATACTGTTCTTGAATCCCGGCAGGCCAGGAAACCGGGCGGAGGTGAGCCACGTGTAGGCCGACGAATGCCCGCAGTTGCCGTTTTGCTGGGGATGGCCCAGTCCCTGAAAGACCGTAAAGTCGTTGCGCAGTTCCTTCAGCACTTCCAGATACGGCGAAAGCTCGTAGTCACGTCCGGTGCTGGTAAGCTTGGGGAAGAACGATGACTGGATGAATCCAAAAGGCGCATTGAACGCGACGAAGCGGCGCGGTGCCTTCGGTGTCTGAGTGGCGGCGCGAGCGAAGTTCGGCAACATCGACTCAAGCAGCGGAAGACTCAGACCGACTCCGACACCTTTCAGCAGCGTGCGGCGTGACAGTGGTGAGCGTGTTGTAGCGTAGGGAGCCGATATACGTTGGTCGTTCATGGTTTTCTCGAAATAAGTTAGAAGAAGGAATTACTTTGAAGTGATGTTGGCTTTGCGATCTTGCCAACCTGGATCGGGTTGAGCACTCCAGATGCGGACGTTGTCGAGATAAGCGACAGGGTCCTGCACGATGAAGCGAGGGCCTTGTTTCGTGTGCTCCGCAGGATCGACCCCCACTCCGTACAAGATGGATTTGCCATCCAGGCTGACCAGCATCTCTGCGTCATAGATCTCGATGGTAGCTGTATGCCAATTGCCATCGTCTAGCTTCACCGTTTTGCGATCCAGTTCCTGACTCTTCGTCGTCTTTCCCATCCCCGATGAGCGTTTAAGTTTCGCTTCCGTGGGCGAAAAACTGATTGCGGCGACGTGCTCGCGATAGCCCGTTTCGTGATTGAATAAGACACCGATCGACTTTGCACCATCGAGCTTGAAGTCGAACTGGATGATCGCCCGATCCACGTCAAAATCTTTCTTTGGAGCCAGTGTGGAATGATGTTTCCCGACTTCCGTCTCGCCCTTCATCATCCCGTCGACGAGCGTCCATGTCTTAATGAACTCCTTCCACTTGTCTGTGAATGCAGGTCCAGAAAAATCGTCCTCTGCGATCAGCGCACCGCGTTTCACCATGAACAGCGGACTTTCAGCCTTCGAGGCAGGGACCGACTTGTCCTGCGGTTCTGCTGCAAAGAGTGGCGTTGGGCTCGTCGCGATCAAGATCGTGAGCAGTCCGATTAGCCTTGGGTTGGTTATGATCCGAGTGTTCATGCGAGTTCAAGTCCTTTCAAGTGTCCGGTGGAGGTGGCGAATTTCTTGTCGGCCAGGCCGAACTGGTTGAGTACGCTGACATAGAGATTGCTCAGCGGTACACTACTGGGCTCGAAGGCCAAATGCTGACCGTGGTTGTAGCGACCGCCGATGAGCATCACAGGAAGGTCCTTGGTACTGTGGCTTGAGGCATTACCGAGGTTTGATGCAACGATGATCGTCGTGCGGTCAAGGAGAGTTGCGTCCCCTTCTTTCGTGTTCTTCAGCTTGGTGAGCAGGACCTTCAATTCCTTGAACAGTTCCTTCTCGATGAGCTTGAGCTGCGCGATGTTGTTCGGGTCCTGACCATGATGCGACAGCGGATGATAGCCATTAGTCACGCCTGGGACATTGACCTTGGTCTGGCGGTAGTAGCCAAAGGAGACGACACGCGTGGAGTCGGTTTGGAAGGCGAGATGCGCCATGTCGCACACGTTGCGGAGTTCTGTGATGATCTCAGCCCCGCCGGCGGGATCTTTTCGCGCGATTGCATTCACTTTCGGCTTTGGTGTGTGGACCCAGCCTTCGGATTTTACGAGGCGGCGCTCCGTCTCGCGCACGGTCTCAAAATATTCCTCCAACTTGTCCTGGTCCGCGGGCGAAAGCTGCGGCTTGAGTGATTTGGCCTGGAGTTGTGAGAGGCCCATGATGCTCTTACCATTGCTGATGTCCTGGACGACTCTTTGCACAGCGGCCTCGCTCTCATCGAGAAAGAGCCTCGCGTAGACATTGGACATCTTGCTCTCGGCCGGGACCATCGTGCCGCTGGCGGTCCAGGAGAAAATGCTCCGCCCGGCGGCGAGCGTCAGCGCGTCGAAGCGTGTCTGCTGGCCGATCTTGGAGGCAAGATATTGGTCAAGTGAGAGCGCATTGCGTGTGTTGTTCGGCACGCCAGTGAAGATGCGCGACTCCGACGCGTGGCCCGCGCCGACTCCCGGATGATCGAGGCCGGAGATGATGGTGGTGTAGTCGCGGAACTCCTCGATGATCGAGAGATACTCCGACGATTCGTAACCAACGCCACTCCCTTTTGGAAGCCATGCTTCGCGATACAAACCCAGCGGTACGCTGATCAGAAGAAGGCGGCGCGGCTCAGCGACAGAGCCCGCTGCATGTGCGAATCCCCCCAGCGATTCGAGCCAAGGCAGTCCGAGCAGTGCAGTGGACGATTTGATAAAGTTTCTGCGTGTGTTCATTTGGGTAGTCTGTAGGGAATGAGGTAATCGGTAATCGGTGTGCAGTAGTCGGTGACCAACTACGGCTTTCTAAATAACGAACTCTGAATCAAGGTCTCGATCATGGTCTTGAAGCCATCGCCCTTCTCGCGGGTTTCTTTGACAATTGCTTCGAGTTCCGCGCGGTCCGCGAAACCCATGCTGCGACCGAGCGCGAAGGTACTGAGCTTTTCCGCCACGTTATGGACCACGAGCGTCTCATCCTTTTTCAGCAGCGCGCGGAACTCGGCGAAGTTCTTGAATGCGCCGTGCCTCGGCAGTTCGTCGGCAGAGTTAACGGGCTTGCCATCGCTGACCTGGGCTTTGTTCTTCACGGATTTATTGAGAAGCGCGCGATAATTCTCCCGCCAGCCGCCAATGACATCGAAGTTCTCCATCGCCATGCCATAGGGATCAATCTTTTCGTGGCAACCCGCGCACTGAGCGATGTTGCGATGTTTCGCGAGCTGCTCTTGGATAGTGCTAGCTCCGCGAATGTCCGGTTCGATCGGTGGCACGTCCGGCGGCGGCGGTGGTGCGGGTGTGCCGAGTAGTCGCTCCAGCAGCCACACTCCCCGGACCACGGGCGATGTGGTAGTGCCGTTCGAGGTGGCGCTCAAAATACTGGCTTGTGTAAGCACTCCACCGCGCACCGTTTTCGATTTATCGAGCATGACTTTGCGGAATCGATTTCCTTCCACTCCTTCGATGCCGTAATGCCTTGCGAGCCGGTCGTTCAGCATCGTCCAGTCGGAATCGATTAGGTTCGCGAGACTCAGGTCATTCACCAGCAGCTCGCGGATGAAAAGCTCCGTCTCCTTAACCATCGCCTGCTCCAGTTCGTTGTCGTATTCGGGGTAAAGGTCGCTGTCGGGCGGCATTTCGCCGACCTTCGCGGTTTGCAGCCATTGCCCAGTGAAGTCTTTGAGAAAGCGTTCTGACTTCGCATCGGCAAGAAGACGTGCAGTTTGTTTCTTGAGCTCCGAAGGATTCGAAAGCTCCCCTTTTGCCGCCAGTGCCAGCAACTCGGCATCGGGCATCGAGCGCCAGAGGAAATACGAGAGCCGGTTTGCCAGCGCGTAGTCATCCACCTTTAGCGCTGGCTCATAATGGAACAAGAACATCGGCGAGGTCATCATAGCCTTCACTGTCAGCTTGTAGGCCTCCAGCGCGGGCACCTCGGCACGAAGGTTCTTGTAAAAAGCAACGTATTCCTTCACAACGCTGTCATTCACTGGACGACGGAACAGTTTGGGCGCCAAGTCGCTCAACAAATTCGGTACGGCATCGTCTTCGAGCTTCGAAGCATCGAGTTTCCCCAGCAGTGTTTCGTGTCCGCGCGTCGGCCATTGGTCGAACTGGGGACCTTCCATCTCGATTTTCCGAACGGCGATGGCGGGCGAGTTATCGGTCGCGAACTTCGATGGAGTCAGAAAACCTCCGAAACCGTCCAGCGACCTCAACTCCACGCGTTCTCCGGCTTCAAGATAGACGCGATACTCGTAGACCTGAGGCTGCGTATCAGTGAGTTCGATCACGTCCACCGTCTTGGGAATCTCCGTGAATGCTTGGCCCATGGCCTCTGAGCCGAACTGATGATGCACATGCAGTCGCATCGCTTTGCCGTTGTTGCGCACCGCATAAGCGCTAACCATGAAACGATACCAGCCGTCCATTCCGACTTTGAAGAAGCTCGCAGTGTTAGGAACCAACTTCTTCACGGGAATGAGCGAATCTTCTCCGAATCGCGGATAGTAGGGTCTGTTGGGGACGTTCGTATCGTCGCTTGAATTGTTAGCGTTACTCTTGGATTTGTCCTTCGATCGCTCGGCTTCGCGCTTGCGAGTTTGCTCCTCAATATTTTGCAGCGTGAAGCTCGCGGACTGTGTCTCCGGCTTTGCTCCCGTGACGATGGCACGGTTGAGTATGAAATCAGCTGCCTTCAAATACTCATTCATCTGTTCGGCAGAGAGGCTGAGCGCCGCTCCGTTGTTGTTGAAGCCGCCGCTTATCGCATCTTCTGGGAAGCCAACGGCGAAATTGCCGCGCACGTCGAACAAGTCCAGAATCGTGTTCTCATATTCGAATCGATTCAGTCGCCTCAGCACCACCTCGTCTTTCTGACCACCGAGCGCGAGTGTAGCTCGCTTGAGCTCACTTTGAATCCAGGCTACCACCGGCTCGACTTCGGCTGGCACGGGCTGCTTGGCGTCCTTGGGCGGCATTTCGCCGAGATGCAGATTGTCGAGCACGAGTTGCCAGTGCTCGGCGTCGCCCGTCGTAGCGGAGACTTTGAGTTCATCTACACGAAAGTCCCCCTTTTGCTTAGTGGGTCCGTGGCAGTCGATGCAGTAGAATTTGAAAAACGTAGACACGACCGGACCCACGTCCTCCGCGGCGACGGAGGTGGTGCAGTTTGTGAGAACCATGAGACAATAGAACAATGGGACAATGAGATTGGGAAATGGGAAGACCGATGGCGCGGAGATTCTCCAGCCGTCTGATAGTCTCACGTTCTGATTGTTGGACTGTCTCATCGTTTTCATATCACTTGTTCCTGAATATCTCGCTCTGGACGATACGATGCAGCACATCGCGGAGGCCGAGTTTCTGTGCATGAGCTTCCCGAGCGAGCGTTTCAATCTCGGCGCGATCCGAGAATCCAAGTTCTCGGCCGGTGGCGAAGGTGAGCAACTTTTCAATCACGCAGCGCGCGACGGTGTCGGACCGGTGGAGTAGTAGGCTTTGGAAATCGGCGAATCCTCTGAACGTTGAGCCATCGGGCAATTGTCCGCTTGCATCTACTGCTTGCCCGTCGTCAAATCGCTCACCTGAGCGCGATGACTTGTTAGGTTTGCCGTTCTGATTAGAAGCGACGACACGGAACTGGTCTCGCCAGCCACCGATGACGTCAAAACTTTCTAACGCGAATCCTGGAGGATCGATCTTCGCGTGACAGACATTGCAACTCGCCAACTCGCGATGCTTGTCGAGCATCTGCCGGACCGTCAGCGCGCCACGCGTGTCGGGCTCAAGGCCGGGAATGCCCGGCGGTGGCGGTGGTGGTGTCTCGCCCAGCAGTCGCTCCATCACGAATACACCGCGCGTCACGGGTGAAGTCGACGTGCCATTCGCAGACACCTTCATGAGGCTCGCATGGCTGAGCAAACCTCCGCGAACACTGTCAGGCGGCAGCGGGACTTTGTGCATTGCGCTGGACGATGATTGTCTCCCGGTCTCATTGTCTGACTGTCTCATCGTCTCGATGCGATTCTTCTCCTTTAGATAGTCCTCCGTAAGCCCATAATGGTCTGCCAGCCGACGGTTGAGCATCGCAAAGTCTGGTTTGATAAACGTCTCCAGACTGAGATTGCTCGTAAACATTTCGGTGAAGAAGCTGCGGGTCTCACGCAACATGGACTCCTGAAGCAGATCTTCGAACTCGGGATACAATTTTTCGTCGGGTGTCGTCGCATCGATGTTGCGCAGGTTGAGCCAACTATCGGTGAAGTCTTTCACGAACCGCTGCGAGTTCGCATGAGCCAGCAGACGTTCCGTTTGGGCTTTCAAAATCTCTGGCTGATGAAGTTGTCCCGCAATGGCCAGTTCGCGCAGCTCTGCATCTGGTGTCGTGCGAGCTAAGAAATAGGAGAGTCGGCTTGCCAACGCGAGGTCATCGAGTTTCCCCTGCGGCTCCACCAGATAAAGGAACTGCGGTGAAGAGAGGACCGCCACGGCGGCCGTTCGAAGGCTGGTGGTGAAGTCCGCGCCGATACTCTGTTCAGTCTCAAACACGTTCAGATAGGTGGCCACCTCCTCATTCGTCACCGCGCGTCGAAAGGCAGCCGTGGCCAGTCCACGCAGCAAGCGAGCAGCATCTTCCTTCGGGGCGGAGGACACGGCTCTCGCCGCGCCGTTTGGACCCTGCTTGTTCTGTTTGTCTTTTCCTTGAGCATTCTTACTAGTTTCGAGCGAAAGGTCGTCGAACAACAACTTCAGCCCGCGCGGCGGCCAGTCGCCTTCTTCAAGAAAGGGGCCTTCGACATAGAACCTGCGAGTGCCTAGCCCAGGGCCTTTGTTATTACTAGCCGGTCCGGAATAGGGTGGTGGCTTTGGGACACCGGGTCGCTTGTCTTGGATAGCACCGATGGCGAGTCGATCTCCCTTGTTCAAGAACAGCTTGAACTCGACCGTGGAACCACCCGGCTGCTGCTCGCCATAATCCCGCACGACATTCGCCGACAGCCCCGAAGTGCTGTGCAAGGCAAAGGCCATGGGTTTATCCGATTGGTAGGCGAAGCCGTCGTATCGCACATGATACAGCCCCTGTTCATGCGCCTCGAAACCGGGCAGCTTCGAAGTCTCACCCTTTTTCTTGTCCTTCAGCGCGTCATAGCCAGCCACTGGATGCCGCACGTCCAATCCGGCGAACCCATACGTCTTTCGAATGAAGATGACGGAGCCACCGTTCTCAAGATAGACATGGTTTTTCGGTGATGCCGCTGTGCCCAGCACGAACTCACCCTTGTGTACCTCGGGCTTCGGCCCGGCTTTGGTCAGCAGCAGATTGATGGTAGCTTCGGCCACTTGCATGTAACCGCTCAACTGCACATCCGACATGCCCAGCGCCTCGCCGATATTGTCAAAGCCGCTTTCCAGCGTATCGTCCGGCAAGAACTCGCGCGCCGACATCGGCACGGGCACGCCGAGCAGATCCTCCATCGTGTTCAGATACTCATTGCGATTCAAACGGCGAACCACCGTCCCTTTGACTTGCTCATGAGCGGTAGTCAGCGAACTGGCTAGCGTTTTGAGATACTCAGCCTTCTGTTGAGGTGGCGGCTGAACATCGTGCTTTGGTGGAGGCATCTCGCCGCACGCGATGCGGTCATGGACGAGCACCCATTTCGCAAGTGTCTCTTCTCGATCCAGGTCGGTCTGCAGCGACTCCAGATCTAGTCCACCCTCTTTCGCCGAAGCATCGTGGCAGTCATAACAGTGCTGCTTGAGAAAAGGACTTGGATCGGCTGCGACTGCGGAACTGACGTGGAGACAGTGGGACAGGGAGACAATCAGAAAGGGTGAAAGGAACCAGCCGCTCAGGCGAGAATACATGGTTATCTTCATTGTTGTAATGTCCTTTCCATTAACTGGAGATCCTTTGCCCATTCGACGAAGCGCATGGGCCATGTTCCGAAAGGAATGCCTTTGCGTGAGCTAATTCCACCACCGTGCCCTCCATGACCGTAGATGTGCAACTCAGAAGGGATCTTGGCTTCGAAAAACGCTGAGTAGAACTCCACGGATTGGCGAGCGTGGAAGGCGTCATCAACTCCCGCGCTGGTCACGAAAATGGGAGGCGCGTTCTTCGGCACGCTGCTCAAATCCATCTTGTTCCAGCCGGCATAAATCAGCACCGAGAAATCTGGCCGGCAACTCTCCCGTTCGATCGGGTCTTCAGCCTTGGGGTTTCCTTCGTCGAACCTGAGCGACGCCCAAGCGGCCTGTTCGCCACCTGCCGAGAAGCCCATGATGCCGACTCGCTTCGGATCGACGCCCCATTCCTTGGCGTGGGCGCGGATCGTACGAAAGGCACGTTGCGTATCCGCCAGTGCTTCGATATCGGAACGATAATGCGGTGCCAGTCGATAGCGCAGGATGAACGCGGAAATGCCCAGATCGTTGAGCCAGGGGTAGACATCCATGCCTTCATTGCCCACACCCAGATTCTTGTTACCTCCGCCGACCGCGATGATGACGGCCGCCCCGTTTGCCTTCTCGGGTGGAGCGAGATGCAGTTCGATCGAAGGATTGTGGACATTGTTGAGCTTCTGGATTCGCTCCGGGTTTCCCTCGGCAAAGATGAGCACCTCCTTCTGGTCCACATTCTTCAGCGTCGGATGCCCAGCCGGCCAAAGCGTCACGACCTTGGCACCCTTGAAGAGCGGAACAGGTTCAGCCGGAACAGTCGGCGCTGAGTCTTGCGCCCAGGAGAGTGGAGCGAGAAGCATCAGGAACAGGAGCGAACGCAGAGCTGGAGTGATGGAGTGGTGGAGCATTGGAGTGGCCTACTTGTGAGTGAATACCGGGCTTTGAACGACCTCATGCAGGAGGCTGCGGACGCCGTAACCGCTGGCTTTGGAGTTCGAGACGATGGACTCGACGACTTCGCGGTCGGCGAAGGAGATACCGGCGCCGGTGGCGAAGGTGATGATTTTGGCGGTGAAGTTTCTTGCGATGGATTCTTCATTCTCCAGAAGCAGCATCATGCTAGCACTCCCTTCACGACGTGGCATGGATCCACGCCTGTCAGGCGGAAATCGAGGCCCGCGTGGCGGTAGGTAAGGCGTTCATGGTCGAAGCCAAGAAGGTGCAGGATCGTCGCATTGAAATCATGAGCGTGGACCCGGTCCTCGGCGACTTCAATGCCGTAGTCATCGGGAGTGCCATAGGTGATTCCGGCTTTCGTTCCGCCACCGACGAGAATAGAAGAGTAGCACCTCGAGTGATGCCCACGACCATTCTTGTCTCCCTTGGTCACAGTCGGTGTGCGGCCAAACTCGGTGGTGATGACGACGAGCGTATCGTTGAGCATGCCGCGTGATTTGAGATCCTTGATCAGGGCAGCGATAGGTTGATCTACCTCTTTCGCGAGCGGCCCATGCTTGGCCATTTCGCTGTGGTTGTCCCAATTACTCGCGGTGTCGCTCCCTTTGTCGATGACTTCGATGAAGCGTACGCCGCGCTCCGCCATGCGCCGGGCCACGATGGCCTGCCACGCAAAGCCCCCTTTGGTTTCTCGCTTCAATCCATACAGCTCGAGCGTGGCATCGCTCTCCTTCGAGAGGTCATACGTTTCCGGCGCTTCAAGCTGCATGCCGGCGGCGGTTTCAAAGGAGCGAATGCGCGCGGCAAGCTGAGGATCCCTCTCGCGACCGAGCAGATGCTGTTGATTGAGGCTACCGATCAGTTCCAGCTCCGCAGCCTGCAATTCCTCTGCCGGCAGGCGCCGGCGCACGTTGGCGATGGGCTCGTCGCTGCCGGGAATGACGCGGGTGCCTTGATGACAGGCCGGAAGAAATTCAGCGCCCCAGACTTCAGCACCGTGGTAGGGCATCTTGTCTGCCAGAACAACGAACGACGGCAGGTTCTGATTTTCCGTACCGAGTCCATAACTGACCCAGGCACCAAGGCTGGGCCGCGCCACAGTGGTGGAACCAGTGTGCAACCCGAGCGTGGCCGCCGTATGGCATGGCGTAAAGGTTGCCATCGAATTGATAAGACACAACTCGTCGGCCACACTTCCAACGTGCGGGAAGATGTCGCTGATCATCATGCCGCACTGGCCGTATGGTTTGAACTCCCAGTTAGGGCGCCTCACAAAGGACTTTCCCATCTCCTTGCCATTATCAGCGAAAAGTTTCGGGCGATAATTGAACGTGTCCACATGGGACATGCCGCCACTGAGATAGATGTAGATCACGCGCTTCGCCTTGCCAGGGAAATGCGGAGCACGTGGCGCGAGCGGGTCGATCGGTGCGGCTTCCGCTGCCATCAAATCCTGGACGATTGCTGGTATCAGCAAGGATCCACCCACCATCGACTGAATCATCCTTCGACGGGTGTTGTGTAGTTGGTTCTTGTTATTCATTTTCATGGGTCTTACTCGATAAACATAAATTCGTTGCTGGCGAAGAGCGCGCGCGTCAAGCTGGCCAAGCCATTGGCTTCAACACGCTTCGCATCTTGAATCGATTCGAATCGTTTGAGGTAGGCAACCGCTTGCGCTACTTGCTGATCATTGGCATCCCGCGCCAGCACGATACGATAGAGCTGCTTTACCTGTGCAGCGGCATCGCCTGCATCCTTCACCCGCTCGGCCGCAGCATGCGACCAACCAGAAACCCACTGTGAGTTAAGCTGAAAGAGCGCCTGGGACGGTGTGATGGTCTGTCCGCGTTCGCCGGTGGAACTCGCCGTATTCGCGCCGTCAAACAGCTCGAAGAACGGATGTCGCCGGTTGCGCTGCTGCATGACATAGACGCTGCGATGCATGCTCTCAAAGTCTCCGCGAAACGGCGTGTGCTCGGTCAAGTTGTCGACGGCTCCGAACGGATGCCCTTCCGGCTGCGTGCGGTCAAGCACTCCAGAGACGATCATCATCGAATCGCGAGCTTCTTCCGCGGTGAGTCGGCGACGATCGTGACGCCAGACGAGCGCGTTGTTTGGATCGCGCTGGAAAGACACAGGCGAATCGTCCACCGCCAGTTGATAGGTGCGGGAAAGCATGATGAGCCGATGCATTTGCTTCAGCGACCAATTCTCTGCAACCAGCCGATCTGCCAGCCAATCGAGCAACTCAGGATTTGAAGGCAGTCCGCCACGAGAACCGAAATCGTTTGTCGTGGTAACAATGCCGCGTCCAAAATGATGATGCCACAGACGGTTCACGATCACGCGCGTCGTCAGCGGGTTGTCTTTACTAGCAATCCAGTCCGCCAATTCCAACCGACCGCTTCCCCTGGTGTCGGCGGACAGTTTCTGACCACCCAGCACCTGCAGGAAACCGCGGGGGACTTCCGCTGCCCCATTGCTTTGCTCGCCACGGATTTGAAGCTTCGCATTTTTCGGTTTGTTGGCATCGATCACTGCATAGGCTGATGGAATCTCCGGCAGTTCCTTTTTCAGCTTGGCGAGTTCTTTCTCGACTTCTTTGAGTTCACTCTCTTTGCTCTTGGCGTCCTCACCCTTGCCAATCATCGTATCGATCTCGCGGCTGAGCTGTGCAATCTTTGCCTCCATCTCCGCGACCGGTCCGGCAAGATCGCCCAGAATTCTCGCCCGTTGCTCCTCGGTGACGAGCGGGATGGTGGTTTTCATTCCCGGTCGAGTGGAAGGATAGATCGTGCTTTCGAAGAAGCCGTACATCGCGTAATAGTCGCTCGTCGGGATCGGATCGAATTTATGATCGTGGCAGCGCGCACACGACATGGTCAGTCCCATCGTCGCCCGTCCCAGCGTGTCGAGCGTGTCCTCAAACGTCAGGTTGCCGACTTTCTCCGACTTACCCCCAAAAAAGCGTCGCGACAGTGCAATGAAACCGGTGGCCGTGATCTGCCCTTGCCGCTGAGCATCATCTTTGGCCGGCAGCAAATCGCCCGCGATTTGCTCGCGCAGGAACTGGTCATACGGCTTGTCCGCATTGAACGCATCAATAACGTAATTCCGATATCGCCATGCCTGCTGGATCGGATAGTCTGGCGCGTCACCGGCCGTGTCAGCGTAGCGGGCTACATCCAACCAATGCCGTCCCCAGCGCTCACCGTGGGCCTTGGAGTCGAGTAGACGATCAATGAGACGCGCGTACGCATTGGCAGATGGGGAGATGTCTTCCTCACATTCGCGAAGGAATGCATCCACCTCCTCTGCTGTCGGCGGCAGGCCAGTAAGATCAAAGGTCGCGCGACGAATCAACGCGCGATGATCTGCATCACCCACCGGTTTGATGTTCGCTTTAAGATGACCAGCCGCAATGAAGCGATCGATTTCATTCAGCGCCCAGCCCTCACCCGCTTCCGGCACTGTTGGTTTCTTCACCGGTTCAAAAGCCCAATGGCCGCCCCACCCCGCGCCTTCATCTACCCATCGCTTGAGCAACTCAATCTGCTGCGGCGTCAATTTGCTCTTGGATGGAGGAGGCATCACCTCGTCGGGATCCGCGCTTAAGATGCGACGAATCAGTTCACTGGCTTCACTCTGCCCTCGAACGATCGCCGGACGATCTCCACCTGTCGCGCCTTCTTCTACATCCAATCGCAAGCCTGCTTCGCGAGCCTTCTCGTCCGGACCGTGGCAATGGTAGCAATGCTCGGAAAGAATCGGCAGTACATCTAAGCTGAACCGAATAGCCTCGGCATGGGCCGGCGATACATTCTCTGGTTTTGGCTTATCGTTTTTAGCTGGTGCCAATAGCTGCGGAGGAGTCATCCACGAAAGGAGTCGCTGGTGAGCGATGTTGAGTGCGTCGCGAAGATCGTCGTATTTCGTCTGATCAAATGTCTTTTGCAGCGCGTCGCGACGATCTTTATAGGTATCGGCGAATGTCCTGTTCTCTGCGCGGATAGCCGGTTCGGGCACCTCGCTGATTAGCTTGTCGTATCGCGCGAGCGCCGCATTGAGCGCTTCGATCATCGCTCTTTCTTCGTCCGTGAGCACAACCGGTACAGACGCGGCGGGCTTTTCGACAATGGGAGACTGAGCCGATGCTGAGACTGCTGCGCAAGCCAGCACCAACGCGAACGCATGTGTCATTGAGCGAAGTCGTGTGTGACGAGTGTGAGCTGTATGGACCATGGAGGTAACTAAATACGGGCAATAAAAATACGGGCGATAAAAGGAAACCATCGATTTGTTCATGTCTGAGTTCATGTCAGTTCCAAGCCTCTCATCGAGCCGGTCGACGAGGCGAACTTGTCCACTTCCAGTCCCATCCGATGCATCATCGAGACATACAGATTGGGGAGAGGGTAATTTTTCTTGGTATCGAAGCCCAAGTGTTGGCCATGCCGGAACCCGCCGCCTGCGAGCAACGTTGGGAGATTGTTCGTGCTATGAGAATTCGCATCGCCGAGGTTCGAGCCATACAGCACCATGGTTCGATCGAGCAGCGTCTCCTCCGCCTCGGCCACGGATTTGAGATCGGCGATGAGCCCGGCGATCAGCTTCATGTGCCAGCGGTCGATCGCTTCGAGCTGCTTCAATTTCTCGCCTGATTTTCCGTGGTGCGAAAGATTGTGGTAACCCTCGTTAATTTTGGTGTCACCCAAGTTCAACACGGGCGTGCTTGCGCTGTCGAGCGCAAGGGTGATGGTGCGAGTGGAGTCGGTTTCGAAGGCCAACCGCGCGAGGTCATACATCACTTTTACTTTGGCCATGTATTCAGCAGGGCTCGCTGGATCAATCGGCACAGGAGCATTGACAACGGGCTTGGGTTTCTCCTCCCAACTGCGGGCTGCGTGCATCCGACTCTCGAGGTCGCGGACGCTCGTGAAATACTGATCAAGTCGATCGCGGTCGCGGTCGCCGACCTGGCGCTGAAGTCGCTTCGCCTGTTCCGCCACGGCGTCGAGCACGCTGCGGCCGGTGTCAAGTTTACGCACCTGCACCGCGACCTCGTCGGGCGTGCCCTGAAGGAAGAGCTGCTTGAAAACGTCGGACGCTTTCTCTTCGCAGGGGATAGCCACTCCCGAACCAGTCCACGAAAGACCCCGCCCGCTCGTGTTGACGCCCAGCGTGAGCGATGGGAAACGCGTGAGCATGCCGATCTGCTCTGCGATGGCTTGGTCGAGCGAGATCGTATTGCGAAACGAACTGGAAAGTGGATGAGGCGCAGCAGTAAGGAAGCATGCCTCTGCAGCGTGACTGCCATCGACATCGGGATGCGACAGGCCACTGAAGACGCTGAAATCCTTACGATGTTCCTTCAACACATCCAGGTAAGGCGACGGCGTGTAGTCACTACCTGTGTCGGTTGGAAAGAACAACTGCGGCAAAAGTCCCAGGTTGTTGCAGATAGCGAACATTCGCCGCGGTTTCCCATCGGGGGCGATTGGAGACGATGGCTCAGCTCCGCGAGCAAACGCAGGCATCATCGCATCGAGCAACGGCAGCGAAAGCGCGATGCCAGCACCTCGAAGCAATCCGCGACGAGAGATGGCTCGGCGAGTTGCAACCAATGGCGTGGATGAGCGAGGTTGGCGGGCAGGTTGTGTCATGTTGGAGAGGATCGCAGTGAGGATGCAGGGTGGGATTATTTGTGCAGAAACAGATCGCTTTGGACGAGTTCGTGGACCAAGTTGCGGACGCCGTAATTTTTATCGCGGGTGCGTTGCAAGATGCGGTCAACCACGGCCCGGTCGCTGAAGTAGAGCGGGGCGCCGGTCGCGTAGATCGCAAGCTGTTGCACGAGGTTGGACGCAATCTGCTTCTCGTCAGCCAGCAGTAGGCGCTTGAACTCGCGGATGTTCTCAAAGGGCCGACCGTCGGAAGTGTGTCCGCTCGCATCCACGGGGCGACCAAGATGAAATGCGAAGGCAACGCCATTACGTCCGAAGCCTTTTTCAGGAATGCCTTCGTACGATGTCGCGCGATAACGCTCGCGCCAACCGCCGAATACGTCAAAGCTTTCGAGTGCGAACCCGGGTGGATCTATTTTGCTGTGACACGCGGCGCAACTCGGGTCGGCACGGTGCTTGTCGAGCTGCTCGCGAATCGTTACCGCTCCGCGAATGTCGGGCTCGATTGCAGCCACCGGGGGAGGCGGCGGAATCTGCTGGCCGAGGATGCGTTCGAGGATCCACTTGCCGCGGAGGACGGGTGATGTCGTGGTGCCGTTGGCGGTGACTTTCAGCACACTCGCTTGCGTCAGTAGGCCGCCGCGAACACTGTCGGATGGAAGCACGACGCGGCGCATCGCGACTCCGCTCACCCCAGGAATGCCGTAGTGCAGCGCGAGTCGCTCGTTGAGAAAAGTGAAATCGGAATCGACAATAGTACTAGCTGGTCGATCGTGACGCAGCATGTCAGCAAAGTAGAGCCGCGTCTCGTCCAGCGCAGATTCGTTGAGTAGATCGTCGGCTTCGTAGTCGGGATAAAGCGTCAGCGATGGCGAGTTGAGGTCCATCTTTCTAAGATCGAGCCAATAATCGAGGAAGGCTTCGACGAAACGCTCCGACTTCGGGTCAGTCAGCAGACGTTCGGTCTCTGCACGCAGTACTTCGGGCCTGCAGAGCTCGCCACGCTCCGCATGGCTGCGGAGAGCGGCGTCGGGCTCGGAGTTCCAAAGAAAAAACGATAGTCGCGAAGCCAGGGCGTAGTTGTCGAGCCGCCCCGGCTGCTCTTCGAGGAAAACAAAACCCGGCGAGGACAGTACGGAGGTGTAGCCAGCAATCATCGCATCGGCAAAACCCAGCTTGGCGTCCAAGGCGCGACGGATCACACCGAGAAAGACCTGCACGTCTTCTTCGACCACTGGTCGGCGATAAGCGCGGCGCATGAATGCTCGAAGCAGACGCTCGGCATCCTCCTGCGGATTAACCGAAACGACGTCGACCTTCACACGTTTGACAGGATTGTCTTTGCGACTTTCACCGCCGCCGTTCCCCTTCGGCTCAATTGAGACGACGTCAATTGTCGTGCCCACTGGGCTGTCGTCGTCGAGGCGTTCGAGCGGGAGATCGCCGAAGAGTAACCGATAACCAGCCAGCGATGATTCGTCGTAGAGAGGGCCCTCAACCTCCATCCATTTATGCGCCAGTGCAGGGTGACCATCGCGTTGGCCGAACGGATTCGTGCGCAGATGTGCGGATGCCTTGGCTCGCAATAGCCGAGCAGCGTCGGGGATGAGCTGTTCGCCGGGAAGGAGCCACAGATCGAGTTCGCGATCGGTAGGCTCGGTGGTGAACTCGAAGGAGCCCAGGCGACGTTTGAGACCTTGCGTCTGGCCGTAAACGGTGATCGGTTCGTCGCGACGGCCGGCCGAGACATCGTCAGGATTCGGCCGCCACCAGTCAGGCGCTTTCGGCGTACCGACCTTATCCGACTCACCGGAGAAGCTGCGAGCGTAACCATACGGACCAACCCAGAGCGTGTAGCCACTGAAACGCACCCGATAGCGACCACCAACGGGCGCGCGAAAATTATCATAGCGGTAAAAAAAGCCGTCCCCGGCGCTGGAGACCAGCCCACTCGCTTCTTGCTCACGTAGGAACGGATCGGATTCGCCGACGGTAATGGGCTCGCGCAAAGCGCGGACTTCCGGCTGCGCGGTGGTGCCGATCACCGGGAATGTCCGCCAATACGTATTCGGGATGAAGATACTTTGAGCAAAGCGAGTCAAACTCGGTTGCTCGCGCGCGTAGTACCGCTGGGTCTTGGTCCTAGGATGCTCTAGTTGTGTAAGCCGCGCGCTGAGGATCTCTCGCATCGCGTAGTCGGCGCTGTTCATGAACCTCGCCATCTGCACGTGAGAGACATCGAGGGCCGCGCCTCCCCATCTTCGGGCAACCGCGACCGAATCTGCAGCCATGGTGCCTCGAAAAGATCGCGAAGGACGTTTTCGAATTCATGGCGATTGAGCCGACGCTGGATCGCGCGACCTTTCATCGCGATGCGTGCCAAGTCATCAGACTCCAACTGCTGCTGAAGCGGATCGAGAAAGCTCTTCAGGTCATCTGCATTGGGCCGCTCTTTGACGTCCCTAGGCGGCATTTCGCCTTTTTGTACTCGATCATGGATCTTGATCCACTGCGCAAAGCTTGCTTGTTCATCCGGCGCGTATTGCAACGCACTCAAATCCAAACCGCCTTCTTTCGATGCTGCATCGTGGCATGCGTAGCAATGCGTCTCGAGGAACGAGCGTGTTGTAGCCGGGAGTTCGGCAGCGAACGTCGATGAGTCCATGAGATAGAGCGACAATGTAAGAATCAGAGAAAGAACGTAGCATAGGCTTCCAGCCTGTGATGAAACGACCACAGGCTGGAAGCCTATGCCACTCTTGTCTATGCCACTCTTGTCTGATTGTCTAATTATCTTGTTCACGTCACTCACGCAATGATGTCCTTCACTACGTTCCCACTAACATCAGTCAGTCGGAAGTCGCGACCTTGGAAGCGGTAGGTTAGTTTTTCATGATCGATTCCAAGCAAGTGCAGGATGGTTGCGTGGAAATCGTGAATGTGGACTCGGTTCTCAATCGATTCAGAACCGGAGATGTCGGTGGCGCCATAGGCAAGTCCGCCCTTGATGCCGCCGCCGGCCAGCACGGTGGTGAAGGCGTACGGGTTATGATTTCGGCCGAAGCCGTAACTCTCGGAACACGGCGTGCGGCCAAACTCACCGCCCCAGATGACAAGCGTGTCCTTGAGAAGGCCGCGGCGTTTGAGGTCGATGAGTAGCCCGGCGGTGGGCTTGTCCGCGGCGCGGCAGGATTCGGGAAGTTTCGTGTGAATATCGGTGTGGTGGTCCCAACTGTTGTCGGGCGCGCTGACCTGCACGAAGCGGACACCGGACTCGCACAGCCGCCGCGCCAGCAGACACTGGCGACCAAAGGCATCCGTCGGCTCCTCGCCGATGCCATAGAGCGCGAGCGTCTCAGGCGTTTCCTGCGACATGTCGAGCACCTCGGGCGCTTCCATCTGCATGCGGAAGGCCATCTCGAAGGAACTGATCATGCCCTCGATCATCTGGTCTTTATCACCGACGTCGCTCAGGTGCTGACGGTTGAGTTTCTCCACGAGCGAGAGCTGCCGCTTTTGCTGCGCGCGGTCCTGGCCTATGGTGCCGAGGTAGCGGATCTTTTCCGACGTTGGTGATGACGGATCGCGCAGGACAATGCCGCGATGTTTGGTGGGCAGGAAGATGTTGCCGCAGTTCAGGCTCGAATCCATCGGCGGTGTTACAACGACAAAGCCAGGTAGATTTTCGTTTTCGGAACCGAGGCCATAGTTGATCCACGCGCCCATCGATGGTCGCGGCAGCACGGAGGAGCCGGTGTGCCACTGCTGTACGGCCGTGGGGTGGGATTGATTGTCCGCGTGCATGCTACGCACGAGGCACAGGTCATCGGCCAACGCTGCCATATGTGGTAGCATCGTGGAGATGCCGAGGCCGGACTGTCCCCATTGCTTGAACTCCCCAACAGTACCGACACCCAACGTTTTGGGTCCGACCTTCATCTTTCCATTCCGCAGATTGACAGACACTAGCTCGGGCGGTATCGGCTTGTTGTCATACTTCACCAGCTCCGGTTTTTCGTCGAACAGATCCATGTGCGACGGTCCGCCAGCCATGAACATAAAAATGACGCGTTTCGCTTTCGGCGCGAAATGAGGCAGACCAGGCAGAACCCCCGCGCGGGCATTCTGCTGGGAAATGAGACCGCTCAATGCGAGCGAGCCAAATCCTAGCGCCGACCTTTGAAGCAACTCGCGGCGCGTCGTAAAGGTTTGGTGGTGCATAATTTTTATGGGGCTCTGGGTGATTAGTGAATGATGGAAAACTCGCTTGACATCAGCAGGGCGTGGGCAACGTCGCGCCAGCCCTCGTCCGCGTTGTGGGCCTGTTTCATTGCAGCGAGCAGCATCTGCAATTCCACCGCAGTTGGCGGGCGACCGTAGATGCGCAGGCAGAGTTCCCGCAGCGAGTCCGACTCGCTACTCTTCGTGATGCGCCCGGCAAGGCTCTCGGCGGTCTTTTGCACGAAGTCGCTGTTGATGAGGTAGAGCGATTGCGTCGGTAGCGTGCTCACATCGCGTTCCCCCACGGCTCGGCGAGTATCGGGGTAGTCGTAGATTGCCAATACATCGAGGTCCACAGGTTGATCGCGGCGGAACACCGGCCAGTAGACAGCGCGTTTGTTCAGAGTCTCTTCGGGGATGGCCAACATCGTCGTGCCATCGCCTTGATCCTCCGATTTATAGGGCGGCACGGTATAAGTTGCGGGCTCCAAGTCGAGCGTCCCGCGAAGCTGGCCCAAGGTGTCGGCGAGTACCTCTGCTTCCAGGCGGCGCGGCGACATGCGCCACAGCAGACGATTCGTTGGATCGATTTCGGAACTCTTCGCCACATAGTTTCCGCTCTGCCGGAAGACGCGGGAGAGCAGCACTTCTCGGATGAGTTTCTTATGCGACCAGCCGTGCTCAGTGCGGAATCGATGCGCTAAGTAGTCGAGCAATTCAGGATGCGACGGCGCTTCGCCGGTGATGCCGAAGTCATCCACTGTACGCACGAGGCCGGTGCCGAACAGGTGATGCCAGATTCGGTTCACTGCCACCCTTGGCGTCAGCGGATTCTTTTCGTCAAGCAGCCACTCGGCGAGCTGCAATCGCCCGCTTTGCTCCTTCGGCGGCTTCGCGGTGGCTGTCGGCAAACAGCTCAAGAAGCCTCGCGGTGCGACCGGACCCTTGTTACCCACTTCGCCGCGAATGCGGATGTTCTCATCGAGGATAGCATTCGCTTCGCGCGCTCCAACCGCCAGCGGCGGCGCTTCCGGCTGCGCAGCAAACATGCTGCCATTGTTGTGCAGCTGAATGCCATCGGGGCGCAGGTTCGGATTCTTCTTCGGATCCTTGTCCTTGTTCTTCTCGCGGGCCTTCGCGTCCTTCTCCTCCTCCAGCAAATCACGCCATACCGTGCCAGGAGCGCTGATGAATGGGCGCGGGTCTTTCGTGGACGGAAGCTGGACGTTGTTCGCGCCTACATAGCGTGCGCCACCGCCGTTGCCATTGTAATTGAACGTGACTGCCCAACTGCTACGGAAGATGCCTGCCATAGCGTAGTAGTCGGCGGTAGGCACCGGATCGAATTTGTGGTCATGGCACTTCGCGCAGCCGACGGTGAGCGAGAGGAACGCCGTCGAGACCGTGGAAATCTGCTCGTTGGCAATCTCCAGCAGCGTCAGGTCAGGGTCGCCCGCCTCGCTCGCTTCGCCCGGCCAGTGCCCGATGGAAAGGAAACCGGTGGCCACGAGGCGTTCCGCTGTGAGCTCTGGAGTCTTGTAGGGCAGCAAGTCACCCGCAATCTGCTCGCGAACAAACGCATCGAAAGGTTTGTCCGAGTTGTAGGCATCGATCACATAATCGCGATAACGCCATGCCTCGCGGAACGGTTTCCCGCCGAGACTCGACATGACATCGGTGTAGCGTGCCACATCCAACCAGTGCCGCCCCCAGCGCTCGCCGAAGTGCCGGCTTGCGAGCAGTTCGTCCACTTTGACTTCCATGGCCTTTTGTGCTTTCGCTGTCAACAACGAGCGAGTCGTCTCCTTGTCATCAGCGTCATCAGCGTCATCAGCGCATTCGCGAACAAACGCCTCGACCTCCTCCGGTTTCGGGAGCAATCCTGTGAGCATCAGGTTCACGCGACGCAACCAAGTTGCAGGGTGTGTGTCCGGCGACGGTTGCAAGCCTGCTTGTTCTAGCCCACTCAGTATAAAACGATCGATGTCGGTCAGCGCCCAATCGGAGTTTTGCGGTACCGGCACGGGTACTTGGTTCAAGGGCTTTATTGACCATAGATCCTTGCCTTTGCTCGCCGCCTTAGCCACTTCGGCGGCCATAGCGCTTTCTCGTGGGTCAGGTGCACCCAGTGCGATCCATTCTCGCATGCGCTCGATCTCCAACTCAGAGAGTCGCTTGTTCGGCGGCATCTCGAGACCATCGCGATAACTGATCGCTTGGAACAGCAGACTCGCCGCAGGATCGCCCGGGATAATCGCCGCTCCCGAGTCACCACCCTTGGCCCAGCCCTCTTGCGAATCAAGCACCAACCCACCCTTCGCTTTGCCACTGGCGTGACTATGGCATTCGAAGCAATGCTTCTGGAATGTCTTGACGATGTAATCGCCAAACAGGGCTGTCCCGCGATTCGTATCCTCATCCGCCGCCAAAGTCATGCTTGCCGAATACAGGGAAGCTGTTAGCGAGACAAACAAATGCAATACAAGCGAATAAGCTGAGTAATGCTTAGAGGAGTTCATTCGTTTGTCATCCATTCGTTTGTGAGAAAACGCTTCAGCAAACTTCTTCTCCGCAAGAAGCTACGCTAGTACCTCGGTGACGACGCGGCAGTCATTGACACCTGTGAGTTTGTGATCGAGGCCGGCGTGACGGAATGTCAAGCGTTGATGATCGAGACCCAGTAAATGCAAGATGGTGGCGTGAAAATCATGCACGTGTACTCGATCCTCAGCAACTTCGATCCCATACTCATCGGACTTGCCATACACGAGCCCGCGTTTTACTCCAGCGCCGGCCAGGATGGACGAGAAACATCTGGAATGGTGTTCGCGCCCCTTATTGGTTGGCTTCGCCACCATGGGCGTTCGACCAAACTCGGTGGTGATGACCAAGAGCGTATCTTCGAACATGCCACGTTGTTTGAGATCTTGAATCAAAGCCGCAAGTGGTTGATCGACGTCTTCGCAGTTCTTGGTCAAGCGTTTCATGTCGCCGTGATGATCCCAGTTCGTGCCCAAACCGGTCCCTCTATCGATGACTTCGATAAAGCGAACACCACTTTCAGCAAGTCGCCTAGCTGCTAGCGCTTGCCACGCAAAATTCTTCGCACCTCCGCGCTTGATACCGTACATCTCCAAGGTAGCGTCGCTTTCTCGTTCAACGTCCAGCACCTCCGGCGCTTCTATTTGCATGCCAGCCGCCGTTTCAAAAGATCGAATACGAGCAGCGAGCAAAGGATCGTTTTCGCGTCCGCGAAGATGCCGCTGATTCATCTTTTGAATCAGGTCTAGTTCCATCGCTTGAAGCTCTTCACCGGGTAGACGCCGACGCAAATTCGGAATCGGTTCATCACCCGGAATGATCCGCGTTCCTTGATGACAGGCTGGCAAAAACTCAGCCCCCCAATTCTCAGCACCGTGGTACGGAATCTCAGGTGCAAGCACGATAAAGGAAGGAAGGTTTTCATTCTCGGATCCAAGCCCGTAACTTACCCATGACCCCATACTTGGCCGGGCAACATTGCCTGATCCGGTGTGCATCATGAAGGTCATCGCGGTATGATCTGGGGCATCGGTGACCATCGAGTTGATCAAACAGATGTCATCGGCTGCACCTCCCAAATGCGGCAATAGCTCGCTCATCATCATCCCACATTCGCCATGGGGATTGAACTGCCAGCCGGGGGCCTTAAGAAAGCCTTTGCCAAACTTCTTTCCGGCATCGGCGTAGAGCTGCGGACAATGGCAAAAGGTTTCGATGTGCGAGACACCCCCGCTCAGGAAAACGAAGATGACGCGTTTCGCTTTCGGTTCGAAATGAGGCGCACGCGGGGCGAGCGGATCAGAAGGCTTGGCTTCGGATGCCATCAAGCCTTGCAGAATACCCGGCATCAGGATAGAGCCGCCGACCATGGATTTCGCAATGGCTCGTCGATTGATTAGATTGAGATAATGCATCGGATGGCACCGCTTACAAAATATGGAAATTATTCAATGAACATGAATTCGTTCGAGGCGAATAGAGCCCGAGCAATACTTGCTAAAGGCTTGATTGCATCACCTGAACTTGTCTTGCTGATCGACTTGAAGCGCGAAAGATACTCGACTGCCGATGCGACTTCCTCTTCGGTAGCGTCGCGGGCAAGAATGATCCGATAGAGCTTTTGTACTTGCTCAGAAGCAGCAACGTTGGATGGTATCTTGTCGACAGCCGCGTTGGCCCATTCAAAAATCTCTGGCGAATTGATTTGAAAGAGAGCTTGAAGCGGTGTGATACTGCAATCACGTTCTCCAGTACAAGCATTCGTATTGGCGCCATCGAAGACTTCGAAATAAGGATGGCGACGATTGCGTTGTTGCATCACGTAGACGCTTCGATGCTCGCTGGGAAAAGTGTCACGAAACGGCTCATGTTCGGTCAGCTTCTTTGAAATCGGCGGAAAAGGATGCCGGGCTGGTTGCGTCTTTTTGAGTTTTCCCGAGACGAACATCATGGCATCGCGAGTCTCCTCGGCATTCAATTTCTTACGTTCGAATCGCCACAACAAGGTGTTGTTGGGGTCTCGCTGGAACGCCTCCGAGGAATCGTCCGCACTCAATTGATAGGTTCGTGAAAGCATGATCAACCGATGCATCTGCTTGATCGACCACTTTTCTTCTACCATACGATCAGCCAACCAGTCCAGCAAATCTGGATTCGAAGGAGGCGTACCACGCGTGCCGAATTCACTCGTCGTCGGAACCAGTCCGCGACCAAAATGGTAATGCCAAATGCGATTCACGATGACGCGAGCGGTAAGCGGATTGTCAGGGCTGGCAATCCAATTCGCTAATTCAACGCGACCGCTACCTTTTGCATCTTCAGGAAGTTTTTGTCCACCCAGAATCTGCAGGAAGCCTCTTGGGATTTGTTCACCTTTCTTCTGTTGTTCGCCACGAATCTGAAGCGTCGCGTTTTTCGGCTTGCTATCGTCGATCACGGCATAAGCATCGGGCATTTCCGGCAACGTCTTTTTCAGTTTGGCGATCTCTTTTTCCAGAACTTCCAGCTCAGCCTCCTTCTCTTTGACCGGCATGGCCATACCTGTCAGCTTGTCGATCTCGCGACTGATGCTTTCGATTTTGGCGTCGAGCTTTGCAATCGGTTCCGCTAAGTCACCAAGTAACTGGGCACGTGCCTCGGGCGTAAGAAGCGGAACCGTCGTATTCATCCCAGAGCGAGTAGATGGATAGACGGTACTTTCAAAGAATCCGTAAAGTGCGTAATAATCACGTGTCGGTATCGGATCGAATTTGTGATCATGACACCGAGCACATGACATGGTCAGTCCCATCGTAGCTCGACCGAGTGTATCCAGCGTATCTTCAATCGTGAGGTTTCCAACACGTTCGGTCATCCCACCGCCGAAGCGACGCGATAAAGCAATGAACCCAGTGGCGACCAACTGTTCTTGCCGTTGGTCATCGTTCTCTGCGGGGAGCAGGTCGCCGGCGATCTGTTCGCGCAAGAATTGGTCGTAGGGTTTGTCTTTGTTGAAGGCGTCGATAACGTAATTGCGGTAACGCCAAGCTTGTGGAATCGGATAGTCCGGATTGTCACCGGCCGTATCGGCATAGCGAGCCACGTCCAACCAATGTCGCCCCCAATGTGCGCCATAGGCCGGTGAGGCTAAGAGACGTTCAATGAGATCCGCGTAAGCTTTGTCTTTATCCGATTCGCGTACGAACGCGTCGACTTCTTTTACCGTCGGTGGCAAGCCAGTGAGATCGAATGTGACGCGACGAATCACCGTTCTCCGATCCGCATCGGCCACCGGCTGGATTCCTGTCTTCTCATAATTCGCAGCGATAAACCGATCAATATCATTCAACGCCCACTCAGTTCCAGCGTTAGGCACATTCGGTTTTCTTACCGGCTCAAATCCCCAATGTCCTCCCCAAACGGCCCCTTCATCAATCCATTGCTTAAGCAATTCGATCTCCGTCTTGGAGAGCTTGGTGTGTGCATCGGTCGGCGGCATGACTTCATTAGGATCCTCGCTCATGATCCGACGAATGAATTCGCTTTCATCGCTTTGGCCACGGATAATCGGTGCCGAAGCTTTTCCCACCGCTGCTTCCTCAAGATCGAGACGCAAATCTGCCTTCCTCGCTTGGGCATCAGGCCCGTGGCAGCGTATGCAATGCTCGGTGAGAATCGGTAGCACATCGCGACTGAAACGCACAGGTTCGGCATACAGGTTTGAAGCATGAATCAAGCCAATGAACAGCAAGACAAACGAATGCTGAATGCAGGAATAGGTGAATGACGAAATCTGTGGTGACTGACTTGGATGCTTCATTCGTTTATCAACAATTCGTTTATCAATCATTGCGCAGGTCTCGCTTCTACAAGTACACGAAACTGATCCGCAACCCAACCGGCAAGTAAGTCCAGCGTCACTGTTCGGCCATCTTCGCTGAGATGAACTTCGTCGTAGCGGCCCGAAGTGTTTGGAGACGCGGGATGGGATTTAGTGCCCATGAATCTCATTTCGAGGGGCTGCCCGCCGTTCAGCTCGTAGCTCGTTCCGGCGTGGGCCAGCCAGCTACCAGTTTGTTTCAGTGTCTTGCTGGGGATCACCAAGCCAAGCACCGGACGATCAAAGGTGATGCTCCCTTTGCTCTCGACATCTCGCATGCCCCTTCCGACGCGGTCGAAATGAACGTAGTAACTGCGCACCCGCGTCCCCGACGGCAGGGTGACCAATTCCGGAATACTCAACTCAGAACTTTCTTGCTGATTCGACGCGTCACGCAGGACGATGACTTCCTCTGGCAACGCTATATTTGCTTGCTCTTCGAAAACCATAATCGAATCATGCTCAAACGTTCCCGCTTGCACTGACTCCGGTGCTCTGCGCAGATAACGCACATCGCCCGTCGTGTGCGGTACCAGCGCGTCGTCTTCGAGTACCGGAAACAACGCAGGGTCTTCTGTACCGCGACTCACTTTGCCGAGCGCCACATCGAACCGGGCCGATTCGCCGGTATTCAACTCCGTGCGCGACTCAGGCATCGACGGTAAACCCGCTCGGACTTTCCCCTTAAAGACATGCACCTTCGGTTGTCCGGTCCCATCGACTGCCAGTGAAAACTCAGTCCCCAAGTCGACCACGTTCACGCCAGGTGCATCCAAACGAAAACCAATCGATTGCTCTGGCACTCGTGCACTGATCTGCCCACGATGCAGCACGCCATGATCCACCGACATCATCTCCAACTCGGCTGGCCCGCGCAACTGCAACTCAACGCCGTTGTCCAATTGCAACGTCGCTTCACCATTCTCCAACCGAACTCGCCCTCGCCCCAAAGCATGACCCAATCCTCGCGGTGCGTCCTTACCTGCCCATCGAGTATCCGACGACTGATCGATCACGATCGCGAGGAAAGGATCACTCGCGACGTTTCCTGTGTTCGCGAGCTTCTCCGCGTTCGGATCGGCCGCTTCACGCAAAGACATAAATCCAAGTCCCACCGCGACGATCAAACATGCAGCGATCGCGAACCAACTCCAACGCGAGATATTCGTCAAAGAGAACGCGCGACTAGGCAAGACGCTCGATTCGATCTTCACGCCCGACTCGTGCGCCGCACGCTCACCCCAAGCCTGCTCGCCATGCAGCCGCAGCGCGCCATGCAGCCGTGCATTTCGCCAGAACTGTCGACGTGCGTCAGCATCCGCCAACAGCATTGCTTGCAACTCAAGTTTTTCGTCCGGCGCGAGCTCACCGTCGAAATAGCGACTAAGCAAAAATTCCAGTCGAACTGTGTCCATAATTTAAGTCACCTCATGGTTGAATTGCCGCTCGACGCAGTCGCGTAATGCAGCCCGAGCCCGAGCCAACGCCACATTCACGGAATTGACTGTCCAGCCCATGCGTTGTGCGATCTCTGCAGGTCGATGAGCCTGCTCGTAGCGAAGCTCAACCGCGCGACGTGCTTGGGGTGTCAATTCGTCCAGGCAACGACCCAGCGCGAGCAGTTGCTCATCAGCATGCCAATCCTCGATCTCGGTCGCACACAGCGACTCAATGACCTCGGCATCGAGCGACAAAACCGTCGCCCCCGGTTTCCGCAGCGCCTCTAAAACCTTGAATCTCGCGATCGAAAACACCCAAGATCGAAAGTTTGTCCCATCGAGAAAATCATCCGCCTTGGCCGTAACGGTTAGGAAAGTCTCCTGAACCACGTCATCCACGCGGCTGAAATCCGGCATCAAAGCCAGCACAAACCCACGTAACGCCATCGTGTTCTGTACGAACAAGCGTTGAACGAGCGATATTTGATCCTGGGATGGCATAATGACGATGCGGCCAATCGAGCAGAACTTAGCAAGAAGATTTCAAGAAAAACACTTTTTAGTGCAATTTTTTCAAATCGTGTTGATTTTCGCGATTCAGGCGACATTGGCCAACTGGAACCAAAATTATGCAGAATTCCAATTCATCCGAAATCGTCGGCCTTATCGCACGCCACCAGACCCGCTTGAGGGGGCTGGTGAGGTGCTTGCTGGTTCGTTCGTCTGACGTGGAAGACGTGCTGCAGGAAGTCAACTCTGTTCTTTGGGAGAAGGCTAACGAGTTCCAAGCCGGGACCGACTTTTGGGCTTGGGCCAGCCAGATCGCAAGGTTCAAAGCACTCAACCATATTCGAAAGTACAGCCGCGACCGACTGTTCTTCGACGATAAACTTCTCAGCGAACTTGCTGATCTGGCGCACGAGCGTTTGTCGCAGCTCGATCATCGGCGAGAGGCACTTGAAGGTTGCCTCAACGAACTCCCTCCACCGCAAAGACAACTGATCGATCTTCGTTATGCCGGAGGACATGCTATCGAAGCGATCGCCGAAATCATCGGCAGGCCCCAAGCCTCGATTCGCCAAACTCTCTATCGGGTTCGACAGGCCCTAATGGCCTGCATCGAATCGAAACTGCAATCGGAAGGAGGTGCATCGTGAGTTCACATACTCGATTCGCAGAACTGATGTCGAAGATGCTCGACGATGCGATTTCGGATGAAGAAATCATCGAGTTGCATGCACTTGTTGATGCTGAGCCATCGCTTCGATCGCAGCTTGTCGACCATTTATTGCTTGACACTCTGCTGGAGGAGAATCTGGGGCAAGAGCCTTTAACGGCGTTGGTTGACCTTGTTGGCGATTCAGCCGGCCCATTAACTTCACCAGCACCAGTTATTGCAAAGGAACGAACGCACGTTGAATCGTCAACGACATTGACCGGAAGGCGTTGGCCTTGGATGTCCGGTTGGCTCGTGTTGGCTGCCAGCCTATTGGTAGTTGTTTCTCTTTTCACGTTGCAGGGCAATCGAGAAGCTTTTGCAAGCGCATCACAGATCGTTCAGGCTGCGATGCACACGCATGCGGCCCCAATCGAACGTATCTATGTTGTGGAGGTCAAGCGAGGTGACTCGAATAAAGCGAAATTTGAACTCCCGCGTGATGTTCGTGTGGCCACGCAAGGTGACCGGTTCTGGGTGCAAATGCGTGGATACCGCGACTGGGCGTGGGGACGCAACGACCAAGGGGCCATTTGGATGACGCTAGGTCCGCATCGTGCAGTCGTCGTGAATCCGGACGAAATCGGAGTGCCGCTTCGCTACATCGGTGACCTCTACACGCTGAATCTAGAAACACTGCTGCAAAACTTCTTGAAGCACTGCCGATTGGAGATGTCCGAAGGTCCTGCCGACACAACGCTCATTGTGGCAACGCCGCGACGGCAGTGGACCAATCGTCCTCTTCAGCGTGCCACCATCGAAGTGGATCGAGAAACAAAAGCCATTCGCAAACTTGTGATCGAACGGGAATTCGAGCAAGCAAGTTCGGTTACCACCTTCACTCTCGTGGATTCGCGATTAGCGGATGAATCGCTCTATGGCCCCAAAGGCCATCTGTCTGACCCTTATCGAATCTTCTCGACCGAAACAAACGCGAGCCGTCGTCGCGAACTCATCACTAACTGGTTTGGGCCTACGTCGGAACAATGGATGCAGATTCAGGAGACTCAATCAAATGAATAATCGTAGGGTATGGGCAAAAAAATGTTGGGGCAAAAAGATGAGCTTAGGAAGACAGGATCAGAGAATGAAACACACTTTATCGGCCACTCGTACTTTTATGCCCATCCATCTTTTTGCCATTTCTTGGTTGGCAATAGCCGTCACGGTTTTCAATTCAAGCTCAGCATCGGCGCAGGATGCCACGAATTCTCAGGCACCAGCTTGGTTCAAACAGGCCGATCAAAACGGTGACGGAAAACTCAGTCGGGACGAGGCTCCCAATAAGGAAGTCTTCGGAGATGTCGATACGGATCAGGATGGATTTGCATCGCTTTCAGAAGTGAACACGTGGTTATCGAGTCGTCCTGCTTCAAATGCGTCACCGAACAATCAACCGCCGCAAGCTCGACGGGATGACCCGGGGGTTGCGATAGAACAGTCTCGTAACCGAACTCAATTGCCAGAGAATGTCGAAAAACGATCGGTTACCATTTGGAGCGATGGGACTCGTATGTCGGGAGATTTGTATCTTCCGAAGAGTCGTGACGCAAAGGATAAGTTTCCAGCCGTCGTTCTATGTGCTGGAACCGGTGGGACGAAAGGGGGTACGCAAGCGCGTGTGGCCCCTGTTTTTGCAAGCAGTGGCTTCGTCGTGCTCGCCTTCGACTATCGCGGATGGGGCGAGAGTGAAAGCCAACTCATGGCGGTCGAACCACAGCCGAAACCTGATGCCAACAACGAGATGACCATCAAGGTCAAGGCGCTCAGATGGCAGATGAACTACACCGATCAAACCGAAGATGTACGTGCCGCCATCAGTTTTCTGGCGGGCGAACCGAATGTCGATAAGGATCGGATTGGCCTGTGGGGTAGCAGTTACGGCGGTGGATTAGTCACTACGATGGCCGCAATCGACTCGCGAGTGAAGTGCGTCGCGGCTCAAGTGCCAGGCATGGGTGGGCGTTCCCCAAGAGCAGTCACTGCGGCGCTGGACCTGGCAACGAAACAGGCCCGTGGAGAAATCGAGCCCGTCCCCATCGAAACAGGCAAGATGACAGGCAAGATGGAACGCTACTCGAACATGCGAGTGAATCCAGCGAAGAGCATTGGCTTTAGCGCCGTCGAATCAGCGGAACAGATCAAGTCGCCGATCATCTTCATCGTTGCAGAAAACGAAGAGCTGAGTAACAACGATACTGTCGAGGCGGTCCACAAAGGGCTGGTCGAGCGTGAAGTGCCATCGGCCTATCACGTCATCAAGGGGATCACGCACTATGGAATCTATCGCGAAGGCTTTGATGAAGCGACGAACCTAGAAGTAGCCTTTTTCCAGAAGCACTTGCAAGGCAAATCAGAAGTTGATTCGGCCTCCGGAAATTCTGCTTCCGAGAAACCCTTGCCGCAATCCCAGAAAGTTGACGCCACTGAGCAGAACAAACCCGAGCAGAACAAACCCGCCGCAAACGGTCCCGCGCGCGGCGTTGGCCCCGAAGCTGCGTTTCGGTTCCTCGATGCTGACAAAGACGGTCAACTAAGCGAAGCTGAGCTCGGAAAACTCAAGCAAACAGTTGTTGCTTTCCGCAACAACCCTCAAGCGATCTCGCAACTCTTCGAGCGTCTTGATGCGAACGACGATGGCACGTTGAGTCTAGACGAATATAAGAAAATTGGTGAACTACAACGTCGTGTCACACAAAATCAAATCAAGGCAATCGATAAGGCAAATACCAAAAAAGGGGATGAGCAAAAGGCCCCCGATGGAGCAGAACAGAGCTCCAAGCCTGTGAAGCTCAATGAGGCTGCTCAACTCGCTCATTTCGAAAAAAACATCCGCCCCGTGCTCGTCTCTCAATGTTATCAATGCCACTCGGCGATTCAGGACCAGCCGTTGTACCCGGTGACGCGACCAAGAGTCTCTTGATTGCAGCCATCAAACATACCGACGGCTTGGAGATGCCGCCCAAGAAGAAACTGACTGACAAACAAATCAGTGACTTTGTTCTTTGGGTCGATTCCGGAGCGATTGACCCTCGCGAATCGAAAGGCGAGTCGCAGAGCCTTCCAACGAAAAAGACAAAGTCGACAGATCATTGGGCCTACAAACAACCTTCGCTCCCAGTGATTCCCACGGTAGCTGATCAAAACTGGGCAACGACCGACATTGATCGATTCATCGCAATCGGGCATGAACAAGGCGGAGTCAAACGCAATGGTGACGCAACGCCGGAAGTTCTCGTTCGTCGCTTGTACTTCGATCTCACAGGACTGCCACCAACGTCACAAGACGTTAAGACATTCGTCGAGCTTTGTTCCAAAGATCTACAACAAGCGATCCAGTCCACGGTCGATCAACTCCTCTCGTCCGAACGCTTCGGCGAACGCTGGGGACGACATTGGCTCGATGTCGCTCGGTTCGCCGAATCCAGTGGTAAAGAAACCAACTTCAGCTATCCGCATGCCTGGCGTTATCGCGATTATGTCATTGATAGTTTCAATCGAGACCTACCCTTCGACCAATTCATACGAGAGCAACTTGCTGGCGACCTGTTACCTGCTAACGATGACCAGCGCCGCGCAGAGTTAATGGTTGCTACAGGCTTCTTGGCATTGGGTTCAAAATCGCATATCGAGCGGAACAAGAAGCAATTTGAAATGGACGTTGTGGATGAGCAGATTGATACCGTAACGCAGGCTTTCATGGGTGTCACCGTTGCATGTGCTCGCTGCCACGATCACAAGTTCGATCCCATCCCACAATCCGACTATTACGCACTGGCAGGAATTTTTCGGAGCACTGAGACGCTCTATGGAACCATTCCGGTCATTCAAAACAACAATCCCAGCCAATTGGTTTCGCTCCCCGCAGGTGCTGACGTAACGATCAATGCCGATCGGCTTACGGACACTGCACGCCAAAGCCTAGAGAAGCAAATCAATGAGTTACGTCAAAAGCGTCTGGAGTTAACTCGCAAGAAGCAATTCGCTTCCTCGGAGTTCGTCCAGTCGGGAATTCTGTTGGCAACTTTGGAAGCAAAGCTAAAGGCTTACGAAGCGGATGGTACGCCCAAGAAGTTGGCAATGGGCGTGCGCGATCGTTCGAAGGCTCGTGATTCAGAACTGTTCATTCGCGGCGAAGTCGACAAGCCAGGCGAAGTGGTGCCCAGAGGCTTCGTGAGTGTCTTGTGCAGCACGCAACCTAAGCTTCCCAGCGAATCGAGTGGCCGGTTAGAGTTAGCGGACTGGATCGCCTCCACAGACAACCCGCTGACGGCACGAGTCATGGTAAATCGCGTGTGGCAACATCTTTTTGGACGAGGTCTCGTCGATACACCAGACAACTTCGGAGTATCAGGAAGTAATCCTTCGCATCCGGAGTTGCTGGACTACTTGGCGTTAACGTTCATTGAAGAAGACAAGTGGTCGGTGAAGAGTCTGATTCGTCGAATTGTTTCAAGTCGAGTCTATCAACTTGATTCGGCTACCAACCCAGAGAACTTTGCCGTTGATCCTGACAACAAACTCCTGTGGCGAGTTCCTCCGCGAAGATTGGATGCGGAAGAGATCCGCGATGCTATGTTCTTGGTATCAGGCATTTTGGAACCCGAGCGACCGATCGGGTCGGTGGTTGCAACGGGAGGCGAAGGCTACACCGGTGGTATCGAGAGATTCGGACTCTTGTCCGAAAGCAAGTTCAAGTGTCGTTCGGTCTACCTACCAGTCATTCGCGGTCGAGCATTTGAATCCATGGACGTCTTCGATGGCGTTGACGGCAGTATGGTGGTTGGAAAACGAGACCAGACTACCGTGCCAACGCAGTCACTTTACTTGCTCAATAGTCCCTACGTGATGGACCTCGCGACCAGCGCGGCCAAACGTGTGGCTGAGGAAGAACGTTTACCGAAAGACCGCGTACGCTGGATCTATGAGGTCATGCTCGGCCGTGAGCCGTCGGCACAGGAGGTCGAATCGGCGCTAGCGTTCATTGACAAGGCAAAAGCTCAGTCAGCTCCGACGGGGCGGCTTGTGGCGCGATTGCGCAGTCCCAATGCGGAACAAACGGCCTGGGCAGCGTATTGCCAAAGTGTTTGGGCCAGCGGCGAATTCTTGGTTCGAAAGTAAGGAATCATTCGATGTCATCATTTCCACAAGCCTTCACGTCAAGGCGATCATTTTTACGCAGCGTGAGTTATGGCTTCGGCGCGGTCGCATTCACGGCGATGCAGCGAAGTCAAGCGATAGGTGCTGACGCGAGTTCGCTGAGTCCGAGGAAGCCACACTTCGAACCACGTGCGAAAAGGGTACTCATGTTGTGCATGGAAGGTGGTCCCTCCCATGTCGATACGTTTGATTACAAGCCACTGCTTGAGCAGCGCGATGGAAAGCCGATAGGCAAGGGCAAGGTACCAAATGGTCGGCTAATGAAGTCTCCTTGGAACTTCGAGCAAAGTGGTGAAAGCGGCCTATGGATTTCTGACCTTTATCGTGAGTTGCGTTCACATGCTGACAAGCTCTGTTTAATCAACAGTATGCAGTGCGATATCCCCGCCCATCCGCCGGCTTTTGTGCAGATGCATACTGGGATTTCGACTTCGCCTCGGCCATCGATGGGGGCTTGGGTGCTCAACGGTCTGGGAACGGAAAATCAGAATCTTCCTGGATTCATCACGATCAGCCCTCCTCCCGGTGTCGGCGGCTCGGTGAACTATGGAAGTGCATTTCTACCAGCTTCGTTCCAAGCCACCCGCATTGGTTCGAACAAGCAACCAATTGCAAAGGCTCAAGTTGCCAATCTAAAGAGCCCTCGACCATCAACACTACAGCAAGAACAACTGCAACTGATTCGCTCCATGAATCATTCTGCTCAACAGCGTGATCCAGACAATTCATTTCTCGATGGTCTGATGGAAGCGCATGAACTTGCTTACCGCATGCAAGGCGAATTGCCGGAGGTGATCGACTTGGCGAAGGAATCATCGAATACAAACTCTCTCTATGGGATCGACCGCCCCGAGACAGCCGACTTCGGTAGGCAATGTTTAATGGCCCGTCGCTTGTTGGAAGCCGGTGTCCGATTCGTCGAGGTTTGTCATGGCGGCTGGGACCAACATCGCAACCTTAAAGAGGACCATGCCGAGCACGCTGGCGCTACCGACAAGCCGATTGCGGGACTGCTTGCTGACTTGGAATCTCGCGGCCTTTTAAAAGACACTTTGGTCCTGTGGGGTGGTGAGTTCGGAAGAACGCCTTATGCGCAAATCGATGATGGTCGAGATCACAATCACACGGGCTTTACCACTTGGATGGCTGGCGGTGGTGTGAAAGGTGGTATGCGATATGGGGCAACGGATGAGTTTGGTTACGAAGCGGTCGACAACAAAATGCACATCCATGATTGGCATGCCACCATTTTGCACTTACTCGGACTTGATCATGAGCAACTGACCTTTCCTCACGCCGGTCGCGATATGCGGCTAACCGATGTCAAAGGAAATGTGCATTTGGATTTACTTGCGTAAAGAAGACAGATCAAAACGGAACCCTCCGTCATTAAGAAGCGAGTCATAGGAATATGAGAAATTGGATACGCAGACTGACCTGTGAGTGTCACGGTTGTTTTGGGAGTTTTGTTGTTGACCGGCGTCGCCAAGCGTGTGTGGGCACAGCAGGCTGTTGACAAGAAATTTGATCAGCTTGATCAAAACAAGGACGGCAAGGTCACTCCAGATGAACTGCCTGCTTCCGATTTTTTCAAGCGACTCGATCTCGATGGTAACGGTGAGATCACTAAGTCCGAGGCGGCCCGTGCATTGGCTCGCGGCAAGCTCAATGACCTGATGAAGTCAGCCGGCGATAGTTCGTCTGACAATCCAATGGTCAAGCAGATCGAGGCCATCGCCAAGTCAGCCGACGCAGACGGGGACGGAAAAATCACACGCGAAGAGGCAGCCGATGCCCCGTGGTTCGAACGTGCCGATCATAACGGTGATGGTGTTGTCGATGCCACCGAGGTCGAAACAATCAAACGTACCGTTGCCAAAATGCCAAGTAGCAGCAAACCTGGATCAATGTTGCAAGCAGCGCCGTCTGTCACAGCCGACGACATCAAGAAAGTGACCAGCGGGCCCGAGGTTCTAAATCCCGGCGAAGCTGGCATCGGCAGAATGATTGCTGATGTGGAATTCATTGACATCGAAGGCAAAAACCACAAGTTGAGTGAAGTTGCTTCGGAGCATGGTGCGGTTCTGATCATGACTAGCTCATCTTGTCCTGTCAGTAAGCGTTACCTGCCGGAGATTGCGAAGCTTCAACCAGAATTCGCGAAAGCCCAGCTTCCTGTCGTTCTCATCAATCCTTTCCCGAGTGAAAAGGAATCGGCCATTCGGTCGCAACTCGCTGCTCAACCGATCAGCGCTATCTATGTGCATGACAAAACCAAATCATTCGCGACGACGTTGGCTGCGAAGACAACAACGGAGGTTTTCTTGATCGATCGCAAAAGGACACTCGTCTACCGAGGCGCACTCGATGATCAATACGGGATCAACTACAACTTGGATGCCCCGAGACGCAGATATTTGCTAGAAGCAATCGACGCCTACGGTCGCAACGAATCACCGGCGATCTCAGCAACGGCGGCACCGGGATGCGAACTGGGACTTGATTCCGCGACTCGCGATTCCAAGACCGACGTAACTTATTACGGCGATGTGGCTCGGATCCTTCAGCAGAACTGCGTCTCGTGTCATCGTGACAATGGAATAGCGCCGTTCTCGCTGGCTGACTTGGATTCGGTCCAAGATCACGTGAGCGTTATCAAGCGTGTCGTAACAGAAGGAACGATGCCACCGTGGTTCGCTGCGAATAAACATGATCCAAAGTCGAATACGTGGGCCAATAATTGCTCTCTCTCGTCAAGGGATCAATCAGATTTGTTGTCCTGGATCGAATCGAAGGACCGACCGCTTGGAAAGCAAAGCGATGCACCGGAGCCGAAGCAATACCCGTCGGAATGGAGCATCGGCAAGCCGGATATGATTCTGACGCTGAGCAAACCCTACGACATCAAAGCAACTGGTTATATGCCTTATCAGTTTGATGTCGTCGAGACGGAGTTGACCGAAGACAAATGGGTCACTGCTTATGAGATTCTGCCGAGCGAACGAGACGTCGTTCACCACGTTATCGTCAAGGTTCACGAGAAGGGAAGTTCGGCTCGGGATGCTGGCGAGGGAGCTGGAGGTTACTGGGCTGTTTATGTCCCAGGCAACGGATCACAGAAGTACAACCAAGGCTTTGCCAGACTCTTGCCCGCGGGATCAAAGGTCAGTTTCCAAATCCATTACACCCCCAGCGGAACGGCAAAAAAAGAGCGGCTGAGAATGGGCTTAGTCTTTGCCAAGGACAAGCCTCAATATGAAGTCCGAACAGTCGGCGTGGCTCACATGGGAATCTCGATTCCGCCTCACACAGCGGCGCACGTTGAAACAAAGACACAACGAGTTCCGTTCGACCTTCCCATCATGAGTTTTATGCCGCACATGCACATTCGTGGCGTTGCATTCAAGTACGAAGCCATTGACGCGAGTGGCAAGAGTGAAGTCCTTCTGGACATTCCGAGATACGACTTCAACTGGCAGCTTAATTATGCATACAAGTCCCCAAAGCTTGTGCCTCGCGGTAGTACGATCAAGATTACTGCTGTCTACAACAACAGCGAAAGCAACGCTGCCAATCCCGATCCGGGCAAGCGAGTGAAGTGGGGGCCGCAAACGATCGACGAAATGATGATCGGATACATCGAGTACTTCGTGCCATTAACTGACAACAAAGTCGCGGCAAACTAGTATCTCCGCTTGCAATGAAAGTGGCATAGGCTTCCAGCCTGTGGTGGACGAACACACAGGCTGGAAGCCTATGCCACTCGTGAAACTCGATTGCTAATGATCGATGTTGGCTCGAAGTTGCGGCAATTGACCAGTCTTAAACGAAACGAACGATGTTGGGAAGCAAGTATGACCCGATCAATCATCTCAGAAAAGTTCTCAGCGTTTTTTCTGCTGTGCATGTTGTGCTCAACTGGCTTCACGGCAGACAAACCTAATATCATTATCTTCCTCGCCGACGATCTCGGTTATGCCGACATCGGAGTGAATGGCTGCAAGGACATTCCAACGCCCAATATCGATGGTATAGCGAACAGCGGTGTACGATTCACGGATGGTTACGCGACACATTGCGTCTGTTCGCCATCGCGTGCTGGTCTGATGAGCGGCATGTATCAGCATCGTTTTGGCTTTGAGCATAACTCAGGCCCCGAGCGATTTGCCGATCCCAATTTTGGTCAGCCTCGTGAAGTTCCGACACTGGCCGAGAAACTAAAGGGAGCTGGCTACGCGACGGGCATGATTGGCAAGTGGCACATCGGCTTCAAAGAGGGGCTGCGACCGCAGGAACGTGGATTCGACTATCACTACGGCTTTCTAAGCGGTGCACACACTTACCTTGCGGGCCGGCAAGACAACGACCCAATTGTTCGCAATGGCCAGCCGGTCAAAACCACGAAGTATCTTACCGATGAATTTGCTGATGAAGCAGTCGGTTTTGTCGAACGCAGCAAAGACAAACCCTTCTTCCTTTACTTCGCGTTCAACGCCGTCCATTCGCCGATGGATGAGAATGCTTATCAAGACCGTTTCCCAGAGCTCGCCGGTAAGAGAAAAATCTTCGCTGGCATGTTGACGGCGCTCGACACAGCCATTGGTCGAGTGATGACCAAAGTGAAAGAGATTGGTCAAGAAGACAATACGCTGGTCATCTTCTACAGCGATAATGGCGGACCAACGAGCGACAACTCGTCGCTCAACACTCCGCTGCGCGGCTTCAAAGCACAAATGTTTGAAGGCGGCATTCGCGTGCCGTTTGTGATGCAATGGAAAGGGAAAATCCCTTCCGGTCGAACCTATCGCGAGATGGTAATGGGCTTTGATTGCCATACAACGGCTCTTGCAGCAGCGGGGATTGAAAGTGGCATAGGCTTCCAACCTGTGGAAAATTCGCGACAGGCTGGAAGCCTATCCCACGGAGCCCTGGATGGTGTAAATCTCATCCCGTTCATCAACGGAAAGCAAAGCGGTCGCCCTCATGAGCAACTCTTCTGGCGAGCCGGCCAACAACATGCGGCCCGAGTTGGCGACTGGAAACTCGTCGACACACGCATCGAGCCACCGATGCTTTTCAATCTCAAAGAAGACATCAGCGAGAGCAAAGACCTCGCCGCCACACAGCCCGACAAACTAAAAGAGCTTCAATCCGCATTCGCCGAGTGGGAGAAAGGGACGAAGCCTGCTCTATGGGTTCGCCAAGACGGACGAACGGAAGGTATCGCAACGAAGGCAAAAGGAAAAGCTACGAGCGCAGCCGGTAGTCGCATCCAAGAAGCTTTAAAGACCGCCGACAAAAACGGCGACGGCAAGCTTTCGCAAGAAGAGTATCCCCAGCCAGCTATTTTCAAAGATGTCGACAAAGACAACGACGGTTTTGCAACGCGAGAAGAAATCCAGGCCTACTACCAAGCCAGACGCGCGACGACCAAGAAGGAGTAGAAGATTATGCCAGATATGCCCCGAATCGCCACTTTGGTCATCACATTGACGTTGTGCTCCGTTGCCGTAGCCCAAACAAGCACACGCGGAACCGCCACCGTCCCGGAGCGATTCAAGCAATTCGATAAGGACGGCGACGGCAAACTGAGCCAGGAAGAGTTCCCATATCCCTACTTCTTCAAACAGTACGACAAGGACGGCGACGGGCTGCTTTCGCAAACTGAAGCGGCGGGGATTAAACCCATTGGCAAGTCGGCTCCAGCTGCCCCTAGCACGATGGACACTCCAGCGCCGAGAACCACGCCCGCGCCAGCCACATCGGAGGATTTCAAACCGCGTTCCCATGGCGACGAAGCCACCAAGGCCGGACTAAAGCCCGACGTGCTCGCGAAACTTGACATCGCGATGCAGCGGGCGGTGGCGAACAAGGAAGTCTCCGGCGTCATCGGCCTCATTCATCACAACGGCCAGCGCGGTTACTTCGAAGCCTTTGGCTGGCAGGACATTGAGGCGCAGAAGCCGCTGCCGAAGGACGCTCTCTTCCGTTTGCAGAGCATGACGAAGCCCGTCGTGGCCGCCACGGCGCTCACATTGCTGGATGAAGGCAAAATCACGCTCGACGAGCCGATTTCCAAGCACTGCCCCGAATGGGCCGAGCCGAAAGTTTTGGAAAACGGCCAGCTCGTGCCCTCGAAGTTCGCTATCACCCCGCGCATGCTGATGAGCCACAGCAGCGGCTTATATTACGGCGACATCGAGCAAGGCGCACGCAGCAAGTCCGGCAACGAAGACGCGACCTTCACGCCCGTCGCTACCACCAACCGAGGAGCGAAAATGACGCTCAAAGAGTTCTCGGAAGGACTCGCCAAGCAACCACTGAAGTTTCATCCCGGAACCGACTGGCAATACGGCCACAGCATCGACGTGCTCGGCCGCTACATCGAGGCCGTCGTTGGCAAGCCGGTCGATGAGGTCATGCAGGAGCGCATCTTCGGCCCGCTGAAGATGACCAGCACCGACTTCTGGGTGCATCCCGAAAACGCCGGCCGCATCTGCCAGATCTACATGCAACGCCAGCCCGGCACGCTCACCCGCGGACGCGAGGCCAGCCAGCTCACCGAAAAGCCCACGCTCTTTCTCGGCGGCCAGGGCCTTTGCAGCAGCACGGAGGACTACGAGCGCTTCTGCCGCATGATGATGAATCGCGGTGAACTCGACGGCGTTCGTGTCTTGAAGCCCGAGACAGTGGAGCTCATGTTCGAAAACCATCTCAAGCCCGAAGTCGGCCAGAAATACGGTCTCGGTGGCGCAGTGGACGGCGAAGGCGGCTACGCCTGGGGCGGCGCGAACGGCACGCAATTCTGGCTCGATCGCACCAACCAGCTCTTCGGCATCTTCATGGTGCAAACCCAAAACTACCGCGCCCCGACTTACAACATCTTCAAGCCTCTCACGGAAGAGTCCGCCCGCATCGCCAGCAAAGGCGGCATGGGCGGCGGAGGAGGAGCATCCGCTATGAGCAACCAGTTCAAACAGCGGGACCAGAACAACGACGGCAAACTCGACCGCACCGAAGTCCCCGCCGCACTCTTCGACCGCCTCGATGTGAACAAGGACGGCTTCGTTGAAGTTGAAGAATTGAATGCGCTTCGCAAGCCGAATTGAGGATACTTGAACATGTCGCACAGATCGAACTCATCAGCTTTCATTTGACAAACCCTAAGAGGAAAAAACCATGGCGTTGAATCGGACAGTTCATGCATCCTCGCATTTGTTCTGCCTTATCATTACATCAACGATTGCATCCATCGCGATTGCGCAGGATGTTTATCGCTCGTCGTATTACAAAGACGGCGAAATCCACGTGAATGTCCTTGGGCAGTCTGAGGGCAAGCCAATCACGGAAGGGCATTGGGACTTCAAGCCTTCGTGGTCGATTACCGGCGACCATTTGGTTTTCTTTCGGCGGCTAAAAAACGATCCTGTCGTAAGCAACTGGATCACCCAACTCTGCATCATTAACGTCGATGGCACCGGCTTTCATCAACTTTCTGATGGTACCTACACCGACTTCAATCCGACATGGACTCGAGATGGCAAGAACACGCCGGTGTGGAACCGAAAGAATCCGAAGGGTGGCTACTGCATCATGGCGAGCAAGATTGGCGGAAAGCCCGGCGAAGAGATCCCGCTGACCGAACCGAATTACCATGCCTGGGTTCATTCTGCCGTACGTGATGGCCGACTCTTCGTCTCCGCGATTCCTCCCAATGTCGGTTATGGCCACTACCTGATGACACCGAATCCCGGAGGTGAGCCGACCTTCGAGCGTGTCACCTGTGAACTGGCGAAAACAGGCAGCCTCGACCGCGTAAGCATTTCTCCCGATGAGACGAAGATCTGCTTGGACTACCAGCCCGGCAAGAAGAACGAAATGCCAGGTCGTACGCTCTACGTCGCTGACTTCGATGTAAAGAACCGCTCGATCACCAACTCCCGGCCCTTCGCCAATGCTGAACGAAAGCAAGTTTGGTTCGATTATCCTCGCTGGACCAAGGATGGCAGTGCCATTGTCTATCACGCTGGCGGCAAACTGTTCCTCTACACGCTGTCCGACGGTCAAACGAAACAGGTCTCGACGAACGACAAGGCCGACTACCGTTATCCTCACGGAGAGGCGACGCCAAATTAGTCATGAAGCCGCTGTTCTCGTTTGTCATTTTTCTAACTCTCGCGACGGACACCCTTGCTCAATCCGCGGGCAATGCTGCGCAGTGGAGAGGGCTGGGCGTCGCTGAAGGTGCCCCGTTGCCTCCGGCGGATCAATTCAAACCACGTGCGCATCCAGAGGCAGCGAAAGCTGATCTCAAGCCGGAGTTGCTTGCCAAGCTGGATATAGAAATGCAGCGGCATGTGGCGGCGAAGAACGTGGCAGGCATTTCTGCCATTATTCACAAGAACGGTGAGCGAGGGTATTTCGAGACGTTTGGACTGGCGGACATCGAGCAGAATCGACCGATGACCGACGATGCGATCTTCCGACTGATGAGTATGACGAAACCGGTGATCGCGCTCGCAGCACTCACGCTTTACGACGAAGGCAAGTTTGGGCTCGATGATGCGATTTCAACGCACTGTACCGAATGGGCCAATCCCACAGTGAAGGAGGGAGACAAGATCGTCCCGGCGAAGTTCGCCATCACACCGCGAATGTTGATGAGTCACTCAAGCGGACTCGGCTACGGAGGCGGACAACGGGCGGCCGCGATGGCGTACCAAGCGATGACCAAACGAGGAACGACGCTGAAGGAGTTTTCGGAAGCAGTTGCCCAGGAACCGCTCTTGTTCCAGCCGGGTACGAATTACAACTACGGAATGGGAATGGACATCCTCGGTCGCTACATGGAAGCGATCACACAGCAGCCGCTCGATGTCATTCTCAAGGAGAAATTGTTCAAGCCGCTTAAGATGCCGGACACAGACTTTTATGTGCCGAATTCGAAACGCGATAGGCTCTGTCAGATCTATGGTCAACCGAAACCCGGCGTGCTCGTTCCCGGAAGTGACCAGAGCCGCGTATCAACCGAACCGACATTGTTCCTCGGCGGCCATGGTTTGTTCGGCACGATCGGCGACTACGAGCGTTTCTGCCGAATGATTCTCAATCGTGGCGAACTGGATGGCGTGCGTGTGCTCAAGCCCGAGACGGTCGACCTGATCTTCGAAAACCATCTTAAACATCCGACAATGAAGTACGGCCTTGGCGGCATCGTGAACGGAGCCGGTAGTTACGGCTGGGGCGGTGCGGACGGCACGCAATTCGTCATCGACCGCAAGAACAACTCGTTCACGCTCTTCATGGTCCAGACCCAGCATTACAAGGCTTCGACCTATCCCGCGTTTCTTGCGTTGGCGAACGAAGCCGCCGGTATCTCGTCCGCAGGTGCAGCTATGGCAGGCAACACATCGAAGACTGGTGGCTCAAACAATCCGTTCAAACAACGAGACAAGAACGGTGATGGTAAGCTTAGTCGCGACGAACTACCTGCCGTGTTGTTTGGCCGCTTGGATGCAGACCGTAATGGCTTCGTGACCGAGGAAGAACTCGAATCGCTCTGGAGCAACCGATGAAACAGAATTTTCTCAAGTCATTGTTTCTGACCCTCGTACTCGCGATGACGACATCGGACGTCGTCGCACAGTCGCATTGGTCGCAGTTTCGGGGGCCTGGTTCGCGTGGTGTCGCCGAAGGAACTCAAATACCCGACCGTTGGTCAGCGACTGAAAACGTCTCATGGAAGCGAGATGTTCCAGGCCGTGGTTGGTCATCGCCCGTGGTTTGGAACGATCATGTCTTCTTGACCACAGTGATCAATACGGGAACGACCGAAGAAGCGAAGAAAGGTCTTTACTTCGGTGGCAATCGCCCCGCGCCACCTGATTCGATTCATCGATGGATGGTCATGTGCCTCGATCTCAAGACTGGCGAAACTCGCTGGGAACGGCAAGTTCACGAAGGCAAACCCCAATCAGCGATCCATGTAAAGAGCAGCTTTGCATCGGAAACGCCAGTGACTGACGGAGAGCGAGTCTATTGTTGCTTTGGCAGTGTCGGCATTTTCTGTTTTGACCTCGTGGGCAATGACCTATGGCAGCACGACCTTGAGCCGTTGCCAACACGCTACGGTTGGGGAAACGCTGCCTCGCCTGTTCTACACCAAGGCAAACTCTACTACTGCAACGATAATGATCAAGCGTCTTATCTTCTGGCACTCGATGCAAAGTCGGGCAAGGAGCTTTGGCGAACGCCACGTGACGAGAAGAGCAATTGGGCGACTCCATTTGTTTGGGAAAATGAAATACGAACAGAGATCATTACACCCGGAAGCGGAGCGGTGCGATCCTATGACCTTAATGGCAAGCTGCTCTGGTCGCTCAAAGGTATGTCGAGCATCACTATCGCAACGCCTTTCGCCACGCACGGGTTGTTGTATGTCACTTCAGGGTATGTCGGTGATAAGCAACGACCGATCTATGCAATCAAACCGGGGGCTTCAGGAGACATTACACTTGATGGCGATGCGAAATCGAACGACTTCATTGCATGGTCATTGCCGCAGGCGGCTCCTTATAATCCGAGCACACTCGTCTCGGATGACCGAATGTTCGTACTGTACGATCGAGGCCTCGTCGCCTGTTACAACGCAAGTACCGGCGACGAGCTTTTCGGACAGAAGCGATTGCCGAACGGACGAGCCTTTACATCGTCTCCATGGGCGATGGGTGGCAAGGTTTTTTGTCTGAATGAAGACGGTATCACCTACGTGCTGAACGACAGCGATCAGTTCGAACTTTTACACACTAACCAACTTGCTGACGACGACATGGGAATGGCCACGCCAGCGATCGTCGGCGACCGCTTACTCATTCGCACATCGGCTAGAATTTACTGTATCAAGGAAAGTGATTGAGCGACGTATTTTGCCATCCGCCAGCGACCACAGAAGAAACACCAACAGCATTTTACGGTATGGCAGTTTACAGGCTCCTTTGAAACTCGTTGATTCCCTATATGAAAAATGTAATCGTACTCGTAATTTTCTCGGGGATGCTTCAAGCGTTCGCAATAAAAGCAATTGCGCAGACCACCGCATCACCTGACGCTGGCTCTCCTGATACGCGTTTCAAGCAGTTCGACAAGAACGACGATGGCAAACTTACGGCTGGAGATCACACGCGGACTTTGCGAGTCGGCGAACTGGAGCGACGGTATCGCGTCTACATCCCCAAGAAATACGACGCGAATAAGGCGACGCCCGTCATCGTGGTCTTTCACGGCGGTGGAGGCAACCCCGAGAGCATGATCCGTCTAACCGGAATGAACGCCAAGGCGGACGAAGCTGGCTTTCTGGTCGTTTATCCATTTGGTACCGGCCAGTTGGCCAACACCTTGCTCACGTTCAACGGTGGCGAGTGCTGCGGCTACGCGATGCAAAACAAAGTTGATGATGTTGGCTTCACGCGCGAGTTGCTGGACGATTTAGCCAAGGTTGCCAATGTCGATGCCGATCGTGTCTTTGCAACAGGACTCTCTAATGGTGGCATCATGTCCCATTACTTGGCGTCGGAACTGTCGGATCGTATCGCCGCCATTGCTCCGGTCGGCGGACCACTCATGATGGAGGCTCCTCGAAACAGACGCCCGGTACCGGTGATGCACTTTCACGGAACGGCAGACGCATTCGCACCGTTCCAGGGAGGCTACGGAAAAGGATTTCTCGGCCGAAGCAAGGTTACTGAGTTTCGATCGGTGGATCACACCATCCAGCAATGGGTGAAGGCCAATGGCTGCAACAAAGAGCCGGAGATCGTACCATTGCCGGACAAAGCGGATGACAAGATGAAGGTCACCCGAAAAACGTGGGGCCGCGGCAAGGACGGCAGCGAAGTCGTACTCATCGAAATCGAAAACGGCGGTCATACGTGGCCAGGTCAGAAACCAATCGTATCGCTCCTCGGCGAATCGACGATGGATATCTCTGCAAACGACTTGATGTGGGAATTTTTCCAAAAGCATCCACGATGACCGTCCCAAAAAAAGAGCAACAAGCCACGGTATAATCAAGGGACATGTATCATACGGCTGGCGCAGCAAAGATCGCAACGTGACTCGAGAAATCAATATGCAACATTTGTCATCACTTATTGTCGCCGGCATGCTGTTATTATCGTCGGCATCGCTACATGCTGACAACATGCGGGAGCCACTGGATAAGCCCAATATCCTGCTTATCTTCGCGGACGACTGGGGTTGGGGCGACATGAGCTTGCATAAGAGTCCATACTTGCGCACACCAAACCTCGATAAACTCTTCAGCCAGGGAACGGAGTTCCAACAATTTCATGTCAATTCGCCGGTCTGTTCTCCCAGTCGTGCGGCCTTGTACACCGGCCAGTTTCCCGGCCGGAACAAGGTTTTTTGGATCTATGAAAATGCTGAGATCAATCGGAAGTACGGTCTCAATGACTGGTTAGATCCAGAAGTTGTCATGTTGCCCAGATTGATGAAGAATGCAGGCTATGTAACTGGGCACTACGGCAAATGGCATCTCGGCGACCCTGCACATGCTCCGACTCTGGATAAGTACGGAATCGATGACGGTCGGTGCTGGAACGGTCCACCACCAGCTACCTGGGGACATGACGCCGTCTATCAACAAACGATTGATTTCATACGCGAACACAAGGACGTTCCCTTCTTCATGAACCTATGGACTCGTGAACCGCACACACCTCATTGGTTACATAGCGAGACGTTGGAGCTTCCTTGGATCAAGGAGCTTCCAGAAGACGAGCGGGTCTATGCTGCAGTTGCCTGGGAAGCGGACCAGTGGATCGGAAAAATAATGGACCTGCTCAAGGAGCTTGATTTAGAGAAGAACACGATCGTCATATTCAGCAGCGATAACGGCCCGGAGGAGACTGGTCAAGACACGGAAAAGAACCGGATCATGAATACCCGTAGTTTGCGGCAGACGCGAATGGTGGACGGCAATAGACAGCAGGTTTCGATCCCCATGAATGGTTATGGAACCTACTACAGTCGCGGAACCACGGGTGAGCAAAAGGGAAGGAAACGGAGCCTTTTCGGTGGCGGTGTCCGTACTCCCTTCGCCATTCGCTGGCCGGGTCAGATTCCTGCTGGCCGGATCGACAAGACATCGATCATCTCGGCGGTTGACATGCTTCCCACCCTATGCGAGATTGCCGGAGCACCTTTGCCGGATAGTTACCAACCTGACGGAGAGAATATTCTTCCGGCCCTGCTCGGAAACGAATTTAGACGCAATAAGCCGATTCTTTGGGAGAATCACGTTACCAGTCACGGAGATACCTGGCCGCAACTTGCCGTTGTCAAGGATGACTGGCGACTTGTCATGACGAAAGACGACAGTCGCGTAGAACTCTTCAATATCTTCGACGATTGGGAAGAGAAAAGAAACTTGGCTATCAACTACCCGACAATCGTAAATGAACTCAAGAGTATCGCTCTCGATTACAGCACGTCTCTTCCCTCAATGAATAGCTTCGATGAGCGTCTTTGTGTGCCAAAGGCGTTTAGAAATTAATCGATTGGAGTCGATCGGGCGTCGAATGCAGAAAACAATCCACGAACCGGCACGTATCAAGCCATCAATAAAACAAATACGAAGACCTATTCATTGATCTCGACCCTCTGCCTCTTCTTCGCGTGCGCGGCATCACATGCTCAATCGCCTCCCTCGAAAGAAGCCTTTACTCGGTGCGAATTGAACACTGTAAACTTATACTAAGCAAAACCTTATAGAATGCCACCATTCACTACGTTCATCGGAAGTTTAAAATGAAATTCAGTATCGCGCTACTCGGTCTCCTGTGTGTCGCCTCGTCCTTGTCCGCCGAGGAATATCGATCCGAATTGTTTCCGTCACTCAAGCTCGTCTACCAAGACGACTTCAATACCGGCAAGCTTGACACGAACCATTGGCAAATCAGGCAGGGAAGCACTTGGATGGTAAAGGATGGAATTCTCGTCGGTGGCCCCTCGCCCAAGGAATACCAAGACAAAAAAGTAGCGGAAGGGGACAAAGCGCACGCCGGCTTCAAGCCAGTTATTTGGTTGGAAAAGGTACCGGAGAATTTGGTGGTCCATTTCCGCGTGCGATTCGACGCAGAAAACTATGCGGCTAAGTTTCCTTTGATCGACGTTGGGCACCATGTTAACAGTCTCAACTTTACTGAGAACATGACAACGCTCACCTTGAAAAAGGATGTCAAGTCTTTGCAAACCAAAGAAGTGTCACTGCCACTCAATCAATGGGTCGACGTTACCATCGAGCTAAAGAAGGGGATCCTCCTTCTTAAACTCGATGGCAAGAAGTTCGTGTTCCAGGACGCTCTGATCGACATGGTTGACCAGCATCAGATCGATTTCAAAGGTGTCGATCACGGCGGTATCCAAATCGATGACGTCAAGGTTTATGAAGGTACTTTCTAAAGGAAATAGGTCATCCAACGACCTCCAATCTACTATGTTCAATCCATCATTCCACCTCGCGCTGTTCGGATTTACCATCAGTGCACTCATTGTTGCCGGCGCTGAGCCCCAATCGCCGAAGCAACCCGCGACCACTATCGTCACGCCGACGCAACTGATCGTTGCGACCGCGTTCGACCAGGCCACGCCGCTGATGCGCAAGAAGCCCATTCACGGCTGGTCCGCCGCCATCGGCCAGTGGCAAGTGAAAGATGGTGTGCTGCACGGGGATGAAGTGGCGGAGGACAATCACCCATCGTCCTGCACGTGGAAGCTCGACGCGACTGACATGGTTATCACGGCGCAGTTTAAGCTTGGCACCGCCACGCATGTCGCCTTCGGTTGCCGCGACTCCATCGCTCCGCATCATCACTTGGGCCGCACCTACATCAGCCAGGACGCCATCTGGGTCGTGCGCCAGTCGGGCATTTCGAAAACCAGCAAGTCGGAGAAGCTGGCTGAACTGAAAACGCCGATGGATCCCAACGCGTGGCACGACATTACGATCGAGATTAGCGGCGACCATTACCGAGCAACGGTGAACAGCCATGTGGTCGAGGCGCATCACGAACGATACAAGGATGCAAAGGGGCTTGTGGCGTTGATCACGAAGGGCGAGGGCGCGCAGTTCAAGAATGTGGCCATCTGGAGTGCGAAGCCGAAAGCAAAGTAAGCGCCACATCGATACGGCACAGCTTCAACGGATTGTCGAGTCTCCGGTTGGCTTGAAGCCTTGGACTGGAAACTTCTTGCGTAGCTGCTTACTAAGAGCAGCGATGGTCTGAGAATGCTCGGGTTTGCCGGCGAGATTGAAGTCGTTTTGCGGATCGCGTACGGCGTCATAAAGTTCACTGACGGTCTTCTCGCCAGGCTTGGTCCACTCTACGTAAAGCCACTGTTGCGTGCGCATGGCGACTCCCAGATAGCCGCTCTTCGGATACCAACTGTATGCCGCCTCGTTCACATTTGCTTGAGGGTCAGCAAGGATCGGAGTGAGGCTCTTACCCTCGAAGCCGTGATGAGCTGGGAGGCCGCATAAATCGACAAGTGTCGGGGCAAGATCGACTGACTGAACTAGCGATTGGGTCTTTTGACCAGCCGTTTTCATACCAGGTATGGCGAGCATCAATGCGTTGCGAGTTGCACCTTCATAGTTGTTGTGCTTTGCGCCCCACCAAGTATGCTCACCCATGTAATAACCGTGATCGGTCCAAAAGACGACGATCGTATTCTTGTCGAGTCCTGTTTCATTGAGGGCTTGCATCAAACGCCCCACTTGTGCATCGATATAACTGATCGCTGCGAAATAGCCTTGCAAGCATTGTCGCTTATAAGACTCTGGCAAATCGCCCTGAGGCACTCCGTTGTACCAACGAAAATCTGTCCCGCTGGTCGCGGCAAAATCGGGAGCGTTCTGCGGCAAAAACTCATTCTCGGCTAAAGGCAGCTTGGCCGGATCATACAAATCAAAATACTTCTTGGGCGCAATCCAGGGGACATGCGGATTCGCAAATCCAACAGCGAGAAAAAACGGCTGAGCTGGGTTCTTGGAATGCTCTCGGAGCTGAGCAATGGCGTTCTTGGCCGTATCGCCATCGAGCAAATCATCATCATTGCAATTTACGGACTCGAAAGCGGGGATGGCCGAGTTCCTCGATCCTATACCTCGCTTAGGTATTTCAATCCCTTTCGCTTCCGCATCTTTCATCATTCTGGCGACAGCTTGTTTCGTGCCCTCACTTACACGTGGCTGCTTGCTGTGCCAAGCCGGAATCGTCCACGAAGCATCGTCGTCGATTCCGACGTGATAAATCTTACCGAGGCTTCGTGTATGGTAACCATGATCTTTAAAGTACTGCGGCATTGTGGAAATGTCGGGCATGGTGGATCGCAGAGCGGGACCGATCTCGAATATCCCTGTAGTCGCTGGATAGCAACCACTAAGCATCGCGATTCTCGACGGCGAACAGAGCGCTTGTTGGACGTAGCTGTGATTAAACAATAACGAGCGTTTAGCCAAAGCATCGAGGTTTGGAGACTTGACGGTGGTATCCCCGTAACAACCGAGCTGTGGACGCATATCGTCCGAAGCGATGAACAGGACGTTTAGCTTCTCGGATGCAGAAACATTCGTCGTCAACAGGACGAACAAGCAAAGTGTCAGCCGTTGTAAAAACATCATTGAACTGGTTGAAAAGTGAGATTCATTTTTGTCAATAGTAGCCAGAAGTAACGTAGGACAATTAGTGTACAGACCGGATACCAAATATTCAACTTTGCGAGCCAGCCTCGCAATGCCTGTCCATTTCTATTTTTATTTTCGTGGCCTTGGGTTGTTAGGCGATAAGGTCGGTGACCACGCGGGCTGGTTCTACGCCGGTAGGGGTTTCGTCGCGGCCTTCGAATTCGAATGTGAGTTTGTCATGATGCAAGTCGGCCATGCTCACCGGGTTCTCGTATCCAGCAAGCCGCTAACAGAAAGCATCGCATCGCGCACCGCTTCGGCTTCAAGACGACGGCGTGGAAAGGCGGCGAGACTATCAGACAAGGGTGAGGGAAGATGGGGAGAAACGGAGCTCGTTCCTGATGCAGTACTCGATGAGTGCTTTAAGCCCTCAACCGCTCAACCTTCGTATGGAATGACCTGGTGGCTTTTTGGGCAGTGGCGATGAAGATCGTACCGAGGCTTTAAATGGGCGCAACATTGCTCCCAAAGCGAAACGACTCATTGAAGAGCGTCGCAAGCTAAGCTTCCATCCATCTGCTGACACCGTGGCAGCGATTGGGAAAGGGAAGAATCGGTGCTACGTCATACCTTCGCTCGATATGGTGGTCATCCGCATGGGAGACAGTCAAGGCCACGAATACAGCGACAATGAGTTGCTTGCAAAGTTATTGGAGGCGGGATGAACACAGACGGGACTGGTCTATTCACAGCCGACCTTCATTGCAATCGATAGTTGTCGTTTCAATCAATGGTATACTTGAATTCGGTAACTTTATTAGAAGTCGGCCATTTAGTTGCGTCAACACGCCAGTGCGGGTCTATCTTTTCTTACAATAAGTCGTGTGCGCGGAAAAGAAGATTTCTATGCCAGTCAAAGTCAAGGATTTTTCGGGCTCGTGTTTAGAGAGAAGAACTGCTTGTGAGATACATCGCTCTCCTTTCAATCGTGTGCTTATTCAGTTTGGACGCTGCGTTGAAAGCGTCCGAATTTGCTTCAGAGAAAATCGTGTTTCTGAAGAAACACTGCATGGATTGCCACGATTCGGCTTCCAAGGAAGGTAGCCTCGATTTGTCGACGATCGAATTCGACCTTCGCAACGCTGATTCCTTTGTAGCCTGGGCAAAGGTCCATGACCGAGTTCGCGATGGAGAGATGCCCCCGAAAGATGCCAAACGACCGCCGGACGACGAGATACAGAAGTTTTTAACGGCACTCGATACGCAGTTAAACGATGCTAATGTGCTGCGACAAGCAAAAGAAGGGCGAGCCTTGGCGCGGCGGCTGAATCGCGATGAATATCAGAATACGCTTCGTGATTTGCTTGGCGTGGAGGAAGATTATCGACCGCGATTGCCAGAAGATGGAAAGTCGCTCGGCTTCGATAAAGTCGGCTCGGCATTGAGCGTTTCAGCAGAGCATTTGCAGGCTTATATGACTGCCGCGCGGGAAGCTTTGGATGAAGCCATTGTCACAGGACCGTCGCCGAAATCGGAAACCGTGCGTTATCCGCAGCGATGGGATGTGAAGCATTTTGGAAAGGACTTCTTTCGAAAGAATACCAAAGGCTTTGGCAATCAGCCCGATGCAATCGTGCGCTTTGGCGACTTTGTAGAAAACATCGTGGGCTTTCCCGGAGCGCCCACTGCTGGAACGTATCGCTTTCGAGTCCGAGCCCGTGCCTGGGGTGGAGAAACGGTGAAGGCCCGCATTCGAGCGGGAGATAAACGCTATTCGAATACGTCCTGGTTGGTCACCTACACAGAGTTTCCTCCCGAGGGAGCTGAAGCCGAAGTCACAACCTATCTACGAGAGAAAGATACTCTGCGTGTATCACCTATCGGCATCGCAGGGCCGGGAACCATGCATCGTGCAAATGGTTTCATCGATGCGAACACCTATCAGGGGCCTGGTTTGGCTATCGAGTGGGTAGAGGTCGAAGGTCCGCTGCATGAAACCTGGCCGCCGCCAAGTCATCATCGATTGTTTGGAGATCTCGATTTCGATACTGCCACTCAAGCTGATGCGGAACGCGTGCTTAGAGAGTTTTTGCCGCGCGCATTTCGTCGACCAGTGGAGGATGAGGAAGTTCACCACTACTCAAAAATTTTTGCCAAGTCGGCGACCAATACGGGCTTTCGTGCTGGCATCAAGGTGGCGTTGCAAGCCGCGTTGTGCTCGCCATACTTCCTTTATCTGGATGCACCTGTCGGCGCCCTAGATGATTTTGCACTCGCTTCGCGCTTGGCCTATTTCTTGTGGAGTTCGACACCTGATGACGAATTAATAACGCTGGCTGAGAAAGGCGAACTTCATCAAGCGGAAGTTCTTCACGCCCAGGTGGAGCGTTTGCTTAATGACCCAAAGGCGGTTGCGTTTAACGAGAGCTTTACCGGACAGTGGCTCGATTTACGGAAGATCACCGCGACTACACCAGACGATCGACTATACCCTGAATGGGATGAGCTCATTGAATGGTCCAGCGTGCAGGAAACACGTCGATTTTTCGATGAGCTGTTGATGAACAATCTCAGCGTAACCAATTTTGTGCATTCGGACTTCGCGATCTTGAATGAACGCTTGGCTGAACACTATGGGATTTCTGGTGTGAAGGGGACGGCCTTTCGCAAAGTGTCGTTGCCAGCCGACTCGGTGCGTGGCGGTGTACTCGGACAGGCAAGTGTGTTGAAGGTGACTGCGAACGGGACGACGAGTTCCCCTGTCTTGCGAGGTGTATGGGTACAAGAACGAATCTTGGGGAAACCCGTGCCGCCACCACCACCCGGTGTACCCGCCGTAGAACCGGACATTCGCGGTGCAACTACCATCCGCAAGCAACTCGACAAACATCGTAACAGCGACAGCTGCGCCGCCTGCCATGCGAAAATTGATGCGCCTGGATTTGCGTTGGAAAGCTTTGATGTCATCGGAGGTTGGCGGGAGCGATATCGTTCGGCAAGCGAGAACACGACGGACAAAATCCAAGTCACACGACCTTTGACTTTCGATGCGAGAACCTTCCTTCGTGATCCAACGCAGCGTGACCCATTGAAGACCTACGTCGGTCTTGGGCCAGTCGTCGATGCGAGCGGACAGATGCCAAATGGCGAGTCCTTCGCAAACTACATGGAATTTCGTCGCTATCTTCTAGCAGACCCGGATCAGCTTGTACGCTCTCTGACGCAACATCTCGTAACCTATGCCACAGGTACCGGCCCACAATACGCCGACCGTGAGTTGATTAATCAAATCGTGGATCGTGTCCACAAGCACGATTATGGCTTTCGTTCGCTCATTCACGAAATCATTCAAAGTCCAATCTTTTTAAACCAATGAAAAGCCTCTCCACACTTCTATCTTTCATCACCGCCCTATTCGCATGCGAGTTCGTCACGCAGGGGGCGGAATCTACCTCGCGCCCTAACGTACTTATCGCCATCGCCGATGATATGTCGTGGGCTCATACATCGATCGCGGGATGTAAGGGGGTAAGTACACCGAACATCGATCGCGTAGCACGAAGCGGCGTGCTGTTTCGCAATGGCTTTTGTGGAGCCCCAGGATGTTCACCTTCGCGAGCTGTTTTCTTCATCGGACGTCATGTGTGGATGAATGAAGAAGCGGGCCCACATCACGGCTTGTTTCCCGCCAAGTTCGCAACCTTCCCTGACCTTCTTGCGAAGGAAGGGTATAAGACAGGGTACACTGGCAAGCCATGGTCGCCGGGTAACTTGGGGCCGGGACGAACGGGCAATCCGGCTGGCCCTCCGTTCATGAAGCATAGGCTCACACCACCTTCCAGTAACATCAAAGATGTCGACTATGTTGCCAACTTTGCAGATTACCTCGGACAACGAAGTAAGGATCAACCATTCTTTTTTTGGTTTGGTAGCGTCGAACCACATCGCAGCTATCAACGCGGTAGTGGCTTAAAGGCTGGTAAGAAACTTGAGGATGTAATCGTCCCGAAGTTCCTTCCCGATACGCCAGAGGTTCGCAGCGACTTCCTCGATTACTTTCTCGAGATCGAGTATTTTGATCGACAGCTTGGCGGAATGCTCGACCTACTGGAAAAGGCAGGGGAACTCGATAACACAATCGTTATCGTTACTGCAGATAACGGCATGCCGATGCTGCGAGCAAAGGCTACTTGTTACGAATACGGGCTCCATGTCCCGATGCATCTTGCTTGGCCAAAAGGGATCCCTGGCGGACGAGTCATCGACGACCCGATTGGCTTTGTGGATCTCAACGCCACGATCCTTGCAGCCGCTGGAATTGAGCACCCAGCAAAAGACGATCCTGCACTCGCGCCTATTGGACGTAACTTCATGCCATTACTCGCAAGTACGAAGCAGGGACTCGTCGACCCCGAGCACGCCTTTGTCTTTGCTGGTCACGAGCGGCACACACTCACACGTTACAACGATATCGGATATCCAATCCGTGCCCTACGAACACCACAGTATCTCTATCTACGGAATCTTCGTCCCGACCGTTGGCCGGTTGGAGACCCACAGCGGATCAATAAGTCCAATGGCCAACTCCTTCCTCGCCACGCCGGGTGTTACCGCGATATCGACGACCAGGAAACGCTGGGTTGGCTTATCAAGGCGGCTCGCGATTCTAAAGAATACGACGAAATGTTAGAGTTGATTGTAGGTAAACATCCCGCAGAAGAACTTTACGATATCCAGTCCGACCCGGACTGTATGCATAACTTAGCGACGTCTTCCGAACATACTTCCGTGCGTGACAAACTCGCAGCGCAAATGGATGCCGAGCTAAAGAGGACCAACGATCCTCGTATCTACGGAGCCATACCGGACATTGCTGACACGTACCCCAACATCAATCCCAAAAACCTGATGGGTGAAGGCAACTATCCCGCACCGAAATAGCCATGAAACGCATGCAGTATCGCTATCTCTATACCGCATTTTTAACGACTGTGCATCGTAAAGGATTGATTGCAGCACCGGATTCCGTCGCTTTGACACCATGCGCAATTGCCTACTACAGTCTTCACTGGCCTCCGAATCTAATATTCCCGACAGTCTAGTCTTATGAAGCAGCGGACACTCACATTGCATCATGCGATTTCAAACACCTTCTTCATCCAAAAATGAGTTTTCCCATGACCATCGCAGATAAGGTGAGTGACTATGCTAAGGAAATCAGAGGCGCCAAGGGTGGACCCGATTTCTATCCAAGTGAGGCGACTCGCCTCTGCAATCCTAAGACTGGAGTCTATCGTCTTTATGAAGAGCTTGCTGGCATCCTGCTGATTATCGCTGGCGTGCAACGAGAAAATTATTCCTCTGATGTCTCGAATCCTTGATACGGCCCAAAGCTTTCCTGTACTGACCTCTAAAATGCCCTTTAATACCTCCCAAACCCGAGAGACGTCTCTTCTATGAAACTACATTTGATCTACCTAACACTTCTTATAGTTACATCATTCACTCTGCAATGCGCAGCGCAATCGCCAACCTTGCCAGCACCATGGAAGCATCAAGACATCGGCAGTGCGCAAGTCGGTACAAAAGTTCCACTCCCACCGGTCGAAATATTCGGAAAGAATGCGATGTTTGGGAAAAGTGCTGAATTGGCGGGTGCGGCGATGCACGCTGATAACGTTTTCAATGTGCAAGGGACGATGGACTTATGGGGACCGATGGACGGAGGGCATTTTGTTTGGCAGCCTATCCAAGGCGATTTCGATTTCGTGGTGCGAGTCTCCAGCATGGACAATCCCGGAAAGAACAAGCACGCGAAAGCTGGGATTTGTATTCGTGAATCGCTGGATGGCGGATCGCGTAACGTCACACAATGTATAACCCCAGTCGACGGCTCACAATTCACTTATCGAGAAACGATAGCTGGCATCACCGTGAGAGTCCGACCCGATGCCGCAAATCCGAAACCAAGTGTGCCGAAGGAAAAATTTCCATGTTGGCTTAAGCTGGTTCGGCGTGGGAATGAATTCACTGGCTACGAATCGCTCGATGGCGAAACGTGGTGGCTAACCGGAACGATCAAACTCGAGCTCACAGCAGTTGCGATGATTGGCCTATCGTCTTCTTCGCACACCTCGAACACGCTCACAACCTCCCTGTTCGATCACCTTCTACTGACCACTTCTTCAAACTAAAAGTATCAACCATGCATGCCCTTTCGTTCGTCAGATTATTCTTGGCCTCTGCGGTAGTCGCGATGGTATTGACTGCTTCAGCTCGAGCACAGAAGCAATCTCAGCCGCCGCACATTGCGCAACTGATGACCATCAACAT
>JAPLNI010000058.1:656072-688801 GCA_026692865.1 Planctomycetota bacterium
CTTATCTGTGAATCCTCTGATATCCAAGCTCCTAACTGGACGCCTGATGGAAAATGGCTTGTCTGCAATGGTAGCATCGGTGGCAGCAAAACACTGATGCGCATCGCCGCCGATGGTAACTCCCAGCCGGAGCCTATCGTAACTGAGGGGGTCAAAGTTACGAGCAACGATCATGTCCTTTCCCCGGATGGAAAGACGATTTTTATCACTGCGAATTCTCATCTGTACGCGGTGCCATTCGATGGCGGCAAGCCACAGCGTATTTCCAACGAGCATCACAATTCTTTGGCGTTCAAATATTTTCTCCACGGTGTTTCGCCAGATGGAAAGACGTTAGCTTACGTCGGCGTCAATGCCGTGGGCGATGATCCTTGGGGTCGATCTGATGTTTATACGATTCCGGCGGTTGGAGGTCCCGACACGCGTTTGACTGACACCCCGGTCCCCGACGACGGTCCCGAGTATTCGCCTGATGGAGAGTGGATTTACTTCAACTCGGAACTCAACGCCAAGATTCCCGGCCACGCGCAGTGTTATCGCATGAAGACCGATGGTACAGGCCTCGAGCAACTGACTCACGACGATCGCGTAAACTGGTTTCCACATATTTCGCCCGACGGGAAATGGATTGTTTACTTGAGCTATCCAACTGGTACAGTGAAACATCCGGCCAATAAAGATGTTATCCTTCGCCGCATGAAGCCCGACGGAAGCGAACAGGCTGACATCATCGCCTTCAACGGTGGCCAGGGAACCATCAACGTCAACAGTTGGTCCCCAGGTAGTAAACGCTTCGCCTTCGTAAAATACAAAATAGTCGACGAGTCATTCCGGCAACCTTGAGGCCTTCGCTTCATGCTTGAGTCAGAAGCTCCGCTTTTTACCTTAATCGCAAAATGAAACGAACATCAACTCCACAACCCGACATTTACATGAAAAACATCCTCGTTCTCCTTTCTTTCCTTATCTGTGGCTCGTTGCTAAGCGCTGCCGATCCGCAGACTGCAGCCGAGCGAATCGAGCAGGCGCATACAGTACTTTGGAATAAACGTATCGACCAGCACGGTATTGTTTTGGATTTCATCGGCGAAATCCCAACCCCTCAGGATTGCAGCCTTGGACGGCCGAATGCCATTGGCTGGTGGAGTCCGATTGAGAACGGACCGATGTTCACAGGCTTGTATCTTCCAGCGGCCTGCGAGCGTGCTCGACGCAGCGGTGATCCGATAGACAAAGCCAAAGCAACGCGACTGGCGCAGGGTCTCTTGAAGTGTGCTTCCGTTTCCGATGTGCCCGGTTTCATCGCTCGAGGCATGGGTACGGATGGCAAGTGTCACTATCCCCTCGGCTCCGATGACCAAACCCATCCATGGTTCTATGGTTTGCATGCGTACTTCATGAGCGGGCTTGCCTCACCTAAGGAATGCGATGACATTCAACGAAAGATGCAAGAAGTAGCAAATATTCTTGAGGATACTGGTTGGAAGTGTCCTTGTGACGGTGCATTTAAGGGGGAGTTCCGGGGTGGTTTTCAAGGGCACCTCTTTCGCGACGCAGCTCGTTACCTGTTCATGCTTCGTGCCATGCATGACGTGACCCACAATCAAATTTGGATCGAACGCTATCAGAAAGCTCTCGCCGAGCGTCCCACAAATTCCAATCTCACACGGGCGGAAATCTGCGCAGCCGGATACCCTGGTGATCGTGAATCGATTAAACGTCTGGATGAATACGCACTGTGGATCTATGTAGGGTCTCAAGCTTCGTTGGCAAAGCTCGTTGCCATCGAGAGCGATGAATCGACCCGAGAAAAATATCGCAGCGGTCTCGCCATTAACGCAACGAATGCTCTTGTCGCGATGGAGGTTTACGCGAAGTTCGACAACAACGACACACAGGCTTTTGGACACTCCAACTGGCGGAAGGGATATGCTACATGGTTCCCTCAAGCCACACAGGCCGAGGCCAAGAAGCTTTCCGAAATCGGGGATAAAGGGATTCTGGGTGGACGCAAAAACTATGAAGCCCGCTACATGCGAAATCCTTTGGCCGCGGCGGCCGTTGTCGCGCTCTCCGGTGGCGGTACTGGACGCAATGCCATCGAACGTACGATCCAGCACTACGATTACTCGAAGCTAAATATGTCGGAGTTCTTCTTCGCTGAATGCGCCTACTATGCATTACCAGCTATCAAATAGCCGTATTCGAAACGAATCTTTCAGATTGTCGCACGTGACGTGAGATGTAAATTTAATAGCATGGTCATAGTAGAAAACAACAGGGAGCTGTAATGAGTACTCGATCAAGGCGACAGTTTGCGTCCACACTTACATCTATCACTACTGCGGGATTAATAGGTAGCTGTTTTCCAATCGCTTCCTCGAACGCACAGTCGCCCTTGAACGACGGCTCATCGCTACCGGGCGTCTTCAATGTCCGCGACTTTGGAGCCAAAGGAGATGGTACAACGAAGGATACCTTGGCGATTCAAGCAACGATCGATGCGTGCTCCAAGTCTGGGGGTGGAACTGTCTATTTGCCGCCGGGGGTTTTTCTTTCGGGAACGATCACGCTTAAGGATAACGTAACACTCCATCTAGCTCACACGGCAAAATTGCTCGGAAGATCGGACTATCCGGCAAAGCCATTTCCGGCGCGAGATTTGGATATTGGGGCTTCGACGTATGGGCGCTGGTTTACGCCGAGGGAAGCAAAAACTTCAGTATCGAAGGACGCGGCTCGATTGATGGCAACATACCTTCTTGAGTGTCGAAGGGGACCAAAGTGCGGATATCGCATTGGCTAACAATGATCTACGGCTTGCCGATCACTTATTTGAGAAATCGGATGGGTTCAGTGGCCAAATCATCGAATCGGGCAAGTTAAGCCCCAAACGCTAAGAAGGTGCTCGACAATGAAACTTGCCACATTGCGACCTCGCTTACGTTCTATCTTCTATGTGTTATTTCCATTTGCGATTTTTGCTGAGAATCTTTTCCTTCAACACGTTGTTGGTTCCACGACCTGCTAGCCTAAACGAGCCGACCTCTCGCCTTTCCTAAGGACAAACACGAACTGACGATAACCTTTCATGAGAACCTCAGTAATCATCTACTATAATGTCTTCCTGCTTGCGTTTTTCGTCTTTGACGTCCACGCTGCCGAGCCGCCTAATCCGCAGGTACCAGTCAAGCAACTCGAAACTCCGTTAACTGTTTCGTCGTTAGTGATGCCACGAGTGTTCGTGCAGGGCTTCACCGTGCGCGAGTTGCCAGTACAACTGACGAGCCTCAACAACATTGAATACGCGCCCGATGGAAGGCTGTTCGCTGGTGGATACGATGGCCGCTTTCATTTGTTGCGAGACACCGACGGTGATGGCTTAGAAGATCAGGTGGATACGTTTTGGTCCGAATCGGGTCCAAACTATCCTCTCGGCATGGTCGTGAAAGACGGCGATCCGCATGCGATACTTGCAGATGAGCTTGTGCGGTTCCGCGATACGGACGGCGATGGTGTTCCCGACAAACGAGAAACCGTCATCAAAGATATTGATGACCCTACGTTAGTTACTGCAGTTACTGCACCCTATCTCAACCATCGTCGTGTAGATAGTTCGATGGCGCTGGCGTATGGTCCCGACGGGGCTTGGTACGTAACGATGGGTAACGCAGGCCATGATAATCCCTATTGGCAAGAGTCCTTTGAGAAAGGCAAGAAGCCATCCGGTACCGCGCGTTACACGACGGACAAACGCCGCGGGTGCTTGTTGCGAATCGGGAATGATGGAACGGTCGAGCAACTCGCCAGTGGTTTGCGCTACATTATGTCCCTGCAGTTCAACGCACAGGGGGATCTATTCGGCACGGACCAGGAGGGAGCGACATGGTGTCCCAACGGCAATCCGTTCGACGAGTTGTTACATATTCAAGCTGGGCGTCACTACGGCTTTCCACCGCGGCATCCACAGTTCCTGCCCGATGTGATTGATGAGCCGAGCGTTTGGGACTATCGGCCACAGCATCAAAGCACCTGTGGTTTCCGTTTCAACACTCCCGCCACTGGGCGAGGTCGCTTTGGACCGAAGTTCTGGGAGGACGACGCGATCGTCACGGGCGAGTCTCGTGGCAAACTGTGGCGAACCAGCCTAGTAAAAACCGCAGCGGGATACGTAGCACAAAGCCAGCTCATCGCGAACCTTGGCCTACTCGCTGTGGACTGCGCGATTTCGCCTCATGGCGACCTCGTCGTCTGTTGCCATACGGGCAAGCCGGATTGGGGAAACGGCCCAAAAGGCGATGGCCGCATTTTCAAGTTTACTTACAGCGATCCGAATGCTGCGCAGCCGGGCCTTGCTTGGGCTGCTAGTGAAACAGAGAGTATCGTTGCCTTTGATCGTCCTCTTAGTGAGATTGCATGGAACGATGTTGGATCGCGCGCGAAGATTGCCTTTGGACGCTACGTTGCAGCAGGCGATGCATCAGAAACTATTCGTCCTGGCTACAAAATTGTTCAGATGCAGCAGCGTCAACAACGCCATGACCTCGCCGTTAAGAATGTGCGACTGGGAGAAGATCGAACAAGCATCATTATCGAGACACCCAAGCGATCGCAAGCGTTTCAATACGCGATTCATATTGCTCCACGCGATGCTGCGGTGACGGGACTTGACCTCGAGTATGACCTTGCAGGGGTCGCGGCTGATTGGCTTGGACAATCCGGTGCTCAATGGCGCGGTTGGTTGCCTCATCCTGACACAACGGCGTCGAAACAATTTACGCGTGCCAGTGCCATGCATGATGCCCTTTGGAAGCATCTCGACACGCCTGGCAGCCTTCAGTTGCGTGGCCAACTGGATCTGTTCAATATGTTGCAACCTACCACACAGCCTGATTCGGAACTGGATTACACACCGACTCCGGAAACGGTCACCATGATCTTCCGAAGCGATGCGACCCTCAAGGTGGAAGCGTCCGGCGCGAAGATTGAACGGGTCAGCGATTACGAATCGCATTGTACGTTTGCCAATGTTGCTGAGAATCGTTGGACTCCCATTGCGATCGCTCTGGCTACACCCGTTCGGCAACTAGATGTCTCGTATTATACGGACCGCGATTTACGTCCTCGTGCTGCGGGCACACGCCGATTCCTAATGCCGTTCGCTACTCCCGGATCCGAGGATCGTATCGAACGCCACATTCCTGAACTCGTCGGTGGCGACTGGGACAAGGGCCATGCGCTCTTCAATGGCAAAGCTGCTTGTGTCACTTGCCATCCGTTTCGAGGCGAAGGATTTGCTGTGGGCGCAGACTTGAATAACTTAGTCCATCGAGACTATGCGAGCGTCCTCCGCGACGTGATCGACCCCAACGCTGCCATCAATCCCGACGCGATCGGCTATATCGTTCGACTTGACAGCGGTGAAGTCATCACCGGCACACGCGTCGGCGAGACGTCGGAATTGCTTAGCCTTGCCCAAGCTGGTGGAAAGGTTGTCAAGATCTCCAAGAAGGAGATAGAGGAAGTCAAGCCGATGACGACTTCGCTCATGCCAGTGGGCCTCGATAAGAATCTTTCTCCGGAAGAACTGCGCGATTTGATGACCTACTTACTCACCGAAAAATAGTTACCAACCCAATCTTGGATTTTCAAATGAAACCACGTTCATGCGCCTTGTCTCGCGCTTCGTCGTTGTCCCCTTCCTGCGGTCTCTCCCGCCGTACCTTCTTCCGCGCGACTGGCGTCGGGCTTTCTTTGCCATGGCTTGACGCGATGCAGCCCGCCATTGCTCATGAGTCAAGCAATATTCGGCCGCGCCGCATGGTGCTGATCAATAAGGCACTCGGACTGCATGGGCCCGATTTTTTTCCAAAACAAAAGGGCAGTGATTTTGAATTGACTCCTTACCTAAAGGAGTTTGCAGCCCTGCGCGGCAACTTCACGGTGTTCAGTGGACTCTCCCATCCCGAGGCTGGTGGTGGACATTCATCGGAACAAAGCTTTTTAACGGCTGCACCACATTCAGGGACACCAGCCTTTCGCAATACGATCTCGCTTGATCAGCTGGTTGCCGAACAAATCAGTGATCAGACACGGCACTCTTTTCTCGCCTTGGGCTCGCACAGCGGCAGCCTTTCGTGGACGCGAAACGGTGTGCAGATTCCAGCGGACAAAGATCCGGCTACTGTCTTCCGACGACTTTTCATTACAGGTACGCCGGCAGAAATTCGCGATCAAGAACAGCAGTTGCGAGACGGGAATAGCATTCTCGATTCAGTGCGTGAGGAGACCGCTGCCTTGCAACGTCGCGTTGGTCCGGGCGATCGCGATCGAATCGATCAGTACTTCTCCGCGGTGCGCGACGTTGAGAAGCGACTAAAAGTAGCCGAATCTTGGTCGCATAAACCCAAGCCTGATGTGAAAGCCGAGGTCCCAGGAGATTATCCCGATGGTTCCGATATCGTAGGACGCATGCGAATGATGCTGGACCTTGCATACCTCGCATTGCAAACCGATTCAACCCGGTTGATCACCTTCGCTATCGACGTCGATGGTGGCGTCCCGCCGATCGAAGGCGTCAAAGAAAGCCGACACAACCTCAGTCACCACGGTCAGGATCCATCCAAGATCGATCAACTCCGACGAATCGAACTCGCCGAGCTACAAGCGCTAAACGACTTCCTCACGAAACTCCAATCGAGTGACGAAGCCGGCGGTCGGATACTCGATCAAACACAAGTCCTCTTCGGCAGCAATCTCGGAAACGCCAGCAGTCATGACACTCGAAATCTACCGGTGTTACTTTTCGGTGGTGACTTCAAGCATGGACAGCACCTTGCATTTGATCAAAAAAATAACACTCCTCTCGCCAATCTCTTTGTCACGATGCTCCAAAGAATGGGAATTGATACAGATCGATTTGGCAACGGCACTAGCTCTTTGACAGGACTTGAGTTCTCATAGAGAAACCTGATCATCCCCGTTGGCACCCTGAATCAATGAGAATTGAATCAACAAGAAATTTTCCCGATAAGCTTGTTCACCCCGAAGGAAATTATGATGCGACATGCTACTCAACTGTTTTGGTTATTCGTTGTCACGATAGTAGCAGTTGGTGAAACCGCCGAGCCTAAGCCACCCGAGACGAAGCTCACCGTTCTAGGCCAACTTGTTACGGCAGAAGCCTTCGATCGCGCCGAGTCACTCGCGCCCAAAGGAACCGTTGGTTGGCGAGGTGGTATCGGCGAGTGGCGTGTCGAAGGAGGTGCCGTGCATGCTACAGATGAAAAGCCCTCTGCCGCTCGACCGAATGGTCATGAAGCGGTTTGTGAGTACGTGACCGAGTTAAATGACTTGGTCATGACCGCCGAATTTAAGCTCGGTACCTCCCCGCAGGTTGGATTCGTCTGTCGAGACACCAATAGTCCCAATCATCATCTTGGTCGTATTCAGGTAACTCCAACTGCAGTTTGGCTACAAAAAATGAGCGGTATTGCAAAGCAGACGAGCAAAGAAGTCCTTCAAAAGATCGATACGCCGTTTGATCCTGAAAAGTGGTATCAAGTAACGATCGAGATTAGTGGCGATACCTGGCGAGCGACGGTTGGTGACCACGAGTTGACCGCAAAGCATGATCGATTCAAAGATCCCAAAGGCCGAGTTGGGATGGTAGCAAAAGGCGAAGGTGCTCAGTTCAGAAACGTCGCTGTTTGGAAGGCTCAGTCGAAACAATGAATTCTTAACGGTCCTCCCCGACCACATGCACGACGTCATCACACAGACAACCTGGAAGGTATGGACAAGGACGAAGGACGTAGATGCACTTGCTTCAATGAACAAAGTTCAGGCTGTTCTCGACGAGCATCCGGCGGGCTCGTTGTCCGAGACTTTCAAGATAAATAAGAATGCCAAGAAAGCTGCTCGGGCTGGATATTAACCCAACGGCGACAAGAAACGATTGGCGGAAAATTGAATGGCGGTTTCCAAATCTCATCATCAAGGAATGCGCTCAGTGAAAAACCATCTTTGCTTGCTGATTGTCTTAGCGCTTGCAACCTTCTCCTCGCTGCATGCTGAAGATAAGACGGCCATCAAACCCAACATTGTTTTCTTGCTTGCCGATGACTCGGGCTATGCGGATTTCGGTTGCTACGGGCATCCGTATGCCCGAACGCCGAATATCGATAAACTCGCTACGGAAGGCACGCGATTCACACAGTTCTACGCAACAGGTGTCACATGTTGCCCTACTCGCACCGGCATAATGACCAGCAAGTGGCCAGCTTCGTATTCGACTTACCCCGCAAATGGCGGCTTTGCGGATCGAGCTACGATTACTGAGTTGTTGCACAAGCACGGCTATGCGACGGGACACTTTGGCAAGTGGCACATCGGACCTGAGGATCAAACGAAATCAGGTACATATGGGATCGATGTTATTAGCGCGGCAGCCGGTGCAGCAAAGAAGAAGAATACAGCAGGCCGAGATGCACCGATCTATGATGCAGCAATTCAATTCATTGAGCAGCACAAAGACGGACCCTTTTACGTCAACGTTTGGGGCCATGTCTCACATCACAAGGTCGATCCTCCTAAGAGCTATATCGACAAGTTCAAGGACTTAGTGGTCGACGAGTCGAAGTTCGCTGCGCCGATGCGAGAGAAGTTCGCTGCGTGCAAAGCGCTGGGTGGCGATGTGAGTGAGCACATGCGGGCTTATTTGGCAGACATTCATTCGTTGGATGACGACATCGGCAGGCTGCTGACGCGACTAGACGAACTGGGGTTAAGTGACAACACGATTGTTGTCTTCTCGAGCGATCAAGGTTCTGCTCCCATTCGCAATGATGGCAAAAAGGCCGGAGGCGATAAAGACAAGATAGACAATGCTAGGCTCAATGCGATGGGCTACAACGGCGTCTACCGTGGTGGCAAGCATGGCATGTTTGAAGGGGGCGTTCGAGTACCTTGGATTGTACGCTGGCCCGGTCATGTGCCCGCGAATCGAGTTGACGAGAAATCTGTCATAAGTGGCGCAGATTTCCTACCAACTTTATGCGCCATCACCGGTGTAAAGATCAACGCGTCAGACTTCGATGGTGAAGATGCCTCTGCTGCTTGGCTCGGCAAAAGCGAGCATGTGCGCACCAAACCTCTCTTGTGGAAAACTAGTTCGGTAAACAGTGACGCTGGCATCCGCGACGGCCAATGGAAGCTAATCTATCCCACTCGGAAGAACGCAGCCGAACTCGCACTTTACGATATCGTCAATGACCCTGGCGAAAACCAAAACCTTGTTTCGAAGTATCCTGAGGTTGTGAATAGACTCTCAACGAAAGTCCAAGGCTGGGTCGCAACCTTGCCCAGGGACTATATCAAGACCGACGATAACGACAAGTGATAGTGACCATGTCCTTCCACGTACCCGCCGTTGCCTACGTCACTGCACTTCGCCCGCATGCTGAAGACGACTTTTTGGGAAACGAAAGAGCTTGCATCACGCTTATCGAGAAGTTGCCAGAAGACGCGTTCCACGGTCTGGAAGAGTTCTCACAAGTTGAGATTCTTTTACTCGTCCACATAGTTGAAGACACCAAAATCGTAACGTGAGCGCGGTATCCCCGAGATCACAAGCAAAGTTCTCCTCTGCAAACAAACCATTCGGCACCGGCCAAAAATAGAATTCACGCATCGACGGGTATCATGGCGGAGCAACTCGCGACAACCACTAGGAACGTCGTAAGTCCTTTTTTAAAGGCTTACGAATTCTTACGCGGAGAGTGAGAGTGATCACGAAGAGCGTTGCTTCCGCTGTACTCGTCTCATCCTGCGAACTTTAGGCTACCCGCCAGTTCGTAGTGTGAGAGGATTTCTATTGCGTCGATTCGCTCACCGAAATCCCCAATGTTTTTGGGGTTTTGGATTCTTCGGGCCCAGATTGTCGCGCTCTCACTTTTCTTACCGCAAGCAGATTTTCCGCATGTTGCTTCCGTCTGAACGGTATTTTCTTCCGCGAACTATCGCGCTCTCTAGTTGATAAGTGGTTGCTTGTTACAACGCCGTTTGCTTCCGACCCACCGAACCGGACCTCAAACTACCCGACCGCTGGGTTAACAGCAGGGGAGATACTGGAGATTGCCGCCAAATAAAATAGCCAGGAAACGGCCCGTCCCGTAGAGCTCGAGCCATTCCAAGTCCGGCAAGATGACGCTGCTTGCTGTGCCTGCGGAACTTCGCCGGCTACTTGCTATTCCCGATCTTGGTTGCGGAGGAATGCGATTAGCATTGTATCGGAGACGACTTCCACCCCGAACGCTTTGCAATGGTCGACAACATCCGCTGCACCGATATCTTTGTCAATGCTGCAGAGGTAATTTGCTTTGGTGCGGATAGCTGTGTCAATTACCGGATCGTCGTCTTTATCTCGCGTAATCCGTACCGATTTTGCAGCGTCAACTTCGACGACTAAAGCGACCTGCTGAATAGATTGGACGAAGTCTTCGATATCGGCGTCAGAAAGACCATGAATCTTCCGCACTCGCGGGTACCGCAGTACTCGGTCTAACTCTGCCAACATGAAGTTGGAAGTGCAGAGCAGATTTCTATCTGAGATCGTGCGACGCAACAGTTCAGATGCTTACCCAGAAGGTGAAGCGACAGCACGAACGATGATATTCGTGTCAAGTACGATCTTTGCCATTACTTGCCAGTGCTCTCAATAGCCTCGGCGATAGCTGCTTCAATCTCGGCGGCCGCCAAACCTTGCTGATTAACATTTTCATGGGCTTTGGCAAGTAACTCTTTGATCCGAATTCGAGCAACCGATTTGTCAGCTTCGGTCGGTTCTACCCCAGGGCGATAAGCAAGAACGAAGATCCTTTGATCAGGAGACAGATCTCCCCCGACAAATTCCTCTAAAGCGTGACGTTGCTTCAGAGTAATGTCGCTAACGGTTCGGTCAACGGATGTTTGGATGGATTGGGTCATGTGTTTCGCTCCTACAATAGCATCTGTAGGGACAACAGTCACGTTCAAAGGCTAGTGGAAGCTAGCGGAAGCGTCTGAGACGTTACTTGCCAGCCCCGCGGAATGCATTTGGCTGCCAACTGCTGCCGAAATCTACGACACGGTTGCGTCTTCCAGCAAACCAATGGCCTTTTGACACAGTAACTTCCACATTTGCCGTTGCTTGTTCCAGTCGAGCGTTTTGGCGATGGGGCGGAGGTCTGCCTCTTTGATTGCGTCGCGACCTGTGGTAGTTCTGGCCAGAAAGAGAATTTCTTCTTGGATGTCGGGCGCGAGGTTGTCCAGCCACATGATTTGTGTCATTCGTGTCGTCGAAATCTGACCGAAGTGGGCGAGTTCGGATTGGTTGATGATGCGCCGGTTCTTACCAGTTGAAAGCAATGATGTGCTAGGGCTAGCAGACGGCTGATTCGAGGGACGTGGCCATCACGGATAACTGGCTTGGCTCCGCTTTGAATCTGTTTGGTTCCGCTGCGTTTGGTTGCCACGTGGAATTTACGGTTGAGCGATCCAAAATCCGAGTAATCTGTAGGCAACTCACGCGCCAGAAACGCACCAGATCGATTGATCACCGTGCTGCTCGAAGAATCGGACGAGCCACTTTGTGTCACCGATTGACTAAGCTGAAAAAGTCATTTTGGGGCATCGCTTGGCGCAAGAAGGCTTGTGAGTTCCTTCTCAAAAGCGTGAAGTTGGCGTTTGGAGCGAAGGCGTTCAAGCCGGCGAACTAGCTGCGCGTGCTTCGCTCGCCTTTCTTTTGCATGACTTGTGGCAACGCAGCGAGCGGAACGCCGGTCGGTCGTCGCGGCAAAATTTTTCAGTCGCTTACACTGAATAATCCCGTCCCGAATGTCACCCAAGAGCGTTTGAAAAGTATGCAGTCGTCGATAGGCCCGCGAGTCGACGACTGCAGTGACAACAGGAGCCAACATTTCGAGTGAGTATCTTAGCTTCTTAGCACGTATCCGCAGTTGATGCAGAGCTTTCACATTGCGATCGGATTGCATCAAAAAAGCAAGGAAACGCTTCGCGATTTTCTCTGCGCGTCGGTAGCCCCATGCCTTGAAGGGCTTGTTCGTAAGTTTTTTCGCCGTTGCTCCAAAAAGGGGTCTTGGCGTTGGTGGATCGAACTGAGTTTCTTTCGATAGGAAGGCTCGGATGCGTGGTACCAACGCTACCATCAATTCCTCGTAATCGCGTCGAATCATGCCGACGAGAATCGTAGTTCCCTCCGATGATTTGCGACCGAATTGATCGGCCATTACATCCAAATCCCTCAGACTTCCCAAGCGAGAACGCAGCTTTCGAAGTTGCTTGATCATTCGACGGCGATATTCCGGTTCAAGGACGGCCCGGAAGAAATCGAGTGTCGCTTCGGCTCGACGGCAAGCGACGCGAAGCAAGTGAACGGCGTCGGACTTACTTGAAGTCTGCGTCAACAGCTCGCCTGCTTGACGACGAATTTCGGTGAAACGATCGATCAAAGTTTTTTCCGCAATCTCACCGATAGTAGGTTGAATCGGCGCGGACGAAGTACTGATTTTACACGATTCATTCGGCGGGCAACTGTTCATTGCTGCAGGCCAAGCAAACTGTTCAGAACAATTTCGTGAACCATTTTATAGGTTTCGTCCACAAGCACATGGATGTCCTTTGCTGCGAATTGAAGACTATTTGTCACAAGCAACGTCTCGTCTCGTTTCGTTTGATGTCTGGGCTCTCAGTCTCAGGTTCTCTTTTCAAGCATTTCTACGCGATGGAGCAAAGCTTCAATATCCTCAGTTCTTGCTATACCCCGCCTTTCCAATGCTGCGTCAATGCTTTCGTCGATCAATAGCTGGAGTGACGAGCTAGCCGCGTCCGCCGTTTGGCGAATCCCGGATTTTATCAATCCAAGCTGAATGAAGGCATGGTCAATCTGCTGGTCGATCTGCTGCTCAATTTGTTTCTTAGCCTCGCCACTTCGACGCCCGACTTCGTCCGTAAACTCCTGAATTTCTTTGTCGGTTAACTCTGCCTTCTTCGTCAATTCCCGAATGGCTTCACTAATCTTTTCGCTGGTCATGCTTGCCAATCCAAGGCTCGTATAGACCGCTTGTTTAATCGAATCTAACATGGGATCACCTTTTCTAAACTATTCGTTTTGAGGATGGAATCAAAAATTCAGGAACTATTCCGCCTTATTGCCCTGTCGTCTCATTTCAGCAAAAAAGGCTTGGGCTCTTTTATCATTCAACTCGCCGATCTGCCCGATCTGCCCTATAAGCCCTATGAGCCCTATGAGCCCTATGAGCCCTATGAGCAATTCGCGTACCGGGTGAAAGCCAACGGATCGGAGGACATTGCGATTGAGCGAGCGAAATCCGTGATTCTAAAAGTACCATCGATAAATGAATGCCGGCATCCCCATTGTACAAACAATGCGAGCCGAGCGTCCCTTCAGCCCTTTCGCCCCCATCGGGTTCTTTCCGTCCGACTTTAATGCGAAACCGGGACGCAGAATTTGTTCCAAGATAGCTTTGAGCATGGCTGGTGCTTCACCCAACCAAAGTGGAAAGAATAGTACGACGTGATTACTCCATCTCAAATCTACTTGGGCCGATCGAAGGCTTTCAGGAACTTTTCCGTGATCGAACTCCGTTTGCGATCGCAGGAAAGGAAATTGCGGGTCGGCAACAGTAATGGCTCGAGCCTCATGCCCTGTGGATGCTGCACCTTCTGCATAAGCTTCCAAAAGTGCATGACCAATGTGCCGTTCGGAACGGTCTGGATGTCCTTGAATCAATACGATATTCGCCATATAGAAAAGGTTCTTTAGCAATTGAACCCGATGACTTGCTCGCGTCTGAGTTCGTTGCGCGGATGGCTAAATTCGTGTCAAGCTGCTGCAAATCGTTACGGGGCGCGGAATCGTGGGGCGAATGTTGCTAGGGAGCGTTTCTCGCTATGTTTTACGTGAAGGGTCTTGTTCCGTTTGGATAGGCCGGAAACGGGTTTAGCTCGCAGCGAAAGCAACTGCGAACTTATAGGTATTAGTACCTTCCGATCCAAAAGTACCAGCTACTTTTGAATTTGCTCCCTAGACGCAGCTGATGCAGTAGGCAGTCCACGGCATGGCGTCGAGCCGTTCTTGAGCAATCGGCTTCCCACATGTTTCGCATTTCCCGTAGTCACCACGCTCGATGCGTCGTAAAGCCAAGCGAATCTCGCGAATCTCTTCTTTTGTGACATCTCCGACTACCCCCCATGTTTCATCGTTTTCCATTTCGATAGCGTTCTCTTCCGAGTCGCTAATGCCTGGATCACTCAAGATATCTTCGATGTCGAGAGCTCTCGCATAAAGCGATTTCAGTTTTGCTTGCAGTTCGGCTTTAACTTTGGCATGATTTTTCATCGCATGACTCTCTCGGTTGACGCTGGAAACGGAGGGTGAATGAGCCCATTGTAAGTGTTTGCAAAAATCATACCGTGACGACTCCATGAATCACCTTTATCGCGAGAGCAACAACTGTTCAGCAACGCATTGACGGTTTGCATTGAATAGGACTTATCTATTTCAAAATCGATTCCGTGACGCATCGCTGATACGACATGTGCCACGGCGACACAACGCATGACATCTACGTCTCGCAATCGGTGCAACTACATTGCTTTTACATTGCTTTTAGCGATGAGCTTGTATTCGGCCCGTCTTTTGCACCTTCGATTTATAGTTACCCTGAGATTGCCATGGCTGCCGTGGGTTGCGGTGGCCACGTATTGGCGACTCAAAAGTGATGCCTCGTTCTTATGGAGAAATAGCATGGCAACGACAATGACCTCGCAGAAAAATCCATCGTCTCTTTCAAATCGTGATTCGCTCTCTTCATTGAGAAAGGAAATGGATGATTTGGTTACGAACTTCTGGGGTGCGACCCCAACGACCTGGCTATCCGGACATCTCTCGCCAGCCGTCGATCTGTCGGAAAAGGAAAACGCCTTCGTTATGAAGGTGGATATACCTGGATTAGAATCGAAGGACTTGAACGTTCAGGTTCATGGAAATACGGTAACCGTCAGCGGTCAACGCCAAGAAGATAAAGAAACAAAAGACAAAACGTTCTATCGAATGGAACGTCGGCAGGGATCTTTCTCGCGTAGCGTCAATTTACCGAGCAACATCAATGAAGATGAAGTCGCGGCTGAATATGTGAGCGGCGTTTTGACTTTGACGCTTCCCAAAGCGGAAAGCTCTAAGGCTAAGAAGATTGCCGTAAAAGGTTGATCGTTTAAGAAGTGAGCGTTGGTTTCAATCCCAGGACGATCAGATCGATATTCGTGTTGGCCCACTCGTCCTGGCGCGAATCTCGCTCCCATTCATAATCGTTCTTTTATAAGGTCTTCCTATTTCACTCATTGAGATTTAAGTTAAGTTCGACATTGGCTCGAAGAAGATGATATTTCTATCAGCCATCTATACCCCAATGATAGGCCGTCTTCTTCGGTATCGATGCTTAGATTGACTCGATGATTTCTTCAAGAGGTGTCGATCGTTCGATTTTATCGCTACCTAAACTGTGTCCGTAATAGCCTTCGGCCTACATGAGGTTAAATTGGTTGATCATGAAATGCACGGAGCCTTGCGCATCCATGACCGATGCCTTCTTGCCAGAATCGATGGTGCGTGCAACCACCGCTAAGGCCTCGCCGATGCTATCGCAGGTGCCTAACCCAACTCCCGAGGGGGCGTTCCCAATCAACATGGCGTTTCATCATCGATCCGATCGGAAGCTGTCTGTTAATCTACTCCTTCGCGCAACAAAGCGCGACAGGCAACATAACTTGTCATCAAATGGCTGAAGGTCATAGCAGCCTCCCTCGGTGTTGTTACGCTGGGCTCGACGAATAAGTTCAGCGTTCGCCACCTCCAACCTTGTTAGTCATCTTGATTGGGATCACGATCCTTTACGGCATCGCGATGGAGATCGTCAAGCAGGTTTTCTGTCGGTACTTTATTTCGTAAGATAAAGAGAGCATATGGAAGTCAATACGCAGCTCAAAGTGAATCGTGTAATCACCGATGCAAACGAAGCGGTCGCTTGGGTTGCTTACGCGGCAAGCGAGGTGATTGCTATCTACCCGATTACGCCAGCATCACCGATGGGCGAGTTCGCGGATGCCTGGCGAGCCGAGAAGCGCGCCAATGTTTTTGGGACCATCCCAGAAGTCATTGAGATGCAGAGCGAAGCCGGTGCCGCCGGGGTCGTTCACGGAGCACTCCAGGCCGGATCGCTTTCGACGACGTTTACAGCCTCACAGGGATTGCTGCTTATGATCCCGAATATGTTCAAAATTGCAGGGGAACTGACTCCTACCGTCTTCCACATCGCTGCACGTGCCGTTGCGACACATGCTCTTTCAATCTTTAGCGATCATAGTGACGTGATGGCATGCCGATCTACTGTCTGGGGAATGCTCTGTTCCAGCAATGTTCAGGAAGCCCAGGACTTCGCACTCATTGCGCATTCAGCAACGCTGCTTTCACGAATTCCTATTCTTCACTTTTTTGATGGGTTTCGAACGTCGCACGAATTGAACTGTATCGAAGAGATCTCATTGGATGTGATCCAGTCGATGTTCGATCCCAACGCTTTCCAACGGCATCGCGATCATGGCCTGTCTCCGGATCATCCTCAACTGCGTGGCTCGGCGCAGAATCCCGACGTTTTCTTTCAAGCCCGAGAAGCGATCAACCCGTACTACGATGCATTTCGTGGAATTCTTCGAGAGGCAATGAAGCGGCTTGAGTCACACACCGGACGTCGCTACGACTTATTCGAATACTACGGCGATCCAGTTGCTGAGTGAGTTATCGTCATAATGGGCTCCGGTATTGGTGCGGCCGAAGAGTGCATCGATGAACTCACTGAACATGGTGAGCGAGTTGGACTGGTCAAAGTCCGCCTTTATCGACCGTTTGACGTTCATGCGTTTTGCAATGCACTTCCCGCATCCGTAAGCAAGATCGCGGTTCTCGATCGGACGAAGGAACCGGGAGCGATAGGCGAACCCCTTTATCAGGACGTGGTTACCGCAATGGCTGAATCGCGATTCCATGGTTTCGATTCGGCCAAACTCACCGCGATTGTCGTCGGAGGTCGCTATGGATTGGCATCCAAAGAGTTTGCCCCCGCGATGGTGGCATCTATCTTCGACGAACTGGATAAGCCTCAGCCCAAACGCAGCTTTACAGTGGGCATCAACGATGATGTGACCCATCGTAGCCTGACAGCCCGGTCTGATTTTCAACTTGAGCAACCCGGCGTCTCCCAAGCCATGTTCTTTGGTCTAGGAAGTGATGGCACGGTCGGTGCGAACAAAAACACCGTCAAGATCATCGCCGACAACACACCGCTTTTTGCACAAGGATACTTCGTATACGACTCCAAGAAATCGGGGGCGATGTCGCCAACGCAACGGGCTGCTCGTCGATTTACGGCGGGAACTTGCCGACTACTCCGTGGGCCAAGAACACCGATGGTTTAGGACCGGCATGGGCGAATTCACTCTTCGAAGATAATGCCGAATTTGGACTTGGCTTGAGGCTGGGACTCGACAGACGAGAAGCAACAGCCAGAATGCTACTACACGAGTTGGCGGCTGCACTACCCATGTCGTTGGCGGATGACTTGCTTCACGCGAAACAAGACTCGGAAGAAGACCTTAGAGCACAACGCATTCGGGTCGCAGAATTGCGACGCCATTTAGCCCAGCTTTCGACTCCTAATGCTCGGAAGCTTGAGGATCTAGCCGACGCTTTGGTCAAGAAGTCGGTCTGGATTATCGGTGGCGATGGCTGGGCCTACGACATCGGATTCGGAGGTCTAGATCATGTTCTAGCTTCAGGACGCAACGTCAATGTTTTGGTGCTCGATACGGAAGTTTAATCTAATACGGGTGGACAGGCCTCGAAGTCGACGCCGCGCGCGGCGGTTGCCAAATTTGCCTCCTCTGGCAAGAGCACCAACAAAAAAGACATTAGAATGATCGCTATGGCTTACGGCCATGTCTATGTTGCGCAAATCGCAGTCGGTGCTCAATGTAACGATGATGGCTTCTACCCTACTTAGGAATGGCCCGAAGCACTTGACATTGATACTCGACGAATTCACTCGATGGTTGGAGGAGCATCAATACAGTTCGGTCCAACAATTAATTGGGAGTTTGAGTCGCGATCGAAGTGCCGATGCGTCGACCTTCGAGCGGGGCAATTATATGAAAGCCCTCTTATCGGATACCAACTCGAAAGATTAAGGAAATGACTTGGCCCGCGAGCCAAATCTTCCCTTGTTTTTAAAGTGTCCACACCTGAGCGAATACGCACAGCACGAACAGTCCCTGACTCACTCCGGGGCTGAGCAACCGTTTGGGAACCAGTAAGAGAGGAGCGCGCCGTGCCAACATATTGAGATAATCTCAATACTCTTGATAGGTCTTCGAAATAGCGGGTGATTGGCACGTTGAGTGCTTATCAGAGAAACTCTCTGATTGAGCTTACCGCGATGTTGATAGATCTTAGTTCGATACCTAAATAGGAGGCCATGATGACTACAGCCACAGTTGCCGGTACGGACTTGATTCGTTGGTTTCGTGATGTTGGCTTGGACGATGTTGCAACGGTTGGCGGCAAGAATGCGTCGTTGGGGGAAATGTACCGTGAACTTACCCCTGAGGGTATTCGAATCCCCAATGGCTTTGCGACAACCGCCGATGCCTATCGTTTGTTTCTTCGAGAGACTAGTTTAGGGGATAAGATCGCTCAATTATTGAGTAGCATGAACGAAACGGACGTCGATAGTCTGCATCATTACGGGCTCTACATTCGACATGCAATCCTCGAAACACCACTTCCGGACCAGTTGGCCCAAGCAATCGTGAATGCTTATCACGAACTCTGCGACGGCCGTTCGTTAATCGACGTCGCCGTTCGAAGCAGTGCAACTGCAGAGGATCTTCCCGACGCGAGTTTCGCGGGCCAGCAGGAAACCTATCTTAACGTCCGTGGTCAAGCCTTCCTGTTGGACTCCTGTCGGCGTTGCTTTGCGTCGCTATTCACCGACCGAGCGATTTCCTATCGGGCTCATCAAGGATATGACCATATGAAAGTCGCCCTTTCGATTGGGGTACAAGAGATGGTCCGAAGCGATTTAGCCACTTCCGGAGTCATGTTCTCGATTGATACGGAAAGCGGGTTCCGGAATGCTGTCCTCATCAGCGCTGCCTATGGACTCGGCGAAAACGTCGTCCAAGGAACTGTGAATCCGGATGAGTACTATGTTTTCAAGCCAACCCTTCAGGGCAATCTCAGACCCATTTTGAAGAAGTCGATTGGCTCCAAGGCGATGAAGATGGTCTATGACGTCGGAGGCAGCAAAATGACCAAAAACGTCCCGGTTCCACCCGAGCAGCAGGCTCGCTACGCGCTGAGCGACGACGATATTCTTCAGCTCGCCCGTTGGGCTATTCAGATCGAGCAGCATTACAGCGCTCATAAGGGGAGCGATTGTCCGATGGATATGGAGTGGGCAAAAGACGGCAATACCGGAGAGCTTTTCATTGTTCAAGCTCGTCCAGAAACGGTTCAATCCCGTAAGTCGACTTTAATGCTCGAACGATATCACTTGGATAAGACAGTTACCGCCCCGGAGCCGATCGTATGTGGACGCTCCGTCGGCGAGAAAATTGCGACCGGACGCGTCCAATTGATTGGTAATGCGTCTCAGCTGAGCGAATTTCATGGGGGAAATATTCTCGTAACGGATAAGACCGACCCGGATTGGGAACCGATCATGAAGCGAGCCGCTGGGATCATCACGAATAGCGGCGGTCGTACCTGTCACGCGGCCATCGTCAGTCGTGAACTAGGGCTTCCGGCGATCGTGGGCACGTTGAATGGAACACAACGACTGCGTATGGATCAGGAAATTACGCTGAACTGCGCCGAAGGGGATACTGGTTTTGTCTACGATGGCAGACTGCCATTCCAGGTCAAGCAATATGCAATCGACGAAAGCAAACGTCCGAAGACGAAGATTATGATGAATGTCGGAACACCGGACGAAGCCTTTAGCTTGGCGTCCATGCCATGCGACGGTGTCGGATTAGCCCGCGAAGAGTTCATTATTTCGACTTACGTCAAAGTGCATCCACAGGCGCTCCTAGAATACGATACGCTCGATAAAAGCACAAAAGCCGCAATTGACGACTTGGCTGGAGGCTACTCCGATAAGCCTCAGTTTTACGTCGATCGTTTAGCGGAAGGCATCGCGATGATTGCAGCAGCCTTTCACCCGAAGGATGTGATTCTGCGATTGAGCGATTTCAAAACAAACGAATACGCCAATTTGATCGGCGGAAAAAAATACGAACCGCACGAAGAGAACCCCATGATCGGCTTCCGAGGCGCGTCCAGGTATTACGCGCCGAGTTTCCAAGCCGCATTTGGACTCGAATGCAAAGCGATTCAGAAAGTGCGGCAGGAGATGGGATTGCGCAACCTCAAGCTGATGATCCCATTCTGTCGAACAGTCGAGGAGGGACAAAAAGTGCAAGCCGAAATGGCGAAGTACGACTTGGTAAGAGGGCAAGACGGTTTAGAAATTTACGTCATGTGCGAGATTCCTTCCAATGTCATCTTGGCCGACCAATTCGCCGAGATCTTCGATGGTTTCTCCATCGGCTCGAACGATTTGACTCAACTGACCTTGGGCGTCGATCGAGATTCGGCCATCGTGGCCCACGTCTTTGACGAACGCAACGACGCAGTCAAACGCTTGATCTCCTCTGTAATTCATACTGCAAAAGCGAAAGGACGAAAGATCGGGATATGCGGTCAAGCTCCCAGCGACTATCCCGATTTTTGCCGGTTCCTAGTTCAGGAGGGAGTTGATAGCATCTCACTAACTCCCGACGCAATCTTACGTACCACCGTTGCCGTTCTGGAATTTGAACGCGAAGGAGCAGGCGGCTAGTGAATTCACCCGAGCAGCTTGCAGCAACCGTTTCCGCAATGCGAAAGCTTGTGACGCTTTCCGAACTGAGTGAAGATTCGATTCGGAAGCTTGCAGAACTCGCAACGGTGATAGATTATCCGGAAGGAACGATTCTGTTCTGCGAAGGCGAGTACCGCGATCAAATCTATCTCATCGTTGATGGATCGATGAAGCTTGAGATGACAACCACGCAATGTGGTCGGCAAACGATTCTTACGGTTGGCAGTGGTGATCTTTTGGCTTGGTCGGCGATTCTTGGCGATGGTACAATGACTTCCACCGCGATTGCTGTAGAGCCATCACGTGTTATTGTGATCGTTGCAAGCGATCTTAAGAATTGCTTTAGGCGAGACACCAAGTTTGGTTACGAAATGATGCAAGTTGTCGCAAAAGCTCTTTCGATACGATTGCTGGCGACCCGCCTTCAGTTGCTCGACCTGTATCACAAGTAACCTCTTTCTTCGAAATGCCAACTTTTTCCACAAAAAGTCAGCCCGTGAAGCCAGTGAACCAACAACCGTCGATGTCAACTTCCTACCGCATTCCGAAATCGGACTTACAGCGACTGATCGAGCTATTGCGTTGCGACGGCTATACGGTAGTTGGACCGAAGGTGGAAGACGACGCGATTGTCTACGCCGAGATCGGCCATATCGACGAGCTTCCGAAGGGGTTTCGCAATAGCCAGGACCCTGGAAAGTACCGCGTTGAACAGACCGGTCATAAAAATCTTTTCGAATTCAACGTTGGCCCCCATTCCTGGAAGCAGTTTCTCTTTCCTCCGAGAGCGATGGTTGCCTCAGGGACGCGTGAAGCCAATCGCTGGACCTTCGAAACACCACCAGAACAACAGCCGAAATTTGCGTTCCTCGGCGTGAGATCCTGTGAATTGGCCGCGATTGCCATCCAGGATCGTATCTTCCTACAAGGTTCGTACGTCGACCCAATCTACAAAGCGCGTCGAGAATCAGCTTTGATCATTGCAATCAATTGTACGGTGGCTGCTTCGACCTGCTTTTGCACCTCGATGAAAACTGGCCCGAAATGTCGAATTGGGTATGATCTTGCGCTGACCGAACTCGAGGATGGGTTTGTCATTCAATCTGAGACTGAGCGTGGACGATCATTACTTACGACTCTCAAACCAGACGAGGCAATCGATAAAGACCTAGAGGAAGCTCGCATTCTTGAGCAACGAGCCGTTGAACAAATTTCGAAACAGCTCGATACAACCAATATTCGCGATTTGCTCCTCGGTAATCTCGAACACCCACGATGGGACGAGGTATCGACCCGATGTTTGTCATGCACGAACTGCACGATGGTTTGTCCGACTTGCTTTTGCAGCTCGGTTTCCGAGGTTGTCGATCTGACGGGCGACAGCGTTCATCGCCAGCGTGAATGGGATTCGTGTTTCAACCTTGACTTTAGCTATACGGCCAACGGCATCGTTCGGAACGATCGACGTAGCCGCTACCGGCAATGGCTTACGCATAAACTGGCTAGCTGGTATGATCAGTTTGATTCCTCGGGTTGCGTCGGCTGTGGACGTTGCATTACATGGTGTCCAGTCGGAATCGATCTTACGGAGGAAGTTGCTGCCATCCGTCAGCCCCCATCTTCCAATCGCATGCTCCCAGTGATTGCGCTACCCAATGCCACGTGCGTCCTCACCAAGGAGACTAAAGAGTGAGCGTCGTCAATCGGGCATCACTCCCAAACCAACTCGATCCTTGGAAGACTTCGACTGTCACGGTGAATCGCTTGCGCGCACATACCTCCGGTGTTTTTTCGATCGATCTTAGTTTCGAGGATCCCGATGTTGGCAAACAGTTTGAGTTTGTACCTGGACAATTCAATATGCTCTACGTCCCTGGTGTTGGCGAAGCAGCGATTTCAATTGCTGGGACAAACGTGTCGGGGATGCTGCAGCACACGATTCGCACGGTCGGAGCCGTGACAACAGCGATTGAGAAAGGGGGCGTTGGTATGTCGCTCGGCCTGCGCGGTCCATTTGGACGAGGGTGGCCATTGGAGCCGGTAACCAATTCAACTGCAAAGGTATCAACGTCAACTAAGAATGACCATCCAAAGAATGGAGATGTCATTATTGTGGCTGGAGGTATCGGATTGGCCCCGTTGCGTTCCATGGTCGAACATATTGGATCGCGCCGTGCTGAATATGGCACAGTCAGTATCGTTGTCGGCGCGAGATCGCCAGGTGATTTGCTTTACCAAGACGAATACGAGGATTGGCGATCACGGAAAATGAAGGTGATATGTACGGTAGATCGGGCTTCCTTGGATTGGAAAGGACAAATCGGAGTCGTCACGCTCCTCTTGGAACGATTGGAGATCTCACATCCCAGCCTGACAACGTTTATGACGTGTGGTCCGGAAGTTATGATGCGCTATGCGGCCAAATCGGCGATAAATCGAGGCATTCCGGAAGCACAAATCTACGTGACCCTTGAACGGAATATGAACTGCGCGATTGGGTTGTGTGGTCATTGTCAGCTAGGTCCCAATTTTATCTGCAAAGACGGTCCCGTCTTCCGCTACAATTCGGTAAGCGCGTTGCTTCGAGTTCAGGAGCTGTGATTTGAATACTCTTAATTCGGAAGAACAAGCTGTCATCGCCAAGCCGCGATTAGCCGTCTTTAAGTTTGCTTCGTGCGACGGCTGTCAATTGCAACTCCTGTCGTGCGAAGACGAACTGTTAAGCCTCGCCGATTCTCTCGAAATAGTCCACTTCCTGGAAGCTACAAGCCGTATCGAATCGGGGCCATACGATATCGCCTTAGTCGAAGGTTCAATCACCACATACGCCGATCGAAAGCGTATTCATGAAGTCCGCCATCAATCCAAGTTCTTGATCACTATTGGAGCCTGCGCGACGGCAGGTGGGATTCAAGCCCTCAAGAACTGGGGTGATCGCAATGATTTCTTGCGATGTGTTTACGCTCATCCCGAATACATCGAAACTCTGGCTACTTCGACTGCGATTGCCGATCATATTCCGGTCGACTTCGAATTGCGGGGCTGCCCAATCAATCGCTTCCAATTGCTAGAAGTACTCCGAGCGGTTCTCGCCGGTAGAAAACCGAGAACGCCTTCGCATAGTGTTTGCCTAGATTGTAAACGAAGAGGTTCCGTCTGTATTGCCGTTTCAAAGGATGAGGCATGTTTAGGGCCCATCACCCAGTCAGGCTGCGGTGCGATTTGTCCAGCATTTAATCGCGGATGCTACGGATGCTTCGGACCTGCGTCGCAACCGAACTGTGATAGCTTAGCCGATTGGTATCTGCGTGGCCGAATCTCCGCCCCAAAACTGGTTCCGCTACTTCGAAATTTCAATTCCAACGCAGCCGATTTTCGAACCTGTGGTGATCGTGTTGATCCGAGTTCGGACCAGGGAGTTTGTGAGTGAGCGACAGAGCGATTCGAACCATTGAAATCGGCGCGCTAACTCGCGTGGAAGGCGAGGGGGCACTTCGTGTTTCCATGAAAGATGGGATCATCACCGACGTTCAGCTGGCGATCTACGAACCACCTCGATTCTTTGAAGCCCTTTTACGCGGGCGCCCTCTCGAAGAAACACCGGACATCACCGCTCGAATCTGTGGTATCTGTCCGATCGCTTATCAGATGACGACCGTGCATGCTCTGGAAACGGCTCTCCGTGTTCGAATCACACCGGAGATTCGAGTACTCCGGCGGTTGCTCTATTGCGGCGAATGGATCGAGAGCCATGGTGTGCACATGCACTTGCTTCACATTCCCGATTTTTTCGGTTACGAAAGTATTATTGAACTAGCGAAACGTTTTCCGGAGCAAGTGAATCGAGGCTTGCGATTGAAGAAGATCGGCAATCGAATCTTGGAGGTAATGGGCGGACGTGCTGTCCATCCGATCAATGTGGCCGTGGGTGGCTTCCATAAAGGACCACCCAAAGCCGAGCTTCAAGCGCTTTTGCCGGATTTGCATTGGGGTCTCGATGCGGCGATTGCAGTCGCACGCTGGGTTGCCGCATTCGATTTTCCGGATTTCTTCGGGGATTACGAAATGGTCGCTTTGCAGCATCCGGACGAGTATCCGATGAACGAGGGGCAGATAGCATCGACCAAGGGATTGTGTATCGCGGCTTCGGAATTCGAAAACCATTTTGGTGAACGACAGGTTCGACACAGCACGGCGTTGCAAGCCGTAAAGCTTCCCGATGAGTCCTCCTATTTTGTAGGTCCACTTGCACGCCTCAACCTCAATCGACAGATGCTGTCCGTTTCCGCACGCCAACTCTGCGACGAACTCCCTATTCGATGGCCCTGCTTCAATCCGTTTCAGTCGATCATTGCTCGTGCTTTAGAAGTCGTACATGCTTTCGAAGAAGCGATTGCTATCATCAGAAACTACCAAGGTTGTTCACCTGCGCGAGTTAAATATAAACATTTTGAAAGCGAGGGTTGCTGGGCAACCGAAGCCCCGCGTGGACTTATCTACCATCGCTTCAAAATTACGATTGACGGCAAAATCGCGTTTGCAAAGATTGTTCCGCCCACGTCTCAAAACCAACGCCAAATCGAACAAGATTTAATTGCATATTTGCCGAGCGTGCTAAACGACGACGACGCTGCCACCGGCCTCGCCTGCGAAAAACTGATTCGCTCGTACGATCCTTGCATCAGTTGTGCGACGCATTTCCTCAAGCTGGAGATCGATCGCCGATGAACAAATCTTCGCTCCATCCGCAAATCAAACTGTGTGAGCGCACGAGACCCGTGTTCGTGATCGGGATTGGCAGTCCGCACGGAGATGACCGAGCTGGATGGGAAGTGGTTGATCGCCTAGACGGGGATGTTTCGAAGAATATTTTCTTACGCAAGGCTGCGGTACCGCATGACATACTCGATTGGCTTGACAACCATTCCCCTACCCATATCATCGACGCCAGTTGCGATAATGTACCTGGACTACAACGCTTTAACATTACTCAAGACGAAGCTGGTAAGGTGCAGCTCTCAGTCGTGGGTTCGACCTCTTCGCTAAGCGCAGATTCTGCTCGTAAATCTCTGAGATCCAGTTCGTCACATCAGCTTGACCTACTGTCAGCGATTGAACTGGCCGCTACGCTGCATCGATTGCCACGGCAGCTCACCTTGTGGACCATATCGATATCGTCAGTGGAGAAGAATGGCGATGTTGGTGTGGAGATGCAAGAACGCATCAACGAGTGCGTTACGGTGATATCCAAGGAATTATGCCATGCATGAGGTATCGCTGGTTCGTTCGTTGCTTGCTCAAGTTCTTGAAGCAGCGAAGCCATTGCCACCGCCTTTGATTCGGAGGGTCGTCGTCTCCACTGGACCACTTTCCGGTGTTGAACCACTGCTAGTTGCTCAAGCCTTTCAGGACAAGAGAACTGAGTTCGGCTTGAAGTCTTGCGAGTTGGAGATCGAAGAATCGCATTTAGAGGGCCGGTGTCTTGATTGCAACCATGATTTTGAAATCGTTGACTTCGTCTTTTTCTGCCCGAAGTGTAATTCAACGTCCATTCGAGTAACCCATGGGGACGGGTTTTTCTTGCTTCGCTTAGAGGTCGAAGAACTTGTTTCCACTCTTTGTTCAACTTCTATCAAAGACACCCTATCCAGAAAGCTGAGCAACTAAAGTGGCGAATACAACGCGGACAATCGAAGTCAACCGTGACATTGCTAGCGAGCGAAAGCAAGAAGCAGCTGAACTACGAAAGGTTTTTACAAACCAAGGTACATTGGTGATAAATCTGGTTTCTTCACCTGGCGCCGGGAAAACAAGCTTACTCGAAACGACCGCAAAATACTGGGCTGGAACTCGGAAGATGGCCGTTCTCGTCGGTGACATCGCGACCGAACGCGATGCCGAAAGGCTGGCTCCATTTACCCCAGTCCGACAATTGACAACCGGAGGTGCGTGCCATCTTGAACTGGCACTCGTAAAGCGTGGACTCGCCGAACTTCCGCATGAGAACTACGAGTTCTTGTTCATCGAGAACATCGGCAATCTTGTTTGTCCGGCTTCGCACGACTTGGCAGAACACGTTCGAGTGGTAGTTCTCAGCACAACCGAAGGCGACGATAAACCTGGAAAATACCCCAAAATGTTTCGGACAAGCCAAGCGATGGTCATTTCGAAGATCGACTTGCTCCCGTACGTCCCGTTTGTCGTCGCGAATGCTATCGCGGACGCAGGCCGCATCCAAGGAGAGTTAGAAACGCTGCAGGTTTCAGCACTGAATGGTGGCGGAATCGCTCTATGGTGTCAATGGCTTGACGGACAACGCATCAAGATGCTGAAGCAGTTCGAAGGTGAGCTATGAAAGCGACAATGTCCACTGACAATCAAACCACTGCGCATCTTCAATTGATCGGCGACGTTCAAGGATACGGCATTCGTCCGACTGTAGCGAACCTAGCAAGGCAGCTTGACCTCCATGGTTCCGTACGAAACTGCCGACAAGGTGTTGATATTGTTTTACATGGACCGAATGTTGCGATCCAAGCTTTTCGTGAGTCGCTTAGTAAGCATTTTCCAAACGTATCACAGAGTGTCCGAATAGAATTCAATGCCGAGCGAACCGAAGATTTTCGAATTCTTCAAAGTGCCTCGGAAGGAGCAGTGCAATTTGCAATTCCTCGTGATCGGGTCATCTGCGAAAACTGCTTGCGAGAAATCCAAACACCTGGCAACAGGAGATTTGGCTACGCTTTCAATAGTTGTACACAATGTGGTCCGCGGTATTCGATCATTTTCGCCATGCCGTATGATCGTAGTCAAACGAGCATGTCCGCCTTCGAAATGTGCTCCGCATGTCAAGCTGAATTCGCCGACCCAACCCACCGTCGATTTCATGCCCAAACGAATTGCTGTCCAGACTGTGGACCGACGTTGTGGTTTGAAGAAAATGGTAAGGTGATGCAAGACAGTTCAAAGGCAATCGCAGCTGCAGCCCAAGCCATTCTTCAAGGAAGAGTTCTTGCGTTGAAGGGACTCGGTGGATACCAGTTGGTCTGCGACGCTACGAACTCGACCGTAGTTGATCAACTGCGCGTTCGTAAGCATCGTCGATCGAAACCCTTTGCCCTTATGGTCGCTTCGATTCAAGCGGCTCATACTATTGCCGAGCTCAACGAACAAGAGAAGGCTGCTCTAAAAAGTCCGGCAGGCCCGATCGTTTTGCTTCGATATAGGGCGAACTCGTGCTTGGCATCAAACATTCATTCCGGTTTCCGAAGCGTTGGAGCGATGCTTCCGACTACGGCCTTGCATGCGATGTTGCTTAGTGCAACACAAGTCCCTTTAGTTGTCACCAGTGGCAATATCGAAGGCGAACCGCTGGAGTATCGAGAGGAAGAGGCAACTCAAAAATTTTCCGGTATCGCAGACTGCTTTTTGCATCACGACCGTCCGATCGTGAATCCGATCGACGACAGCGTTGTGCAGGCTATGGCCGGCCGGCTCGTTACGCTTCGGGCTGCACGCGGCTTGGCACCGATGTCGATCAAGTATCACACTCCCTTCCAAGTAATTGCACTAGGCGGTCAACAGAAGTCAGCAGTGGCTCTTTCGAATGGGCATGCGACGGTGCTTGGACCGCATCTCGGGGATCTTGATACGGTTCAGAGCCGCGAACGATTCCTGAGGCAGGAGAACGCGTTGATGTCTCTAATGAACTGCGATTTGCCACGGTTCGTTTGTGATCAGCATCCTGACTTCTTTACCTCTCAAATAGCTAATGTGAAGAGTAAGCTAGAGTGCCAAACCATTCAGCATCACCATGCGCATGTTGTATCGGCGATGGTAGAGCAAGGATGGATGAAGCGTACTGCTCTTGGTTTTGCTTTTGATGGGACGGGCTTGGGAAGCGACGGAACGCTTTGGGGTGGCGAAGTATTGGTTACCGATGCTACTTCGTTTCATCGCGTCGGTCATTTGCGAAGCATTCGCCTCGTTGGCGGGGATTTGGCCGCAAGAGAGCCACGGCGGATATCTCTTTCGCTCTTGATGGATGCCATAGGTGAACAAAAAACAATGGAGCTAGTCGACCAAACGCTGCTGTCGAATTGGCAAGTCGATCGAGCTCGGATCGAACAATTCGTTTCGGTATTGAATCGAGAATCGCTCTTACTCCGGACGAGTAGTATGGGACGTTTGTTTGATGGTATTGCGGCCTTAGTATGTAGGGTTGGCCATGTAAGCTTTGAAGGTGAAGCCGCCATGCGTCTAGAGTCCACCTGTAACCTGGAAATCTCGGATGCTTACCATTTTATTGTTGGCGACGAATCGCCTTTCGAGCTTGATTGGCGGCCTCTCGTTCGGGAGTTGGTCGTGGATCTTGCTTCGAGTCTTCCCGAAGGCACAATCGCCATGAAATTTCATCGGGCCATTGCGGAAGGCATCGCGTCGATTGGTCTTCGCTTTCCTGAATTGCCGATCGTGCTCGCGGGAGGTGTATTTCAAAACCGGACGCTTGTCGAGTTGGTCGACAAACGTCTTCGCGAACAGTCATCTCAATACGCTATGCCTTGCGGAATCCCACCCAATGACGGTGGACTGGCGATCGGACAATTGGCTGTTGCGGCATCTCGAATGGAGAAGCTAGTATGTGCTTAGGCGTACCTGGAAAAGTAGTCGAGTGGCTTGATCATGATCCGTTGTTTGGATTAGCCAATGTCGAGTTTGACGGAGTTGCCAAAGCCTGTCACATGGCTTGCGTTCCCGATGCGAAAATTGGCGACTACGTCATCGTACATGCAGGCGTAGCCATTTCTCTTGTCGAAGAATCAGAAGCCAACCGTGTTTTTGAAGAACTACAACGCGTAAATCTGCTCGAATCGGATGATTGCGAAACAAGCAAGCCTAACTTGGGAGGTTATGCATGAAGTTTGTCAATGAATTTCGTGACCCATTGCTCGCTCAACAGCTTGTTGAACAGATTCGCTCACTCGTTTCGAAACGATGGACATTGATGGATATTTGCGGAGGGCAGACGCATAGTCTCCTTCGGTATGGAATCGAGGATGCCTTGTCTGACTACGTGGAGCTGATCCATGGTCCAGGATGTCCAGTCTGTGTCACCCCTTCCAAAGCGATTGATGATGCGCAGCAACTTTCGATCCTTCCAGGCGTAATTCTGGCAAGTTTTGGAGACATGCTCCGAGTACCGGGAAGCAGAGAGTCATTGCTAAGTGCTCGAGCCCGCGGTGGGCGGGTCAAGTTTGTTTACTCTCCGCTCGATGCAGTGCAGTTCGCCAAGAACAACCCAGACGCGCAAGTCGTTTTCTTTGCAGTTGGATTTGAAACGACTGCCCCCGCGACGGCACTAGCAGTGCTTCAAGCCAAGCGATTGCAACTCACTAACTTCAGTCTCCTGGTTTCCCATGTACGCGTACTCCCTGCCATGGAAGCGCTGATGCTGAGCCCCAAGCATAGTATCGAAGGTTTCCTAGCCGCCGGGCATGTTTGTACGATTACGGGATATAAGAGCTACGATGCATTTGCAGACCGGTTTCGAGTTCCTGTTGTCGTTACAGGATTCGAACCACTCGACCTATTGCGAGGAATTCTTGAGGCATTGCGGCAACTGGAGAATGGCCACCCAAACGTTATCAACTGCTATTCGCGGAGCGCTCGTCGCGAAGGCAATCTCGTTGCTCAAGAGATGCTAAGTCAGGTTTATGAAGTTGTCGACTGCGATTGGAGAGGCTTCGGAATCATCGAAAGTGGCGGGCTTCGATTACGCGACGAATTCGCTGATTTTGATGCAAAGCTTCGTTTTGGGTTGAGCAACGAGAGCAAACGCAACGCGCCCGAGCTTTGTTTGAGTGCGGAAGTTATGTCCGGCCAAATAAAGCCGCCGCAATGCCCTTTTTTTGGCAAACAGTGTACCCCGGATAGCCCACTGGGCGCGCCGATGGTATCGAGTGAAGGTGCTTGTTCGGCATACATGCGCTACCGAAGCTACGTTGTCTCGATCGAATGCGCATCATGAATCCTATCAACAACCTTCTCAACGAAGCAAAAACGCTATACCTAACGTGTCCATCAGAGAGTACAGCAAAGGATGTCGTATTGCTGGCACAAGGAGAAGGCGGACGATTGATGCGTAAATTTATACATGAACGAATCGTACCGATTCTTGGTACCTCGACGATAGAAGACGCCGTTCGAATTCCAAATGGGGCCGGTGAACTTGCAATTACGACAGATAGTTATGTTGTATCGCCCTTGTTCTTTCCAGGCGGCGATATGGGTTCGTTGGCAGTGAATGGTACAGTCAATGATTTGGCGGTAGCCGGCGCAGAGGCTTTGTGCATAACGCTAGGTTTGATCATTGAAGAAGGCCTACCCTTTGAAATTCTCGACCGAATTCTTCAAAGCGTAGCAAAAGCGGCAAGAGAATGTGGAGTCGCTGTTGTGGCGGGCGATACCAAAGTTGTTCCGCGTGGAGCTGCTGACAAACTTTTTATTAATACGACAGGTGTTGGTCGTTTTCGCTCTCAAACTCATCTCAGTTGTCAATCCATTCAAGAAGGAGACATCCTTCTCGTGAGCGGTCCGATTGGACAGCATGGCGTTGCCGTTCTTGCAGCCCGAGAGAACTTGCGATTAACGCCCGAACCTCAGTCCGACTGTGCGGCTTTGCATCATGCTTGTGCTGCTTTACTGGATGCACTTGGCGGAGATCTACGAGCGATGCGCGACGCGACCCGTGGTGGCGTTTCTGCCGTTCTTCATGAATGGTCCGAAGCGTCGCATAGCAGCATGAAGCTGGATGAGTCTAAGATTCCTGTCTCGCCTGAAGTTCGAGGAGTTTGCGAACTACTTGGGCTGGATCCACTCTACGTAGCCAATGAAGGGACGTTTGTCGCGGCCGTTGCACCAGCCTCGGTCGACTTGGCAATCGAAGTCTTGCAATCACATCGCGTTTCCGGGTCAGCAAAAGCCATTGGTTGTGTATTACGAAGGCAATCTTCGCCGGTCGTAATCGAGCGAATGTTGGGAGTCCTTCAACCCGTTGACGAACCCTCCGGATCGCCACTCCCGCGAATTTGTTAGGATTGCTTTCGAGCAGAAGCCACTTTTCGAATCCGCCTATGATTTAGAGAATGATGAGATGACTCTCTTCTACTATGATCCGAAGTTTATGGAGCATATCACTGGAAATCATCCGGAGAATGCTGCTCGGATTATCGCGCAAGGAATGGCGAATCGCGCTGGTCGGTTGAGCCCTACACCAAGCCAGAGCTGCCGATCCAACCCATCAACGCGGCGGACCCTTCCGATGAGTTTGATACGACGATACTCGGCGGCCAATGGGCTTGGAATCACGACTCCGACGACTCGTGCTGGTCACTCACCGCGAGGTCGGGACATTTTCGATTGACGGCGCGGCATCTGAACACCCAGGGCGGCATTTCTCAATTCGGCCGCACGAAGGTCAACTATCGCGAAGACCATCTTCTCTTTGCCTACAATACGCTCGTACAGCGCCTTTACGGAGCCCAGTCCGACATCGTCACGAAGCTCGACACCGCGAACATGATCGACGGCCAACGCGCCGGTCTCTGCACGATGATCGACGACTATACTTGGATCGGAGTCGCCAAAGATGGCGGTATCAAACGCATGCTCTTT
>JAPLNI010000059.1 GCA_026692865.1 Planctomycetota bacterium
AGTCGAGGCAACAAGATTTAAACTTGAAAACCGAACTTCTAGCGGCAATGTTTCGCTCCGGTCACCCCCGATCGGAAGGCGTTTACGTCATTCTCGACGATCGCGAAAAAGATGTGAAGCACAAGTCAAACACTATCGCCATCAAAGCAACGAATGCAAGATAGTTCCGATCGCTAATCAGGTTCAGCAATCCGAGTTATGGCGCTTCAAATTTTCTACTGCAGCAAGGGCATGCGGGACAAAATTGAAAACAGCAGCGCGCATACCGACGCAGGCAAGTGAGTCTCTCCTTCTCGGGTTGAGTCCATCTGCGGTCGTAACATCTCGAATCGCAGCGTTTGTCGCCTGTATAGACGGTTTTAGGCGAAGGATTTCTGCTGACTGACGATGAGATTTAGGACATTGCCTACGGAGATGTTTAGGGATTGAATCTACTCATTGAATTGATCCCTAATTATTCGATGGCTTTTGATTTCTTGACTTTTTTCTTTTCGCCTTTGACTTTCGGCTTGTTGCTTTCGACACCATTGGGTTTTGGTTCCGGGATGGTCGCTAAGATGGCGGCGAATCTTGCTCGTGCAGCAATGACTTGAGGTTCCTTTGAATCGCTTACATCCGTGTAATCTATGCCATTGCGGCTGGCACCGCAATCGAAGAATTTTTCGCCAGCTCCGTGCATCCCAATTTGCAACAACCAGCGATCGTCACGCAGCAAACGCCCGTCGTCGAGATGACTATAAATCCAATCGCGATGCTTGACTTGCGCACCGTTCAGCACCGGCAAGAGACTGTGGCCATCGAACGGTCGATCGGTCGGAAGCTTCGCCCCAGAGATGGCCGCCAGTGTTGGCATGATGTCGGTAAGATCAGCGACGGCCATCGACGTAAGTCCCTTCTTCACCGTTGGCCCAAGAAAGATACCGGGGACTCGCGCGCCAAGTTCCGTAACGGTTCCCTTACCGTCGCCACCGGTCCCATTATCGCCGACCAACAGAATGTAAGTGTTCTCAGCCAACCCTTCAGCTTTCAGTCCGTTGCGAAGTTGCCCCATCAGATAATCGAAGTACTCGAGATTCGTTTTAAAGCCGCTTTCAAGCTTCTTGCCTGCATGATTTGGATCAGGCGTTTCGACATGAGGACCGTGCGTGAGGACCGACGTGTAGTAAATGAAAAACGGCTGGCTTTTGTGACGCTTGGCAAAGTCGATGGCAAACGCATTGAATAGATCCGGACCATATTGATCGGCCGTCGTCGGCAAGTGCTTACCATTCTCGACAATACTAGGATGCCAGTATCGTGGGTTCCCATTTTCGTTCGACTTCGACGCATCGTGCGTCACGCCTGTTGGTAAGTTATGTTCATACGCCCACATGCGGTATTCATCGAATCCGCAGTCATGAATGAGCGTCGGAACTTCACCTGCGAGCTGCCACTTACCGACCTGGGCCGTGACGTAACCCGCCGACTTCATCAAATCACCGACCGTAAAGTGATTGAAGATTGAAGCTTCGGGCGTATTCTGAGGCGGTCGAAATGCTTTGTTGCTCATCCCTAGGAAACCACTATGAAAGCCATATTGGCCTGTCATCAAGGCAACGCGAGTCGGCGTGCAGAGTGGCATCGCAAAGAACGTTTCGAAGCGTACTCCATCCGCCGCCATCCGGTCGAGGTTGGGCGTATGATGCTCCGCGTTGCCATAACAGCCTAATTCTTTTGCCCCTAAATCGTCAGCCAGAATTAAAATGACATTTGGTGGTTGAGCAGCCATCGACAATTCTCCGGCCCATAGCCATCCGCCGACGATGGCCAAGACCCAGACAGTCTGTGAAGGAAGCCAAGTCATCCAATGAATTGGGAGAGTGTGCTCAAACATCATCGTATTCTCGCTTGAGGGTGGCCATTGGGAAGGAGTGTTCGTTCTGCAATACGTCGATGCTGATTCACTTGCCTAGGCCCGAATCAGCATCCCCAAAGTTCTACCATGTTCGTCAAGATAGTTTGCTTCGTAAGGTAGAATTTGTGGGCTGATTTTGGTGACATCGCAGATTCTTATCCGTTAGTCAGTATTTGTTTAGAAAAGGGGCTGACACGCGCGGACTAGCCTAACTTCCCCAACAAGTCGCGACTGAATGATAAATCTATTGGTTTTTTGCTTTTTCGTTTCCACTACATTTTGCCCATACGAATTCGAGTGGGCAATCTGATGCCAAGTTTTTCTATCAGAATGCGTTGATGCTCAGTTGGCCTTGCGACGCACCGGTTTCGTATTTCGTGCCCGCTATCGGTAGGAAGTAATATGTCTACCATTCGGATCTCAGACAACTCCGAAATAGCTCGCCGTGGCTCGTCTCTTAAACCGGCTCGCTTGCGTTGTTGACCAAGCGTCTTCCAAAGTACGAATGACAAGAAGCACACAAATATGTGCGATCGAACACGGTCTTCTTTTGGTGCCAAACTGGACGGATGCTCAAATCTGATTTTTGGATTCGGAATGCATCCTCAGCCTCAGTCAACTGGATGTAGGCCTTCCACAGGTCTTCGTCACTCCAGTCTGTGACGTTCGTGCGTAGAAGGTAGCAACCATCGCTTAAATCATGCCAGTCAGTTGCTGGCTTGATCTTTTTCCAATCGATCAATGCAAACTTTTTATCCTTATTCGTCAAAACTTCAACTTCAACTTCAACTTCAACTTCGAACAAGTGCGATGCGAGAGTGTTTTGTCCAAGGAGTCTTCCTATCTCACGAGAAACAATCAACGGATCTCGGTTCTGCTTTTCGCATCGAGCTTTCATAGTTTCGAGTCGTTCTGCTGTCTTGTCGGCAGCGCGTTGCACGATTGCTTTGTCTTTTTCTTTCCGATCTTGGCTACGGCATAGAGTGAACGTCTCAGTTACTTCGTCGGTGCTATCTGAATCCTCTTCCTTGCGCATCTTGCACCACTTAATTTCGATACCGTTGCGAATCGTAGTCCAGTCCTGTTTGAGAAGTTCTTGTTCAAACTTTTTAAGTAAAGCTTTATTCGTTCCGATGATGTATCGGCGGTTCTCTTGCCGTAGGAATTCCAGGTTGTCTTCGGAGGTCATGCCGCGATCCATCACCCAGATGCGATCCGATTTTCCGTGTCGCCTTTCCATCATCTCGACGATGCCCTTAACAGTTGTCACGTCCGCTGTATTTCCTGCAAAAACCTCTTATCCCAAAGGCATTCCACATCGCGTAACAAACAATGCAATACAGACTTGTTTACAGTCGCTACGTTGGTCACGCGAATAACCCCGTTTGGCCAATGGATTGCCTAAGCACTGTCCTTCGAAGAAGGTGCTTGTGACGTCGTAAAGCAGCAAGTCATATTCTATATCGAAGAGCTCTCCGATTCGGTTTTTGATGTGGATTTCTAATGCTTCTTTATGTGGAAGAAGCTCATCCAACGCCCGGTATAAACGATTGTCATCCACGCGATCTGCTGGAACGCCAAGCAAATCAGGAAGTGCAGTTTTGGGATACCATTGCTCCGAAATATAGATCTCGCTCGAAGGATCTAATAGTCTCGCAATGACGAGAATCATTGCTGTAATCGACCACTGAATTTGCTCTTTGCCCTTAGGAAGCTGCTTGTTTAAGAACTCGTCGAGTTTGAGCTTTTCGATTAGTTGGAGTGCTAGCCAAGGACCACCGAACGAGCGGCTGTTTTCAACACGCACGGCGTTAGCGTTAACACGAACCCAACGAGGTTCGACAGGCGTGTCCTCGAATTCGAAAAGTGATTGCTGCGTGAAGCTTGCGGACGAGTCGCTTTTAATGACATCGTCTTGGTTGCTTTCAGCCGCCTTCAATACCCCCAAGCCGCCCGGCTTGGTCCAAAGCACCTAGCCATGCCACAACATTCTGACGAGGACCACGTTCGGTGCGCACCGACTCTACCAAGGCCCAATAGGCTCGGCGTTCGCCCTCGACAGTTCTGAAACATTGACGGATATACATGCCGAGAAATTATCCGCGGAAATAGCCCGGTCTAGAGGTGGCCCGTTTCCACTACATTTGATTTCAGAAAGTCGTGAACCATTGAGCCATTCCCAACGCTATCCATGGGAAAAAATCACAACACTACACCTTCAAAAACTCAAAAAAGAAAATTATCAAAATTCTTGTTGGGGAAGTTGGGCTACGAATCGTTGACGATCTATATCCCAAAACTTAGACAAGCCCCCGGCGGCTTCGCCAAGCTGGCCACCTTGATTGCTTCGCGCAATGACCTTGGACCCGTGTTTTACCTCGACGCCGGGGATTCTCGCCCCCCTTTGTCAGAGGATCTTCGCTTCTAAAAATGGGCATACGGCGACTCTAGTCTCTTAAGGCCGCCGTTTGCGTCTGGCACGGCAAACGCCGTTGCTAAGCTGCTCCGGTCACCCCAAACGAATGGCACGTAGCTTTGTCGTAAGTCGCAACAGGTAAATGACATATACACAGAAGGCCTCACCTGCGTAAATGGTTCTTGCAACAGTCCCATAAACGCTAGGAAGCCCAGGATCTGTAATTCTAAGGATGGTTGGTTTCAGCAGCAGTTCAATTTCCTCAGAAGTCAGTTTCTACAGGAGGGAAATCTGCCGTTTACGGACGTTCTTTCAGAAGAGTGCTTTTCAGAGGCTTTGACAGCAATCGAAGTGCGCTGGAATGACAGTATCTACCCACCCTTAGTTACTAGTTACTCTTAGGGTTTTTCTAGTACAAGTTCTCAGTGCCGATCATTCTTGTCGGGCAGCTGTTGCTCGCTTGTTAGCACATCGAATCTCTCGTAAGCAAGCCCCATGCTCGTCAGAGACGGGCGCTTACTGTCAGGCCAGAAAAAGACTGCAGAGAAGTTTTGCTCGGCGGTGGCTCGGCTCGTAGGACGAAAGCTGGATTCGAAAGTTGATTCAAGGTGGCTTTGGAAAGGACGCCGTGTATACATGTTTGATGGATCAACTGTATCGATGCCGGATACAGCAGCCAACCAAGCAGCTTATCTACAACCCTACAATCAGAAAGCCGGCGTTGGCTTTCCGCTCGCACGTATCGCGGCGGTAAGCGAGACGTTGTCACAGACATTGTAGACGGCGACTTTCACACCGACCGGTGACCAGGTGCCATCGCTATATCTCAGTTCGCGGGCCATGCCCCACGATTTAGATTTGATTCGAGATACAGGTTTACAAAGCAGCGTCCGCTTCGGAGGATCGATAATCCAAGATCGGTTGCAACCGGGCAAACTGAGGTTGATATCCTCTTATGTAAAGAAGGCGGCTTGAATCGATGTCGTCGCAGAATGTTTTACGTCTCCAACGGCTCGAATTTACTCAAATTCGCCCGATCCATTCGGCATTTATTCGATGAACCTACATGTCGATACCAGTCCTACGAATCGCACGCATCGTCGGCAACGAATCCAATTCGATAGTGGACTTGCCGCTGGATCGCTGGCGCTTCTCAAAGCATGGGATCATGATGCGCGAAATGCCCGGGAGTTAGGCCTTCGGTTATGATAAGATCTAGACTTTGGTACGGTTCCATTCCTCACCTCTCAACCTGCTTTTAGGAATTCTCTGATGAAATCTCCGGCCTATCTTTTGCTTATCGCATTGTCGCTCGGGATTCTTGGCAATTCGTATGGTGACGAGTCTATCTTTTCTGGACCGCAAGTCGGAGAAAGACTTTCTCCATTCACGGTACGAGGAGTCTTCGATCAGGATGCTGGAAAGGATTTAGATTTTGTCGTTCAAGCAGGCGGCAAGCCGATCGTGTTGATCTTCGTCCATGACGTCAATCGTCAATCGGTCAGCATGACTCGAATTCTTTCGCAATATGCGTTCAACCGCGCCAAGGATGGATTGGCCACTGGCGTCGTCTGGTTGGATGATGACCCAACTGAAGCTGAAACCAGTCTTAAAAAGATACGGCATGCATTGGTGTCTCAAGTTCCCATCGGCATATCAGTCGATGGACTTGAAGGTCCGGGCAGTTATGGACTAAATCGAAACGTGATGCTCACCATCCTGGTTGGGAAAGAAGGAAAGGTAACAGCCAACTACGCATTGGTACAACCGAGTTTGCAGGCTGACTTGCCGAAGATTCTGAAAAGCATCGTAGCCGTCGCTGGAGGAACCGTACCGAAGCTGGAAGAGCTTGAAGGGATGCCAGAGACAATGAAGAAGCAAGCTCCAATGACAAAGAGTCAAGACTTGCGTCCATTGCTCGCTCCAGTGATTCGCCGCGATGCGACTGCGGAACAAGTCGATAATGCAGCCAAAGCAGTCGAAGAATTGGTTGAGAAAGATCAAGCAGTTCGAACTGAAGTAGGGCGAATCGCCAATACGATCATCAATGCCGGTAAGCTGAGTGATTACGGTACGGCCCGAGCTCAAGAATATCTTAATAAATGGGCGAAAGCCTACGGTGATGCCTCGAGTCAGAAACAAGACGAAAAGCGTACTTCCGGAGACAAACAATGAGTATTGCTGGCTGGCTGGCTGTTGTTTTGATGGCAGCCGAAGTGGGTCGCCCAGTTGAAAGACCAGTTGAAAGACCAGTCGATCGCCCAGTCGATCACCCAGTGCATTTCGACAACCAAATCATTCCGGTTCTAACCAAGGCTGGATGTAACGCTGGGGCATGTCATGGTGCGGCGGCAGGACGCGGTGGCTTTCACCTATCGCTGTTAGGCGCCGATCCGGCTGCCGATTTCGAGGCAATTAAACAGGCTTATGAGGGTCGGCGGATCAACCTTGTGCATCCCGAAGCAAGTCTATTGCTTACCAAGCCAACAGGACAGCTCGATCATGGTGGCGATGTAGCTTTGGATGAAAAAAGTCCTGGTGCCGAGCGTATTTTAAAATGGATCCGATCCGGAGCAACGCGGGCTGCGCCCAAGCGACTGCTTAACGTTGAAATCGAGCCACGGCGGTACATCGCCAGCTCGATACCCGATAGCGTCCCGCTGCGCGTCATAGCCACCTTCGAAGGTGGGCCCGCCGAAGACGTGACCGCTTGGACAGTCTTCAGTTCTGCGGATCCCGCCGCCGTCGAAATCGATCGCGACTATGTCGCGACTGTCAGACGTCGCGGACAGCATGTAGTGATCGCAAGATTTCTCGATCGCGTCGTCCCGATCCAGTTCAACGTGCCCTTGTCCGATAGTAGGATCGATTTATCATGCGAGTCACGAGCTAACTTGATTGATGAAGAAATTCTCAGCGTGTTGTCAGACCTTCGAATACCCGTTTCTGCAACTGCATCGGATACGGCCTATCTCCGACGAGTAACGCTGGATTTGACCGGTCGTTTACCTGAACCCGCGACCGTCGATAGCTACCTGAACGATACATTATCGGATAAGCGCAATCGCTTAGTAGCGAATCTCCTGACAAGCGATGCGTTCACCGATCACTGGACACTGAAGTTTGCAAGACTACTTCAGATTCGTTCGCTACCGAACGACAGCGATGGAGTCAAAGCCTACTCGAAATGGTTGCGGCGAGAAATCGGCAACGACGTGCCGCTGGATGCGATGGCCCGTGAACTACTCACCGCTACAGGCGATTCGCATGTGGTTGGACCTGCCAACTTCGGTCGAATGGTTCCCGACGCGCGTGGACAAGCGGAGCTTGTCGGTAAGTTCTTCCTCGGCATGCGATTGGGATGCGCGAACTGTCATAACCATCCCTTGGATAAATGGACGCAGGATGACTACCACGGGCTAGCCGCTATTTTTGCGAGGCTCGATCGCGGCCGACAAGTACAGATCACCGCCCGCGGTAGTGTGACCAACTTGAGAACTAATCAGCCTGCAGTGCCTCGTATCCCAGGTAAAAAGTATCTGAATGCCGATGTTGATCACCGCGAGGAAGTGGCCAGGTGGGTTACTTCTGGTGAAGATCGGTACTTTGCAAAGGCAACCGTCAATCGACTTTGGCGTGCACTTTTCGGTCGAGGCCTAGTAGAGCCGACGGACGATATGCGTGAAACGAATCCCTCGACTCATCCAGAGTTGCTCGATCGGCTAGCTGAAGATTTTATTCAAAATAATTTTAAGATCCGGCATACGCTCGAGCTGATCGTTCTTAGCAATACGTATGGAAGAAGCGAAGCGACCGTCGCTGGCAATGAAATGGACGACCAATTTTACTCACATGCCTATCGCCGCCCACTTTCGCCAGAAGTATTGGCCGACGCAATTGCCGATGTAACGGACGTTGCTAACGAATTTCTCGGACGCGATGCTGTTACTCGTGCTGTCTTGCTCATCGATCCATTATCGCCAGCTCCGTCGCTTGATATCCTCGGGCGATGTTCGCGGGCGATTGGATGCGACGAAAACGGATCGGTTGAACGAGGGCTGCCGGCACAATTACACTTGCTCAATGGTAACCTGATCAATCAAAAGTTAATCGATCCAAAAGGGCGGCTTCAAGGTTTGATAGCGGGGAATAAGTCCAACGAGGACATAGTCGACGATTTTTACCTGCGAGCCCTCGGGCGCCATCCGCATGTAGACGAGCGTCAACGATGGAATGTTCGTCTCAATAGTGTCGATCCCGACGAACGCAAGAAACAACTCGAAGATTTTGTGTGGAGTCTTTTGAACAGCCAATCGTTTATGGAAAACCACTAAAAGGAGCGAGTGATGAATGATTCGAATCGTCGGCGTTGCGACGGCGTAAACCGTCGAGACGTGCTGCGTCTGGGAAGTCTAACTGGACTTCATTTTGGTCTGGGCGATTGGTATCGATTAAAGGCTGCCGCCGCGGAGCAAGGGAAGAGAGCAGCAAAATCGTGCATATTGCTATGGCTCGACGGCGGCCCAAGCCATTTAGAAACCTTCGATCTCAAGCCCGATGCACCCGCCGAAGTGCGTGGTCCGGTCAAGCCAATCGCGACCAATGTACCTGGTATTCAAATCAGCGAATGGATGCCTCGAACGGCGGCAGTCTGTGACAAGCTCGCGATTATCCGATCTATGACCTCACCGCTGGGAGAGCATGGACTCGCCAATGAATATTTGATGACTGGCTACAAACCGTCCCCCGTTCTGCAGTACCCGAGTTTTGGATCGGTACTGATGCATCTGCGATCCGATCAACCGATATTGCCACCGTATGTCGCGATACCCGAAGCTCGCTCGGCAGGTGCCGGTTTTCTTGGAAACAGCTATGATCCGTTCGCCACCGGCGGTGATCCATCGAAACCGGATTTTCGCGTGCAGGATCTCGAATTTTTTCCCGAAGTAGATTCCTCTCGTATCCTTCGTCGCCGCGAGTATCTTGCCGAATTCGATACAGCTCAAGCCGGTTTTGAAGCTCGTAATATTCGTTCGGAGTCGTCCTTTGATAAAGCGTATCGCCTGGTGACTTCAACTGATGCGAAGCAAGCATTCGATCTTGCCTCGGAACCAGCGACCGTGCGAGGACGTTACGGGATGAAGATGTTTGGACAAAGTTGTCTTTTGGCGCGAAGGCTCGTCGAGCGGGGAGTCCCCTTCGTCAGCGTACTCAACACGGGCTGGGATACTCATGAAGGCCTCGTATTGCGATTGCGAGATGGTTATTCGGGAGCCGAAGTAGGCGTTGGCTTGATTCCGACCTTTGACCAGGCGTTCTCGGCCCTGATTGAGGACCTGACGCAACGAAATTTGCTCGACGAAACACTGGTTGTCGTCATGGGTGAATTTGGTCGCACTCCAAAAATTAATACGCGCGGCGGCCGTGACCATTGGCCACGCGTCTTCAGTGCAGTCTTAGCAGGCGGCGGCGCGCAGGGCGGACAGGTCGTTGGTTCTAGCGATCGTGTCGGTGAGAGTCCGCGCGACAATCCAGTATCTCCGAATGACTTGGCGTGTACGATTTACACCTTGTTGGGCGTCGATCCAAATCAAGAGCTGCGGACAACCGACAGTCGTCCCGTTCCCGTGAATCAAGGTGGCCAAGTCATTCGCCAAATCATTTGAGTTTAAACAGTCGAAGAGATTGTTTGGTTGAACAGCGACGTTGTCCTTTCGTCGGCTGAATCCGCCGAAAGGAAATATGACAAAACCAATGCGAACGCTGAATCTATTTCTCTTACTGTCAGTATCAATGGCGGAGTGTTTACAAGCCCATCCGCCAATCACGGCGGCTGCATTGGCACCGGATGGAAAGCAGATTGTAATTGGATCCCAAAACGGAATCGTCATTCGATCTTGGCCTGAACTTGTTGCCGTCGAAAGCCTTGTAACGGAACTGATACACGTTCATGATCTACGCTTCTCGCCAGATGGTCAGACGTTATTGGCGGCCGGAGGTGCGCCTGCCGAAACCGGCGTCACGGAAATGTGGAGTTGGCCAATTAGTAATCGAATCAGGAGCGTCGCGAGTGATGAGGATGTTATCTACCGCGTTGCCTGGTCGCCCGACGGAAACCAATGGGCTACCGCGAGTGCTGACGGTATCTGCCAAACGTTCGATGCACGCACTGGCGAGCGACGCTTACGCTATGAAGGCCATTCTCGCGCCGTGCTCGCACTATGCTATATGCCCGACGGAAAGTCGATCGCTTCCGTCGGCGTCGATCAAACGCTGCGTCTTTGGGATAGCCATACCGGTGAGCATTATAGGACGCTCGATAATCACGTCGGTACTATCAACGGTGTTGCAGTTTCTCCGGTTTTCTCGGAGCAATCACCAACGGTCGTCGCCACGATCGCCGAAGACCGGACAGTTCGCTTTTGGCAGCCTACGATCGGCCGATTGGTGCGATTCACAAGACTTCCTTCTATACCACGCTCGTTGGTATGGTCGTCCGATGCTTCTCGTCTGTATGTTGGCTGCAATGACGGACATGTACGTGTTATCGATACGGATAGTGCTGAAACAGTCGGCGATTTTGACGGCATCGCAGGTCGAATCTGTGAACTCGTTCTCGATTCATCCAACAGCCAGCTATTTATCAGCGGCGAATCTGACTGTCGAAGCGTTAAGATAAATGAAACGCGTTCAGATACCGCGCGGTGAGCATTCGTCAAAGTTCTAACTTTGTCTACCAAAAGGCTTAACGCCCGGCGTGGAAAGATCGACTGCCGGGCGTTTCTCGTTTCTACCCATTTATTCTCGGGTTCTCTACGCTTTTGGCGGTTCGACGCCCCCAAACCGCAGTGCAGTTTGTCACGACATTCTGTACAAAAGTGCGCGAGTACTCGCCCGGTAAATTGTCACGACATTCCGGACAAACACGCGCGAGTACTCGCTTTAACCTACCCACCGCACAGTAGCGATAATGATTGTTCGATCATGATTGCTACTCTTCGAATTCAACGTAAACAAAATCACCGACTACAAGCGATAGTAAAGCGTGCTGGGAGCATCGATATTGCTATCGAGCATAGTATTCCCCACGACCCTGACCCTGGGCGATAGCAAGTGGCAACTACTCGCGCACGAAAGTCCGGAAGGTCGTGAGAATCTGCACGGAACGACCGCTCGGATCGCAACGATCGTGGCCTCGAGGCATTGCTCATCAGCCGTCTGGTTCTGGTAGCTCGTAATTCGATCAGCTGAAGTTCCGATCAACCATCTTTCGGAAGCGGTCCATGACTGTGGCAGCCGCATCCGCGTCGGAATAGTGAGTGCCCACCCATTGATCATTGGCAAATCGCTCCAACTCGGAAGCGAGACCCAACTTGTCCATTTCTCCATGGTGAATTGTTTGGAAGAAGAATCCCATACGTTGGTACTTTGTTACAATCTGTCCCATAAAAAACCTAAGAAGTCTATTCGTGGTCCTGATTCTAATAATTCCGCCACAGGCTGTGTTCGCATGGTCTGAGGGTGGTCACCACATTGTTGCGCTAACGTCGTTCGACCTTCTGTCGAAAGACGAGTAGTCCAAATTCGTTGCGGTCCTCGAGAAGCATCCACGTTACATCGAAGATTTCTCCCCCACCCTGGGTATATGGTCCAGGATAGTTCGACGGCCCCCCGTCGCCACCATTCGCTGCATCGCAAACGCTTGACAGTTGGGTGCGTACCGAAATCACCGCTCTATTGGAGCTGTTAAGTCTTGTGTCGCACTGATTCGAGACCCATGCGGTGCACCATTGCAACCCAAACGCCATTAAAGGCAGTTTTGGTAAGCACTTAGGTGCAAGTCGCGGAAAGTTGAAAGGGCTAAAAGTGCGCGCAGCGAAAGTCCCGACTGTTAAGCAGATTTTCCGTAATGCGGCACGCTCAGAACGACCAATCGATCCGGTCTTGAACTCCACAAACCCTGCTTTTTGAACACTTGCGAAATCGACTTCTCAAAGAAGGTTCGATATCAAGGTTGATCCGCGGAGGTCTTTGTCACAAACGGTCCGCCAACCGCATCCGACAACGAGGTCCGGGAGTTCTTTGCGACTCGGGATTCAACTGCTTGAAGTCTCGCATGGATTGTCGCCCGAGCGAGATTACAGTCCACTAAAGACGGGGGGTGCAGGTTTCGGTGCTGGTGCTGGTGCTGGTGCAGGCGCCGGTGCCGGTTTCGGTGCTGGTGCTGGTGCTGGTGCTGGTGCAGGTGCCGGTGCCGGTGCAGGTGCCGGTTTCGGTGCCGGTGCCGGTGCTGGTGCAGGTGCCGGTGCAGGTGCAGGTGCAGGTGCCGGTGCAGGCGCTGGTTTCGGTGCTGGTGCTGGTGCTGGTGCTGGTGCAGGTGCTGGTGCAGGTGCTGGTTTCGGTGCAGGCGCTGGTGCTGGTGCTGGTGCTGGTGCTGGTGCTGGTGCAGGTGCCGGTTTCGGTGCAGGCGCTGGTGCAGGTGCTGGCGCCGGCACTGGAATCGGCTTTGGAACGACCGGCGGAGGAGGTGCTACGGCATACGCGTCTAGCTGAGTCATCGGGCCTCGTTCGGTCATCATGACGATTTCCGAGCCGAGGGATAAGCTCTTAGAAAACGTTGCTGCCGTCCATACGTTGGAGGACGAAGGAATCGAGACTTTAACTTTGACACTTTTTGTCGATTCCAAGATCGGACTTGGTTCGACAGTCACCTTGACTCCCGAAATCCCGGCGATTTTGAGAATGTCATTGGCGACCTTGTCTGCCTCCGCCGAAGTCGCCCCGGGTACGATCACGCATCGAGCCGCCTCGTAGGAAGCGTTGTCAATCAGATGGCGGATTAGTTGCAACCGAACCATCTCGATTCCGCCCAAGAAAAACAAGAAGGCAATTGGCAGGATGATTGCCATCTCCACGGTGTGAGCGCCTCTTCTTGAGCGATAGGAGTTTAATTGCGACATGCGTGGGAAGGCTCCAAGTTAAGACTAGATGGTGTGATTTTCTTCGGATACGGTTGTTTGTTCGTTCAGATCCCTATTTGGTGATCAAAACTGGAATCTGCCGCGCGATATCCTTAAAGATGGCTGACAGGTCCGCCGCAGTTTTGGCGTGGAAGTGCGTTCCCATCGCGGCCTGGGCAACTTTCGTCATCGTCGTTTTGTCCGCTTCGTCGGAGAAGGTGACGGTGAATACCATGATTTTCTGATCTGCCACTGACTTTGCCGCTTTAACTAAGTCGGCACCAGTGGTATCGATCCCATCGGTCAGTAAGACCATGATCTTGGCTGAGAATGTGCGAACACCAACGCTTGTTAGAATTTTTTTTCCTCCATCTAGTCCCCCGGATATGTTGGTGGCGCCGGAATTGAAAGTCTTGGTGTAGACGTCTAAGGCCGTCTTGACCTTGGAGTAGTCCACAGTCATGCCGACGTCGGTAACCGCATTGCTCGCGTAGGTCAATAAAGCGACGTTCTCTTTCATCGGTGTGTTGTTGAGTTCCTTCAGGAAGACATCGACCGAATCGACGACGCTGCGCCACCGCGAGGGGTTTGGGGCGGCTTGGCCAAAATTCCAACCGACGGGAGATGCTTTAGGAAATGGTGGATAGACCGCTTTCTCGTTTTCGGCATAGGCCATCGAACCTGAACGATCAATAATCAACGCAATATCCGCTTCGACTTGGTTGGTTCGCGATGTCCGTGTGATATCGATACTTGTTCCCGTTGGACTGAATGGAAAGAGCATTGTCAACGCACCGTTGCTCGAAGCCTTCGTGCGTCGGAGGGTCAATTCGACGGCATTTGGAAAAGCCCCCCCCGGTGTAAAGCTATAACGGGATTTTTCGTCGGTCCGAGCAGCTTCACCGAAGACGAAATCGGAATTGTCGATCGACAACACTTTGCCTCCGACCAAGTTCTTTGCGGCAGCGTTTTTGCCAGCGGTGATGGCGGCATTCTGATTACCTGTGAGCGCAAATTCCCGACCTGCGGCTCGCGATGCGGAATCCGCTGCAACGAACATCTCCGTTCGACTCAACTCGCAGTACGCGAGATTGATCGCGAATGCCACAATAGTCAAAATGACGGGCAACATGACGGCCATCAATGGCAAGATGCCGCCTCGTCGATTTTTGGTGATGCGTTGAGTGTTCATGATGCGGAACTCCAGTTGAAGTACTTTGTTAGGGATCATCTGCTTTTGGTTTAATTGCTTCGTCGAGCAATCAAACGGACGGCGCGAAATTCTGTGGGGTCTGCTCGCCCCCTTGCCAACTAATACTCCTTCATCATTTCAACTTGGCCGACAACATCTTTTGAGAAATAACAGCCGGATGCCATCACCGCGTTACTTTTGCACGGTGCACGCACTTCAACGCGGATCAACGTTCCGTAGGCGGCAGTCGCGAAAGCTGCCGGCGTGACGGTGATGCTGTAGTCTTTGACGCTTCGAACATGCAACAGGGTTTTTGCTGCGTTCTCAACTTGGGTTTTTGTTGCATTCGGCACAATCGATGCGCGAGCGGCTTCATACGCTGCCATTTCAACCGTCTGGCGTAAGAACAAGACGGAGCAAGTTTCGATTGAGCCCAAAAGGATGGCCACGAATACGGGCGCTATGACCGCGAACTCAACAGTGGCGATACCCTTTCTCCGACAATAGCTCTGGAACGACGATTTGAAAGGTGACATCAAAACCTCAATAAAAACGGAATCGAGCGTGTGAATGGCAATGACCATCTACACTTTTGGCCCATCTGCTTTCCTCTAAAATGACTGTAAGCCGCCATCTCACCGCAGGCCGAACATACGTTCAAAACACTACACTTTTACAAAGGAAACTCTCCCATGAAGTAAGGAATGTATGACTTGACCGGACTGTACACTCCCCGACCCACAATTCCTCTGCTCAATTGGATCCCAAAGATATGAAAACTCATTTCGCTACGTATTGCAGTTTCTCGCAACTTTAACGAATGTGCCACTTTTGATGATTTGTGAATGGGGGCATAGTGAAGTGGTCGCCGAATGCAGAGGGTCAGACCCGGGTCAGACACTTTTTATTGTCTTTGAAGCAGTTCATCGATCCGCGCTAGCCCAACTTCCCCAACTAGAGGTTGAGCAGCCTTGGATTTATTGGGTTTCGTCGTTTTCGTTTCCACTACATTTGCTCGGAGATTATTTTCGTAGATAATTCGAAATTTGAACCCGAGTTTCTCGATCAAAATTCGTTGATGCTCCGTCGGACGAGTAACGCATCGGCTACGGATTTCGATTCCCGCGTCGGTGGGCAGTTCGACATCGACCAGACGAAGCTCTGCGAGTTCCGCGATTACATGTCGTGGTTCCTCTCCAAGACCAGCTCGCTGACAGAGCTGTGCGAGGGTTTTCCAGATTACGTAAGCTACAAAGCACACCAGAACATGAGCTCGCACGCGTTCCTCCTTCTGGTGCCATAGGCTCGCTTCTCTCCTTGAACAGTTCTGAAAGCTTGACGGATGAACATGCCGCCCAAACTATCGCGAACCAAAACCGCGAAAAGCCCCGGTCCGTTTCCACTACATTCAGTTTTAGAATTCTTAGCCAAGCAATGGAACAATTCACGACGTGATGGCAGCCAGACCTGATTCAACACAACCGCTAAAAAATCCTCGGAAATCTACTTGGGGAAGTTGGGCTAGCAGTAATTCAACCGCCATGGCTTGGTCCACCAACACAGCGCCGGTGTAGACGTTCATCGTGAGAACGATGTCGGAATGGCGAGCGAGACTCTGTGCCATTTTCGGTGAGATGCCCGACTTTAAAAGATTGGCAATGAAGGTCTCACGCAAGGCTTGGAATTGAGCGTAACGGCCTTGAGCGTCGATGAAACAAAGGAACGAGCTTTCTTCGGATTTCTTTCGCAACGCTTCGTCCCCGAGGCCGTCCAAAACCGGAGCGAGACGATCATCATGCCCAACGAGTACTTAACCTCTGGCCTCAGGAAATCGGACAAAGTCACACGGTTGACGTTGTTTACACTCAATATTTTCATGGTATAGTTAAATTTCTGAGTAAAAGTCTTTGACGCTTGATACCCAGAAAAAATTCCTACCGCTTCCGTGCTGTCCTTGTCCCTTTTGGGATCCTACCTATGCAGCGGACTTACCGTTTCATCCGGCATGTGAGCTGGCCTGGCTCCGTTGTAGGCGTTCGTTCCAACCGTTTCTTACCAACAAACGCACCCTAACTAGTCGAAGGGGTACCCAGCACATGAGAAACCCACCGGTAAAGGCTCAAGTGACCTCTTTGCCTGCATCGCTTGTTCGTTGTGCGGGACCGCTCACGCTCCGGCGCAGCTTCATGCAAATTGGGCTCACCGGCATGGCGACCCTTAGCTTGCCCGGATTGCTCAAACTACGCGCAGAAAACGCAGCGAGTCCAAAGAGCGAACGCAAGTCCATCATCATGGTCTGGTTGCCGGGTGGGATGTCGCACGTCGACACCTACGATCCGAAGCCGAACGCCAGCAGTGAGTATCGCGGACCCTTCAAGACGATCAATACCAAAGTACCCGGCACGATCTTTACCGAGCTGCTGCCGATGAACGCGAAGATCGCAGACAAGTTCACTATCGTCCGTTCGATGAATCAGACTGCTGGCGGTCATCCAGCGGGCACGATGCAAATGTTCTCTGGTGACCCTGACACGCGCGACAAGCCTAAGCCGCGTTTTCCGGACTGGATGTCCGTGGCTCACTATCTGCGTTCCAAGGAAGGTGGTCGGGTCAATCCGCTTCCAAACTACATCGGCGTACCAGCTTCCTCGCCGGAGTATTCAAGTGCTGCGTATCTCGGCGACGCCTACGCGCCGTTCGCCGTCAGCGATGACCCGAATCGACCAAACTTCCAAGTGCCGAACATCGGACTCGCCGACGAAGCGGAGACGCGTCGACTGAGCGACCGACTCGCCCTGCGACGCAGCTTGGATACGTTAGAGCGCGCGTTTGATCGCGAGGGCGAACTCGGCGCGCTAGATGAGTTCGAGGCCCAGGCGGCCACGCTGCTCACCAACCCAAATACGCGAGACGCGTTTGATTTGAGCAAGGAGGATCCGGCCACGCGTGATCGCTACGGCCGCAATCGTTGGGGCCAGCAGCTTCTCCTGGCACGTCGCCTCGTCGAAGCCGGCGTGGAGATCGTCACCAGTAACCTCAACGGCCCACTTTGCGGTCGCGTGCGGAACTGGGATGACCACGCGGTGAACCAGCACCAATTCGAGGCGCTGCGCTTCCGTATGCCGACCTATGATCGCTGCGTCTCGGCCTTGATCGAAGACATCTACGCCCGTGGTCTTGATAAGAAAGTACTCGTGGTCGTCACTGGCGAGTTTGGCCGTACACCCAAGATCAGCTTTGACCGCAGCACCGGCCCTGGCGATGCTAGCGGACCGACGGGCACGCTGCAGCCCGGACGCGACCACTGGCCGCGAGCCTTCACGAGTCTGTGGGCCGGCGGCGGTATCCAGACCGGCGGCGTAATCGGCGCGAGCGACAAACGCGGTGAGGATGTAATCGAACATCCCCACAACGCCAGCGACTTCCTGGCGACGATCTATCACCATCTTGGAATCGACTACAGCAAGACAACCATAAACGACCTCAACGGACGTCCAGTACATATCGTGTCCAACGGACGCGCGATCCCGGGGCTCGTAACATGATACGCCAATTGCTCTTCATGAGCGTAGTCCTTGTGTTATGCCTTAGCCTTCAGGCCGAAGAGCCTTTAAGCTTCGTGCTCGACATCCAGCCTATTTTGACTAAGGCTGGCTGCAATGCGGGCGCGTGCCATGCGAAAGCCATCACCGGTCAGCGTGGTTTCCGCCTCAGCGTGCTCGGTTTCGAACCGCAAGAGGATTACGAAGCCATTGTGAAGCAATGCAAGGGCCGACGTGTCTTCCCGCCTGCACCTGAGGAAAGCCTGCTTATCACCAAAGGCGCGGCCATTGTGCCACACACCGGTGGGAAGAAACTGGAGCCAAGTTCCGAAGAGTACCGCACCCTTGTCCGCTGGATTGCCGAGGGGATGCCCTATATGCAGCCGAACGAGCCTGAGCTGAAAGAGATCACCGTCGAGCCCTCGCGCATCACCTTAAAACCGGAAACTTCTCAACAGCTCAAGGTCACCGCCCACTATTCCAACGGCAGCAGCCGGGATGTGACGAAGCTCGCGCTGTTTGAGGCGAACGACAGCGCTATGGCCTCCGCCACCGTCAGTGGACTCGTTAACACACTCGATCTGCCTGGCAATGTGGGGGTGATGGTACGATTCGGTGGGAAAGTCAGCGTTTGCAGCATTATCATTCCGCTTGGTGCACCCGTGGATCAATTGCTGCCGGAGAGGAATTTTATCGACCAGCATGTGTTCGCCAACTTGAAGCAGGTCGGCATTCCACCCTCACCCATCTGCGATGACGGCACCTTCCTCCGCCGCGTCTCGCTCGACATCGGAGGCCGGCTTCCGACGCTAGATGAAACGAAGGCCTTCCTGGCAGATAAATCTTCAGACAAACGCGACCGCGCCGTCGAAGCCCTGCTCAACTCGCCCGACTACGCCGACTACTTCGCGAACAAATGGACCTCGCTGCTCAAAAACCAGCGTGCCGAGGCCGCCGACATCACTGCGAACTTTGCCTTCCACGCCTGGATGCGAGATAACCTCCTCGCGAATACACCTTACGATCAGCTCGTCCGTGAGATACTCGCCAGCACCGGGACGATCGTGTCCAACCCGCCGGTGGCATGGTATAAGCGAGTCAAAGAATCGACCACGCAAGTCGAGGATGTTGCTCAGCTTTTCCTCGGCGTGCGAATGCAGTGTGCGCAGTGCCATCATCATCCCTTTGAGCGTTGGACGCAGGCCGAGTATTACCACCTCGCCGCTTTCTTCAGCCAGATCGGTCGCAAACCGACCGCAATCGCCGGAGAGGATCTCATCTTCCACAAGCGCGGCATCGCGCAGAGCGAGCATCGCAAGACCGGCGTCATGCTGAAGCCTGCCGGCCTTGGCGAGCCACCTCTCGACATCGCGCCCGACGACGACCCGCGTCTCGCGCTGGCCGACTGGATGGCGCAGAAGGAAAATCCATTCTTCGCCAAAGCCCTCGTGAATCGCTACTGGAAACACTTCTTCAAACGCGGTCTCATCGAGCCAGAGGACGACCTGCGCGACACGAACCCGCCGACGAACCCCGAGCTTCTCGACGCTATGGCCAAGCACTTCACTGACAGCAACTACGATCTCAAATCTCTCATCCGAGTTATAGCGCAAAGCCACACCTACCAGCTCAGCGCCATGACCAATGAGCACAACGCGATCGACCGCCAAGCCTTTTCACACTTCTATCCGAAACGTCTCTCCGCCGAAGTCCTGCTCGACAGCATTGATATGACCACCGTCTCGAAGACCGATTTCGCCGACCTCCCGCCCGGCACTCGCGCCATTTCGCTACCCGACAACAGCTACACCAAGGCCTCGCCCTTCCTCAAGGTCTTTGGTCGTCCCGACAACGCCAGCGTGTGCGAATGTGAACGTGTGCAGAGCGCCAGCCTGGCGCAGAGCCTGCACCTCATGAACGCCAGTGACGTCAAGGCCAAGCTCACTGCCACCAACGGCCGGGCCGAGAAACTAGCCAAGTCCGAGGTGCCTAGTGCCGAGGGCATCCGCGAGATTTACCTCACGGCCTTCAGCCGCGAGCCCAGCCGCGAAGAGCTGAGCATCGCCGAAGATTACCTGAACAAGCCGCGCAACGACGCTCAAGATAAACCGATCGATCCCGCCCGCGCCAAACGCATGGCCTACGAGGACCTCCTCTGGGCGATCGTGAACACGAAAGAATTTCTTTTCAATCATTAAGACCATGTTCTCGAAATCCATCCTCAACATTACTGTAAGCCTTCTGTTGACTGCCTCGGCTCTCGCCCAGCAAGTTACGTTGCCGTTGCCGCGTTTGCTCACGATGATGCCCATGGGCGGACAGGCCGGGCAAAATTTCGAAGTGACGATCACCGGCCAATATACCGATGACGTCACCGAGTTGACCTTTTCCTCACCCAAGATCACCGCCAAGCCGGTGGAGGGCGTGGCGGACAAGTTCACGGTGAGCATTGCAGCGGACGCGCCGGTGGGCGTTTATGATGCGCGGGTGATGTCACGACTCGGCGTGTCGTCTGCGCGAGCGTTTTCGGTGAGCAAGCTTCCGGAGGTCGTGCGCACGAAGCCGAACAACACGCTTGAAACAGCCCAGCCGCTCGCGGTTGGAACGATCTGTAATGCGACGATGACGAAACGGGCGGTCGATTTTTACTCCTTTCAGGCCGTGAAAGACGAGCCGGTGGCGATTGATTGCGCAGCAGTCGGCATCGACTCGCGTCTCACGCCAGTCCTCATTCTCGCGGATGCCACAGGGGCCGATTTGAAGGTGAACCGCACCGGTGGCATGATCGATTTCACACCGGCCGCCGACGGCATTTTCATCATTAAAGTGAGCGATCTTACCTACCAGGGCGGTGAGCGACATTTCTATCGTCTCGCATTGCAAAAAGGGCCTGCCCAACCACAGCCGCAGACGCAAACTGTCAGTGCCATGTCCTGGCCGCCGACCGGCCTCGCCGACGCCGCCCTAGAGAAAGAAGTCGAACCGAACAACAAGGATCCGCAGAAGATCACGTTGCCGTGCGATATCGGCGGCGTCTTCTTCCCCGCAGCGGATGTCGATACCTATGAGTTCAAGGCGAAGAAGGGCGAGACGTGGTGGGTGGAAGTCGCTAGTGAGCGTCTCGGATTCAACACCGATCCCTTCGTGCTTGTGCAGCAGGTCAAGGACGGCAATTTCGCGGACGTCGCAGAACTCTACGACATCGTCCAGCCGATGAAGGTCACCAGCAACGGTTACTCCTATGACGGTCCTCCCTACGATGCCGGTTCGCCGGACGTACTCGGTAAGTTCGTAGTCAAAGAGGACGGCACTTATCGTCTTCAAGTGCGCGATCTTTTCGGCGGCACCCGCAACGATCCGCACAATATCTACCGACTCATCGTGCGCCAAGCCACGCCCGACTTCGCACTTGCGGCCTGGGCTGTTCACATGACACTTCGCAACGGCGACCGCTCTGCATTCTCCAAGCCGATGGCGCTGCGCCAGGGCGATGCGCGTGTGCTGGAGGTCGTCGTGCAGCGGCGTGACGGCTTCGATGGCGAGATCGAGATAACCATGGATAACCTGCCGCCAGGTGTTAGCGCCGTCGGTTTGAAGATCGGCAAAGGCAAGAACTTCGGCCACCTCGTCCTCAACGCGGATGAGAATGCACCGCGCGGGTTCTCGCTTGCCAAGATCACCGGCAAGGCTGTCATCGGTGGCCAAGAAGTCATGCGTCCCGTGCGCCTCGCCAGCATGGAGTGGCCGGTGGCAGACGCGAAGACGATGGGTGAAATTCCCGCTCCGCGGCTCGTCGTTGATGTTCCTGTCTCCGTGACCGATTCCGAGCAAGCGCCCGTTTCGATCATGCTGGCCGAAGACAAGGTCTTCGAGGCCAACGCAGAAGAGAAGCTGAAAATCCCGCTCAAGCTGACATGGCGGAATGAGTTCAACGGCACGTCAATCAAAGTGAAGGCCTACGGCGAGGGCTTCAGCGGTATCAAGGAGTTCGACATCCCGCTTAAAGCCACTTCGTACGACGCTGTGATCGATCTGGCTGCGCTCAAGATCGCGCCTGGCGATTATACCTTCGCCTTCCAAAGCCTCGGAATCTGCAAGTACCGCTACAATCCCACCGCCTGTCGTCGCCACCGATGTCGAAGATGCGAAGAAGGCAGCTGAGAAACGAAGGCTGGCCGAGGCGGCCATGACCGCTGCTACCAACAAAATGAAATCCGTCACAACCGCTGCAAATCCGAAGGACACCGTGGAGATCCTCATCTCACAACCGATTCGCGTCAGCGTGAAGCCCGCCACCCCCAAAACCGCCGGCAAATGATGAAGTACTTGCCACTGCTAGTTCTGTTCTCGACATCCACGGTCATGGCCGCCGAGCGAGATTTTTATCGGGACGTCTATCCCTTCCTGAAGACGAATTGCATCTCGTGCCATAACAAGACCACGACGAAGGCGGACCTGAACATGGAGACGCCGGAACTGATGCTCCAAGGCGGCGATTCAGGATCGTCGATCGTGCCCGGAAAAAGCGAGGAGAGCCTGATCGTGAAGGCGTCCCTGCACCAAGAGGACATGGAGATGCCGCCGCCAAACAACAAGGCCGGTGCGGTGAATCTGTCTCCGATGGAGATTGCGATCTTAAAGGAGTGGATTGATCAAGGCGCAAAAAGCTCCGTGCCGCAAGAACGCGAGGTCGTTTTGAAGGCCCTCGCGGCAAGCGTGGACCCGATCTACAGCGTAACGATGACGAAGGACGGTCGTTACGTCGCCTGCGGGCGCTCAAACCACATCTTCCTCTATGATTTGGCGACTCGACAATTGGTTTCTCAGATCAGTGATCCGGTGGAAAAGAACGGCGCCGCACACCGGGCGTTGGTGCAGTCGCTTTCTTTCAGTCCGGATGGAACGCGATTGGCGAGCGGCAGCTTCCGCGAGGTAAAGATTTGGAAGCTGGAGACGCCTAAACCGACCGCTAATGCGCAGGAGACGGTTTCAGAACCAGCGAGCAGCGATTTGATTCAGAAGATCGCCGCTGCCGGCAAAGTGACCGTCTTATGCAGCGCCATGTCCTTCAACGGCAAGCAGATCGTGACAGGCTGTAACGATGGTTCGGTGCGCGTCTGGGATGCAGCCACGTTGAAGCCCGTTATCGAGTTGCGCGGCAGCGTCACTTCGACCCAAAAGATGGCGGAGCTCGATTGGACTATCGCGGCGCAAATCCTGGAACAATCTTTCCAGAAGAGCGAGATCGCTCGCATCGAAGCGCAGGACAAGGCGCTCGACGTGCTGCTCGGCAAAGCCAAAGAGGCCATCGTGACGATGAGTAAGGTGCTGCCGGAAAAGCAGAAAGCAGTCCCGCTCACCACCGAAGCAAAAACCGCCGCCCAGAAGGCGGTGGATGAAGTCGAAGCCAAACTCGCTGATGCCAAGGACGCCGCTGTCGAGAAAGAGCTCAAAGCCGCGCAGGACAAACTGATCACCGCCAAGATGGCTGAGGTCTCGGCGCTGGCCGCTGTCTCTGCCGCCCAAAGCAACGTGAAGGACGCCGAGGACGATGTGAATCGCATCACTCTTTCGAAAACTGTAAACGCGAAAGCCATTGCCGCTGCCAACGCGGCCATCACCACGGCGAAAGCTGTGCAGGACAAGGCCGCTGCCGACCTTGCGGTGATCAAGCAGGCTTTGACGAAGTCGACTGCCAATCCTGTCGCGGTGAGTTTTTCCAACGATGCTCAGCGCGTGGCTTCGGTGTTGGAGGATGGCGCCTTGCGCGTGTGGGCAGTAGTCAGCGGCAAACCCCTGGAGGAAGCTGCCGGCAACTCCGCGACAACCAAGATCATCGCAGCGCCTGATGGCTCGTTTTTGGCGACCAAAGTAGTTAGGCAGACCACCGGTACCACGCCGCGCTGGGTGTTGGAACGCAAGATCGATCAAAAAGGGATCTTCGCCGACCGTGTGAACGCAGTGCGTTTCAGTCCTGATGGTAAAACGCTCGCCACCGGCGGCGGCGAGCCTTCCCGATCGGGCGATGTCATCCTCTTGGATGTTGCGACCGGCAAAGCTACACAGAAGTGGAAGGAGAAACACGCCGACGCCGTGCTGTGCCTCGATTTTTCACCCGATGGTAAGCGACTGGCCACTGGCGCGGCAGACAAGATCGCACGCGTTACCGAAATCGCCTCGGGTAAACAGTTGAACTTGTTCGAAGGCCACACGCATCACGTCATGGGTGTCGCCTTCCGCAATGATGGCCGAGTACTTGCTACCGCAGGCGCCGAGGGCACAGTGGTGACGTGGGACATGATCATCGGCGAGCGGAAGAAAAAGATCGAGGGCTGGACGAAAGAAGTCACCTCGTTGCAGTTCATCGGCGCCACGAATCAGATCGTCACGTCCGCCGGTGACAACCGCGTCCGGATTGTTACCGATGATGGCGGCGAAGTTCGCTCGATCGCGAACATCCCCGACTACATGCAAGCCGCCGTCAGCGAGGCCAATGGAAGTACCATCGTCGGTGGCGGCGAGGACAGCCTACTGCGCATGTGGGACGCTTCGGGGAAGGAACTCGTAGCATTCGGAAAGAAGTGACCTTTCTTCAATCGCATTGGGTGAAAAAATCGAACGACACTTTGCACTGCGGATCTATTGTTCGATTGTCGAGTTGATTGTCGTGAAATCGGCCCAGCAGATTCTCACGAGATTCCGGACAGAATGTAGCGAGTACTCGCTACATTCTGTCGCCCAAGAACAGGATTTCCAAGTTGGCATGCAGAGGCGACGAGTGACTGCTAGATGAATCGAGCCATGCAGATCGCAAACACATTCTGGAGTTTTCTGACGAGTTTGCGTCAGGTGGTATAAAATTTTGGTCACTTATTTCTCGTTACTCGATGATGCTCCGAGTGATCGAGATTATGGTCTTTGATGTTGGCCGGTTCGGCTGACGATGCTTTATTAGGAAAAAGATGCTGTGTGAACTTAAAGTTCGTACCCCGCCTCAGATTGTTCGAAGCGACGAACGTCGTCGATTGTTTCTCCAATCAAACAATTCAAGCCAACTCGTGTCTACGTATGCAGCATCGATACGCCGAGCTAGGAGTAGATTGGCTGGGGGTAGTGGTGCCGTAAACGGCCTGAGGCTGTTGACGCCATTACCTGCACGTGTCGCGTTGGTATCCAGCACGTTTACCGCTCCGCTTTTGTCTACGTCGAAGATGTTCGAAATGTTATTAGGATCGGTGCCATTTCTAGCGCGAACGATATTGGTATCCAACACGTTGATCCCCACTTGCGTAGGGAACGAAGCCGTTGGGGTTACATCAAATCTTGCATTCCCAAAGTAGCATGTATCGTTTGCTACCAAGCCCGTGTTCGAATTAGCGATTACCGTGATGCGCAGCCAAGCGTTTTGAATGACTTGATCAGCAAAGACCAATTTAACGCGGTCCGAGCCACCCACTCCGCCGCCTTGAAACGAGGAGACTGTCACTATCGGCGTGATCGGTAAAAAGTTTGGCGTGACACCAGTGAAGTCAGACCACCAATCAAACTGAAAACTTGAAGCGGCGATCCCGGACAAATTCGATGTTCCAACTAGATCAATCACGATTCCATTGAGGCCACGCGAGTAGTTGGTAAGATATTCACAACGACCTATCGTGGACATTCAGTGATATGGTTGTCGTTGTCGAAAACAGCGGGAAACCGATTTCGCCTGACTTTGTTCAAGAGCTGCTGGGCAATCAATCGACACCGACAGTAATCAACACAACCTGGCAGCTTGACGAGAAGGCTGGCTTGCTTCGTCTTTTCAACGCGAATGTTGACGGACAAAAGATTGACGCGGAGATAAGGGTCTTGATAAAACCGGCCGGTCATGTGCGGGTTAGTCTTGGTGGGCGTCAATACAATTTGTTTCGAAACATTGCCAAGGTCTCTAAATAGTTCGCGAATGCGAACTGACTTGAGTAGCTTCCTGTTTTGAGCGTACCCAAAACTTCTAAGTGCATCTATACATAAGCATCCCTACCTCGAATTTTAGGTGTTCCAGCGAGGCTTTCTTTGGCGAATATCAGCCATATGTTCTTAGACAGGGAATGTCATATTAGTTGTATCGAAACCATTTGTAATCTCTGGAAAAATCACTGCGGGCGGTGCAAGATTAGCGATTCGGTAACCTGCTCGTTCTCGCTTGGCAGTATACATTGCTTCATACATTGCTTCGTCAGCAATATGGACTAGTTCCGAAGCTATTTGCGAATGGTCTGGGAAGTAGGCTATTCCGACGCTCGTGCCCGTGTCGATAGCCATGCCCTGCAATTCCTTGATTTGCTGGACTGAGCTAACGATCTTAGATGCAATTTGGTGGACATTCGACACATCCAAAGGAGGAGCAAGAATAACCGCAATCTCGTCGCAGCCTAATCTTGCGACAAAATCGCTTTCGCGTAAACTCCCTTCCAATCGCGTAGCGACCTCAATCAGCAAAGCATCTCCAATGTGGTGCCCGAGTGTGTCATTCACCGCCTTGAATTTGTTTAAATCAAGAAGTATGACAGCAAACTTGTTACCGGTTTCTGAGCAATAGCGATGTGTGGTGTTTAGCCGCTCTTCAAATGATGCGCGGTTGTGCGAGCCTGTCATGGAATCATGCATTGCTTTATGCCTGAGTTCATTTTCATGCGCTCGTGATTCTGAAACATCTCGAATAGAAACGCAGCCAACCAAGCTTGTGTCAGAAGGTATCGTGCAAAACGACACATCCAGATACTGGTTTGTTTGAGCGTTTTGGAGAATGGTCGTTTCTAATCTCCCAGGTTCTTTCTGGGAAGCGGCCATCAGTAGTTTGTCAGCGCGATTCGGCAGTATCTAAGGAAACGGGGCGGCCCGCTGCTTCCTCAGATCGTACCTCAAACATTTTCTTCGCGGCGCGATTCAACGAATGAATACGTCCATCGGGTGTAAAGGTAACGATCGAATCAAGCCCCGTTTGGAAGAGACGTGTCCATCGGTAGTCAAATTAATCGCGGAAGGTAAGGTCTGCCATTCGGGTCTTATAGAACGCAGGATGAATGGCAATTTGCGAACAAACAAACGTGAGGTCAATCGCAAGGATCGGAAAAACGTGGCACCAACATAGAAGGCATGATATTCGGAGCGGCAATACCAATAATAATGTTTTTATCAGGAAAACGAATCAATTCTGAATCAGAGCGAATTAGCAAAAGGAAAATGAAGTCTGAGGGTTAGTGGAAAGATCGATACGATAGTCGATCTTCGTCGGTCGGGGGGGATAGAAAATCCCATTAATCGATTGTGCGAGGTTGACGGAGTATTTGAATTTTCAGAGGACAAAGCCTACAACTTAGTAAAGCGGGTAAGTTTTGGTCGCTTTTCTTCGGAAAGATTGGGTCAGTGTTCGATATTTTCTTGTAACCACTGGCGAGCTTTCGTGCGTGCTTCGCTGGGACGCAATATCCATTCGTCGGAGTGGTTGCGAAAACCGGTATGTTGATAGGTTATGTTTGCGGATGGAAGATGTTGTTTGACATGGGCTTGGATTTGTTGAAGCTGGATTACGTTCTCATCGCAAACAAATTGCTCGCGGATGCCTAGTCGTTGAAGGCGATCGATTGCTGGCTGGCCTGTACTATTGGGAAAGGACCATTTGCGAATTCCGTCGTAATGGCTGTAGACGAACATGGCTCTCCATATCCCCGCAAATTCGTCATTGTCCAGTCCCAAGTAGTTGCAGGCGATTGCTCCTCGCGAGAATCCGCAAAGAATGGCTCGTTTTGGATCTCCGTCGAAGCGTTGGCATACATCGTTAAGTGCTTGCTTGCAATAGGCGAGTGTTGCTTTGGAGTCGTACTCAGGTGGTTCGCCCCACCACGTTGTCGCAATCTGGTTTCCTTGGGAATCAAGAAATGGAACGCTAAGCCAAATGCAAGCTTTGCCGGCAGATATACCATAACCCAAACATGTGTCTTCCGGTTTGCCTGTTGATTCATCGTTGGTGACGCTGCGGTAACGATTTCCACCCCATTCCACCAGTATCGGATACTTGATTCCAGGCTTCCAATCGATCGGAAGATATAAGCAGCGATAGACGTCGGGTGACTTCGAATTTGGCAAGCGACAGAAGACACGTTTGCCAGCGCTCGGTTCTCCCTCAACGCAGTCAGGGACAATCAAATCGGGTTCGACTGTCGCCATATCGGGATAGTTTGCAGTCGCTGTATCGAGCGACCAAGCTAGAAATAGAATTCCGACGGCATAGCTGGGGTAGCGAATAACAAAAGAATTTACCCTCATCAACCGAGCCTCCCACCAACGAATCGATGCATTTCTGTAAAGCACACGAAAGCTTCACCAAAATCCGGGTTCTCACGCCGGTCGTTTCTTGCGACAATACAAAATAGTCTCTGAAGAAGTCGTAGTCACGTAACTTGTAATTATACCAAACATTCCGCTAGTGAAATCATGCGAATATCAAGCTCTTCTGCGAACCGTCACGCTTACCGATCCATTGGATTCGTTTCAGGACTTGCGCCTCTTGAATGCGTTCACTTTGTTTTCTCGTTGAGCTTGATCGCCTGGCTTTTTCCAGCCATCGCTTTCGCGAGCGATTTAACATCGACCCCAAGCGATCGCAAATCGAGTGCTGGGCAAAGCGTATCGATAGGAAGCGTCGCAACGGATTTTCGGTTGACGGATTCGCTTGGTAAAGAATGGTCTCTGTCTGATTTCAAGTCGAAAAAGGCTGTTGTATTTGCATTTCTTGGTACGCAGTGTCCGCTTGCAAAGCTGTACTCTGCCAAGCTTGTCGAGCTACAGAACCAGTACGATCAACGGGGCATCGCTTTTGTTGCAGTTAATTCGAATGTTCAAGATAGCCTTGCGGAGATGAACGCGCATGCTCGCAAATACGGGTTCGATTTTCCGTTTCTCAAAGACGCTTCGCAAGCCCTCGCGGGTAATCTTGGCGCGACGCGGACGCCCGAGGTATGTGTGGTCGATCAACAGCAACGCATACGTTATCGTGGTCGAATCGATGATCAATATGGGATTGGCTACACAAAAGATGCGGCGAGCAAAATGGAGTTGGTTGACGCGATTGAATCGATTTTGGGTGAGCGCGAGATCGTGTTGACATCGGCTCCTGCGTCGGGCTGCTTGATAGGTCGTGGGCCTCGCGATACCCATGATCAAGCAACCAAAGATCATGAAGGAGCGTCTAAGGTTACCTACGCGAATCAAGTTAGTCGGATACTCCAAGCGAGATGTGTTTCGTGTCACCGCACGGGCGAGATTGGACCGATGGACTTGAGCAGCTACGACGATGCTGCGGCTTGGGGCGACATGATTGCGGAGGTCGTCGATGATCGGAGAATGCCACCTTGGCATGCCAGTCCGGAGCACGGGGATTTTAAGAATGACCGTCGACTTCCTGACTCGGAAATCGACGCAATTAAGAAATGGGTGATGGCAGGTGCGCCGCGTGGGGACTCGAGCCAAGAACCGCAACCATTGAAGTTTGTCGACGGATGGCAACTGGCTCGAGAGCCAGATTTGGTTTTCGCAATGAATGATAAACCGTTCGAAGTTCCTGCTCGCGGAGATGTCAAATACCAGTACTTCGTAGCCGATCCAAAGCTTGCAGAAGATACTTGGGTTAATGGGATGGAAATTGTTCCTGGCAACCCATCCATCGTGCATCACATTCTGGTGTTTGTGCGTGACAAAGGTAGCAAGAAAAAATCCTTGAATGCAGAACGTGGTTTTCTTGCGGGCTATGTACCTGGAACGCGTGTTGAAATGATGCCCAAGGGGATGGCGAAGCGCATTCCTGCAAATAGCGAGCTCGTCTTTCAAATACACTACACGCCTAACGGGACCGCACAAACGGACCTTAGTCAGATTGGCTTCTGGAGGGTCGATGCAAGCAGCGTGACGCATGAAGTGCAGACTACAAGCTCCGTTCAGCCAGAGCTAAAGATTCCGCCCAACGAAGCCAACTATAAGACCGCGGCGATGCAGCCCGAGGAACTTCCCGAGTGCGAATTGCTTTCGATGAGCCCGCACATGCATGTTCGAGGCAAATCGTTTCGATACAGTGCGGTCTACCCCGATGGTCGCAAGGAGATCCTGATCGATGTGCCTCGCTACGATTTCAATTGGCAAACCGAATATCGACTGAAAGACAATTTGAAGATGCCGGCAGGGACTCGGATCTTCTGTGAAGCCAGCTTCGACAACTCCGCAGGTAACTTAAACAACCCAGATCCAAACTCATGGGTTTACTGGGGCGATCAGACTTACGAGGAGATGATGATAGGCTACTTTCACATCTCTGTTCCAGTTGACCCAAGTCTGGGACGGGGGGCAGAAATGAAGAAAGGTGCAGCAACAAAACGACCGACAGCAATGCAAATCTTTTTGATGCTGGATTCAGATCAAGACGACCGGTTGCTCAAGAGCGAAATCCCAAAGCAGTTGATTTCTTCATTTGAAAAGCTCGATAAAAATCGCGATGGAGTGCTCGAAAAATCTGAGGTTCCTAAGTAGCACATGTGCACGCGTTCGGTCAAATAAATCCGCAAGTGAGTTACCTACTCGCTAAGATAGCGTGCGACTTATAGTGAACTCGTTTGCGAATTGGATTGCGGTGGCACGAAGGATGTTTAAGCGAGGCCGCCGCTGGCGTCGAATAGCACGAGGGCGTCGCGGGTTTGTGCGACGTCGTGGACGCGAAGAATGTGGATGCCGCATTTTGCCATCGCGAGCGAGACCCCTAGCGTGCCTGCTGTTCGGTCTGCAGATTTGCTGCCGAGTAGTTTTGCGATGAAACCTTTTCGCGAATGACCAATCAAGATTGGCTGACCAAGCTCGAGGAATTTTGTTGCACAGCGCAGCAGTTCCAGGTTGTGCTCGTGCGATTTTCCGAATCCGATTCCTGGGTCAAGGCAAATCTTGGATCTTGCAACTCCTCGGTCGCAAAGCTGATGTAGTCGTTGCGCTAGATAGTCGTAGATTTCGCTGACAACATTTTCGTACGTTGGGTTGTCCTGCATGGTTTGCGGCGTACCTTGCATATGCATAGCACACACGGCTACTTTGGTCTGGGTTGCCAAGCTGATCATCTCTGGATCACCAGAAAGTCCGGTAACATCATTGATAATTTCCGCGCCGCTTGCGACAGCGGCACTCGCTACAGATGCCTTTGATGTATCGACGGAAATGGGGATCGAAAGTCGACCAGCAAGTTGCTCGATAACTGGTAGGACACGTTGCAATTCGGTCGTTGCAGAAATACTCTCGGCGTAGGGTCGAGTGCTTTCACCACCGATGTCGATGATGTCTGCTCCGTTATCTTCCATGAGCAACGCGCGATCGACGGCGAGTTGTGTCGAGTAGAAATTACCGCCGTCGGAGAAACTATCTGGGGTGACATTTAAAATCCCCATGATCTTGGGAATTGATCCAAACGTGACTGTCCGTTTGTTTGTTTCCCAAGTTAGGGGCATGACGTGTTTCTAAATCTCTTTATCGCATCGCGAAGGTCATAATGGGCATTTTGTTCCAGCGTGTGAACTGACGAGCACAGGCTGGAACGAATGTCGAGTGCCTGCATCAGCAATCTTAGACGGACTGCAGAGCAGCTTCCAGCTTGCTACGTGGTGGTAGGCCGATGAATCGCTCGGCTACTTGGCCATCTTTGAAAAGGAGCAACGTCGGGATATTCATGATGTCGTACTTTTGAGCGGTTTCTGGGTTATCATCGACGTTTACTTTGCCGATTTTCACCTTTCCGTTGTACTGAACTGCCAGTTCGTCGATCAACGGTGCAATCTGTCGGCAAGGACCACACCACGGTGCCCAGAAGTCGACAAGCACAGGAGAGGAGGATTGAATGACATCGTCTTCAAATCCGGCATCAGTAAATTCGGCAGCGTTGCCCATGTTGTTTTCCTATAGTCCAAGGCAGGTGAGAAATAGTTGATTGCAGTTCAATTGTAAGTCCGAGGCTAACAGGCTGTCAATTCGACGGCCAGTCTTGCTCGTTGCCACATAACGTTTTCAGTAAGCATCTTTGGTACCAAATCGTATGAATTCGCACAGCTAGCCGACCGCTGCCGCTGGAAGGAACGTTTTCCACGAGGCGTATCGGGGGTCTTGAAGCGTTGCAACCATCCCAGGATTTGCGTGAGGCTTGGCCGGATGTGTCAATAATCGCATTGCCGCTTGTACAGGAGTTCGTCCTCCTTTTTTGGAGTTGCAGTGCGTGCAACTACAGACGACGTTTTCCCAAGAAGTTCGACCGCCTTGCGAGCGAGGGACTACGTGATCCAAGCTTAATTGACTGATCGGCTTGCTTTGTCCGCAATATTGGCAGCGGTAGCCGTCTCTGGCAAATAGATTCTTGCGATTGAAACGCACGGTCGACTTGGGTACTTTATCGTAGAGAACCAAGCGAACGATTCTTGGAACTTGAAGCTCTTGATGAGGCGTTCTCAAGTAATCTTCGCCGGGTTGTTTTTCCAAGGCGTGTAATTGAGAAAGCTCACACCAATTCTCGAAATCGTAGTTGGTATATGAGTCTTGTTCAATGGTGATGGCTTCTGCACATCCGCGATAGAGAAGCGTCATTGCTCGACGAACGTCGACGACGCGAACCGGCATATAGAACCGATTCAAAACCAACACGCTACAATCTAAACTAGAGCTTTCACTCATCAGACCGGATCCTCCCTCTATCGCAAGAGACCTTCACCTTTGGTAGCCAACTCGGCCATCATCTTAACCTACAGCAATACGTCCCGTACACGCTTCGAAACCGCATTCTGCAACTTCTACGCAAATTCTTCATCAGTAAACACAAAAAATTTTCCCTTTTCAAACATCAGAATCGATAAGCAATGGATTACTTTCGCAGGCAGTGCAAGGGCATTGTCGTTCTAGGGACGCTCATATCGTTTCATGGGTTCGTTTTGGCGAGTTTAGCAATCGGTCAACCGGCACCGAACTCGGGGCAACCGAAACGGCTTGTAAATCCGCCTACACAGTTGTTCAAAGCGATTGTAGGCAAACCGTTTGGAGTCGCATCGATGTCGATTCCCATTGGGACGGTCGAGGCTGGGAGGATCCCACGTGTCCTAGTCTCGGATAGCGAAGGTCGGATTTTTTATCCCGCAGTGGACCTGGAACCGGTGCAATATCTGGAGGATGGAACAATCGTCGGATCGATCAGCCCCCGGCCAATGCGAACCGAACGAGAAGTTGGTCGAGGCGGGCTCGTGGATCGGCTAAGAAATGTGATTCGTCAATCGCAGGAAGTCATTGATCCACCGCGAGTTCTCCGCGTTCAGTTCTTGTTTGTCGGGGACACGCCTTTGCAAATTCATCTCGCCGGTGATTACACGCTGGACTCCGACGTTATACCTGAGCCGATGGCGCCATCCACGGGTGGCGGTGGAATCCATCGCATATTGTTGGAGCGATGGTGGGATGGCTATGCGAATCAAGCTCAACGGCAGTTAGAGGCGAGTGACTATCCGCCGGGGATCGAAACGTATCTGTGCGAAATGTTAGCTTCGCGACTAGATCTTCCGACTCGTGAGCTTCGAAGCAACCGCGAAGTCGCAAAGGCTCAGCGAGATATTCCGCTGTCCACACTGGAACTGCTTGGCGGTGTAGAAAGTCTTCGCGATGATGTGATGCGAGCTTCCTTGCGTCCTTCGAAGTCAACTCTTGTTGGGGAACTGCCTGCAGGTATTGAGTCCGTCCCGGTAGACCGAGAGCCGAATGCCGGGGGGAACCCGAGGCTAGCGCCTTCAGCTCAGGGAGGCCAAGCTATAGTACCGCTGCCACCGCCCCCGCTTTGGAACGATCCTATTGTTCCCGCATTGCCCAGAAACGTTCCAATTGAAAGCATTGCCAATCACGTTCCACCCGAATGCTTTTACATTCGATTCGAACGCTTTGCGAACTACTTGTGGTTTCAGCAGCTGACCGAAGCTCAAGGCCGTGGGATCTCGCAGATGATCATGCTGCGTGGAATCGACTACCAATCGGATAAGCGTGTCGAGCGGATGCTGAACACGAAAATGACGGCTCTCGCGAAACTGTTTGGCGATGCGATCATTCAAGATATCGCGTTGATCGGTTTGGATCTTTACATGCAAGACGGCCCCGCGATGGGGGTTCTGTTCGAGTCGTCCAGTCCGGATCTTTTGATGCAATCGCTTGATGGAGATCGCACGGCAACGGCTACTGCGGAAAAGGACCAGGGTGTCGTGCTCGAAGATCTTGAAATGCTGGGCTCGAAAGTCACCTTCTTGAGCTCGCCCGATAACCGGATTCGATCGTTTCGAGCTCGAGCTGGCAATTACATTCTCATTACGACTAGCAAAACTCTGTGCAAACGATTCCTGGAGGTCGATCAAGGAAGCCCCTCGATGGCTTCGAGTCCCTCGTTTCAGTACGCGCGCTTGAGTATGCCTCAGAAGAACGAGTACTCGCTGTTCGCTTTTTTCTCGCCGCAGTTTTTTCGATCGCTAGTCTCGCCACAATACACGATCGAATTGCGACGACGCTTTCGAGCAATCTCGCACTTGCAGTTGGCCGAGATGGCTTCATTAGTCGACCAGCACGAAACCAAAGCCGGCGTCGATACGGATTCTGATCCTAACGTCGCTCGCAGTAAACCTGCGATAAAACCCGCGACATCTTCTACAAAGTCTTCAGCGATCAACATCCCGTCCTTCATCGACAAAGAGCTTCTTCCGCCTTGGTTTCTCGCCACCTTTGTCTCCACCACCTTGTGCAATCGGACAGCCAATCAAATAGCGGTGATCAGGTTCCGCGCGGACGCTGGATTGATTCACTTAGAGGTGCTCGCGGAAGCTTCATTCCGATACCGGATGTTGAGTTATTGGATTGCTCGCCTGAAGAAGCCGCATCGTACGTCGAGCAGTCGTCTTACTACGTCAGTCACTGGCAGCAAACAGATCCGTTGGCTATTGGCGTGAGGCGGTTTGCTCACCCGACGTCTGGCACGATGGAACGGCTTGCAATCGAAAGTTACGTTGCACCGTTTGGCCGCGACAAGTATGGATGGCTTTCGCAAGTGCTTGCTCCGCCGGTTCGCACACGGATCGAGTTGCCTGCTGATGATATGGTGAACCTCCAAGTCCATATGTCAGGCCAATCACTTTTGGGGCTCGCTCCAGTGCAGGATCACGTTCTTTTTTCGGGAGTGAAAGACATGATTCCGCCCCCTCCCAATGCAAAACTCAAGCTGATTGAAACGCTTCGCACAATTCAGATGACACCCGGATATTTGGGAGCATGGCCGCTTCCGGGATACTTGGATCGATTGCCTTTAGGGCTGGGCGGTGGATTACCGGATCCGTATGGCTTCTCGCGATTGCTGCTAGGTGCATGGCGTTGGCAAGGCAATGGATTCAGCGTTCTCTCGTTTGATCGGAGTATTCTGGAGAACTCGATCCCAGCACTGCAAGCGGTACCCGCAATCGATCCCGCTCAAGCACGTGCAACAATCGCCGACCTCGAAAACAGCAAGCTATCGACATGGATTAACACATATTGGTATCGGCGTGGGTTGCAAGGTTCGCGCGGTAACGCACGACTTCTCGATACGATTCAAACGCAGTTTCAAATCCCGGCAACCGAGTCCAAAGATGTTGCCGAGCGATTGATCGATGGGGTTGTTCAATGTCCACTCGGAGGCCAATACGCAATGACTTCTACGGACAAAGATAAAGCAGCAAACGCGATGTGGTCCAGTTCCGCATGGCCTGTGAATCCAGCTTCTGTGGACGCTTCGCCTCAACGGCCAACCTTGCCTCCATCGCGTCCCTATGCAGCAGGCCTAGAGATGAATCCCGAGACGGCATTCCCGCCTGCTGATTATCGAGCCCCCTGGCTAGGGTGGTTTCGCGGCGGCCAAATCCATGTGACTCAACTTTCAAGCCAGTTGATTGTCGTTGGTCAAGTCGACCTGGAAAAGCTTCCGCCAGTGCCGCTTTCGAAATCGGAGGCGGGCTCACAAAAGGTCTTACCCCCGATGAACTTCGATCTGTTCAGCGTTCCATTCAATATCTTTGGAGGCGCCAAACAAAACGATGCACCGGAGAAAGGTGCAGAGAGAGTAATCGAAAAGCCAAAAACCAGAGAGTTTTAAACGTGTAGCGGTGTCTCTCCTTAGACACCTAAGAAAACAGAGTTTTTGAGACTTTTCTTCTCCGAATGCAACGTGGATTTGCATTCAATTCACAATCATGCTCGTGCTCGTGCTCGATTGTACGATTCGAGTACGAGTACCGCCGATGGCTGAGTACGAAAGAGCAGGGTTTGTGAGCAAAAACCTTGCTTCAGATAGTGATGATTGGTTAGGAGCGGCAATTTTGAGATGCAAGTCTGCGGAGAGACTTGCCTACTTGCTCACCGTTTGCATTCAAAATCCCGCGGCTTTGTTTTGCGGGATTTCGATTGCTGGTTCCTCATTAAAAATACTTGCAACTGGTTTGAACGTTGCAATGGTCGGCGTATTCAATTCGATCGCTCGTTGAGGCAGCTTTCCACTGATGATTCGCACGTCATAGCCCATCGAGACCAATCTACCCGCGTGCGACGAAGGGATGCGACTGCGAACAAAGACGTGATCGTCATCGTATTGCTTCGAAAGGACTTCACTCACGGAAGACAACCAAGCGACGGTTTTTCCGTCCGAAGGCGGAAGTCTTACTTCTAACTCAACAAAATCGTGAGTCAACGCAGACGAAACGGCCAGCGACATCATGCTGAAGCCTTCTCGAGTGAATGCGCTGATAGGAATGGCGTTTGGGTAACGAGATTGAACCACTTTGACGCGTTCGGCTGCGCCGGGACGGTCAATTTTATTCAATATCAAAAGCGTATCTTTTTCGTCGATGTCCAGATCGCGTAGCACTTTGTAAACGGACGAGATTTGATCCAATACGGCTTCGTTGCTTGCATCGGCAACATGCATCAGAAGGTCTGCTTGTCGAGCCTCTTCTAAGGTTGCACGGAACGAAGCGATCAAACGGTGAGGAAGGTCTCGAATGAAACCGACGGTGTCGCTGAGCAAGATTGGCCCCCAGCCTGGCAACATCCAACGTCGTGTTCGCGTATCAAGCGTGGCAAACAGTTTATCAACGGCTTCTACATCGGCATTGGTCAACGCGTTCATCAAGGTGCTTTTGCCCGAATTGGTGTACCCGACCAAAGAGACCGACATCGATTCCCGCTGAGCGACTTCCCGCTCCTTGCGTTTGACGATCTTCGCGAGGTCTGCTTTGAGTTCGTGAATTCTTTTCTCGGCCAATCGTCTGTCGACTTCGAGTTGCTTTTCACCGGGACCACGCATTCCAACACCCATCGTTTGGCGTGAAAGGTGTGTCCACATCCGTTTGAGTCGTGGAAGTGAGTATTCAAGCTGTGCGAGTTCAACGGCCAATCGCGATTCGTAGGTGCGGGCATTGTTGGCAAAGATATCAAGGATCAACTCGCTACGGTCGAGCACCTTAACGTTGAGTGCTTGCTCAAGATTACGTGTTTGAGCAGGAGAAAGGTCGTTATCGAAAACCACCATATCCAGATCGTGCAAGTCGACCAAACCTTTGAGTTCGGCGATCTTTCCTTTCCCTAGATAGGTTGTCTGGTCAGGATGCTCTCGCCGCTGGACAACGGTTCCAACGACTACAGCACCTGCCGTTTCAGCCAATCCGCTCAACTCCTCAAGCGGGTTTTCGGGGGAAGCGTCTCGTGAAGAAAGCATTCTTGCTAAGACGCACAGTTCGCCGGCCGCACTTTGGGCACGATCATGGGTTTGCACGGGGATGGGGGTTTCCTTTCCGGGAGGGATTCTTCGGGTTACCTGCAATGTCTTACTCTATCGTAGTCCGTAAGCCAAATGGGGACAATTCGAAAGTCTTCTGTCGCACCAGATGAGAAGGATATTCCGTAGAAGAACTTGTAAGACTTTTGCTCGCGAACAGCGAAATCCTCAGAAGTCTTACGACTTCTGCTGCGATCGATCGCGAGTAGAATCACTTTTTTACCGCGGTTTTTACCTTTTGACGCTATAGCCTGACACATGTCGATACTCATTGGTTCACATTTATCGATCGCTGGCGGTTGCCATCGAGCGGCTGAAGAGGCCGGAGGGCTGGGGATGAAAGCTCTTCAGATATTCACGAAAAATAATAACCAGTGGGCAGGAAAACCGATCTCCGAAGCGGATCGAAGTTCGTTTTTGGCTGCCGCGGTTAAAAACGAACTCGCTCAACCGATCTCGCATGCTTCCTATTTAATCAATCTTGCATCGCCAAAGCCCGAGTTGTGGCAGAAGTCTGTTGATTCCATGGTCGACGAGATCCAACGGGCAAGCTATTTGAACCTAGCGGGAGTCGTGATGCATCCAGGTTCTGCGACCGATGGTGATCGTAAAGCGGGGCTGGATCGGATCGCCAAGGGGATCGATGCGATATTCAAAATGGTTTCAGCCAATGAACCTCGCAGTCAGGTGAAGCTTCTGCTGGAGAACACTGCTGGCCAAGGAAACGCTCTTGGCTGGCAGATAGCTGATTTGACAGAGATTTTTCGACGCTCGGAAGCTTTCGAATCGCTTGGCATTTGCATTGATAGTTGCCACAGCCATGCGGCAGGTTACGATCTCACAAACGCTTGCGGTCTGGACCGGTTAGTTGATGAGTTGAGCGTCGATTCGCTGATCAGTCGAGTTGCTGCAATTCATCTTAACGATAGTAAAAAGCCTGCTGGTAGTCGCGTGGATCGTCATGAACATCTAGGGTTGGGGCACCTGACGCTCGATGGAATCGCACGTTTCATCAATCATCCAGCGTTTCGATCGCTACCCATGATCTTAGAGACGGAAAAAGGGGAAAGCGATGACGGCATCTCTTGGGACGTTGTGAACATGGATGTCGCGAAACGACTTTACAATTCGTAAATCCACGTAGCGGTTTGTGCTTTTAGTCGTACTCAATGAAATGGTACTCGTACTCGTATCATCGAGCACAAATACCGCCGATGGCTGAGTACGAGTACGAAAAGAGAGGAGTTGCGAATAAAAGATTCAGTTAGGTGGTGGCGATTACTCAGGAGTGTGGAATAAAACGCTATTGAAAAGTTTTCGTAGGGACTCGGCTACTTGGGCTTCGCGACTTTGCAAGAAGCTGTTTGTGATACAATCCGCATCAATCACCATGTTTATGTTCATTTAAATTACGTCGATTCGAACTGAGTAAAGATGCAAGAAAAGATTACGATCGATGGTGTTACCGTTTCGCTGGGGAACCCAATCCAAAATGAATCACAGTGGATTGGACAGATGGAAGTTCTTCGACAACTTGCGGCATGTTGGTTAGTCGTTGATGAAAAGGATTTGCCGCTTGCTCCGCGATTGGTAGGTCCACCGGGTATCGGGAAAACGGCTCTCGCGATGGCCGCCGCCAAGGCTCGCAATCAAGAGCTTTACATCTATCAATGTACCGCCGACACGCGTCCCGAGGATTTGTTGATTACACCAATCCTTGGAAGCGACGGCAAGATTGCCTATCACGCCTCGCCGATGGTTACCGCCATGATTCGCGGTGGAGTCTGCATTCTGGACGAGGGGAATCGGATGAACGAGAAGTCGTGGGCTTCGTTGGCTCCGTTGCTGGATCATCGCCGTTATGTCGAGTCGATTGTGGCTGGGGTAACCATTTCGGCTCATCGAGATTTTCGATGTGCTGTGACGATGAACCAAGATGATTCGACTTACGAGATTCCTGACTACATTCTCAGTCGTCTCCAACCGACGCTTACCGTTGGATTTCCGAATCGACAGGACGAGCTTTCGATACTCCAGTATCACTTGCCTTTTGCCGCAGACGAGATGCTGTCGCTCACGGTTGATTTTCTTCAGCAGTCGCATTCTTTAAAGTTAGACTATTCCGCTCGGGATGGTATTCAATTGCTTCGATATGCGATGAAGCGAATGTCGCAGGACTCGACGCACCCGGTCTCGAAAGACGCACTCTGGCGGGAAGCTCTCGAGGCATGTTTGGGAGATGACGCGTTGGATTTGCAATCGGCCTATGAGCGACGCAAGCGATCGCTACAGAATGAAGGGCTTCCCCAGGGGCTCGGTGACTTTTTCTTAGACCCCGATGATCCGCTTCATCCCGATTTCGACGATGAAGATCATTAGTTCGTTTGAGGTAGTCTTTGGGTAGCCGAAGTCGTGAGACTTCGGAAGTCAAAGGAAACATAAGTAGACTTTGTAGTCTTCAGATGTCTTACGACATCTGCTACCAGAATGAATCCTCGCCTAACTAATCACCGAGCCAGATTTTGGGTTTGCTTGCGGGTGAGTCGGCCACGGTGTTTTGAAGTCGTCGGCTTTTGATTCGAATGTATGGCGGGATGTAAGAGCATCGATGACCGAATGAACCAGGCGGGTGATCTGGTTTCGCGTGGTGAGGTTCGACAAGATCTTCGATTACGAAACCAGCACGACAAATACCACCCAGGATAGATTGCAGTGAATGAATTATCTCGTCGGTTCCAGGTTCGCGTAATCGACTGGGTAGCGTTGCTTGTGCGGAGATGCTGCCGCTTGTGGCAGGTCGCTCGATAACGTAGTTGCCTTCATTAGGTACGAGTGAGGCCTGAAGATTCATCGGTTGCTTATGCTGCGAGATGTATAAGCCGCCGGTTCGAAGAACTCTGGCTACTTCATGAAAGACGGCAGAGGGGCGATCGATGTAACAGGTGCTTACTGGATGGACGACTAGGTCAAACTCCTCTTTCTGAAGCGAACTTAGATCACACATATCGCATTCGATTAGTCGGATATCCATTTTTCGTTGCATTGCCACTTCGCGATCGATTTCCAGCATTCCTGGGCTGATATCCGCGACCGTTACTTCGGCACCTGCGGCGCAGTAGAGCGGGCCATGCCGCCCCCCTCCAGCGGCCAGACAAAGAACTCTCCAGCCTTGGATACTTCCGCCCAGCCAACCTATTTCGTCAACGGACCGCAGCGGATTCCTGAGTTCTTCGTCTGTGGCTGGCGTGGCTAGGACGTGCCCTGATCGCGCCATGCGGTCCCAGGCGTTACTATTTTTCGCTGTAATGTTCATGAGCTCGACTTGATTACGAAAGATTATTATTTATTGGTCGAAAGGCAGGTTGCCCAGTTCGAAAACTGAGCTTTTTCTAGATGCTAGTTTGCATTTTTTGTCTTCTCCATCGCCATGTAGGTAGGCTTAGAACTTTGATAACGATTGTAGAGAGCCACGACGCGGAAAATATAGCGATAGCGGGGGATTTACTGATGAGGAAAGTTTTGAATTGCATAAAGCGTGTCCTATGTTTATTTAGCGATTCGCGTTCGAATTGTTGCCTCTGTAAAGGGAGGCGAATACAGCCCTCGAGTTGGTTGAATGGTACATGGCGATGTACCATCACAGGATAGCCGACGCGTCGGGCACCAAGTTAAGTTTCGAATTACCTCGAATGCCGGGGTGTTCGATGATTCGGAGGAAACTATGAAGAATTTCGCGTCAAAAGTTAAGCGTTTTCTAAAGTCAGAAGACGGACCAACAGCTGTTGAATACGCAGTTATGTTGTCGCTGATCATCGTTATCTGCTTGAGTGCAGTACGTACGGTTGGTACCAATGCATCCGCCACATTCACATCGGTTGCAGGACAAATTTCGGGTACGCCCGCTTCGTAATTTCTGCTGGTGCAAGCTAGTAGGTTTAAGGAGTGGCGAGATGAAAGATCTCTACTCGAGAGTACAACGTTTTCTGAAATCGGAAGACGGACCGACGGCTGTTGAATACGCCGTGATGTTGTCGCTGATTATCGTTATCTGCTTAACGGCAGTTCGAACGGTTGGTAACAATACACGAACAACGTTCACCTCGGTTGCCGGACAAATTTCGGGAACTCCTGCTTCTTAGCATTGTTTCCGGCCCTTTTTGCGACGCAGGCGATCTTCAGGAACCGTCGATCGCCTGCGCCACTTTTTTTAAAACATTTATTTTGGACCCGACTGCATTATGAACCATGGACTACTACCAATCGAAGCGATTAGTGGGCTCTGGCAAATGATGGGATGTTTCATGGGCCTGATGGCTGTGATGTGGTTCTGGCTTTTCCCAGCAAAGTAGGCGAGCCACACTCCTAATTTGCGACCATCTTAAGATGGATCGCGGCAATCATTCAAAGTACTCATTCAAATCAACAAGCATAGAAATCATGGAACTGGCAGCTTTCGCAGACGCTTTCATTCAGCACTGGCCGATTTGGTTGGTCTCTGTAGTTCTCGTAGTCGCTGCAGTGATTGACGGCTGGGCGTTGAAGGTTCCGAACTGGATTACCTTCCCGATGATTATCACAGGTTGGATCTATAGCTACGCCGTTGGTGGCTTCGAAGGACTAGGCTGGAGCGTTGCTGGCTCGGTCGTAGGGCTGCTGCTGCTCTACCCGCTCTACAGTGTCGGTGGTATGGGAGCCGGAGACGTAAAACTGCTTGCCGGAATTGGTGCATGGGTTCACGTAGAACATACGTGGCAAGTGTTCGTAGCGACAACCATCGTCGGTGCGCTCATGGCGATCGTGATGGTGCTTGCAAGCGGACAATGGAAACATCATGCGAATCAATTCGTATTCATCATTCGCGAATGGTTCGAAGTTGCTGATCCAGAACAGCTCTATCAGATAGCTGCCGAGCGCAAGCCCCGCATGCGACTTCTCCCGTACGGAATTCCAATGACGTTGGCAGCTTTAGGATACTTCGCTTGCCAGGGAATGTATTTCTAAAATCCCTCTGGCAAATAAACTTAGATAAGAGATCAAACTAGGCCTTTTTGATTTGCTCGATGAGCGATAGCAACTCGCGAGCACTTTCGATCGATCCGGTCGCTTCGATGAAACGCAAGCCCGCCTCGATCGTCGAGTAGGCTCCGCCGCTAGGAACTGCTGCCTTGGATGCGGCATTTGGCGATCTTGCAACGGCTGTTCTCTTCAGAGGCTTGCGGCCTCGCTTCTTCGGAGTCTTTGCAGCGATATCTGCGGTTGCCTTGGCTGCCTTGCCAGGCTTAGGACCACGCTTTTTAGGACCCGTCGACGCTCGTTTAGGGGAAGTCGCTCGCAATTTCTGCTTGGCGTTGTTGACGTCTGAGAGTTTTACTTCGTATTGCGACAGGGCAGCTACAACATCTTTTACAGTCGCCCCGGGATGGGACTCTAGATACTCTAGGGCGAGGCGTGACTTACTAATCTTTGGCTTGGTGGTCATGATGCTTTTTCTCAGTGGTATAAAAATTCGCGACTAACCGGTTCTAGACACGGCTAGCATCGACACGGAATCGTTCGAGTCGTTTCCGGGGGGCGATCCGCAAAATCAGTAAATTTGCTAAGATAGGATCTTAATCGAAAAACTGATAACGGCTATTGCTGTTTTTTAGTAAATCCCCGATCTTCCCCAAACTACCTAGGATCGCATGACCAATTTATCGCCCTCTTTCAATGGACTTCGTGTTGCCGCATTAGAGAGCCGTCGGTGCGACGATATGGCAAGATTGATAGAGCGGTTCGGCGGAACTCCGTTTGTCAGTCCATCAATGCGGGAAGTTCCGCTGAGCGAGAATCGCGAAGCAATTGATTTCGCAAACCGAGTGATTGTTGGCGAGATCAACGTTGTTATTTTCCTTACCGGAGTAGGTTTTAAGCATCTTCTTGCGGCAATTGAGCGGCATATTGATAAGCAGCAGTTCCTAGACACCCTTTCGGACATTACCACGATCGCTCGAGGCCCCAAGCCGGTGGTCGCTATGCGTGAGGTTGGCCTGAGTCCGACCTTTCGGGCCCCCGAGCCAAACACGTGGCGAGAGCTGCTTAACACGATTGATTTGCAGGTTCCAATCGCTAACCAGACTGTTGGACTGCAAGAGTACGGCGTCACTAATCGCTCGCTGATAGCTGGGCTGGAAGCTCGAGGTGCTCGCGTAGTCCAAGTCCGCGTTTACCAGTGGGAGCTCCCTGAAGACACAGAACCGCTTCGCGAAAACATCCGCGAGATGGTGAGCGGGCGGCGTGATTGCCTGCTGATCACAAGCGCTCATCAAGTCGTCAACATGATTCGAATGGCACAGGAAATGAACGTCGAAGAGTCGCTCCGAAAAGCACTTAACACAATGGTCGTCGTATCGATTGGGCCGACGACATCCGAGATGTGTCAACACCTGGAAATCACCGTAGACTTCGAACCAGAGCATCCCAAGATGGGACATCTGGTATCAGAAGCGGCCTTTAGAACGGCTCGAGTGCTTGCTGCAAAACGTCTTCGATCGATAACGCCAACCGAGTTCTCGCAAGCCAATCTTTCTAACCCAAGCCCTTCGCCAACTAAAACCATTCCTGCCATGCCAAGTACCTCTCAATACACGTCCGCCAACGTCGATAACAGTCCATTCATGCTCGCCGCGCGTCGGCAAAGCAGCCCTGTCACACCGGTTTGGTTGATGCGACAAGCAGGACGTTACATGGCAGAATATCGCGAAGTTCGCGCGAAGGTTGGGTTTCTCGAATTGTGTAAGAATTCGCAACTCTGCGCGGAAGTAATGGTCACGGCAGTGGAAAAGCTTGGTGTCGATGCGGCAATAATCTTTTCCGACTTGCTGCCAATTCTCGAGCCGATGGGAATGGATTTGGAGTTCGCCCAAGGGGACGGGCCTGTCATTCATAATCCGCTGCGCGAGCCAAACGATGTGGATCGTGTCCAAGAACTCGAGTCCATGGAACCGCTGCAATTCGTAGCCGACACGGTTCGCTACACGCGTGCGGCGATAAAGCCGCATATACCCGTCATCGGTTTTTCTGGTGCACCGTTTACGCTAGCTAGTTACATGATCGAAGGTGGAGGCAGCAAAAACTACTTGCACACCAAGACGCTCATGTATAGTTCTCCTGATGCTTGGGATATCCTGATGCAAAAGCTTTCGCGATCGATTGCTTTGTATTTGAATTCGCAAATTCTTGCTGGTGCAAATTGCGTTCAGATTTTTGACTCGTGGGCAGGTTGCCTTTCGCAGTCGGATTATCGAACTTACGTTCGACCGTACATGTTGCAAATCCTGGATGCGATCATACCTGGTGTGCCTGTGGTTAATTTTGCAACTGGTAACCCAATGCTGACTTCGATGCTCCGTGGAGACTCAAGAACCGTTGTCGGACTTGATTGGCGTGTCCCCTTGGATACTGGTTGGGATATGGCTGGAGCCGATCGCGCGGTCCAAGGCAACTTAGATCCAACAATTTTGTTTTCGGACCTAAAGGCTATCCGCAAACAAATTCAGCGGGTGCTAGACGAAGCCGACGGACGCCCCGGTCACATCTTCAACCTTGGGCATGGGATCTTGCCTCATACCCCGGTTGATAACGTGATTGCATTGGTTGATATGGTACACGAGCTTTCGCAACGCTAACTGCCGCTCCATGAAAGTCATCGCGACAGGCTTGGCAAAGTCCCAGCGAGATGGCGACGGCGCTGTACTCAATTGTGGAAAAAGAGACTTCGTGAAACGCCATTTGGATTGCGTGGACTGCGGCAATCGAGAAAGTTAACGAAGCAGTCGCTCGAGCCCACCGGGGTGCAGTTTGGTTTCGCCATAACTCGAAGGTGGTTCGCCCGAATGCAATCACGACCATCGAATAAAGTGCCCCTCCGATTAGCCCGAGATCAACCAAGATGCTCGCGTACGAGTTGTGGTGGACATAGCCGCGAATCGATTCGAGTCGAATATTCGTTGTGCGGTCATCCAAGTACGGACGATTGTAAACTTGGAACTGATTGAATCCGAACCCGATGATGGGTCTGTCACAGAACATTTGCCAAGAACCGTAAGCAAATGCCGCCCGCATCTAAGTACTCTCGCGAGTCTCTGCTTCCGAGTACTCGCGCTGGAACGCGACAAGACTCGGCCCGACAATCAAACCAGCAACCACGGTGGACACGAATAGCCCACCAAGCGCTAAGGCTCTTACTTTTCCTTGTAAAAGCGTCAGCATCGAGATGATTATGATCGCGCCGGTACCCATCCAAATGCTTCGCGTGTAAGTCAATAAAATGCCTAACAGCAAGATCGGTGAGATCGCTATAACCGCTCCCCAAACCCACTTGGATTTTGGGTTCAACCACCAAACACATGTCCAAAGTACAGCCAAGCAAAGATTCAAACAAATACCAAGCCGAACTGATTGAATCATCGGGCCACGAGCACGACCGAAGTGGATGCCGATCGTTGGGTCTGCGATATGCTTGGGAAAGACGAGTGACCACATTTTTGCAATTTCTAAGACGGCGGTGATTCCAAGGTAGACACCAAAGACTAGTAAAATCACTACCGCTGGTTTGATCGATTTCTCATCGACACGGCTGAACCGAATCAACCAATACAAAAGCGCAGGAGTCAAATAACCGTTCAGCAAATGCATGACCGTCGACGGTTGCCCTTTAACTTGTTCGCCCAAGGGTTCCATGAGGGTTCGGATGATTAGCCAACCAAGAAAAGCAGCTAGGCAGATGTCGGATGTCTGGAGGGGCCGGGCAATGAACCAGCCGAACTTGATGTTGTAAGCCAATTGGATCATCAGACAAACGATCCACACGCGATCCAGTGTCAGCGTCACACTTCCAGTCTGTACCGCAAAGAAGTCAGAAGTGAATGTGCTTGTGACGGTCAAGAAAATGGCTGAACCAACGACCATGTCGTTATAGCGCAACGCTAGAACGAACCAAAACCCCGCGGCAAGTGCCATTAAACAACCGACAAACAGCATCACATTTTCTCCGTCTAATAATCTACGCCACGATCGGAAGCACACGACACGTTCGATGAAGCGGTCCTCATTTTTCTCTAGTCGTTTGATTCCTGATAATCGTTACAACCTCCGTGAAAGGAATAAATAGCGACTCTCAAAGCGTTGTGGAGTTTGCTCGGAACAAGAACGAGAGGCACTTTTCTATAGATTAGCTCCCTTTCCGGCTTGAATTCATGATGACTGCGCTGCGAGAACACTTGCTGAATACCTACGAATGGTTGACCTCGTCAACTCGTCGGGAAATTGTGCAGCAATTTTCGAAGCTAAAGTCTTGGCCTGCAAGCGTCGTCTTCTACCACCGTGTTGCAGAATCAGTTGCGAATCCTTGGTCGATTAGTAACGATAACTTTGTCGAGCATCTCGACTTGATTGCCGAACTTGCGACCTTTGCATCGCTGGATGATACGATTCGCACGCAACAAGAAAAAAGTCGCGAGACACACTTTGTTGCTATCACGTTTGATGACGGTTACGCAGAGAATCTCGATCGAGCAATTCCTGAGCTGATTCGCCGAAAAATTCCTTGTACATACTTCGTTACTACGGATCATGTCGAGAATCAAAAATTTTTCGAACATGACATCGCACGCAAAGAGCCACTTTGTGTAAATTCGATCTCAGAGATTCGATGGATGGCGAACAATGGTATTCAGATCGGTGGTCACACCGCGACCCATATCGACTTAGGTAAGCCATGGACTCACGAACGTCTGCTCATCGAAATCTCTGACTCACGGAAAAAGCTTCAGGACTGGACTGGCCAAGAAATTGCATACTTTGCATTCCCGTATGGCTTTCCGAAAAACATGTCTCAAGCTGCTATCGATATGGTGTTCGAATCTGGTTATCGAGCCTTCGTCTCAGCTTATGGCGGATTGAATTTTCCTGGTGGAGACGCGTTTCATATTAGTCGCTTTCACGGCGAATGCGGAACCGCTTCACTCCATAATTGGCTGACGATGGATCCGAGGAAAATTGGTAGGAAATGTCGGTTGCATTACAAAATGCCGACGCTAGATGTCAAGCCAATAATCGAAAATAGCGTTGAGTTAAAAAACAACAGCAAGCCTACTATTTTGGCACCGATGCAAACCGGCTTGAATCCCATTTCAATTTCATCGATAGGCTCGATATGAACTTGATAGTCGACCATGATACCGACAGAGCTCACGCGATGCATGAATTGGAAATCGATTCGCTAGACGGGTCATCTGAAGTGATCAAATCAAGTCAAATCGATTCTAAAAAGACAAAACCGATTCGAACCGCATTCTTGCTGACCAGCATGCCGGTAGGAGGAGCAGAAACGCTCCTGGTCAACTTGGTTCGAGGTTTTGATTCCGAAAAAATAGTTCCGCAAATTGTTTGCCTGAAAGAGCGTGGACCGCTGGGCGAAGAGATCGCTGCTGAGTTTCCAGTTGCCTCGCGATTCATTGCTTCGAAATGGGATCTTCGCGTTATCGAGCGATTGCGTCGGCATTTCGTTCGCGAGAAAATCGAAGCCGTCGTCACAGTCGGTGCGGGTGATAAGATGTTTTGGGGCCGGATAGCCGCGAAACTTGCGAGAGTTCCTGTGATTTGTTCTGCACTTCACTCTACCGGATGGCCAGACGGAGTTGGAAAAGCCAATCGATACTTGACAAAGATTACCGACGCTTTCATCGCGGTCGCGCAATCACACGGAAAGTTCCTGGTCGATTTCGAACGCTTTCCAGAATCGAAAGTCGCCGTGATTCCGAATGGGATTAATACTGAACGATTTTGTCCCGACCTAGAAACACGATCGCGAGTGCGTCGCGAATTGAATCTGCCGGCCACCGCACCAGTGATCGGGATTGTTGCTGCGTTGCGACCGGAAAAAAATCACGAAATGTTCATCGAAGTTGCCGCTCGGGTGCTACGTATTGTTCGCGATAGTCAGTTCTTGATCATCGGCGAAGGTCCCGAACATGCGAAGATCGAAGCGGCTATCGAAAAGCACTCGCTTCAATATCAAGTTCAAATGCTCGGCAATCGAAGTGATACACATCGGCTTCTCGCGGCCATCGATGTGTTTGCTTTGACAAGCTACAACGAAGCTAATCCTGTATCGATCTTAGAAGCCCTCTCGACCGAAGTCCCTGTTGTGAGTACTCGTGTTGGCTCAATTGCCGAAACGGTCATTGATGGCGAAACGGGTTACTGTGTCGATCCTGGCGATGCAGATGCGATGGCTGTTCGAATTCAGGAGCTTATCTTGGATTCTAAGAAGCACGCAATCATAGGTGAACAAGGCCGCCAACGTGTTCAGAAATACGGTTCCTTGCAATCGATGGTTGTCGGTTATGAAGACCTAATCAGTCGCATTTACTCATCCAAGAATTCGCGATAGCGAACTTCGAGGGCCTTGGCAGAATTAACAACTGGGGCCCGTACCCCTAGCAGATCTCGTAACACATCTGAAGACACCAATTTTAGACGTTGTTTTCATCGACTTCTGAATTCTTAAGAAGTCAGCTACCTCATTTTTTAAGTTGGATAAAGATCTAGGACGAAAAGTCGAGTCGCAATTGCTGGGGCTCGTCACTTTGGATGAACTCCTTGTACATGAGACTCGGCTGAATGTCCCTGTTGTTTTGGTACTTGTTGCTCGAGTACTCGGATACGTCGCCTGTGACTTGGTGATAATAAATTTGGCAAATTCGAATTCCAGGATAGATTCGAATGGGTTGGACCGAGAAAATTTCGAGTGTCCAAAAACCGCAAAAGCCAACTTCGCCAAAACCACTGGAGACGTGAACAAAAAGCCCAAGCCGGGCCAGCGAGCTACGCCCTTCGATCATCGGAACCAACTCGTGCGTCTCGGTATACTCTTGAGTTCGCCCCAGGTAAAGCTGGTTCGGTGAAAGAATTAAGCCTTCCTGAGGGATTTGTAGCCGTCGATACCGATTTGGCTGCTTCACATCCAGAACCACTTCCTCGTAAACGAGCAATTCATCATGCAAGCTGAGGTCATAGCTGTTGGAATTGAGTCGCGTTTCGTCGAACGGATCGACAATAATATCCGTTCCTATCCTTCGGTGAATCTCTTGTCCTGAAAGAATCATGATTCGGCGATTGACGATTGAAGGGAAGTGGCTTCGGAGAAGGTTTTCTTGACAATCCCGCTACGTAAAATTTCACACAATATATGCGTTGAACGTCTCTTCGATCTGAATCATAACCGATATTCTCCCCGGTGTTGAACCGGGGTAGGGCTTGATTGGGATGGAGAATGTCAGTGTACAGATCATTTGAATTACTTGGCTCGACAATTTTCAGCACCGCTGGGAGTTTTTGTGACCTAATTTAATTGTCTCCGTTTTCTCTAATTTTTTGAGTTTTTTGATGGTAGAGGAAATCCCAAGTGGTGAACCAAGCGGAAATGGGCCCGCTCGAACTATGAGGGTAAGGTTGTTCCCGTTGCCGAATTTTGTGTTGTTTCCGCATGTGATTCGTGGACTCCACATTTTCGAGCCACGGTATTGCGACATGTTGCAAGAAGCTTTGGATTCTGACAAGTTGATCACAATGGCAACTCTTAGCCATGGCTGGGAATTATCTTATTTGGAATCTCCATCGCTGTACCCGATGGTATGCGTTGGAAAAATCATTCGTCACCAACGTACTGAAGATGGTCGGCACAACATCCTTCTTCAAGGCTTCGCTCGCGGCATTATTACCGAAGAAATCGAAGAGACGGCATTGTTTCGCCGCGCCGAAATCCAAGTAATTGATTGTGTGCTCTCAAGTCAGTATTCGGCGGCAATTCCAAAATCCCTGTCGGTTTCACTAGCTCAGATTTTTCTGTGCATTTCAAAATATTTTCCCGCAGTTCCGTTGGCAAGCTTACTTCAGCAACAAGCGCCCTCGATTGACTCAATAAGTTCGTTTTCTTATCTTCTTGCGAGTATGCTCCCGCTTGCCCTTGATGCGCAGTTGGCGTTATTGGCGGAGACCTGTCCGATTAAACGCATTTCTATGATCGAACGCTGGCTCGAAAAAGTGACCGGCGAGCCATTAGTTGGGGACGTTTCTTCGATCCCAATGTGGGGGGGGGAAGCGGACAAAGATGGGCGCGATTATCCGCCGAACTTTTCACTGAATTGATAGCAAGCTTACTAAGTTCCTGAAACTACGTAGGGGCATTACAGCAAACGCTTTTCTCCAAATTTCAGGGCGAGTTCAATCGAGCTATGAAAAGCGGAAATTTATTTCGCATCGCTGTTGTTACCAATGTTTACTAGATCAACAATGTGATGATTATCGTCAGCGAGCATACTGTGGACTGCTAAGGTTTGAAGTTTTTTTTGAGTCCAACCATCAGGAAATACGGCGATGGAATATTCGCGAGATGATCTTAGTTTTTGCTGCAAATCTTCGGCGATCGAGGCCTGTAAGTCGCTCGCTAGCGAAGCCTGATCAATGTGTACTTCTTCAAGAAGCGAAGATCGAATTGCAGATTTAAGTTCCTGTAATGATTTATGCCAAAGAATTTTTGCTGCACCGATTGGTATGCTTTTGATTCTTTCCAAGACTTGGGATCGCATGCTTTGAGTTTCTTCGCTTGACCTATTGGAAACAAGTCGCTCCGGGTTGAATCGATGGTCCCGCAATCGATCGCGAGCCTCGGAAGTCAATAGAGTGCGGCGCGACATAGCCGCGTCGTGCTTCATGGGAAGAAAAAGCGTTGCGGTCGCGACCGCAAAAGTCGGTGCACCAATCCCGCACCATCGTTTAATGATGAGATCAGTGATTTGATCGTACTTGCCTCCGCCGATACCGTGCACAAAAAGGTCGCCGATAGCAAGACGCATAAAGAGAGTCGACGTCAATGCACGTGGACGTACTGCTACTTGAGATCGCATCAGGCTCTGCCACCAAGCGGTGATTGCTTCAAAATCTGCATCGCAGTCGATACGCGATTCCCACTCATGCAAATCGCTCAGTATGATTCGGTGATTTGCATGTCGAATCCACAAGGCTCGGCGGGTGGGAGATTTCGTACTGTAAACCCAAAAAGGAGCTTCAGTCCAAACAACACCGTCCTTGGATTGCTCAGCAAGTGGTGGGATGGGTTGCGATTCGTTCTTGATTTGATGATAGATTCGATAATCATTTCGCGAGCGATGATAGATGGCTCGGAATGACTTGATGGATGACAGGATTTCGTACACGAAGGCTGCAAATCCGCGTCCCTGAGCCAGTTGGCTGAAGAGAACTTCATAGTTTTGGATGCCACAGTCACGTTCAATTTGATGCCGAGCCATCGCAATCGCTTTGCCAATAGGTGCTCCTGAAGAAATCGACTCGCGAATCATGGGGACCATTTTTTGGATAAGCGGGTTGCGAATGTCCAATGGTGCAAGAAGTTCTGAAACATCGTCCTGGAGATTTTGCCAGTTGAGGGTTCCATGGTCGATTGTCAGTTCCCACGGTACGTTCAAGTCGGGTGATTCAGTGGAAGACTCTAATTGAGTTCCCAGCCCAGCCCAGCCCTCCAGAGCAACGACTTTTGATCCGATCGATCCGTCATCATTTTTGGTTGGAACGGCGATTGAAACGGGTGACGCCGCATCATGATCGATTACCACGTTCAGCGAGACAGCGTTCTGTTCTCTCGCGGCTTCGTAGAGAACAAAATTCTTATACCAAACACCGGGATGGAAAAGCTCTGGTTGATGGCCGCTGACATACCACAACTTGGAATCGTTCGAGCATTCCGAAGTTAAATCAGAGCAAGAGTTCGTGTTGCAATGCGAAAAACGAATGGCATCGCGACGAGTCCAACTGCGAATGTCGCGGAGTGGGATACCGCTCCAAAGAATTTCGCTGGTCGAAAAGGAGTCGCTATTTTGCTTGCAGTTGTTGACTGTATCATTGGACTTGGTAGTACTACTTAATCGTGCGTTTTTTGACGCCACGCGAGCCCACGCACTGGCCGGCGGCTCGCATAAAACAGCTTCATTTGCACGAGGTGCCTTGTAGTTGGCAAACTCCGTCACGAGCAGTCACCGTTACAGGCTTTACCTTGAGGAGTTGCACGTACGGGGATCGAGTGCCCGCGCTGAGTCATCTTGGCAATACTTTCATCGAGCACTTTATTGTAGTAAGCCAAGCGTACTTCAGCTTGATCCAATGAACCGCCGAAGGAACGGTTCAGGTCCAGATAAAGCAAGGGAACAGGGATCTCCAAGATACGAAAGTTGAGCATCGCCGCCTGCGTCCATAGTTCTAACGGCATCGCGTAGCCTTCGTCTTGAATGTCCAGGAGTTTCAAGGCCGAGGTGCGATACGCTTTAAAGCCACAGAACGCATCGGTCAGGCAAAGTCCAAAGCGGTCGTTGATCTGACGAGTGATCTGTTTGTTGATGAACATGCGTTGCGCAGGGGGAGTGCTGTCACCCTCGTAGTGTTTCAGGTATCTGCTACCGGAAACGATATCGCAGTTTCTGCATGCTGCTACAAATCGCGGAATCCGGACCGGCTGGTGTTGGCCATCGCAATCAAGTGTGACAACGATCTCATAGTCCTCATCAATCGCGTACTGAAACGCAGACTTGAGGGCTGCACCATATCCGCGGTTTTCGGGGTGGCTGATGACGTGGATGTCTTGTCGCTCGGCGAGTTTCTCGGCGGTCCCATCTGAAGAACCGTCGTTCACAACCAAAATGTCTGTGGCGTATTTGGAAACTTCGTCCAGAATCGCATGCACCGAGCTGGCTTCATTGTAGACCGGGAGCGCAGCAAGCCATCGAGTTTTCATTTTTAGTTCTTTCGTCATTTCCATTTCCTTAACGACGCATTCTAGGCAGCGAAACCGCGATTTCAATGAAATCCAGCCACGACTTTCTCGGGATAGCCTTCCAAAGGCCATAATTGTCGGAAAAATCGCCCATGACACTCTCGGAAAGCAATTACTGAGCCTAAAATTTACCGTTCTCGATTCCTGGAGACGAAATTTTCCTGCAGCCAATAAACGACTTTTGCCTTTCACCTATGCCAAAATCTTTACGTCAATCTCCACGCACGATCAGTCACTGGCTGATGAAAACCGAGCCGGATGTCTTTTCTGTTTTTGATTTAGCGGCAGCTCTGAATCGGTCCACCTGTTGGGATGGGGTTAGAAATTATCAGGCTCGAAACTTCATGCGCGATCAGATGAAAATCGGAGATCCGATCCTCGTCTACCATAGCAACGCCACGCCCTCGTCGGTGGTTGGTGTTGCCCATGTGTCCACTGCGGCTTACCCAGACCACACCGCATTCGACCTCCAAGATCCTCACTATGATCCCAAATCCAAGATGGAGTCTCCAACATGGTTTATGGTCGACATTCAGCTTGATTGGATCTTTGAAGAACGTCAATCGCTTGAGATGCTCCGAAGCATAGCTGGTTTGGAAAAAATGGAACTCCTCCGCAAGGGTTCCAGATTGAGCGTCCAACCAGTCTCGAAAATTGAGTTTCAAACAATCGTTAAGCTTGGTGGCAAGAAAACTTGATTTGTAGTTTGCTTGTCGAAAATAACTTGGCTTCCAAATAATTCATGGACTGCGTATCCATCTCACTCAGAAATCGAGTTGGCCAAGAGCGATATCGATTGCGTTTTCGCCATTAAGAATGCTTGCCGAATCGAGGGACGACTTATTGGATGCGGTCGAGGCAGATGGTGCGATGATGCTGAGCGGCGCGCCAAGCGTGAGCCATCGCAGTCCTGGTGCTGCAGCGACTATTCTTCGTGCGCTCCGTAAGTCGTCTGCCGATACGAAGCCATCTTTGGTGATGTCTTCGATTCGACCGACGCCAATTGGACGACTGGATATTGCCGTTCGAATTGCGTTGGAGTCCATCGCATTGACTCGCTGTGCAATAGGATCAATATAGACGTCCCCTGGAGCACTTCCAAACAAGAATGTATCGGTCCTTGCCAAACCTGTTCTGGCATTTGCAAGGACGCTGATCTGTAGCCAACTTCTTGCGATTGCATTGTCAACAAAGTTGAACTTCACTCGCACGATGCCCGGGCCGAGCGGACTGGGAAGAATGGTTAGCGGATTCACCGTAACGAAAGCCGAACTTGAAAGAAGTGACCAAGAGGTTGGTGTGTTTGTGTTCCCTGTAGAGAGTTCAAAGTCGAATAAGCCGATGGAGCTCGCATTGGCTCCCGCGATATCCACAATTACGCCGTTGAGCCCTCGATCGTAGTTGCTCACATTCGCACGAGTCGCTCTGCCGCTGGTTAGAGGGACTTTGCTAGTGTCGATAGCTTGTTGAGAATCTGGAGTCGTATCAAACGAAGATCCTCTATAGAAAATGTGACGTCCGACAACTGCTGCAGAGACTTGTATGGTTGTCGTAGCAATTGAAGATAATCGAGGAGTGCCGCTGTCTGACACACGGAGTGCAACCGTTCGATTACCAGCGGATGTGTACGTTATCGAGGACGCAAACCCGGTTGCTGAAGGAACAAAGGTTGTGCCGTTGAAGTTGAAGTCCCATTCATAGCTTAATGTTTGACCAACATCAGGATCGGAACCGGCACCGAGCACACTAATCGGTTGGCCAACGAGCCCAGTGTAACCCCCTGTCGTTTCGGCCGTCGGTGACTCGTTGAGATCGTTGACTGTGATGACGAAAGCCTGAGAGAAATTTGCACCTGATTGGTCGCGGGTTGAGATTCGGATCGAGTACGAAGATTTGACTTCGAAGTTGAATGGATTGTTGATGCGCAATTGATTGTTCAGGATATTGAAGCTCGCGTTATCGACGGCTCCTGTTCCTGCAACCAAAGAGTAGGTGAAGGTATCGCCAGGGTTAGGATCTAATGTGCTAAGGTTACCCACGACCGAGTTGATGACGGCATTTTCGTTGATGCTGCTGTTAGACAAGTTGATCGCTGTCGGTGGATCGTTTGTATTCAGCACTGCCGAGAAAACAACATCATCGATTCCAAGGATATCGTCACTTCCCATGTCATCAGCATCTCTCCAACGCAAGACAAGATTTTGTCCCGGAAGCCAGTTGATGCCATTGACCGTAGCCGATCTCGCAGTTCGGTTTGCAGCCGAATTTCCATCCAATTTGGTGACCGTTGCAGTGCCTGCAGGTGAAGTAAAATCAAGCCCAGTGACGGCTGTGAAAGTGCTTGCACCAGCGTCGAGCAAATTGTTGGCTCCGACACAATATTCGAACGTTAGAGTATTCGGTGCATTGGACTCGTTGCGCCACATTTCACCGACGTAGTTCAAAGTAAAGTTAGTGATTGCGACAGCAGTTTGGTTGATGAAAGTTGCTCCAAATGTTCCAACAAAAGTAGTTGATGCTAATGCACCCAATGCACGATCAACGACCGTTGTTCCAGCTGCTGGGCCAAGGCTGTAGATTGTACCCGCGGTTGCCGCTCCACCGTCACCAATTGCGAACAAGGAATTGGTCGAAGTGCCGCTCCGCTTTCCAAAGGACCATCCATCAACCCCAGTCGCACCAATTTCGCGACCGTTCATTTGAAAGGGACCATTTCCGGTGGTGGCAAAATCGCCCACCGAATAATAAGGAAGCGTATTAAAGTCTTCTGTATAATTGCTACCGCTAAATGGTATCGCAGCGGGTTGAGACGTCGCCGTTACGAATCGGTAGTCAGCTACCACTGGCAAGTGATCGCTAGTTGTGCCCAAGTTATTGAGGACTGTCAATCGATCAGGTCTTGTTGGCAACGCTGTGTTACTCGCGTCTGTGATGCTTCCACGCCGAGAGACTGTTCCGTTATTCGCAAACGTTCTGTACGAGCCGGGAACATACTCTAGCCCTACTCCATCGAACCATTCGCCTGTGAGCAATTGAAAGTCGAAGCGGTCATCAAGTCCGCCACCCACCAGACCGCTCGGGGGATTTACTAACGGAGCTTGCGTAAAAATATTGAGTGGTACACCCGATTGAGTCCAATTGCCGGGTCGATTAATCGGATCGATTGCCTGTGCGTTCCCAGTAGCAATCAACCTCGTGTAGCCGAGCTCGTTGCTGGTGTACATGTTGAAGTCGCCTGCGAAAATGATGTGTGTGTTTGCAGGTAACGCATCAGCGTCGGCTCGAATGGCTTGAGCTTCCACTGCGCGTCGCGCTGCGTCTTCCGTCGAATCAACTGCTTTGTAATGACTATTGTATAGATAGAAATCATTACCAAGGCCGACTTCGAGAGGCCGAAGCAGGTATCGCAATGCTTGACGCGCTTGTCCGCTTCCGCTGGCGGTACCAATTCCCGCTTGAGAAACAAGCTGAATGGTCTGTGTGTTGTAAACGATTCCTTGTCCGAATCCAAATTGATTCCCATTGAGCGTACCTCGAGCATAAAGTCCGGGGATGCCGTAAGCCGTGTTGAGCTGATTCACAACGGCTTGGGCTGTTTGCGTCTGACTCAGAACTTCCTGCATTGCAACGACGTCGACACGACGCGATCGACCGTTGTAGACTTCATCGCCGATCGCTTTGAGCACGCTGCCTACTGTCGCTTGGGGAAGGCCATCTCCCATCCCTGCGACGATGTTGTAGCTAACGATTCGAAGATCCCCGACCGCCATCAAAACGCGGCTCTCCAAGCCCTCCAACAGCAGGTTACGCATCGAATCGGTTATTCTTGGAGGTCTTTCGTACTTAGTCGTACGACAATGACAGATGTTCTTCAAAAGCTTGTCAAAGCACAAACCAAACCAACGCGTTTGGTAGGGATTAAGCGGCATGCTGAAAATAGAAAACAATCGGTACATCAATTACATGCCGGTCGAGAAAAACTCCTTATCAAGGATCAAAGCATCAATAGTCGACCGATGGCCGATTTCTGTCAAGAAGTTTCACAAGCAATTCGATGCGAAATTGTAGACAAACAAAGACACGTTTAGCCGATCATCGTCCTGCCACTGTAAAGAACGCAGATATTGCCAGCAACGCAGCGCTCAATTTATTGAGCCTGAGGGGATAGCCGATTATAAGCGACTGACCACCCGCGCTTGCCAGGAACGTCCAACGACGCGGCTAACGCCTGCGGCTCAAAGGTCACTCGATGCCCGTAGAGGTTGATTGTCGAAACAGAAAATAGTCGTAGGCGAACTTTTTTCCAACAGCGAAAGCTTCATCATAGTTTTCATCAGTGATATGATCTTCGAGCTCTTCGATACTGTGCATCAACACTGTGCATCAACGCTTCGAGTTGCTTAAACTGGTCAGGGCTGAATGATTCGCCTCGCAGATACATTCCGACCTGGAGCTTCCTTAACCAGTCTTCCACCGATGGAATCCAATACATCGCACCTGTCCAGTCCTTGGACATGACGCGTGTGGAAACTTCAGCATTGGAAACCTGCAACTGCTCGTAAGCTACATGGCGAGGCGGATAGTACAAATAGCAACCGTAGATGCTTGCCCAGAATAGTCCTCCGATCGCAATCAATCCGGTGATTTTAGGGGGGATCATGATGTCGCGGCTAAGTGGCTGAACATGCGGAGCTGACCCACCAGAGTCTTCGCTGTTGGTTGCGTCAATGCTCTTCTGTGTATTATTCGTTCCTGATAGTCGCTGCTCCCAGGATTGGTTGGGATCGATCGCGTAGACAACTCCTCCGAGCAAGACGAGGGCTGCATAAATTGCTAACGAGTAACCAGCGAACGCAGGTGTGCTGTCGTAGATCAGCGTCTTGGCTGTTGCCATCGGCTCGGGTTCAATAAACTCACTCTTAAACACGCGATCCCAAAACAAACCCATGATCGTTACGAGAGCGAGTGATGCCAAGCAAATAGTAAAGATCACCACGGGTTGGCTGAGTGTCAGTCCGTATAAAACCGACAGTGGATTGAATATAGAAGCCGTCAGACCGAATGCGAGAATTGTTCCGCCGATAAGTCCCGCCTTCCGCAATTCAGTCATCACTGGAATCGCCCCTAGCGAACAAACCGGAAAGAGCATACCCATGGCCTAAGCATGAGGAATTTGTCGCCAGGTTCGACCTCCAAAGACTGCAAGCGTATTCTCTCGCCCTAAGACTCTCTGAAAGATTGCCGCGGCAAGAATACCAACGATGACCGTTGGAGAGGCTTCGACTGCGGCCTGAACCACGCGAACAATCGCACTCCAAAACAAGACTTCAATAAGAACAATTCGGCCGTATTAGCTCGCTTGGAAGTGGCTTCTAAGTCGAATTAATAGCCGCGATAAATATCCGCGTCCATTTGGTAGTAAACACCTTGCAAATCGGCGATCGGTTTCAGTTGCGTATCGACATGCAAGGTTCCAGCAATTTTGACTTGACGCTGGGCGTATCGAGCAAAATTGTCACCCGATAAAGTCACTTCGATCATGTGAGTCAATTTTGGCTGTCCACCAAAACAACACGTCCCAAGATCAGGCACGAGAATGAACTTTTGAGCAGCCCCGCTGACAATCGAAGTTGGGTGGATGTATCCCTTGAGAAAAACATTTTTTCCATTCAGCTCCAAAGCCGACGGCGGAGGGTAATCGTATCCATATGCGTCACTCTTAAGCTCCGAAAAAGAAGATCGGATGTAGCCCTCAGGCACTTCTGTCAGATATGTGTACGTGTGTAGCGATGGTGAGCCGATCAGGAAAAGAGCATTCACAGCGATTGCCAAACAGGCGAGCGTCGTGCCTGTTAATTCGCCGGGGAACTCGCGAATGTTTTTGATCCCAACGATCCCGAGGATCAATCCAACTATTGGCAACAAAATCAACGGTACAAACCAAACACTCAACGTCGCTAACACGCCAAGCACCAAAGAAGCGATCGCCGCGCGACTCACCGCTTTGTAGATCGAATCGTCCGCGTCGAAATCGCCACTGTCGCCCTCAAATGCAGAGGACTGAATAGATGGTGCTTGTTTGCCAAGAGCATCTACATCAATCGACGACTCGGGGCGTGATGAAAGGGCTTGATCCACCGTGAAACCTTCAATTTGAGAAAATGAGCAAGCGAAAGAGGTTGGGAAACGTCCCAGGCGATTACTCTGGACGATCTACCGGCCGCGGTAAAACGATTATTGTACGCTGTTTCCGCCGTTCTCGTTCACTCTATTTTTAGGGTTTCCGTGTGTCCAGCGGTGAGCCAAAGCCCAGCTTCTGTGAAGCCGTGTCGAGATTCGATCAGGCCGCCCGGAAAGGATCATCCACATGAAAAGCAAGAGTGTTGTGGACGACAAAAGCGCCGCCGCACACAACTCCACAGGTCGAGCGATTGTTGCTCCGGGAATGACTCCCATGATCAAGTCCGGAGAAACCGGCTGAGTCGACGGAGTGAGCATCTCAATTCGACTTTGGCTTCCTGCTTGGCTTTTAGACGCAACGCTGTCACCAGTTCGATTCATCAGCGTTCGAAATGCGACGGGGCTTCGCGCACCAAGTGGCATTCGCATAACTGAAGCTTGAGCCTCCGCGGGCCGTGCAGAAAAAATACTGGTTTCATTTTTGTTTGCAGGCGTTTCTGTTGCAGGTTCAGCGGATTTCGCCGGATCGGCGTCTGCTTTCGAAGGGGCCGGTGTGCCTTCAGGAGTTGTTGCGGGCTGGGTTGTTGCGGGCTGGGGTGCAGCAGGTTGTGGAATTGGAAAGAAAGTCGCGGCTCGTTTGACGGCTTTGGGGTCAATCTTTTCCAGCTCAATCAAGGTAGCTTTGGCTTCTGGCATTGGGCACGCTCGCAAGTAATTCACAACGGGAACTCGGACCCAACTCGAGTTTTCATCGGCATCTCGGAATAGCTTGGCCATACGTTCAATCTGTGACCAGTCCTCCCAACGTGCCAAATCTGGAATCACCAAGTCCGCGAAGTCAGGTCGGTCCAGCATCCATCGCATCGACGTGACTACCTTGTCACGATCAATTACGCCTCCTTCAGTCCCATGAAATCGCAAAGCCATGACGGCTGCGAACGTGTCAGGATATGAGGCGCGGGTGTTCTTTAAAAAGAGTTCGTCAATCGTTGGCAGCCCGGACTCGCCAACAATCGTAAGATAACAAGCGATCAACGCATCAAGTCCGGATCGCGTAGTTTCATCTTGCGACTTGAGCAATGACTCAAGCAGCGACGCATCGTTTTTGTCCGAGATTACACCTAGCAACGTGTAATACAATCGCTTTCGATCCGGTGCAACTTCCTTGCTCTTGATCCATCCGATCAGCTTTGCATGATCCAGCGAGTCGCGAATCTTCTTAACGTCTTCATAAGGCGTTTGAGCAAACTCGTCGTAGGAATCGCGAGCTAGCAACGCTTCAGGGTTTTCGAGGAAGTTCAAATAAAACTTCAGGCGCTCGGCTCGATCTTCGGGTAGGCGGCTCGTTTGACGGAGATACTTTTCTGCCTCGGTGGTCACAGATAGGGGAGAAGACCAAAGGACTTCCGTTTGGTGGACTCCCATTAACAGAAATCGTCCTATACTTTTCGCCGGGCCATAATAGGGAGCAGAAACAATCGTCCCTACCGGAACGATGCTATCTCCGCGAAGTGATTCGACAATCTTGAACTCGGCAATCCCGGCCAAATTTTCCGCGTCTTCTGTTGGCGTTTTGGTAATCGATTGTGGCTGGCTTTTCCCAGTTGGAATCAGCTCACCGAACGCGACCACATCCATCGCGGCCATGTCTTGACGCAATGTTTGAGCGGTTGCTGAACAAAACGGACACGCGGTCGCTAGCTCGGCGATCCCGAGAACTGAAACCAACGCCATTAAAAAAAACTTTATCATCCAGAATACCTTGGTAGTCATTACGACCAATACGACCTGCTTCGAAACGTAGCAAAAATCCGGTCGCATATCAATGTATGTCACGCTCGGTCACTCTGGCCAGCCGTTTTCTTGAGGAAAAACAAAAAACAGATTGCGATAATTCACTTTGTATGCCGCCTTTGAGCATTAAAACCGGCACAATCGGTGTGTGCGTTGCAACCGAGCCCCAAAGGCGAGAGTCCCACTCAAAAAATCCATTGTTTCTGAATTTTCGTACTCGTACTCCTACTCAGGCGTACGCCGGTACTCGTTCTCGATGCGAGAGCAATCAGATCGAGTACAAGTACCATTTCATCGAGTACGAGCACGAATGATCGCAAACGCTGAGCGACACGCCCTCTAACGCAAGCGGCAAGACCAAAGATGCCACGATGGTGAACTGAAATCCGCAGTTCGCTAAAAACGTGGCCCGGCTTTTGCAAAGTGGTACTGCGACAGGCTTTTCAGTCTGCCGATCTTGTATCAATGTCCAGGTGGAGACCCAAAATAATGGCATTTCGATTCGATAAACTAACCGTTAAAGCGCAAGAAGCGATTGCCGAAGCCCAGAGCAAGGCGACTTCATTCGGTAACCCCGAGTTAGACAGTTTGCACGTGCTATGGGGATTATTGCAAGATCGCGATGGAGTCCCGCTTGCATTGCTGAAAAAAATTGGAGCGAATGTTGGCCAAATACAAGGCTTGATTGAAAGCGAGATGAATCGACTGCCGAAAACATCCGGCGGTCGCGCCCCGGGCGTTGGTCCTTCGCTGCAATCGGCATTCGAAGCGGCCGCTGCACTTGCCGAAGGGATGAAGGACGAGTACTGCAGCACCGAGCATTTATTGCTTGCGATCTGCAAAACGGACAACAAGGCCGGAGCACTACTGAAGCTGCTTGGGATCAATGAGAAAGACCTTCTTCAAGGACTTCAGTCCGTTCGTGGAAGTGCACGCGTTACCGACCAAAACCCAGAAGGCAAATTTCAAGCACTCGAAAAGTACGGCATCGATCTTGTTGCCCAAGCCGCTAAAAGTAAGCTTGATCCAGTCATCGGACGTGACAATGAAATTCGCCGCGTGATTCAAGTCCTTTCACGCAGAACCAAAAACAATCCAGTCCTGATTGGAGAACCAGGCGTTGGCAAGACAGCTATCGCTGAAGGGCTTGCCGCACGAATTGTGCAAGGTGATGTGCCACAGAGTCTCAAGAATCGGCGACTTGTCGCGCTCGATATGGGTGCGTTAATCGCAGGTGCAAAATTTCGTGGCGAATTTGAAGAGCGACTCAAGGCAGTTCTTCGCGAAGTCAAAGAAGCCGATGGCGATGTGATTCTATTCATCGACGAACTGCACACGGTCATTGGCGCCGGAGCAGCCGAAGGGAGCAGTGACGCGGCAAATCTATTGAAGCCCGAACTTGCTCGCGGACAGTTGCGTTGCATCGGTGCAACGACACTCGACGAGTACCGTAAACACATCGAAAAGGATGCCGCACTTGAGCGACGATTTCAACCGGTCTACGTTGGCGAGCCTTCGGTCGAAGATACGATCACGATTCTTCGTGGACTCAAGAGCCGTTATGAATCGCACCACGGAGTTAAAATTCGTGACTCGGCATTGGTAGCTGCTGCAAATCTTTCGGCACGCTATATCGCTGATCGTTTTTTGCCCGACAAGGCGATCGACCTCATGGACGAGGCTGCTTCGCGACTCGCTATGGAACGAGAAAGTGTCCCCGCCGAGATTGATCAGATTCAACGACGATTAAGACAGCTAGAACTTGCCCAGCGACAATTGAACGAAGAAGGCGACATAGCGACGGCGGGTTCGCTTGAAGATATCGAAGAGGAAATTGCCAAGCAACAGAAAGCCCTCGCGTCGCTTCGTGAACAATGGGAAGCGGAAAAGCTCGGTGTTTCTGGTGTGCAATCGATTCGGCTTGAACTAGAACAAACGGAATCACAATTCAAGTCGTTGGAAGTATCCATCAAGGAGAATCAATCGCTCGGTCGCGGTGTTCCAGAAGGAGACTACCAAAAGCTTTTTGAACTCGATCAAAAGCGTCGCAAACTTCGCACGCAAATGGAACAGGATGAAGAGGCTTCTTCGGGAGATGCTCAACCAGAAAAAGACAAGCCCAAGCACACGCAGCGACTCCTTCGAACGGAAGTCACCGCCGATGAAATCGCGACAGTGGTCTCTGTTTGGACCGGTGTCCCTGTAAGTCGCATGTTGGAGACCGAACGAGCCAAACTGTTGGTCATGGAAGAGCGGCTTCATCAACGTGTCATCGGGCAAGACAAAGCCGTCGAAGCGGTCAGTAACGCGGTGCGTCGTAGTCGTAGTGGCTTGCAAGACGTTCATCGTCCCATTGGTTCGTTCTTGTTCCTTGGTCCAACTGGTGTTGGAAAAACAGAACTTTGTAAAGCGCTCGCCGAAGTACTCTTCGATGACGAACAAGCCATGGTGAGGTTGGACATGAGCGAGTTCATGGAACGACATACGGTCTCCCGTCTAATCGGTGCCCCTCCAGGATACGTGGGCTACGAAGAAGGAGGCAAGCTGACGGAAGCGATTCGGCGCAGACCCTACAGCGTGCTTCTGCTGGACGAGATCGAAAAGGCGCACCCGGATGTGTTCAACGTTTTGTTACAAGTACTTGACGATGGACGACTCACCGACGGTCACGGTCGCACCGTGGACTTTACGAACACCATGATCGTCATGACGAGCAACATCGGAAGTCAAATGATTCAGAAGGTTGCTGAAGAAGGTGGTTCGGAAGAAGAGATGGTCGAAGCGGTACAAGAATCGTTGAAGGCAAAATTCCTTCCTGAATTCTTGAATCGTATCGATGAGACAATCGTGTTCGAGCCACTTGGACGTGATCAAATCAAACGTATCGTAACGCTGCAGTTGGATAGCCTCACGAAACAACTTGCCAAGAACGATCTCGTTCTCGAAGTGAGCGACGCCGCCTCGCGAGCAATCGCGGACGAAGGCTACGATCCCATCTACGGAGCACGACCGCTCAAGCGAGTCATTCAACGACGATTGCAAAACGCACTCGCCAGTGAACTACTCAAACGCGACGTCTCGGAAGGTGGCAAAATCACCGTCGATTACGCACATGAAGGATTTATCTTCGATGTTACGACAAACGGTTAGTGTGCGTTGGAGTAGAACAATGTAGATCAGCTGTCTCAGCTGATCAGATCGCCGTGAGAGTTTCCATTAACGCTAAAAAAATCTGCGGGTGTCTCCCGAGGGGGGACTCGCGACGTTTCTCCGACTTACGCGGGCGCACCCTGGCCCCTTTTAGGCGATTGAGAGGCGTTCGGTTGAGTCGCCGAATTGGTTTAGATCTACGCCCATGCGGTTGATTAGGTCGAGGTGTAGGTTTGCCATCGGTGTCCATTCGCCCACTTTTTGATGAATGCCGCCTTTTAGGCCCGCTGATTTTCCACCGGCCAGGATCACTGGGAGGTCGTCGTGGTTATGACGATCTCCATCGCAAATGCCGCTACCGTAGACGATCATCGTGTTATCCAGCAGAGATTGTCCAGAGGCGTCCTTACGGTCTTTCATGATCTTTAAGAAGTATGCGAGCTGCTCACAGTAGAACTGGTCAATTCTGGCAATTTTTTCGAGCCGATCAGGATCTTTTTTGTGATGTGATAAATCGTGGTGACCATCTGCGATGTTGATATCGCGGAACGAACGATTGCTTCCGTCATGTGCAAACATAAATGTCGCAACGCGAGTCGAATCGGTTTCAAATGCGAGCGCGAGTACATCTCCCATCAATCGAATATGAGCGCCGTAGCTATCGGGAATTCCTGACGGGGTTGGGTGATCGGGATCGTGAGGTAGTCCGAATTGCTCCGATTTTTGAATGCGTTGCTCGATGTCACGAATTCCTGCGAGATATTCGTCGAGCTTGTAGCGATCTTCACGTCCTAGGCGTCGATGGACTTGGTTGGTTTCTTCTTTTAAGAAGTCAAGCATCGAAAGTTGGCTTGCTTGACGAAGTTCATAGTTCGCTTGTCGTTGACCATGTGTGCCGTTGCCGAAAAGCCTTTCAAAAACCAATCGCGGATTTGATTCTGGAGCAACCGGAGTGCGTTCGTCGGCCCATGCAAGATTGAATTGATAGGCACATGCGTAACCCGAGTCACAGCCACCTGACCGGCGTACACCATCGCAAGACAATTCGAGCGATCGAAGTCGAGTCTGATCTGCGAACTTCTGCGCAACGATTTGATCTGCGGAAACGCCCAAATGAATATCTGTTCCTGCTGTCTTCAGTGGACGCGAGCCAGTCAAGTAGGTTGCGTTGGCTCGTGCGTGATCGCCACCGCCATCCTTACCGCCGATAGCATGCTTGTGAGAGAGCCCGCTAATGAATCGGAGGTCGTTGCGGAATGGCTCGAGTGCTGCGGTTGATCGATTGAAAGTAAGCGTTTCATTTTCACCACCCGGACGCCAGTGCTCCATGTTCACTCCGTTCGGAACATACAGGTAACACAATCGTATCGGCGACGATGTCTCAGCCGCAGCGACCGCAGAAGATACCAAGCTTGGCATCGCGGGTAACGCGAGGGCTAAACCGGACGCCTTGAGAAAGCTTCGACGTGTTGCAGATAATCGGTTATTTGTATTGGTCATGGGGACGGTGTCCGTGGAGTTGAAAATTAGCGAGATGTTTTGGATCGCGTCACAGGGTACTGTTGACACTTAAAATGGGCTGGATGGTGCGTATTGTATTGCGATCGGCTTCAGGATTGGTTGTCTTTTGGTAAGTCTTAAAGCTGCGACAAGTCGCAGCAGTCCAAAGGTTTTTGCTATTTGATTGCCGCTACGGCTTCGCTGTCAGTGGTGCGACAGTGGGTGAAGGGAACGCTGGTGAGAATTGCGCGGTAGAGCGTTTTCATGCTTCCTTTGTCTTTTTTCAACTCTTCGACAACGTTGTCCACTGCAGTTGTATCGCGATAGGTCAATCCTCGGCCTAGTGCAAACGTCATTAGTTTTTCGGTCAAACAGCGATAGTAATCTTCCTTGCGTTTATCGGCGAGCATTTCTGCTAACTCGGCAACGCTTGTGAAGGTTTCGCCACTTAGTAGTTTACCTGATGGATCGATCGGTTGATCGGGTTCTGCAGGGTTACCGCGAAATGCGGGACGACCTTTTTCGACGTCTCGCCATTGACCTATCGCATTGAAGTTTTCCATCGCTAATCCCAAAGGATCCATTCGATCGTGACATCCCGCACAACCTGGATCACGACGATGGAATTCCAAGATCTCACGCAGCGACGCGTTCTTAAGGGCACCAGTTTTTGATTCTTCGAGTGCGGGAACGTTTGGCGGGGCGGGTGGTGCGGGGGTACCGAGCAGGTTATCTAGCAAAAACAAACCACGCTTCACAGGGCTTGTGCGTGTTGGGTTGCTAGTAACGACCAGTAACGAACCGTGGCTTAAGACACCGCGTCGATGACTCTCGGGTGGCAAGTCGACCTTCTGCATCTTCTCGCCTCGAACCCCTTGGATGCCGTAAAACTTGGCAAGCGATTCGTTCAGGAAAGTGTACCGAGCATTAAGTAGTTCTTCCGCCGGGCGATTCTCAACGAGCAAGTGCTGATACATTGTCAGCGTCTCCTTAGTCATTGCCTGGCGGACCTTCCAGTCAAAGATATCGTTTGCTTCCTCGTCGCTTCTGAGTCGCAGAATCACCTTCGCATCGATCTGCGAATCCTGCACATCACGCGTTTGAAGCCACTGCCCAACGAAGTTTTCAATGCCTCGTTCGAGCCTCCATTCAACCGCGATCATCCTATCAAATTGTTCGAGTAATTTACTGTGCATTTCACCCGCAGCGGCCACCTGCAGTAGTTTGTCATCCGGAGGGCCTCCCCAAATAAAGAAGCTCAGTCGAGTGGCGAGCGAGTAATCATCGATCGGAACTGCGGACACCGATGCGTTTGGTGCTAGTGCCTTTTCGGCGATCTTCGGTTCTTCAACGCGATACAGAAATCGAGGCGATGCAAGGACTAACTGCATGGCTGTTGCTGCACCATGTTCATAGCGTTTTCCGGGTTCATTCGCGACACGCATCCCGATATCACAAATGCGATCTAGAGTCAGCTCATCGATCGGACGACGAAACGCTTTGTCGGCTAAACTGCGAACTATCACTTTCATGTGCTCGCGAACTTTTGATTGATACTCTGCCGATTTCGCTTCCTCACTGTCCTTGGGGGTAGGAGGTGGACCGTTGAAGAACATCTTGCGGGCTTGCTCTCGATACTCCATTTCGCTTCCATCGAGAGGGCCGATAAGGTTCAGTTTCCGAATCGAAAACTTGTACTTTAGTTCTTTAACACTCTCGACGTTTGCTTTGCTATCGGAATTGATCGACTTGAAGTCTGCGATCACCTTGATATCACCTTTGGGGAGCTCCAACTCAGCCGAGATAAGCCCTTTTCCTCCGGTGCTAAAGTCTATCTTCTGCTCGCCAAGAATCTTTGGTTTGCCATCGCGATCCAGGAATGAGAAGACGAGTTGTGCTTCCTGAGGTGTTGAAGTCCATGCGTTTTCCATCTTCCAATCAAGTTCTACGCGATACCGCCCCTCCCTCTTCACTTCGCGAGTTAGATAGAAACTAACTGATTCGTCGAATCCGATTGATGATTTTGCTTCTGGGCCATCGAACGCATTCGTTTTCCACTGGTTGCCCCAGTAGTATCGCTCGACAGGCGTTGGACCTTCGTACTGCGTGAACTTTGCAACGATGTCTGAAGCCGCAGCAAAGTACTTTTCAAGCAGTACTGGCGATAACGTAAGTGCCTCGCCGATCGTGTCGAAACCATAACCCGTATCATCGGCGGGGAACTCTTCGCGAACGTCGAAGTCGACACCGGTAAGTTCACGAATGGACTCTTTGTATTCGCTTCGATTCAGCCTACGCAACACGACATGGCCGGGATCGATTTGCGTCGGATCTAGCTTGAAAACATCTTTCTGAATCCAGTGGACCCATTCCGAGCGAACTTCCGGAGCGGGTGGTTCGGCTTCCGCAGGTGGCATTGTTTGGGCTCGTACGTTTCGCCAAACCGTTTCCCATTTCGCTTGGGTATCATCGCCATACTTGCCGGAAGCGAGTGTTTCGAAGTTGAACCCGCCCTCCTCGGAACCATTTCCATGGCAGTCAAAACAATGCTTACCAAATTTCTGCTGGACTGCAGTGGTGAGATCCGACGCAAACGTAGGATTCGCTAACGAAAGTACAAGCCCTGTTGATGTCAGGAGCATCGCTACGGACGCCCGAACGGCCTTTCCGTATGAGACGCCTCGCTCAGCGAAACGAGCAAAGGTGGCTTCTGTCTTGAAGTGAGTAAAGCTCATTGGCGATAAAATTTGGGGGTAGAAATTCGATCGAGAAGTGATTCTTGATCAAACTTGGGCGGGCAACATTCATTGGGAGGGAAATCGAAGAATCGATTTTGCTGGTCGGCGGAACGACACCTAGCGCCTTTAATTGTAGTCGAACGCACTTTGACCGGGAACCGCGAATCTGTTGGGGAAACCGGAGCGAGAGCAGGACGATAACTGCCCTTAGGTCCACAAATCTGCTATCATAGGTACAGTTGGGCGGTTATCGATCGCCTGCAATGCCCTGTGGTTGTGGTTTGCGTTGTGCTATGAAAAATTTCCTACAAGTCGCAATTGCTTCATTGTTTCTCGCGTTTGCGACCACGCAATCCAACTCAAGCGAGCTATCAAAGACCGTTCTCACGATTGTCGGTGAGGACTTTCATATTAATGGGAAACCGACTTATCCGGGCAGGGATTGGAACGGTCATCGAATTGAAGGTTTGTTGTTAAACTCGCGAATGGTGCAAGCCACCTTCGATGATTTAAACCCCGAGACAGCCAAGCGTTGGGCCTATCCGGATACGCTGAAATGGGATTCCGAGCGAAATGTCCGCGAGTTTATCGCTGCGATGCCAGAGTGGAAAGCTCATGGACTTCTAGCGGTCACGGTTAATTTTCAGGGCGGGTCTCCTGAAGGATATTCCAAGAAGCAGGAGTGGATTTCGGGAGCTTTTGAAAGCGACGGCTCCTTGCGTCCCGAGTTTGCTGACCGAATGAAACGTTTGCTTAACGCTGCTGACGAGCTTGGTATGGCGGTTATCCTTGGCTACTTCTACTTTGGCCAGGATCAAAATCTCAAGGATGAAACTGCGATCATTAACGCCACCGACGTCGCTACGCGATGGTTGCTCGATGGTGGTTGGAAGAACGTACTTGTCGAGGTGAACAACGAAACCAACGTTCGCGCCTATGATCATGAGATTCTCAAGCCAGCGCGAGTTCATGAGCTCATTGAGCGAGTTCGTTCGCTTCAGAAAGATGGTCGCAGTTTGCTCGTTGGGACCAGTTACGGCGGTGGGGCCGTTCCAAGGGAGAACGTGGTGCGAGCGTCGGACTTTTTGCTGCTTCACGGGAATGGAGTAACTGACCCGGCGCGTATCACAGAGATGATCCAGCAAACGCGGAGTGTTCCTGGTTATCGTCCGATGCCGATTCTTTTTAACGAAGACGACCACGAGCGTTTCGACGATCCTTTAAACAATTTCTCGGCTGCGATCGAGGAGCACGTATCGTGGGGTTGGTTTGACTATCGTCGCAAGGGGGAATCCCTAGAGGATGGTTTCCAGTCGCCCCCTGTGAATTGGGGCATTAGCTCGCCACGCAAACGCGAGTTCTTTCACTATCTGAAGACGGTCACCGGAAGTAAATAGCTGAGCTGTACTGCACGCTGCGCGTCGTTTTAAATCCTCTCTTAATGGACCCAACACTTCTGTCCTTTTGGTCAGAATACTTTGCGGAGTATCACCTCTCGATGATTCTGCCGCGGACGCATTGTTTGCTAAGAATCGCTATTTATTCATCGAAACTTTCTTCCGGACTTACAAGTCTCAAAAATCAATCACATGGCTACACTTTCTAGGACAGAATCCGAACTACCGCCACGCGGCAATTTATTAGGATTTCGTAAGTACTTTAAGCAGGATTTCACTTCTGGCTTTTTCGTCTTTCTCATAGCCCTTCCACTTTGTTTGGGCATCTCGATGGCGAGTGGTTTTCCACCGATGGCGGGTGTCTTTACCGCGATCGTCGGGTCTATCTTGACTACTTTCCTCAGTAATTCCGAGCTGACAATCAAAGGGCCTGCGGCGGGATTGATCGTGATTGTGTTGGGATGCGTCGAAGATTTTGGAGGTGGAAAAGCAGGTGATATCGCTGGAAATCTAGAAGCCTATCGTGCGGCTCTAGCGGTCGGTGTTGCTGCGGCAGTGATCCAGGTTGTCTTCGGTATCTTTCGAGCAGGGATACTTGGGGAGTTTTTCCCTCGTTCTGCTATCCACGGGATGCTGGCTGCTATCGGGATCATCATTATTGCAAAGCAAATCCCGGTTGCTCTAGGTGTCACTGCGAAAGGTGAGCCGCTGGAGCTGCTCGCTGAAATTCCGCATTTCATCATGGAAGCCAACCCGGCTATTGCGGTGATTGGCACAGTTAGCCTCCTGATCCTTTTTGGCTGGCCGAGGATTCGAAATCGGCTCGGTGTGATGAAGTCCTTTCCGGCTCAATTGATCGTTTTGATCATCGCGGTCATTCTTGGTTGGTTCTTCGATTTGTTGCATAAGCATTCATACGTTCTTCAAGGCCACCAATATCAACTTGGCGAGCAATTCCTTGTTGAGATGCCTCGGCAAATGTTTGGCATGCTTTCCGAAATTACGTTTCCAAACTTCAATGCACTGCTTGAAGTGAAGGCGTGGTATTGGGTCTTTATGTTCTTCGTTATTGGAACGCTCGAGTCCATTATCAGCGCGAAGGCGATCGACACAATCGATCCATGGAAACGCAAGACAAATATGGACCGCGATATCCGTGCTGTTGGAATCGCTAATTGCTGTGCGGCCATGATTGGTGGGCTACCAATGATCTCAGAGATCGTGCGTAGCAAAGCCAACATCGACAATGGTGCTCGGACAAGATTCGCAGATCTATGGCACGGAGTTTGGTTGCTGAGTTGCGTTGCGTTGCTACCGACCACGCTCCACTTGATTCCTAAAGCTGCGTTGGCAGCGATGCTAGTCTACACAGGTTTTCGATTAGCTCATCCGTCAGAGTTCGTCAATGTTTATCGTATCGGACGCGAGCAGCTCATAATTTTTGTAGTCACGCTTGTTGCTACATTGATGACTGACTTGCTAATTGGCGTTGCTATCGGAATTGGAGTCAAGATTGCAATCCATATTTATAATGGTGTGCCGATCAAATCGCTTTTCAAACTCTTCTTGGACGTAGAACAAGTTGATGAAACAACATGTCTTATCCGTGCTCGAGAATCAGCAGTCTTTAGTAATTGGATCCCATTTAAACGCCAGCTAGAAGATCTTGCTTTAGTCCAACGACAAAACGTTATTCTCGACGTTTCGCAAACGCAGTTTATCGACCATACATTCTTGGAGAAGCTGCACGAGATGCAGCATGAGATTCAGCTTGAAGGATTAAAACTGGAAATCGTCGGGCTCGATAGCCAGATCCCATTGGCTTCGCACGAACAAAGTGCACGCAAGCGCGGGATGGTCCGCGTAAGACGAATAACCGTCGTCGCAAACGAGTCGCTGGAAGCTCAGCTAACGCAAAAGTTTGTTGCCATGGGGGCGACAGGTTACACCGTGATGAAATGTCATGGAGCCGGGAGAGCTGCCGTTTTGTCTGACGCCAGTTCGATTGCGACTCAACTGGAAAACCAAGTGCGGATCGAAACCATTGTTCCGGTTGGTGTTAGTGACGAAATCCTGTCCTACCTCCGACGTGAGGTTTTCCCATTGGGCCATGTAACGGCCGCAGTCGAAACCGTCGAAGCGGTTGTTGCCGAGCAGTTCATCTAGCGAAGCGTCACGAGGAGTAAGCATTTATAGCGACTACTTAAATAACCGCTATTTTGAGGAGGGTCCCATGTCTATGCTATTTGCAGTAGGGACTCGGGCCGAAGTCCCAATTGTCGAGCTTTGGTACAGATAATTAACTAAAATCGTCGTCCACATCAGTGCAGTGACAACGACTCCTAGGCATGCAGTCTGAACCCAGAACCGCGTTGTTGTTTTGTTCCAGGTTGAAGAAGTGTTTGTGGGAGTATCTCGGTCGAAGAATCTTTGACGAAGCTCAGCATCCTCAAAAAGTGCGGTCTGGCTTGCCTCAAGCATTCCATACTGTACTGAGAAGTCGAGAATTCCGTAAAGCATGTGTCGGCGGCCAACTGGGTCTATACCGAGAGCTTCGAAATGCCAAAGCTGGCTTCCAAAGGCTGAATCCGTTTCTTCTTCGAAATGGACACATCGCAAATTCTCGACTCGCGATTGCTGGTCACAGTATTCACGTTTTACCAAGCATCGACGTGCTTGATCAGAAACAAGTTGCCAAGTTTGACGGGGGAATTGAATTGGGTCGATTTCCGGTTGCACGATCCGAGTCCCTAAGATCATTAATGGAGTTTATTCTGCCTTAAGGCCGGCACCATAGTCGACCTGCTAAACATTCTATGTTGAAACCGTGAACTGGGTCACCACCGTAATCGGCAAGTTGGCGAATTTTTCTAAAAATTTTCGGAAATTAAGCTTCGGCTACCCGTAACTTAACAATAGGTTGATGGGTCAGCTCCAGGTTAATGGGTCAGCTCCGGCTGTTCAACGGGCCGAAGGAGAGAGGAATGATCCTAAACGCAAGCGTAAGCTTTTGTCGCTTTCAGGACGAAATGTGGCTATCGCGTACTGGTAGCTAGTGATTTGTCCAGTTGAAACGATGGGGTAGCTGAATTTATAAGAATGAAGATGTAGATGAAAAAAGTTGCAAAAGCAGATGTTTTCAGATGTTCCATAACGTCTGCTACGAGTACAAACCCCGCTAATCATCTAGACGAAGCACGAGCCGCGTTGTTGGATGTCGCGCCGCAAGCGTGTGGTTAGTCTTTTGAACTCGGCTAACGCCAGAGGCTCAGTTTAAATCAATGGTTGAGTTCACTGAGTCGTCTTCACTGAGTCGTCTTTTCGAGCAGGTTGATTTTTAGTTCGAGTTCTTTTGTTTCACGAAGAATGGTGACTGGTTGTGGTTGATCGATCGGGAGTTGCTCGACAATGCTCGCGAGGTCTGCTGGAGAGCGTACTACTTGATCGCCAAGTTTTACGATGACGTCACCTTTTTGAAGCCCCGACTTTTCGGCTGCTTGTCCATAACGCATTCGCACTACGATCACTCCTCCGCGAATCGGAAGATCCAGTTGGTCAGCGATCTCTTCTGGCAGCGGAGCAACTGTAATTCCCATAGTGGCCCTACGGACTTTTCCGAAGCTAGTGAGTTCGCTCGTTACCCACTGAACTCGATTCGAAGGAATCGCGAAGCCAACGCCTTGATACGAACCAGAGGAGCTCGCTATTGCAGTGTTGATTCCGACAAGCTGACCGTCCAAGTTAACAAGAGCGCCCCCGGAGTTCCCGGGATTGATTGCAGCATCTGTTTGTAAGAGTTGCCCGTTGACTAGGCCCGGAAGACTGCGAGCTTTCCCGCTGATGATCCCGGCACTTACGGTTTGTTCAATCGCGAATGGGCTTCCGATCGCGAGCACCCAATCGCCAACGCTTAACCCGCTCGATTCGGCAACTTCAACAAAAGGCAATGGCTTGGTCGACTCGATGCGCAGCACAGCCAAGTCGCTTGGAGCATCCGATCGAATATCGGTGGCTGGGAACTCGCGGCCATCGGGCAATCGAATCCGGACTCGCTTGGAATCGGCAACCACGTGATGGTTTGTCACGATCAGCCCGTCAGCACTGAGGATTACTCCCGAGCCGATGCTATAGTCTTTACCTGGTTCGCCCTCTAAAAATTCGAGCGTCTCGATCTGCTCAAGTTTATCGTCTTTGCTCGGCTTCTTGGCAAAGACCATGACGACACACGGGAGAGCTCGTTCTGCTGCCGATCGGAAGGCTTTCGATAGTTCGCGAGCGCCGATGGACTGGGTTGATTGCTGGTCTTCTTGCTTTGTTTGATTTGTTGTAACCGGGGTTTTGTTTTCGGTTTTGTCGTCCTGAGGAAAAGCTTCTGCTGCAAACAGCACAGACAAAACGAACAGCCCACAACACAAGTGCTTTGGAGTAGGCGATTGAAAACGGATGAGTTCGTGGTTGTTACACATGAAATACAAACAAAAGAGGCATGACCGTACAGCAAGACATCAAAGTTTTGTATAGTCTATCCAGAGTAGCTGAAATGTCATGTAGACAAAGTCACAAGAGAGCAATTCGCACATTGCCAAAACAGTCTGAGAAGCCGTATTCGACTGAGCCGTTGTCAATTTAGCAAGAGGAAACATGTTTAATCCGGTAACCATCATCGAGCACAAGCGCGATGGGCTTTGCCTGTCGAAAGATGAGATCAAATTCTTTATATCGGAGTATGCTCGCGACGCGATTCCGAATTATCAAATGTCGGCTCTTGCAATGGCGATCTATTTGAAAGGTATGTCACTCGAGGAGATTGCTGACTTAACCCTGGCGATGATCGAGACTGGGGAAAGATTAAAACGAGTCGGTGATTTTCCGCGAGTCGATAAACATTCGACCGGAGGGCTGGGTGACAAGGTGTCGTTGATCTTGGCTCCGCTTTTGGCTGTGTTGGATGTTCATGTGCCGATGATCAGCGGACGCGGATTGGGGATCACGGGTGGCACGCTCGATAAACTGGAAGCGATTCCGGGTTACCGAACCGACTTAAGCGAATCGGAGATCGAGAAGCAGCTCGCGGCTGTTGGATGTGTTATCACGGGGGCTTCCGAGCGAATTGTTCCAGCCGATAAGCGTCTTTACGCGTTACGTGATGTAACAGCAACAGTTCCTTCCATTCCGCTAATCACAGCCAGTATTCTTTCGAAGAAGACTGCCGAATCTTTGACCGCACTTGTTCTGGATGTGAAGTTCGGGAGCGGAGCCTTCATGCAAACCGAAGCGGACGCGCGGGCATTGGCGGCTTCGCTAGTCAACACTGGAAAACATCTAGGAGTGAAAACATCCGCGTTGTTAACGGATATGACTCAGCCACTGGGCAAGATGGTTGGCAACGCGAATGAAGTCATCGAATCGATTGAGACATTACGAGGACGAGGACCAGCGGACGTCCGCGAGTTGACGCTTGAGCTTTGTGCAAAGCTGCTCTTCGATGTTGGGCGATGCGGCACCATGCAACAAGCACGAATCATGCTCATTGATAAACTCGATTCGGGTGCCGCTTACGAAAGATTCGAAGCGATGGTGAGTGCTCAAGGAGGTCGACTGAATCAACTTCCTAAGCTTGCCCCCTCGTTTGATTATTGTGCGACTCAAGGAGGCATAGTCCAGTCCATGAACGGACAACGGCTTGGCTATGCGGTTATCGCTTTGGGTGGTGGTCGCAAGGTGGTTGGTCAGGCGATCGATTTCGTTGTTGGGCTAGAGATGCTTTGTCGAGTCGGCGATAGTGTTGCTTCGGGGCAACCACTTGTTCGTGTCTACTACTCGGTTACCTCAGATCGTGCTTCCGCCGAAGAATGGATCGCGAAGGCATTTCAGATTGGTGACGAGAAACCAAAACCGGTTCCACTGTTTCAGGAGTTAAACTAACAGATGTCTCAAGACGCTTTGCCTTCGGACGACATGTCGCCAGAGTTGCTCGAACGACTTTTTGAATCGGCTCGCGATGTTGCTTCAAGAGCATATGCACCCTATTCCAATTTCCACGTCGGTGCAGCGTTGCTTACGAAAGAAGGCCGCATAATTACCGGCTGCAATGTCGAGAACAGCTCCTACGGTGTAACGATTTGCGCGGAGCGAACGGCAGCGACTCGGGCAGTGGCGAGCGGGCTACGAGAATGGACTGCGATTGCAATTGTTTCTCCTACGGGCGTGAGTCCTTGCGGTGCCTGTAGGCAATTTTTAGCGGAATTCGCACCGCAGCTTTCGGTTTGGTTTGGGCACTTGGATCCGACTAAGCCAACAGTTGGGCCCGTTTCGATGGAACAGCTTCTACCCGCGGCAATGAAGTTTCCTTCGTGATGGCGGTCGAAAGCACGGATTTCGCCTAAGAACTTCTTGCTTTTCCCCTTGACGCGCCCCGGGTACAGTAATAACAGTTGTTAGATACAGGTGGGATATTCAAGACTTCTTTCGATTGAGGACTCCCAGGAATGGCTTACCAGATTACGTCCAATCAAGATGATTCGAGCAAAGCGCTAGACCGTTTCTTCTCCGGTTTTGCGGAGTACATTTTTCATTCGCGGCTAGGTGTTGCGGATACCGAATTGGTCACTTACATCAGCGACCTGCTGATTCGATTTACGAAGATGGAATCGCTCCATCGCGTGAGGCATCTCAACGGGAAACCTGCGACGGAAGTCGTTGGAATGATGGCCGAAGGTCAGCAACGAATCGGGGTTGCCAAGCGAGAAGTGCATCGACACATCGGCGACTTCGCTCTGTTTTGGACAGGAGTATATCCAGAGTCCTTGCGTGAGCTGCAAGGTCCTGATCGCCGAGATCAGTTTCTGAACTACTGCGATCAAGGCAAACGAGCTTATGAGATCGCAAGCGAGATTCCTCCCGATTCGGAAGTGCTTACATCTTCCTCGCTGCTGAAACGACTAAGCGAGCAGTTTGACATGTGCGCATACGGGCTTCGTGAAGTACGCCGCCAATGGGAAACACCGGACAAGGATCAAGGCAACGGCCCAATATTGATCTAGTTCTTTGGAGTGCGATGACTTGTCAACGCTTTCGGGGTAACGATCAAGCAAAAAGAAAAAGCAAGATGTCAAAAGAGAGGTTCGGTAAACATTAGACCAACGCGCCGATTCACTAGGCAACTCGCTAGCCCCAAAGCTCCGCCAAGCCGGAGCACTCCAAATTTGGTTTCTAGTATCGCGGTTGAGTCGTTGGCGCTTGCGAAGTCATGTTGCCACCGGCAGGTGTTGTGGCGGGAGTTGCTATGCCAGCGCCAGCGCCTGTGGCGATGTTAGTTGGCGTTTGTGTCGCGGAGATGCCTTGATTGATTGTCTGTTGGATGGCTTGTTGGCTGTTGCGGATATCAATCGCTGCAACGCGTTGATAGACATCAGGTTGAAGCGAGTTAATCGATAAGCTTTGGGCGTAGTTTTGTCGAGCTTGAACCAGGTCGCCGGTGCTTTCGCGTAGTCGGCCTTTCGCAGCCCATGCACCTGCGTTGTTTGGTTCCATCGCGATCGCTTCGTCCAAATACTGTTCAGCCAATTTAGTTTGGCCATACTCTTGATTGAGCCTCGCCAACTCAATGCGTGCGTCGGCGAGAGTCGGGTTCTTTTGCGACCAATTTTTGAGCAACGTAAAAGCCTTATCGGACCGATTGCTTTCGGCCAACAAAACGGCAAGGCCTCGATAACACGCAGTGTGATTGGGTGAAATATCCAAGCATTGATTGTAAAGCGATTCGGCTTGCTCGATCATCTTTGGGTCCTTCTGCGAGACGCCCATTCGATGGTATGTGGACGCGAGGTTGTAGTAAGAATCCGGATTACCGGGATCCGTTTGCTTGGCGGTTTCGAATTGCTGAAGGGCTTCTGCGTATCGCCCTTGCTGATACAACTGAACCCCTAAGCTGTTCTTGCCCATTCCCGTCCAACGACAACCCGTCATGGCGGTACTTACCACAAGCAGAATCAACGCTCTGTAAGCGATCAATCGACAAGTCTTTGAAGCGATCATCAGCACGTGCCTTCACCAAGTTTGACTTAGGTTCGTCATCGAAGCATATTGCGCGAGAAACTTGAGCCGAAGTCAGAAGAAATTCGAAAATCAATTCCTTCATAAGGATTTTTACGGTCTGAACACAATGGCAATCTGGTTATGTTCTGCGATGAAGTCGAATAAAGATTACATCAACCCGTGCGAATCACAAGTTTGAACTCGGTGATTTGATTTAGGCGTGTTGCTGCAATGTTCGTCGATCCCATAGAAGGAACCAGAACCCAAGGCTTCCAATGAGCCCGGCGATCGCAACCGGAAGAATGATGCGATGGGCGGCATGAGCCGATTCGGAATCGATTGCGACCCCGAGCGACTTAAAGACAAGTTGTGATTGATCTGTAGAGATGCGATCTATGGAACTTGGCTTGGTGTCTAGCGGCCGTGAGTCTGCAGCGGCTTCCCAACCTTGCGAGGTTCGACGCCATTGCGATTGGCCGAGGGATACGGCGATTCCCTGAATCATAATCGCACTCCAAGTGAGGCTCATTGCCAAGGTCAGTATGAAGTTCCAATATTGTTTTTTGGGGGCTCGCATCTGTTGAACCGTTCTCAAAGAAGACTTGGATCGCATCAGCGATTATTCAATGCAGACGCAATGCCAGACCTAAGGGCTCAGCTACAATGCACGAGACGTAAGTCCAGGTTGCCGCGAAGTTTATCGATTAGAAAGAACGCGACGAGTTCATCAAGAACAAAAGAATTTGTTGCGAAAAGTCAACACTACAAGATGTAGAAACGCAACAGTTGCTTGAGACCACAGTTCCGAACGTCGACTATCTGGCCGTTTAGAAAAAACGCCTAGTGATGCGGACGGGACGATGGTCCCATCCTAGAGGGCTGGGGCAGAATGACTTTTTCTGCACTCTAGGCGAAGGACTTGCGAATCATACAAGCTCAAGAACTAGCTTGCGTCAGCTTTTGCTTCTTCTGCTTCGAGCTTTGCTTTTTCGAGTGCAATCCGTTTTGCGAGTGACGCTCGTCGACGATGTTCGGCAAGAATCTTTCGCTTGTGCGATAGAACGGTCTTTTGTGCCTCCAAGTAGGCCTCGAGCTTCGCTTGTAGCTCGGCGCGGCGATCAATCGAAAGCTTGACGAGCGAGCTGATCGCCATCACGAAGGCGATTCCCCAAAGAATCCATTTCCAAGGTAGCTCGTCCATAAATCACTTACCACTTCCAGGGATTGTCGATTTTGTAAGCACTACGCACTTCTTGAAACCATGCGTTGCGTTGGGTCTAAGATCTCTCTTAGTCGTTCGAATTCGTCTGGGTTTGCGAAGTGGATGACGACGCGGCCTGATCCGCGTGCTCCTTGTCGAATCTCGACTTTCGTACCGAGTTGCTGCTTCAAGCCCTGTTCGAGTGCAAGGACATGATCGGACGTCGTTCGCTTCTTCGATTGCGTCGCAACGCCGATCGTTCCGCTTTCTTCCGCGTCTTCCTGAGCGACCTGTTCTCCAACGCGTCGTTCTATTTCTCGAACGCTCCAGCCTTCCGTTCGGCAGCGATTGGCAAAATCAACTTGCATCGATTCGGTGCTTAGCGTGAGGATCGCTCGTGCGTGACTTGCCGAGATCTTATCGGCTTGGACCATGTCCAAAATTTGATCTGGCAGTTCGAGTAAACGCATCATATTGGTAACGGTTGTGCGATCGATTTTTAGCCGACCTGCAAGTTCCTCTTGAGTGCAACGATGCTGAGTAATGTATCTTTTGAAGGACATCGCCTTCTCGATCGCGTTAAGGTCCTTGCGTTGCAAGTTCTCAATAATCGCAAGCTCAGCCACCAAGCGATCATCGGCTTCGCGAACTTCGGCTCGGATCTTCGGAAGTCCCGCGTGGATGGTCGCTCGCAGACGTCGCTCGCCACTGATCAGTTGGTACCGGGAACCAATCTTGCGAACTAGGATTGGCTGCAACTGCTGGTGACTCTTGATGCTTTCGGCTAGAGAGGCGATCTCTTCTTCGTTGAAGACGCGACGTGGCTGAAACGGGTTGGCGTCGATTGTCGTTACGTCTAGCTCCATGGATCCAACACCTGAAGCGGTTACCTCGAGCGTATCCGTTTGAACACGGAATGCGGCCGCGGACGATCGAGGTTGCGACGAAAGTGCATTAGCGTCAGTGCTAGCGAAAGACTGGCGATCCCGAGCGACGGCTGTTGATGGTGCTTCGTAGCCGCCGTCGTTTTCCATCGGTGTTCCCAAGAGTGCGGCAAGTCCTTTTCCCAAACGGCGTTCTTTAGTCACGATCCAGTACCTCCATGCATAGTTCGATATAAGCTCGTGATCCTCGCGAGCGGGGGGCGTAGTCCAACACGCTTTGTCCGAAGCTGGGCGCCTCGGCAATAGCTACATCACGGGGGATCACCGTGTCAAATACAAAGTCACCAAAAAATTCGCGGACCTCGTTGTCCACTTCGTGAGTTAGCTCAAGAGAAATGTCGTACATCGTTAAGAGCACTCCTCCAATTTTTAACCGTCCTTCGGTCTGGTCAATGCATTGCTTGATCGCCTGAATCATCTGAGCGGCACCTTCCATCGCGAAGTACTCGCATTGAATCGGCATCAAAACTTCGCTGCTCGAGGCAAGAGCGGCTCGCGTCAGTTTCCCAAGCGACGGCGGACAATCAATTAAGACGGAATCAAAGCTGCTCGTCCCGGTCTCAATGTTTCGCTGAAGAATTTCGCTTTGAGCCACTTCGCCGTGCTCGAGCAGATTTACGTCTTGAAATGATCGGCATCCCGGCAACAAAAACAGGTCTCGGATGTCCGTTTCGAGAACGTGCGTGCTAAGCGATTCGGTTGAAAGAAGTGGATGTCGTGCACATGGCTTTCCACCTAAAGCTCCCGTCGCGTTGCATTGCGGGTCTAAGTCAATCACTAGCGTTCGCAAGCCTGCGCGGGCAAACCCGGCTGCAAGATTCACAGCCGTGGTTGTTTTTCCGACGCCCCCTTTTTGGTTGGCTATGCAAAGCGTGCGTGGCAAGTGGTGAAGTCCTTTTCTAAGTTCGCGATCCTGTCTGTGCAGTCGGTATACAGATTTTCCGCGATCATGAAAACATCAGCCCGAGATTCGTTCGCATTAACCGAGGATTGAATTTTCGAAAAGTGGAATTCGATCTCGCGCCTGGATCGATACCCCGAAAGCTGTGACAAGGCACAGCAGTCCAAAAGGGTTTTTCGTGAAACCTCTTTGGAGTGCTCCGACTTGGCGGAGCTTTTGGACTTATCTGTCGGGTTCCTATCGAAAAAGTCTCTGCTAACCAAGCGAGTCAGTTCTCACGGGAGGCTTTTTTCGTTACATCGATACCCCGAAAGCTGTGACAAGAAACAGCAGTCCAAAAGGGTTTTACGTGAAACCTCTTTGGAGTGCTCCGACTTGGCGGAGCTTTTGGACTTATCTGTCGGGTTCCTATCGAAAAAGTCTTTGCTAACCAAGCGATTCAGTTCTTACGCGAGGCTTTTTTTCGTTACATCGATACCCCGAAAGCTGTGACAAGAAACAGCAGTCCAAAGGAGCTAACTCAGCGGATGAACGACTAGTCCCGAGACCAGCTTGGGGAAAAAGTAGGTGCTTTTGGCTGGCATGCGTTCTTGATGAATCGAAACGTCACGAATGTTGTCGACCGTTGCGGGCATCACCAAAGCAGCAAGCGGATATCCGGATTGGCTCACGAGCTTTCCGTTGAGTCCATCGATGACTTCTTGAACAAAATGCACGTACGTCGGAACAGGATGCCCCTCGAGTCCAAGTAAATCATCCAAAATCAACTTATGGAGAATAGCTACCCCAAGGCCTCGCCAGTCCTCGCTTTGGTTCGGAGCGAGCGATTCCATTCGCTCCATCGCCTCGGGCTTGCAGGTCAATCGCGTCCATTCGTTGGAGGCTTTGCTGTACAGGGCCATGATCTGTTGTTCGTCAAGTCTTTCGAGTTCAGCCCACACCGAACCTGCTGACTCTGCACCTTTTGCAACTACGTCGCAGTCAAAGTACGGCGACAGCTTTTCATGAAGTTCAGCAGTCGTCATCTCGGGAACTCCACCAAGTAGTCGGTGCGTCGGCAGCACAAGCAGCCCCGGGTCGTTCATCCCGACAAGCATTGTCAAAACAAAATTCGCAGGATGATCCGACGGTAGATCGCCCTTAGCAGCCAACTCGTCTCGATAATTGCAGGCGGTTTCGTAGCGATGATGGCCGTCTGCTATAAACATATCTTTGGGGGAGACCAATCCACTGACTTGAGCAATCACGTTGATGTCGGTGATGGGCCAAACCTTGTGAACGACTCCCAAATGATCGGTAGCTTCAAGCCCGTGAACGCCGCTGATTTCCGACTCGAGAATCGCTTGAACCTCGTTCTCAGGATCTGGGTAGAGACCAAAAATCTGACTAAGGTTGGCTTGTGTTGTACGCGTCAGTTTCAATCGGTCGTCTTTGGCTTTTGCGTGCGTTTCCTCGTGGGGATAGATGTTTCCTTCGCCAAATCGTTTCAGCCGCACGCGAGTCATGACGCCTTTGCGAATAAACGTGTGTCCTCGATAGTCGAACTCTTGGTGATAGACGTAGATCGCAGGATCAGGTTCGATTTGAAGAATGCCTTCGTTTCTCCATGTGCGAAAAATACGAGCGGCTCGCGTGTAGACATTATTCGAATCGTCGTCGGACGGCTCGACCTTATTCAGTTCTAGCCGTAGGAAGTTGTACGGCGAAAGGTTGTATAGGTGATCCTGGAGGTCGCTAGCTACCACGTCGTACGGCGGGGCAATGCAATCGGAAAGTGCCCCGACCATTGCCAGATTATATCGTAGACCTCGAAACGCTTGAATTTCTGGCATAGCTAGCTTTGGCAAATTGGATCAGTGAACGAGACCAATCCCAGATTGTAAGCTTATCCAGCATCCTGGCCAGATGAGCAGAACTGGCAAGGAGTATCTGCGACATCAGCTTGCCGCTCAAACGCATTGGCTGAGCTTTGATTGCCGTGAAACCATTGAAGTGATGCCAGAAATCAGGTGCCGAGATGTCGCGAGATAGACTTCGGGAGCGGATTCTGGCCGAAATCCAACTGAGCGTTGGACAAGAAAGCTACCCCGCTAGGACTCGAACCTAGAATGACTGAACCAAAATCAGTAGTGTTGCCATTACACCACGGGGCAGTGGGTTTCGACAGCGTCTTTCAACAGTGTCTTTCGACGGCACGAATAATACCGTCAGTAATCGGAAAAGACAACGCCGTTTATCAAAAGGTTCTGTCGTTATTGGATCTATCGGAAAAGCCTGTGGGAACGCTGGGGGCTTTGGTTTTTGGTCGGTAGCAGGCAGATGTTGGGCATATCCCGTCGCGGTCGGAGCGGGGAGGTGCTTCAAAGCTTTCGCAGAAAGTTTCCGTCGCCAGCACAATGGCAGCCGCCGATGCCCATATCTCCGGTCTATTCGCTACACCCCGCACAGTCTTTGCGACTTACTTACCTAGATGATTCAAACTGCCCGACCCGCGTATTTTTCTTATGTCATGCTTATTGGCCAGACGATGTAAAGGTTGCTTCGGGAAGTAGTTTCCCAGCGTACCCATTTTGACTGGTCGGTTGCTCCGGTCTCGTCAAGCTCGTGCTCAAGGATTTGAGCACGCGCAAGGACGGGACCAGCCAGAGCACGTTTGTAGGCATCAAGTTGAATCGGGTAGGAAGAAACGCGGCCGACTACCCCTGGAGTTCCGTGGTTCACATCATTGTGGCCGCTCCGGATGTTGCGTCCAACATACACACTGGTCTGAAGAAAAACCCTTAAGGAGATAGAGATGAGAAAGTTTTTGGCAATGCCGGTCTTGGCTGGACTTCTGTCCGCCGTTTCTGGCAGCGCTGTACAGGCTGCATATTGCGGTGCTGTTAGCTATGAAAATTGTGGTCCTGCTGTTGCCGATGCTTGTGCACCGACAACTTACACCACAATGAAGACGATCACTAAGACCGTCTACGAACCGCAAACGTTTACGGGAACAAAGACCGTTAACCAAATCGTTTACGAAGACCAAGTTGTGAACAAAACACGACTTGAAAAAGAAACACAATACCGCGAAGTCTCGTACACTGTCTCCAAGCCAGTCTACGAAACCCACACGGCTACTAAGACCTACAACGTTCAGCGACCAGTCTATGAGACTCGCACAAAGCAAGTTACGTACAACGTATCTCGCCCAGTGTACGAAACTCATCAAAAGACGATCAACTACACGGTTATGAAGCCAGTGTACGAAACCCATGAAAAGGTGATCAACTACACTGTTCAACGACCTGTAACTGAGACTCGAACAAAGACTGTTAACTACACCGTTAACGTTCCTGTTCATGAGACTCACAGCAAAGTCGTTAACTACACCGTCATGAACAAAGTTTTGGAAAACAAAGAACGTACTGTGAACTACACAGTAATGGTCCCTGTTACCGAAACCTTGAGCCGAACGATTACGAAGAAAGTTACAACTCCTGTCAACTACACCAAGACCATCAAGGTTGCGGGTGGTAGCTGGCAAACAACCAGCGAAGAAGTCGCTGGACCAGTTGTGAAGAAGATGGTTCGTGAGCCAGGTACTTGGACTTTCGATCCTTCGACATGCAAGAATGTTTACTGCCCAGGTGCTTGCCGAGTTGAGTGCGTACAATGCCCACCAACGACCGTTTGCAAGAAGGTTTGGGTTCCAACTTGTGAAGAGAAGACAATTGACTGTGTACGCTACGAAACATCGTGCGTCACCGAATGTGTTCCTTACACGGTAACCAAGTGCGTTCCTGAATGCCGAACCAAGGTTATTCCTTACACCGTCTGCAAGATGGTTCCAGAATGCCGAAGCAAGACTGTTAACTACACGACTTGCAAAATGGTTCAAGAATGCCGAAGCAAGGAAGTTTGCTACACAGTTTGCAGCATGGTTTGCGAGCAAAAGAGCAAGACTTGCACTTACACAACCTGCAAAATGGTTCCTGAGTGCAAGACCAAGGTCTGCAACTACACAACCTGCAAGATGGTTTGCGAGCAACGCGTCAAGGACGTTTGCTACACTGTCTGCAACATGGTTTGCGAGCAAAAGACCAAGGAATATTGCTACACAACTTGCAAAATGGTTTCCGAGTGCAAGACAAAGACTGTTCCATACTGCGTAACCAAGTGCGTTCCTTACACATGCACCGTTAAAGTTGCTAAGTGCGTACCAACATGCGTTCCTTACACCTACACCAAGTGTGTTGCTAAGTGCGTCACTGAAGAAGTTCCTGTAACAACATGTGCTCCAGCAGCAGATGCTTGTGGCGCTCCTTCCTGTGATCCATGTGCAGCATCGGCTGGTAACGGTGGTGGACTGTTCAACGGTCGCCTACTGCGAGCTATCAAGAGCTTGCACGGTTGCAAGTCCGGTTGCGGATGTGCAGCTCCAGCTCCAAGCTGCGGTTGCGAAGAAGCAGCTCCAAGCTGCGGATGTGCAGCTTAGTCAAAAATTAAATTGAACTTTTCAGCCGAACTTTTGTACGGTTCGGCCTAAAGGACAATCCAAAGATAAATTAAAAACGGCTGGCGTCTCCCGAGACACCAGCCGTTTTTTCGTTTACGCTCAGAATCACGTAGCCAAGTCTCTCCGCAGACTTGTATTGCTTCGTGCACCGACCAAGTCAGAGAGCGTCCTGCTTAGAATTCCAGCATGTCTACATTTTCGTACTCGTACTCAGAGGCGTAAGCCGGTACTCGTACTCGATCGGATTGCGGTCGATTCGAGTATCAGTACCATTTCATTGAGTACGAACTGACGGAAGAGCTAAGCGGGACGCTCTCGTCAGCCTACGGAAAGGCTGACTCACGTGAATCGCTGCGAACTTGTCAAAACATCGCAGCGATTTGTGTCGAGCACTTAATCCTCGCGTCTTAAAAAGTTCGTGACCATGCGATGGGCTCCGCGATAGGCTTGAACCAGTGGCGATTGGCTTCCTCGGATCATTCCGTTTCGGTCCGCTTGCCAGATTTGTCGCGAATCGACGTCGACTGCCGTCAGGTATCGTCCGCCGAAACAAAAAGTGTCGATGCAGATTAAGTGATGGTAGTCCGCGATCCATCCATTCATTTGCGGCGAGTGACCAATCCAAACCGTTTTGCCTGAAACGTGAGGACGAGGCAGACGATCGTAGATATGTTCCCAGTACATGATCTCGGGTGGAGACTCGTGAATCGGAACATGAGGCAAGTAATTGGCGTGAACGAAAATATCGCTTTCAGTTTCCAGGCACGGGACCGTCTCGACCAGGAAACGTCGGTGCTTATCGGGAATTGACGAAATCTTTCCACCGTACGTGGTCAGAGTCATCCGTCCGCCGTTATGGAACCACAGCGTCGGATCTTGCTCGCGAACCACAGCATCCTCAAAGAGCAATTCGTGATTCCCTTTCAGAAAAACAGTCCGATGATTGGATTGAAGATCGAGCAGGAAATCGACGGTTCCTCGACTATCCGGCCCTCGGTCGATGTAATCACCCAAGAAGATCAACAAATCATCTTTGGTCGGCGCGATCGCCTCAATTAGCGAGCTGACCGCCTTAAAGCATCCATGAATATCGCCTATCGCAATCGTTCGCACAGATAGATTTGCTTTGAGTGTGGAAATTTGAATGTTGACAGCACCGACGCTAAATTCGGTTTTGCCACGGATTCTAGTTCCCCGCGACGCGACCATCTCGTCTACAAGCTAACTTACAAGATTTTAACCGCCACGTAGCTCTATGTGCGATAGCTTTCCTGACTGTTTTCTGGCAATGATGAACGTCTGGCATGCCTGTACCATGTAGTCCAATACACTTACAATCTGTGAGCAATCTGAGCAGTACCCAATTTTTCGTTCATCGAAAGGTTGTCCTCGTCAACATTGCAAAAACAAACAGTTGGTGTCGAATTTGAATCGAACGAAATTGAGCATCACGAAATGATCTATATAATAGGAATTGGCGACGATGGTATCGCTGGGCTTACAAATGCTGCTTTGGAGCGAATTCAATCGGCAAGCTTGCTCCTTGGCCCTGCAAATCTCATGTCCAAAGCACAGCAGTTCAAGGCTCGCAAGGAAACCATTGGCGGGGATCTTGAGAAGCTGGCCACGCTTTTGGACAAAGAGGCCGATGGCGATGTGGTCGTTCTGACTGGTGGAGATCCGCTATTTTACGGGACAGCCCGCTTTTTGTGCGATCGGCTGGGCAAGGACCGCTTTACCGTCATTCCACACGTCAGCAGCATGCAACTGGCGTTCGCTCGAGTGAAAGAAAGTTGGGATGAAGCTTACCTGACGAATCTTGCCACGCAGTCGTTGGGGAAGGTTCTGGAACGCATCCGCACATCGGAAAAAATTGGCCTTTTTACTTCTGACGATGTCTCGCCGTCGGATCTCGCAAAGGCCCTTGTCGATCAAGGAATCGATTACTTCACGATTTATGTTTGCGAAAACCTAGGATCGCCCGACGAAAGAGTCACTCGAGGTTCCCCAGCGGAATTGGCTAAGCAAAAATTCAGCCAGCTCAACGTTATGGTCCTGATTCGCAAGCCAGGTGTTCCCGATCGTCCGGCAGCACTTGTGGCTCGTCGACTGTTCGGGAATCCTGACGAGCTCTTCCTCCAATCAAAGCCAAAGCGTGGGCTGCTTACTTCCTCGGAAGTGCGATGTGTGGCGCTGAGCGAGTTGGAGCTGGCTGACGATTCGATATTCTGGGACGTGGGTGCGGGAAGTGGATCGGTAGCGATCGAGGCCGCGAGCATCGCCCGGCTTGGGCATGCTTATGCGATTGAGATGGATGCCGAGGACTACGGACTGCTTGTCGAAAACACCCAGCGATTTGGAGTTCGCAACTTGACGCCAATCCTTGGGCAAGCTCCCACTGCATGGCTGAAGCTGCCTGATCCAGATGCGATTTTCGTAGGCGGAACTGGTCGCAGCGTCACCGAATTGGTGGAGGCTGCGTGGCCAAGACTTCGTCCGGGAGGAAGGCTGATCGTGAACCTTGCAAGCATGGAAAACCTGGTTGCGCTGCAAAAACTTTTGACAGAAAACCAAAACTGCGAGCCCCATCTGTGGATGGTGCAAATCTCGCGAGGCAACTATCAATTCGAAAAGCTTCGGCTGGAAAGTGCGAACCCGACGTTTGTGGTCAAGGCGACCAAGCCGCACACAAACAAAGCTTCGGTGGAGAAGTCGTAGTGATTTTTATCGGACCCAATGACACAGGATTTCCTCTAGCTTCGAGTTTTCCTGAGCCGTCGGCGCTAGCCGCGGGTGACGCGTCAAACGACAATCCATCAGCTGGAAAATCTAAAACCGAGGCTAACACCGACGGCTCAGGGGTAAAGAGTCCTCCCGAAAATCGACTCGATATCCTCTTTGTTGGAGCCCACCCGGATGACCTCGAAATCGCTTGTGGCGGCACGATTCATTCCTTAGTCAAACAAGGCTATCGCGTGGGGATGGTTGATCTGACCGATGGCGAGCCGACCCCGGCTAGCCCCGCTCCGGAGGTTCGCTGGGCCGAAGCGAAAGCCGCTGGAGAGGTCCTTGGAGTTGCTTATCGCCGATTATTGCATCTTCCAAACCGACGACTAATGGATGGTTTTGAAGAGCGTGTGGCACTGGCGAAGGAGTTCCGCTTTTGGCGACCGTCGATGGTTGTCGGGTTCGGCAACAAGACACCGATGGCTTCGCCTGACCATTACCAAGCAATGCAAATCACCGACGCCGCGGTATTTTATTCGCGACTAACCAAGTGGGATGAACACTTCGATGGCCTGATGCCACATTCGATTTCGCATCAGCTTTACTTCAAGTTGGCCTTTGAACCAGTGGCAATCGCAGGCTTTGATTCCTTGGTTACAGTCGACATCACCGACTCGCTGGAAGCAAAACTAGCTTCGATTGCCTGCTACAAAACCCAGTTTCCACCAGCGAAAGCCCACGTGTTTGAGCGTGTCCGAGGGCTAGCCATCGCGGCCGGGGCGGCTGCCAACGTGCGTGCCGGCGAGGTTTTCGCAACTACTAGGCCCGTCGCCGTGAAAGATTTGGTCAAGCACTGCAACCAGTCACGTTAGCATGATAACCGCTAGTAGACGGGGCAGCTAAGTAAAATACCTTCGATCGCCTGTCGAATTCGGCCTTGGAAGGTCGGCGTCTTGTCGTTACACTCTGCGATTCGATTGGAACCGGAATCTTGTATTCGGCCCTAAAAAGCCTCATAAAGAACAAAAAACGACGATGTATAAGCTCAAAACACACAAGGCAACTAAAAAGCGTTGCCGATTGACCGCCACTGGTAAAGTCAAGCATCGTAAGGCTGGAACAAGCCACTTGGCCATCAGCAAGCCGCCCAAGAAGATCCGCCAACTGCGTGGAACTCGAGTTTTGGAAGTCAATTTCCAACGAGCTGTCCAAGACGCGCTGCGTGGTAACAGCTACTAAAGAAAAGTGTGGCATAGGCTTCCAGCCTATGGTTTTATTTCCACAGGCTGGAAGCCTATGCCTCTTAGATTAGTCTTTTCGGACCATTTTAAGTCCAAGTTTCTAGGTAACAACATCTGCAATTCGGTGAGATGCCTTTCAGGGGTAAACTCGCTAACAGATTCCGGTCCGAATCTGATGGATTATTCCAATATGCGGTGACCTGAGAGGCTCATTTTTAGCACCAAAAGGTTGCACAACTACTATGCGTACTCGTAAGGGTTCAGCTCGTCGTCAGTCAAAACGACGTTTATTTCAACGTGCCGAGGGTTATGTAGGCGGTCGTCGCAGGTTACTGCGAACGATGAAGGAAAACTTGGTCCGCGCGGGTCGATTCGCTTATCGCGATCGACGCGTCAAGCGACGTGAGTTTCGACGTCTTTGGATTATCCGTATTAACGCCGCCTCGCGTATGCACGGTCTGCGATACAGCCAATTTATCGCAGGTCTAATCAAGGCTCAAATCGAACTTGACCGAAAGCAACTCGCCGAAATGGCTGTCAACGATCCAGCAGGATTCGAGACCGTCATCGCTTCGGTTAAGCAAGCTTTAGGTAAGTAGATTTTAGTAGTCAGTAGTCGGTGGCTAGTTGCTGATTGTTTTTGTGTTAGCCCTGATAAGGGCGACAGCTTACTTGCCGGGGACGGCAGTCCCCGGTGCCAAGGATTGATGAAGTTGAGCCCCGACAGGGGCGACAGCGCGTCCCGACTATGTTCTTTCGGTTGCTTGGCAGGAATCTCACCCTGTTTTTTGTTGTTAGTTATGTCACTCGCAGACTTCACATCGAGCCTCGATTCGCTACTGGTTGCTGCTGAGAAATCGCTAGGACTGGTCGCTGATGAAGCTGGTCTTGAGGAGCTGCGAGTCCTCTACACGGGTGCCAAAAACGGACAGTTGAAATCGATCCAAAAGGGAATGGGGAGTTTGTCTTCGGACGAACGACCTGCCGCGGGAAAGAAATTCAACGAAGTGCGAGATTCAGTTCAAGCTGCGATCGATAATGCTGCTGCAAGAATCTCAGGCGGCAGCTTAGTTGGTGCTTCGCCGAAGTCTAGCGGCACAAAAAAATCAGTTCCACCAATCGACCCCACGCTGCCTGGTGTGAGACCGCGACTTGGACGGCTTCATCCGATCACTCAGACAATCGAAGATCTCAAAGAGATCATGGGACGGCTCGGCTTCTCGGCGACGGAAGGCCCTGAGATTGAAGATACGTGGCATAACTTTGTCGCGTTGAATATCCCTGAAGATCATCCGGCTCGTGATCCACTCGATAATTTCTATTTGGCCACAGCAGGTAAAAACGCGTCCGATCCAACCGCTTTAGATGCAAAGCTTTTGCGAAGCCAAACCAGTACTGTTCAAATTCGAGCGATGGAATCGCAGAAGCCACCGCTAAGAATCATTTCACTCGGACGAGTTTATCGCCCTGACGAAGCCGATGCGACACACTTTCCGATGTTCCATCAAATGGAAGGGCTCTGGATTGATACTTCGGTATCAATGGCTCAACTAAAGAGCGTTCTTCGAATGTTTGCGACAAGCTATCTCGGCGGCGATGTTACGATTCGGTTTCGTCCATCGTTCTTCCCGTTCACCGAGCCAAGCGTCGAGGTTGACTACTTTTGGAACGATCAGTGGATCGAATTTGGTGGCGCTGGAATGGTCGATCCGAACGTCTTGAAAGCGGTCGGATATGATCCCGAAGAAATGTCCGGATTTGCATTTGGGCTTGGTGTCGAACGACTATGTATGCGTCGATACGGTATCACCGACATTCGCGATCTGTTTCGAAGTGACGTACGATTTTTAAGGCAGTTCTAATTCGATGCTAGTTTCTTGGGAATGGCTTACTCAATACGTTGATATCGACTTGTCGCCGGACGATATGGCGAACCGATTTGCGTTGTCGGGATTGAATCATGAATCGACCACCAAAGTGGGACCGGATTTCGTTATCGATTTAGAAGTCACCAGTAACCGCGGCGACTGCTTGGGGCACATCGGAGTGGCTCGCGAGGCTTCGGTTCTTTTGAGCACTCCACTTCGAATTCCAGCGCCGATTGTTTCGCCAGCTTCGGTAGACGCGGCTCAGACAAGCAGCCTTATCAAACTATCGAACCGTTTCGAAACAGGTTGCCCGCGGTACACAGGAAAAGTAATTCGTGGCGTAAAGGTCGCTCCAAGTCCGGCTTGGATGCAACGACGTTTAACCGCGATCGGCGTCAAACCAGTCAACAACATTGTTGATGCGACTAACTATGTCATGTTCGAATGTGGGCAGCCACTTCATGCCTTCGATCTGTCCAAGATTCGTGGAAGTGAGATTGTCGTTCGCCCTGCTGAAGCGAAAGAAAAGTTCATCGCCATCGATCATCGCACCTATGAACTCGATCCATCGATGGTCGTGATAGCCGATGCCGAACGAGCAATCGCACTGGGTGGCGTGATGGGTGGCGAAGATTCCGAAGTAAGCGAATCGACGGTGGACCTTCTGATCGAAGCTGCCGATTTTACCCCGCTCGCGATTCGACGCGCTGCACGCAAGCTCCGATTGCATTCGCCTGCTTCCTATCGTTTCGAGCGACGTGTGAACTCTGAAGGGTTGCTGTGGGCTGCCGAGCGTTGCTGTCAGTTGATTGTTGAAATGGCTGGCGGAAAGGCTACCTCCGGGTTCGTGGACTCGGCTCCTCAAAACAAAACGCAGATGCCTGAAGTTATCCTTCGCAAACAACGAATCATCGACGTGCTGGGAATTGCAATTCCTTGGAAACGCTCGCTAGATATTCTCTCTGCACTTGGCTGCGTGATCGCATCGAAGAATGATGAGAAGGCAACAGTTGTTGCGCCACCGTTTCGTTTGGATCTAGGTCGTGAAGTAGACCTGATTGAAGAAATCGCACGAATGAATGGCTACGAAAAGATTCCCGAAGACGCAGTCGTCCCCATCTTTGTTTCCGCGCGACGAGACAAAGACGTCATGCTCCAACGAGTTCGCTCTGTAGCGACGGCAGCGGGCTACGATGAGGCTCTCACGGCCAGCGTAGTCAACAAGCAAGCCTCCTCGTTGATCTCCCCTTGGACTGCTCTTCCGCCTTTGATGACACAAGTTCAACTGCTCGAAGGAGCAACGTTCTTGCGTCGATCGATCGTGCCAAGTCTCATTCAAGCGTACCAAAATAACCAGAGCCAACAGAACCGAGATGCATGTTTGTTTGAAACGGCGCTGGTCTATTTGCCAAGTGCTGATAGCAAGGGACTACCGACACAGCAAAACACACTCGCGTGGGTTGGAACTGGGAGCAGTCGCGATTCCAAAGGGATGATCGAAGAGATTGTTCGGCGTGTTGCGCATGGGCAAGTATTGACGACCGAAGAAGATTACGCCGATCCATGTGTTGCTGATAACACGGGCGTTCGCGTTCTGTGTGATGGTCGAATGTTAGCGTGGTACGGAAACGTATCACGGTCCGTGCGGAGTACCCTGAAGCTCGATCAAGACCTCACGTTCGGCGAATTGAACTTGGACTTGTTGCAAGAGTTCTTGCTCACGATTCCACGATTGAAACCAATCGTTCCTTATCCAGCGATTCAACGCGATTTGAATTTCATTCTCGACGAGTCCGTGCGCTGGGGTTCGCTGTCTCAAGTCGTTCACAACTCCGCTGGTGAATTGCTGACCGATTGCATCTATCGAGAAACTTATCGCGATGCAGAGAAAGACGGCGAAGGCAAGAAACGAGTGTTGCTAAGCTTGATCCTTCAAAGCCCGACTCAAACCCTCACCGGTCAACAAGCCGATGACGTCGTCGCAAAAGTCTTGAAAGCAACCAAAGAATCTTTCGACGCGGCGATAGTTGCTTAGAAAGCCGCTTTCAAGCGATGCTAAGCATCCTAGAGCGAATCTCTTTTGCGTGTGATAGAATGGCAGCGGGTTAATTCGTTTGCAAAATTCACCAGACAGTACCTCAAGTGTCGCAAGTATCCAGTACGCAAAACTCTCGACCCTGGATACTGTTGGCTGCATTTCTTATCGTTGTGGTTGGTAGTCATTTATTACTTCTGGTTTACAACCGTTTTATCTTTTCGATGTTACCTACGGCGGTTGCGTCTTGGTTTACCCACATTGTTGGCTCCGCTTACAATTTTCAAAATGCCGCATACTTAGGCCTTGCGATTTGGGTTGCAATCCGTTGCACAATTGCAAACAAAAAGACTTTTTTTGTGCCTTGCGTGCTGATGCTGATAGCAGGCGTATCACCAGCCATGGAATGGATTGTTGCAAGCTTTTCTTGGACTTCCGTAGATTTTTTTCCAGTGTTCGCTTTCGGAGGATGGTCTTTCTGCATACGGACAATCGTCCACTACGCGATCATGTTTTCTTTGGTTTTTCGTGCGGTTGGGATTTGCCTTGCACCAATACGCGAAACATCAACTCCGAAACCATTGACTATCTCGGTTCTTATGGGATTAACGGGGGTCCTGGCATGTTCCTTCGCGGTTGATATGTGGATCGCGCGACAACAATCTAGCTCGTTTTCAATGCAGTCGGCGATCATGTCGTTACCATCAGTAATGACCTCGATGATTCTCGGATACGCTGCAACAGCGACACTTGTTCTCGGGGCAATTCTGCTGTGGATTCCCAATCGAGCTTGCCGACTTTTGGGGATGCTGTGTATGGGTATTTGGATACTGGTCACTATTGCGACTGGCTTCTTGTATTATCTCGTGGTCTTACCGGCATTTAAGCAAGAGATCGATAAGTTGGGCACCTCAAATGGGACCGTTGTGTTTTCCCATAGTCCTTCAATACTTGTGCTTGTTGGTCAAAATGCAGTCACGTTTGTTTCGACTTGCGCTGCCGTAGGCCTGTTTCACTTTGCCGGTTATCGATGGGATCGCAAGCAGCCATCATGCGATGGTAATTCAGTTCCTCAAGAACCGATCTCATTTACGGATATTGATTAATTTGATTGTGAGATAGTTGTTGAGATGCCTGTAAAGCGTATTCGGAGCAAGTGTTGCGATCGATGCAAGAAGAACGAAGATGTCCTTTATCGCGTTCGCATCGATGAGTCGCGTGCCTGGATTTTTGTTTGTCCCGATTGTCTCGAGCAGGTGAAGCCAGGCAACTCGTTTTACCAATATGGTGGGACTTGGAAGAGTAAGAAACGCCACTGATGCGAGAGGCTGGGGCAAAGATACCGTAGAATGGGACCCCCGTCCCGTACAATGACTTGGATATGTTGTTCATCGTCCTATAGTATAATTCCCGAACCGAGTGTGACTTTCGAAGCTCGATCTTGCAAATGACGCGTTCTTTTTTGTTAGTGTGGTTCATAAAAGCTTAACCGCAGGATTCTTTTGAGCGATTCAAAAATCGACAGCTTATCTATCTTTGTCACCGGTGCTACGGGTTATGTCGGAGGACGGCTCGTACCAGCGTTGCTTCGCGGAGGCTACAAGGTTCGTTGTCTGGCACGCGAACCGCGTAAGCTGGCCGAGCGACCTTGGCGTAACGATCCGAACGTGGATGTGGTGACTGGCGACCTTACAAACGTTGACGAACTTGTCGAACAGTTGCAAGGGTTTTCGGTCGCTTACTTTCTTGTTCATTCGATGGAAGCATCGGGTGGAAAGTATGCTCAGCGGGACCTTCTGCTTGCTTCGAATTTTGCTCGGGCTGCGAAGATCGCTGGCGTTGAGCGGATCATTTATCTTGGCGGCCTAGGGGAGCTTGGTGACGGGCTGAGTCAGCACTTGCGGTCGCGACGTGAAGTCGAAGAAACGCTTGGATCAACTGGAGTTCCAGTGACAACGTTTCGCGCGGCCATGATCATCGGGTCTGGATCGGCTTCCTTCGAAATCCTTCGTTATCTGGTAGAGCGATTGCCGGTGATGGTGACTCCTTCGTGGGTTACGACCGAGTCACAGCCGGTTGCGATAAGCGACGTTCTGCATTGGCTTGTTAAATGTTTGGAAGTTCCCGAGACAGTTGGCAAGACTCTGGAAATTGGTGGAGCCGACATTTTGCCGTATCGCGAGCTGATGCGAATCATGGCAGAGGAGCTGCACATCCCGAAAAGATGGATTGTGCCTGTTCCGATTCTCACTCCGAAGTTGAGTTCTCTGTGGATCAGTCTTGTCACGCCGGTTTCTTATAAAATCGCACGCCCACTTGCTGAAGGTCTTCGCAATCGCGTTGTCGTCACCGATGACAAAACGCAGCGATTGATGCCTCATGAAGCACTCGGAGTCAGAGACGCGATCAAGCGTGCGCTGCATAAAATCGAATTGAATGAAGTTGAGACGCGTTGGACCGTTGCTGGGCCAATCTTGGGGGATCCGCATTGGGCTGGCGGGAAGGTCTTCACGGACCAACGCTCAGTCATGATCAACGCAGATACGGCTTCAGTTTTCGCTGCCGTCTGTCGTATCGGTGGAGGTAACGGATGGTACGCAGGTGATATCTTATGGCGCATTCGCGGTTGGATGGACACGGTCGTTGGAGGCCCGGGACTAAGGCGCGGTAGACGCGATAGCGAACGAGTCGAATTTGGTGAAGCACTCGATTTCTGGCGCGTTGTTGGCATCGATCGAGATCGATCTTTGTCGCTGCTTGCGGAGATGAAGTTGCCTGGCGTTGCGATGCTGAACTTCAATCTGAAGCCTGAGTCGGATAATTCTAAAGGCGATAATCCAAAAGGTAATAATTCAAAGGGCGACAGAGTTCGCACCCAGTTGACGATGACGGCGCGATACCGGCCGAGGGGGTTGTTGGGAATCCTATATTGGTATGCAGTGGTGCCGCTGCATAACATTGTGTTCGGAGGGATGTTGAAGGGGATAAGGAAAGCGGCGGAGAAGTCTCGATTGAATATCGCAAATTTAGTTCTAGAATCGGCTGAATCGACATCTTCTTCGTTGGTGCGGGCACCGGTCCCGGGCTACGGCAGAGCTCGACTGTGGCTCGGAATTTCGGGAGTCGGTACGATGGTGACGCTCGCTGCGGCGGCACTGACTTTTGGCATTATTCCCAGTTTTATGCCCGCTAGGACGGCTGGTTTGGGTGCACAGATAGCAGGGCTAGCTGGGTTCTTCGCTTTGTACATGCTTATTCAGCTCCCATTTGATTTTTTAGGCGGCTACTGGCTTCCTAAGGGTTATGGGCGGTCGCATCCACCCTTGGGAACCTTTGTGGTCAATTTACTGCGTGGCATGTTAACTCACGGGGCTTTATTGATACTCGCGGCGACACTTATCATGATTGCGGGCGGATACGCTGGCAGGATCGGTTTGATGGTTGCGGGTATGTTCATCGCGCTATCTCTACTCCAGTTGCGTACGCAAATTGCATCCATCATGTCGCGATTGGATCTTGATCCGGAGCCATCAAGACCAGGTTCACCCGCCGAGCAACTCGAAGTCATCGACGTACACTGTGACGACGAAGGTTTTACTGGTGGAATTACCGGAGTATTTCAACCAAGAGCCCAGCTATTCCCAGCTCGTTGGCGAGAAGTTTTGGATACTGAAGGCGTTGATTTAGCGATAGCTCGAAGAAGGTTGGCGGTGAAATCTGGGAGTTGGTTGCGTGGTAGAGTTGTCGCACTAATGTTCACCGCAATTGGATTGATCTTTGCATCATTTATGGTTGCGACAGCCGATCTGGGTACCGGTTCGGGAACGATTCAGTTTAGCCTTTGGTTTAGCTTGTGGTCATTCTTGGGGCTTCTGACTTTGCCGACTCTAAGCCGACAAGGCGTGATCGAGATAGATGAACGAGTACAAGCCGAAGGATACCCGACATCCCTAATGCGAGTGGTAACGGAAAGACTGGATCGATTGCAGGATGGAGAACCCGTGCGTCCGTCATTAGTCGAGACAATCTTTCATCCGGTTCCTAGCGTCGAAAACCGGTTCGAAGGGCCTCGGTCCCATCAGATCATTGGTTATTGGGATGCGGCTCGCACCTCGATTTACATCAGCGTTGCAGGTTTGGGGCTTTTGGGGCGAGCTGTCCACTGCAATTGTGGTCGCCCATCGTTGTGGGTTTTCTTACCGACTGACTAACGAGATACACATCAGCTGTCTTCACATCTAAGTGCCCTTCGGCGAATCGTAGTTCGCATGCACTAGGCGACCCGGTACAGTCATTCTAAGATCTGTATACCCACGATGCATTTCCTTAGCGTGGATTATTCATATTGAGCCGCAAACGCTAGCCGCAACAGTGCTTCCCTGTAAGCTCGGGCACTGAAGTTCAATCTGAGGCCCTTAAATAATCCGAGCTAGCATGCAATACGACCTCGATCTACGAGCCGCCTTAGCGGTTGTTTAATGGAAACGAAACTTCACGTAGTAAATCGCCAATTCAATTCAAAGTGGTGGAGCCGGTTTCGCTATTAGGGTGCGAATTCAAAAGTGAGAAACGTGAATAGCCATGCAACCGCGATCGATATTCCAGTTCATTCCGTTACTCGTTCGTCTCTACGACCGATTCAACTCTGATAAACAGCAAGGCAGACTTGAGTATTGGACGGTTTGGTTTGCTGTAAGTGGTTTTCTTGTGCACCTTGCACTCATAGCATTAGCGCGATCGGTACCGTCCTTGAATTCTGGTTTACTGTCGAACTTAGACCGTAACTACCTTCACGCGGTTTATACCCCGTTCAGCTTCATTCTGTTCTACGAAGTTTTGCTGTTAGTATTTGCTCTGCCTCGGTCACACACAAGCGCGATTAGGATGCAATACGAAATCATGTCGCTGATCGTAATCCGCCGTGTTTTTAAAGACATTGGTGAGTTTCGTGATCCATCGACATGGTTGTCCCAAATCGATGCATCGACGATGGTTTTAATGGACATGGTCGCAGCCATCATCATGTTCTCGCTAGTAGCTTTGTTTCGACGGGTCAGCCTCACCGTAAATCACTCGCCACCCCACGGGGATTTGCACAAGTTTATTGCGATCAAAAAATCGGTAGCCGTGCTACTTCTTGTTGTTTTGATTGGGCTCGCAACATATAACGTTTTTCACTGGGCTTCGGGTGTTCTTGCCACGTCGCATGCAACGGAAGGAGCGGCAAAGGATCTTGACTACTTTTTCTTTCCTGCATTCTTTGAGTTCATGATCTTCACAGACATCTTCCTCCTGATCATTTCAATTCCGTTTTTCGAAAGATATGAATACGTCATCCGTAATGCGGGGTTTGTAATTTCGACGGTCCTTCTGAGGTTCTCACTTTCCACGCCTAAGCCATATGATTTGGTAGTGGGACTTGTCGCTATCGTTTACGGCCTGTGTGTGCTAAGCGTGTTTTCATACGCTACGCACATACAATCCGATCGCATAAAAGACAGCCATGACCAATAGTCAAATCTCAGCAAAGGAGGAATCGGTGAAACCATACTGGTCAACGGAAAGTGCCTCAAGGAAACGTACCGTAGGTCGACTCGCGGTCTTGGAATTTGCTTCCTTTTTAGTGCCGCAGGCACGATAGTTGCCTGCCCGAGACGACAGGACCGCAAAGGATCTAAGTGTATCAAGCCTCGGAAGAGCGATAGCATGTAACAAGTGTTGTGCCTACAACTTGAAAAAGTCTAAGCGAGATTGTGCCTCTTTCGGAAGTGTTTTGTTAACGTCTTGAGGCACTGGGCTTTGTCTTGGATAGAATTCGGTTATCGACTGAATACATGATCTTCAAGATTTTACCTCGATTTTTCTGCCCTCAAGACGCACTGGATCACTCAATTGCAATCCTCTGGAAATCGTCCAACAATAGGCGGGATGTTGCTACAGCACGTAATCGTATTTTTGATTTGCATTGTATTTCCCGGGCTTGTAACCATGATCATTCCGGCGACGTGGATAACGTTCGATCGAAATGAACAAGGAGTGCGATGTAAAACCTACACATGCGTGTTCTTTATTGTGCCTTTCAAGGTCCAACAAGTTGATCCAGTTACAGAGATCTCGCAGCGCGAACATTCGGGAAGAACTGAGAAGCAGCACAAATTGGGTCGCACGACGAATAAAATCGTTGAAGTCCAAGGTGAAGGTTTTTTAACGATTCATGGAGTCGATGAGCAGTTCATAGAAATAAGTGTTTCGCCTGCCAGTTTGGAGAGTGTTGCCGCACGGTGCAACGAGTTCTTGAGTTCGAACAATCAATCATCCACAATCGTCTTCACGATTCCGAACTGGAAATTTGGCGTCCTGATGGGCGGCACTCTTACATCGTTGACGTTGTTATTTGTCGTTGGTTATACGCTGGGATTTTTGAAGTTAATTTTTACCGGCCTAAAGCAAATCTTTGTAAGCGCTAGCCCATAAAATGAGCTGGACCCTTCGTTATCATTTTATCGCGATGATGATCGTAGTAACAATTATCTGCAACACGTCGATAAAACAATTACCGTCATTCGCTGCGACTCTAGACTGAAGTATTTCAGAACAGGTCTTTCGGGAGAATGTTTTTAGCAAGTCAAATGAGCCTATTCGCATACGATAGATGACCGGATTCACTTAAGTTCATTTTACCTCGACGGGTGATGCACTTTTATTTTGGTAGACTGATTGTTTTGGCGGTTCCAATGCGTACTCCGTTGACAGTTGTTCAAACTTCTTCAACCAGGAGGCCGTAATTGCTTCTCCGAGGTTCGGTGATTTTAGGCACAGCAATTGTTCGCTCGTTTTTCCCCAGTAGAAGCTAATCCAGCCATGGGCGATTTCTTCTGACTCTCGCACGAATGTCACCAGTTCTTCTTCGGTACATGCCAGTGGAAACATCTCTTCAATGACAATCGGCTTTCCTAAGTCATATGCCTTTAACGCCTTAACAGCCTTGTCGATTTCATTTTTCTTTGGATAGAAGTGCACGGATACAAAATCAAGGCGATTTCCGGCGCGGCTGGAATGAAACAACGGCTTGCCGCCACCAAAAACGAAAATCCACGGAATTTCACCGACGGTAATCATGTGTTTCGGATCGTGCTTGCGAATGGCATCGACCATTTTATTCACCCATGCATCGGCCACCGCATCGCGTGCACGTCCTTGTAAAGAAAGCGAAATTCGTTGGACAAAATGCTTCCCTGCAAGCTCACCGGCTAACCAATCTGTGGCTGGTTCTTCTCCTGGTAGGATCGGTTCGTTCATGAGGTCGTAACAAAAGATCGCTGGGCTATCCTTGCACACATGAGCAACGCTCTCCCAGAATTTTCCGTGAACCGACCAACGATCCGCTTCATCCAATTCGTCATACCACGAAGGAATGTTTTGCTTGTGGTAACATGCAAGTCCTGTAACATCCAGGTACAACCCAATGTCCTCAGCTAATTGAACTAACTTGGCAAGTTGGGCTAAGGCAGCAGCGTTGGGTGTGTCGCGAGCGTCCATGAACTTTCCTACTTGCAAGTGGATCCTGACACAATTGCAACCTAAGGACTTTATCTCTTGAAAGTCCTCGACGACCGTTTCCCATTCGTCGATCCAGTACTCGTCGAGTAATCGACCGCTCGAATCATGATCGTAGTTCACACCCCATGCTCGCCAAGGGACAGGTGGATTCCCGCGAACAAACCTGTGGCCATCTTCACTGACGCGAATAGGCGTCAGTGGCTCGGCAATCGCGGGGGTAACTGCAACTGCGACGATGACTATGATTAGGACGCGACAGCACCAGGTTGTGAATTGATTGGAGCTCATTTTTGTCCTTGCGATGCATTGCACCTATCTATTGAATCGGACCATAAACATCGTAGCGACTACCGAGTAGTGCCAAAGTTTATTTATTTTACTTACTCTTCAAATCATCTTTCGAGGGCATCCAGATAACGCCGACACGCCGCGCCCAAGTTTCCCAATCGTCCACCATTTTCTTGATTCTTTCGGGGGACTTTTCAGCGAGGTCGTTTAACTCGCAGCGATCCTCGGCCAAATTGTAAAGCTCCCACTTAAGCTCATGCGGCATTCGCTTGGAGAAGACAGCTTTCCAGTCGCCTTGTCGCAGCCCATGAGCCTCTTGATGATCAAAACCGATTGTTCGCGTCGGTAGTTTTTCGCCCCGCATCGCTGGCATCAGGCTTGTACCTTCGATCGGGGTAACGTTGTGTCCCTCGCGTGTTGATGGATATTTGGCTCCCGTGATTTCGATCAGCGTTGGCATCACATCCATCAAGTGAGCGGGATCATTGACCCAATTTTCTTGTTTGCCAATTCCTTTCGGCCAATGTGCGATGAAGGGCGTGCTTATCCCACCCTCGTGCGTAAAGTGTTTATAAAGTCGAAACGGGGTGTTCCCGAGATTTGCCCAAGCGCTTCCATAAGATTGGTGAGTTCCACGACCGCCAATATTTCGAATTCCTTCGCCTGTTTGCATCGTAGTAGTCCCTTTGCGTGAGTCGCCATCGAAACCAAAGGGGCCCCACTCGTAACATGCACCATTGTCACTGAGAAAAAGTATCAGCGTGTTGTCGAGACTATTTGTTTTGCGAAGGTGATCGACAATCTTTCCAACGCCCGTGTCGACTCCTTCGACCATCGCAGCGAACACAGCCATGCGACGCGCAAGATCCAACTGCCGCTCTTTATCGAGTGAATCCCACGCGGGATTTTCTTGTCCTGGAAAGCCATTTGCTATGTCATCACGATCAACAGGAACAATTGATCGGGGAGAAAGCTTCCATTGCGGGCCGCTTGCTAAACCTAGCTTCTTCATCCGTTCGAATCGTTCTTCACGCAGTACATCCCATCCCCGCCGATAGATGGCATCGTACTTGTCTGCGCGTTCCGCTGGCGCTTGCACAGGAAAATGGGGTGAGGAATGCCCGAGGAATACGAACCACGGTTGATTACTGCTCTGGCCTTGTCTGATGAATTCTAAAGCGTATTCATTGAAGACGTCGGTTGCGTAATAATCATGTGCGGGCGGAGCGATTTCTTTTTTACGATCCTCGGGTAATCGAATGTTGTAATCGGCATCGTATTGATCGTGCGAATGTTCGCGGGTGTAGCCGTAAAATTCATCAAAGCCTCTTTTGATCGGCCCTGTTTCTTGATGCATGTGCCATTTGCCAACATAGTAGCAGCCATATCCCGCCGGCTTTAATACTTCAGCGATCGTTGCACATTGATCGCTGAGTCGTCCTAGATATCCTGGACCACGTTTCGCATTCGGTTTGTCACTCGTAAAGTCACCGATGCCGGCTTGGGTGGGGTACAGACCTGTCATCAAGGAAGCTCGACTGGGACAGCATCTTGCCGAGTTATAGAGCTGTGAAAAACGCACACCGGCTGTAGCCAACGCATCAATGTTTGGGGTTCTGATTTCGCCTCCATAACAACCCAAGTCGGAGTAGCCTAAGTCATCGGCGAGAATCACGATGATATTGGGCTTCTCTGCTGCGTATGCAAAACTAGATGCAAGTGTGGCAAAGATAAAGGATAAAATTCTTCCGTGCTGCATAAAGGGAATCATGAGTGTTGGTGGTAATCTTCTCAATGTAATCAGCAAAAATGACGTTTGATGTAGAGTAGATTACTTATTGGGAAGTTAGTTTCGAAAGCAAGAAATGACTTTGAACCGGCGACGGTTTAAACGATCAACAACTCTCATTCTACCGAAAACACGAGTGCCGTTTGGATTGAATGATTCATTCTCGACAAAAGATTGATCGGGATTGGTTGTATCAGTCTTATTGACAAACTATTTCCGATTCCAATAGACCAACGGTTGTAACCGAAATTATGGGTTGAAAGTTGGTTGTGCAATTTACTTTTGCGTGGCGAGCGTTTTCGCGGTCTGCATTGCTACTTTACTCAGTCCAACCATCGAATTGCAGATGATCAAATTTGAATTGTTATCTGGCCCCATAGTCAGCGAAGCGAGTTCGGAGGCGTGACGGCCGCCTACGATAAAAACGGTCTTGTTTACCTGGGCTACCTCGGCGAGTTTTAGAACTTCGGCTCGATGGCTGTTACTACGTAATGGTTCGGAAATGCTGAGCCACAAGAGGCTTGGTTGTTCATCGATGACAGCATCTGCTAAAACATCCAGTGGGGTATTGGGGCCCAAGTTAGTCTCATTAAATTCAGCCTCCTGTAAGACTAGGGAAGCCATGAGGGTTGGCAGGAAATATACTTCACCGCTCATGGCGCCACCGATAGCTACGGGAGCATCTTCATCCGGCGTTCCAACCGAAAGTCGCAACTGATTCAACGCTCTTTCGCAGAGGATCGTCGCGCGGTGCTCAATAAAAATAGCTCGCTTGTCATGTGGCCAGCGCTCACCAATATGTTTCAGAGCCATCGCGATCGGACCATCACACAATTCGGCGACGCTCATCCCTGACGCAAACAACCACTGCATCAATCCAGTAACCGCAGTAGCATGACCCTCTTCCAAAACATGAATCATATCTTCGATTGGAGAATTGGAGCGGACCTGTTCCAGGACGCGATCCATTCCCAGCAGTTCTGGCTCAACAAGATTCGCGTGCGTAGCTCGAACATAGCGAATCGCTTCAGAGACAGGGATACGCCGGTGCCCACCGCGCGTGCGATATACTCCCAAGTCGCCGGTGTCGAACAATCGACGAACGGACGACTCACTTAGACCGAGTGCTCTGGCGAATTCGGATGTGGATAGGGTGCGGACTGCTGACATATTCGGAATAGATTTGGTAAATTCAACCAGTATCTGAGATTTTGACCAAAAGGAAAAATCTTTTAAAATTTTTAACTTCTTCACATCGGATTTCATTAGGGAAACTGCCAAAACTATCTCGGGAAAACTGAATAACTGGAAAGTTCTCGAAAAAAACATTTAGCGGGAACCAAAATCACCTTGACAGGTGCGGACAATACCACGCCGGTGCGTGTTGGTAGTTTTTAGCTTGCCATGCCGGACACCCACGTAGGGGGATCTCCCCGTGGGATGGTTGCGTTTCTTTCACTCAAAGGGTTTTTCCAATGCTCGAGTCGATATCAGTGTTGGCCGCAGGTATGCCTGACCTGTCGGTCTTTCAGTTTTCCATCGTGGATAACATTTTCTCCATGACGGTCGCCACCATGGGGGCTGCGGCGATCTTCTTGTTCCTCTCAAGATCGTCGGTAGACGAGGCATACCGACCAGCACTTTTGGTCAGTGGCTTGGTAGTTTCAATCGCTTGTTACCACTACTTTATGATCCGTCACTCCTGGCAAGGTGCGTTTGTTTTAGCCGACGGAGGCTACAAAGGATCGGGAGCAGCGTTCAACGACTTCTATCGATACGCTGACTGGATTTTGACCGTTCCATTGTTGATGGTTGAATTAGTAGCCGTTCTGCGATTGCAAGCAGGCAAAGCCACGTCGTTGCTGACGCGATTAGTGATCGCGGCCGCTTTGATGATTGCCTTAGGGTATCCCGGAGAAGTCATTTCCAGTCCTGAAGGTTGGAGTGCACGGGTCATGTGGGGTGTACTTTCGTCGATCCCATTCTTCTACATTCTGTTTGTGCTTTGGGTCGAGTTGACGAATTCGCTTGACACACAACCAGCTGCTGCACGTAGGTTGATCGAAATTGCACGTTTGGTGTTACTCATCACTTGGGCCGTGTATCCAATCGCTTACGCATTTGGAGGAACGATGACTGCTTTGGAAGCAAAGGCGGGCGGCAATGTTGATCCATCAGGGATCGTTGCGTTGCAAGTCGGTTATGCGATCGCCGATATGACTGCAAAAGCCGGCTTCGGTATGTTGATTTACTTCATCGCGCGAGCCAAGAGCAAGGGAAGTTACGGTAACGCGTTAGGCGAAACCGCGGGTGCTTCTGTCATTGCTTAGTCTTTAGATTGGTAATCAGTGCGACCGCATGTCTCAAAGTATGCGGTTGCCATAAGTTGTTAAGTTTTGCAGCCTCCGGTGCTCGAATGATTCTCGCTTCCATCTACATTGCGATTTGCACTGCCTCGATCGGCAGCGTGTTCATGCTCGGAGCACCGGATTGGCGGGTTCTTGCATTACTTGCCGCCATATCCGTCGCAGTTGTTGGCGTTCCTCATGGCGGGTTGGATCATTGGGCAGGGAGGCGTTTGCTGTCGCGTCGTTTTTCGGACCGATGGTGGCTTGTGTTTTTCATTTCGTATCTCTCAGTCGCTGTAGGCTTCGCGGCATCTTGGATTGCTTTTCCTGTTCTAACTGTGCTTGTGTTTTTTATCGCCTCCGCTTGGCACTTTGGACGTGAAGATCACAAAGCAAACTTAAATGTCGGTAGCGGTCGCCAGCAAATCAAGATAATGCAAAAGGTGTTTGGGCACGTCCAATGTATGGCCGTGGGTGGGTTGGTGATATGGGTTCCCGCTCTCATGCGACCGGACGAGATGCTTTGGCTACTTCGTTCGATCATTCCTGCTTCTGGATCAGGTGGTGATGCTCAAGAGGTCGTTCTGTGGACACAATGGTTAAGCTTGATTCTCGTCCCGATCGCTGCGTTCGTAATTACCATAAATGTTTTGAGCGATCCTAATGAATTGAAGCAATGGGTGCCGGTCGCAACAGTGGCGATTAGCGTTTTCACTCCGATCTTGTTGTCGTTTACGATCTTTTTTTGTGCTTGGCACTCTATTCAAGGTCTACGTAGGCTTCAACGACGAGAGCGACTTACCAATATCCAATTTGCTTGGGCGACGTTTCCAATGTCGGCGATGGCCGTTGCTGGAATAGTGTTCATTGGGTGGTTCTTTCAAGATGCAACCTCGGCATTCGCAGTCGGGGAACAATCACCTGTTCTGCAAACATTGTTCATCGGATTATCCGCGATCGCGGTGCCTCATCTGTTATTGCATGAGATGGAAGATGGTGCGAGCTATTTAAGAAGCGACGGCATCCGGCAATCAGCGAATTCCTATGCGGATACGCTAAGGCTTCAAAAAGGAACTGCGTCATGAGATTGGCTGATCCAACAAACACGTCGGTGAAGTCTGCCGACTATGTTCTCGTCGGCGGCGGTTTGCAAAGCGGCTTGATGGCCTTAGCGATTCGACATCATCGCCCCGAAGCCAAGATCGTTATTCTGGAACGCGAATCTAAACTCGCTGGCAATCACACTTGGTCATTTCATGCGAGCGATATTCCTGCCAGTTGCCATGCGTGGGCGGGTTCCTTGATCGAGTCGCGATGGCCCGGTTATCAAATCATCGTCGGCGGCAGAACACGGCAGGTTGATATGCCCTATGTCACCTGTTCGTCTGAGCATTTTGCAACGGTAATCACCGAGGGACTCCGCGAAGGAGATTGCCAAGTTTTAACCGATACGACTGCGACAGACATTACAGCGAACTCGGTTCGATTGGCCGACGGCACACGCTTGACAGCAACTACTGTCATCGACAATCGCGGCCCTTCCCGACTCGAGATCGCTTCCTTTTCAGGTGGCTTTCAAAAATTTTGGGGCTTTGAGATCGAGCTGTCGAATGATTGGCCTTTCGAGAATCCAATCGTGATGGATGATCGCGTCGATCAAACGGACGGCTTCCGATTCGTTTACACATTGCCCATGGAGCGACGCCGTGTGCTAGTGGAAGACACCCGATTTTCGAATACACCCACCATCGATCGCGATGAATGCTTTAAGCAAGTGACCGACTATTTGAAGGCTCGCGATTGTGGTGACTATCGCATTGTTCGGGAGGAGAGTGGGGTTCTGCCAATGCCCACTACTGGCTTTATGCCCGGGAATCCATTGCCGCATTTGGCTGGCGGCTATCGCGGTGGTTGGTTTCATGCTGCGACTGGCTATTCTTTTCCGCTTGCGATCCAGTTGGCCGAGCTTGTTGCGATTACGCCCGTCGACAAGCTGTCGGAGGCTATGCAACAACTGAAGCTGCAGAATACTGGGCGTGCACGGTTCGCAAGATTTCTAAACCGATTGCTATTCGAGTTGGTAAAGCCGCATACTCGCTACCAAATCTTTCGTCGCTTTTACAGAGTGCTTGACGAACCTGCAATTGCAAGGTTCTACGGTCATCGATTCACGTGGTCCGATGCTTTTCGTATTGTCGTTGGCGTCCCACCTGGAGGGTTGAGGCCCTGGAACTTTTTGCGTTCGTTCATGAAATCAAAGTCGAAGCCAGCTAACTATCCATCGGCGGTCAGCAAAAGGGTACCAGCATGAATTCTTACGCTCAACGATTGCTCGATCAATCCTTGTTCGGCCCCGTCAACGACTTTACCGGGTGCCAAGGCAAGCGCATTCGCAGCTCGCTACTGCAACTTAGTTACGAACTTTCAGGCGGGGTGGGACCTTTGTCGCCAGCCATCAGCGAAGCGATCGAAAGCTTGCATGCTGGATCGCTGGTAATCGATGATATCCAGGATGATTCGCAATCTCGACGCGGACAGCAAACCATGCATCACAGGATCGGCGTACCTCTGGCAATCAACGCTGGAAACTGGATGTATTTTCATGCACTGGAGTGCTTAAGCGCTGCTCCGTTACCAATGGAACAACGGGATCGATTGCTGGCTTCCATGATCCGTGCAGCCAGGCAATGCCACGAGGGGCAAGCAATCGATTTGCATTCGCGAGTGGATCGTGTTCCCGCTATGCATTGGCACGAGGCTACGTTGGCAATCAGCACGCTGAAGACTGGCGAGCTAGTATCGTTAGCAGTCGATATGGGCAGCATTGCAGCCAACCCTAATTCACCATTGTCGGGTGCACTGCGCAAGTTTGGTCGACAAATCGGCATCGCTTTGCAAATGCGAAACGACCTAGACGAGCTTGCCAAGATTGCTCAAGCCGAAGCCACGTCCCAGGCGATCCATTCCATTCGCGATGAGGATCTCCGCAATGCAAGATTAACTTGGCCGTGGGTATGGGCTTTTGAATTGCAAGAAATGAATGGTAGAAACGACCGATGCGCATCTATGTTGCAACGTATTGTTTTCTCAGAGCGAGATCGGCACAATGTTGCCGTCGAACTTTTCGCAATCGTTGGAACGCATGGCGACCAAGTGATTCGTTCGCTCGTTCGCGACCAATTGAGATTGTTGGGGGAGCATGTGCTGGATGAACGAATGCTCCACGCTCTTGGTGAAATTCTTGAGCCAATCGAACGACCGATCGCTGCTGCCAAACTGCCTGATAAGATGCTTGTGAACTCTTTCCTGGGTAATGTAAGCCATGGATAGCCACTCAGCATTGAAGGATGTACCTTCCCTCGAAACCAGCGATTTGCGAACTCCACTTGGTCATAGCAATTTCTCTAGCAGTACATCTCACTGCGGCCGAGCGGCAGTGATTGGCAGCGGATTTGGAGGTCTTGCCGCGGCGATTCGATTACAAGCGATGGGGTTCGAAACCGTTTGTTACGAGGGTCGAGATAAGGCAGGTGGACGGGCCTACGTCTATCGCGACGCGGGCTTCACCTTTGACGCTGGGCCGACTGTAATCACAGCGCCCCATTGTTTAGAAGAACTTTTCGAAGCCGGTGGTGAAACGATGTCGGATCACGTGGAATTGATCCCGGTCGACCCGATGTACCGATTGCAATGGCCCGATGGCATGCATTTTGATTACAGCAGCAATGAATCCCTCTTATTGGAACAGATTCGACGATGCTCGCCTGGGGATGTCGAGGGCTATCACCGCTTTGCTGCCTATACGAAAAAGGTATTCGAGAAGGGGTATTTGGAACTCGGGGCCACTCCTTTCTTGAACTTTCGAGATATGATCCGTTGTGCACCCGACTTGATGAAGCTTCGCGCGGACCGCAGCGTTTATTCGGCCGTTTCAAGATTCGTCAAGGATGAACATCTGAGACAGGCCTTCAGCTTTCATCCGTTGCTCGTCGGTGGCAACCCTATGCAGACCAGTTCCATTTACACTTTGATTCACTGGATCGAAAGAAAATGGGGAGTGTTTTTTCCTCGCGGTGGTACAGGAGCTCTAGTCGAAGCGTTGGTTGCTCTTTTTCAGCGTCTGGGTGGCGAGATCCGCCTCGAGACACCGGTCGAGAAGATCTTGGTGAAGAACGATCAACACGGTCGAACAAAGCATGAAGTCCACGATCAATACGGGCAGCACGAAACGTTTGACTTGGTTGTCTCCAACGCGGATATCCATCATACCTATTCTAATTTGTACCGAGACCATTCAGGCGGTCGTACGATGAGTCGCAAGCTTGAGAAGTTGGATTGGTCGATGTCGCTGTTCGTGATGTACTTTGGAACGAATCGACGTTACGACAACTTGGCACATCACACCATCCTGTTTGGGCAGCGATACCAAGGATTGCTGCGAGACGTCTTCCATGGTAGCACGTTGCCGAAAGACTTTAGTCTTTATCTGCACGCTCCGACGGTGTCTGATCCTGCAATGGCACCGCCTGGTGGCGAAGCGTTCTATGTGCTCAGCCCAGTTCCACACTTGGGGCGAGCCAACATCGATTGGGAACAAGTGGCCCAAAATTATGGCGATGCGATTTTAGAGTCCTTGGAAACACATCTACCGGGTCTTCGACAATCGATCGTCACTAGAAGGCACTTTACGCCAGTCGATTTCCGAGACCAACTTAACGCGTTCCACGGATCCGCATTCTCTGTTGCTCCCAAGCTAACTCAGAGTGCCTATTTCCGGCCTCACAACAAATCGGAGAAGGTACCGGGTCTATATATCGTTGGTAGTGGAACTCATCCAGGCGCAGGTGTGCCAGGGGTGATCAATACAGCCAAGGCAACGGTCGGTATTATCGCTCAGGATTTTGCAGAGGTGCTTCGATGAGAAGTGAACTGGTCAATGAGGTAACAACACAATCAACAAACATTGCAGGTCAAAAGGCTGGAACAGCCAATGAGGTCATTCAGCGATCCAGTCGTTCGTTTTCGCTAGCGGTTCGTTTCTTGCCGGCTCCATTTCGCCAGCATGTGACGGCTCTTTATGCTTGGTGTCGCAGCGTCGATGACACGGTGGATCAAGCTTCTGATCTAAAGCATGCAGAGGAAGCACTTCAAGTTCTGGATGTGGATCTTCAGCGAATCGCTATAGGCAAAGCGATCCAGCATCCCGCTTCAACTTGGATCGAACCGCTGATAGCCAATCGTGCGATTAACCCACAGCACGCCAGCGAGTTGATCGAAGGTATGCGAATGGACTTAAGCGGGTATCGCGTCGAAACCGAGGCCGACTTGGAACGCTACTGTTACCATGCTGCGGGGACTGTGGGTTTGATGATGACGCAATTGATGGGAGTGCAAGATCGCAAAGCCGATCTGCATGCAGTTGCTTTAGGAGTTGCGATGCAGATGACCAACATTGCCCGGGATGTACGCGAAGATGCCGACCGAGGGCGATCTTATCTGCCTGGCATCCCAAATCCGTTGACCACGGACCCTGAGGCAGTCAAAGCGTCTGTAGCCAAGCTATTGGAACTGGCGGAACAACATTATCAAACAGCCGTGGCGGGAATGCATTATTTACCTTGGAACTGCCGCATGAGTATCCGCGTCGCCATGCATGTCTACCGCGAGATCGGTCGCCAGATCCAACGTAATCAATTCGATGTACTGCATAAGCGAACGGTGCTTAGCAAACCCAGACTATTTGCGACTGCTTTGTTAGCGACGGTCGCCTCGGTAAAAGACGATGTTCAAATCTCAACGAAACGCTTTCTTAGTTCTGTTACTTTCTATACGAAGGAAATCAAAATGAACGATCCAATCAATTCACAATCCTCGCAACAACTCAGTGCACTGAAGCAAGCCAAGCATACGGTGTATTTGGGGCTATCACTCACGTTGATCATGGCCACTGCGTTATTCTCGATGGTCTTTTTCAATCCTAAGAGTAGCGAGTACTCTTATCTGCCATTGATCTACGCCGGGATAAGCTTGGTTGGCGGAGTTCTATTTAATCGATTAGCAGCACGTTGCGACACGGCGGTAGTCGCGGTGAATGTCCATCCTTCTAACTTGCCAGCATCTCCCTCGCCGGAGATCTATGGAAAGCAGCCCACCTAAACGCTGGGACTTCGGCACAATAACCAAAACACGCCAGGTAACGCGACGCGTTATCTTTCGGTAACAGTACCCGCAACGCCATTTTCTTACACTTCGCAGCATCCAAACTTAGTTCGTTGGATAGATGTTGGTAAATTGCTGGGTTATTGGCCCGAAACCACCAGAATCGATCAACTTCTAGATACCCAAGCGACAAATTCTTTGCCCTTTCGGACTACATGCCGGATTCTCTGGGTTTAACATCGCGCGACGCCAAACACTTTGATAAAACCAATCAATCGAGAGGGTGCTATTAAGTTTTATTCGCGTTGCGAAAAGCTTACACTTCGGTTGCCTTCGATCAACTGCTATCACTCGAGGACTTAGGTGTTTACCGAATCGCAAAAGCAAATTCGCGGGCAAGCTTTGGCTGAAGCATTTTTTTATCGTACGGATCGCGAGCGGAATCGGACGTCATCGATCGGGTCATTGCTTCGCTCAAGCCGATCGAGACTCCTAAAAGTTTTGACGAAGGACGTTGAAGCTTAGTTTTAAAAAGTCAGTGATTGGCGCGTGTGATGATAAGGCGAGCTTTGTAATCTACATTTTCGTATGGGCATTCTGAAATAAACGGATCTATCTTTGAACTGGCTCAATTATCATCATTTGCTGTACTTCTGGGTTGTTGCGAGGGAGGGGTCGGTTGCGCGGGCGAGCGAGGTACTTCACGTTACTCCTGCGACCATAAGTATCCAACTTCGTGATCTTGAAAAATCGCTCGGCGTCGAGTTGTTTCGAAAATCAGGGCGAGGGTTAGCACTGACTGAGATGGGGGTTGCCGTTCAGGCCTACGCGCAAGATATTTTTTCGACTGGGCAAGAACTTCTTGACATGGTCAACGGTCGACCGATTGGTGGTCCGATGGTTCTTCGCGTGGGAATCAAAGATGTAATGCCAAAACTGGTAGCCTATCAATTGCTCGAGCCAACACTCCAAATGTCGGAAGACGTGCGATTGTTGTGCTTTGAAGGAGACATCACCAAGCTGATTGCAGACCTTGCGATTCATAAGCTAGACGTTGTTTTATCTGATACGCCGATCGACCCAACCATGAAGGTGCGTGCATATTCCCACTTGCTCGGCGAGTCCGACGTCGTGTTGGTCGGTTCGAAATCGCTTGCCAAAAAGTTCCGAACCGGGTTCCCGCAATCGCTATCTGGTGCTCCGATCCTTTTGCCGATGAAGAACACGATCCTGCGTCGATCAATCGACTACTGGTTCGAAGGACTCGACATCCGGCCGAAGATTGTTGGCGAGTTTGATGATAGCGCGATGCTGAAAATCATGGGCAGTAAAGGTGTTGGCATATTCCCCGTCGCAAGTGTGATTAGGAAGGAAGTGGAAGCCATGTATTATGTGGAACTTATCGGCACCATTCCGAACATCACGGAAAAATTCTACGCATTATCTGTCGAGCGTAAGGTGAAACATCCAGCGGTTTTTGCTATCTCAGAAGTTGCAAGAAAGAACCTTTCAACCCGCGCTTGACTCTCTGTTGTGTAGAACCGATGGCTATGCACTTGTACTGCTTGGCTAATGCTTCGGCACAATTTAAAGATGGGGTTGAGACTCGTAGCAGATGTCGTAAGACATCTGAAGGCTGCAGCATTTTCCCGCATCTCCACCGACTTCTGAATTCTTACGAACTCAGCTACCCCCAAGTCAAATAGGGACAAAGCACTAGGTATCGCTACTCTTATTGCCCGTGGTTCTATCACGTTGGCGACCAGTGATGATGATTGTTGACTGGAGTTACTTACTTTTGCCTTTTTCTTTCGCGGGTGGCTTCCAAGCGATGACGCCGACGCGATTAGACCAGGCTTCCCATTGAGCGGTCATGGCTTGCACGCGTTCGGGGTGCTGTTGAGAAAGATCTTGCATCTCGGTTCGATCAGAGCTGATGTTATAGAGCTCCCAACCACCTGGATGCTTCGAGACTAGTTTCCAGGCCCCGTCGCGAATTGCTCGGTTTCCTTCGTGCTCCCAGAAGATAGGTTGCGATCGGTTCAATGGCTTGCCGTTGAAGGCTGACGCGAGGTTTACCCCTTCCGTTGGTTGAATCGATTCACCGGAGAATTCGGTCGGATACTTGGCTCCCGAAAGCCCGATACATGTCGACATCAAATCGATCAAATGAGCTGGTTGCGATTCAAGGGCGCCATGTCGTTGGCTTTGAATACCTGCTGGCCAATGCGCAATAAGAGGCGTGCTGATTCCACCTTCGTGTTGCCAATGCTTGTATAAACGAAAAGGTGTGTTGCTTACGTTTGCCCACGATTCGCCATAAGCAACGAAAGTATCAGCACCTCCAGGCATGACTCCTTCGCCTTGTCGCACTGGGAAGCCATCGCGAGTTTGCTTCGGGACCATATCGGGTTGAAGGTAGTCGCTGGCCAAGGGGGGAAGGCTTGGCTTGTCTAGTCGCGCGACAAATGGTCCTTTGCGACCGTTTTCTTCGGCGCAACCGCCGTTGTCTTGCAAGTAAAGAATCAGCGTATTCTCAAGTTGTCCATTCGCCTTTAACGAATCGACCAAGCGGCCAATCCCTTGATCCATACAATCCAGCATCGCAGCAAAGACTTCCATGCAGCGTGATTCCCAGGCTTTGTTCTCGACCTCGCTCCAGTCACCAACCTGGGGCGATACTTGCCAACGATTATCTAGCAGTCCAAGTTGTTTCATCTTCGTCAGTCTCGTTGCTCTGACCGTGTCATAACCCGAATCGTATCGACCTTTGTACTTTGCTATGTCAGTTTCTTTCGCATGCATCGGCCAATGAGCGGCCGTATGAGCCATGTACATGAAGAATGGTTTTTCAGGGCTCTGTTGTTTGTGTTCGTTCACAAAGCGTACGGCATGATCATTGATTGCATCGGTATAATAGAATTCTTTGGGTTGATATTCTTGGTCTGCAAACGGCGAGATAAATGTATTGTCGCGCACAAGCGTATTGGGATCAAAGAAACTACCTGCACCGTGGATGGTCCCGTAGAATCGATCAAACCCGCGTTGAAGCGGCCAGTTGGTAAAATTGGATTCGCTTGATAGATTTGTCTTGCCGGTTACGTGCCATTTTCCGGTCATGTAAGTCGAATAGTTGGCCGACTTGAGAGCTTCAGCAATCGTGACAGCTCGTTTGCTAAGTTCGCCGGTGTAAGCTGGCGCACCTTGCTTCGTCGTCCAACCATCGACCATGTGTCCGATTCCGGCTTGATGAGGATAGAGCCCCGTGAGCAGAGAGGCTCGCGTCGGACAACACCGGGCAGTGTTGTAGAACTGGGTGAATCGAACTCCGCCCGATGCAAGCTTGTCCAGATTGGGCGTCTCGATCTCACCACCATAACAACCGACGTCTGAGTATCCAACGTCATCAGTCATGATGATGATAATATTCGGCGGACGTTCGACGGCCCAGGCTGCACTTAAACATCCAGCGAATGAGAAAACAAGAGAGCACAATAAATGCTTAGTCATAATATAACTTTCGAAGGCAGTCTACTTATCGAAATCGATTAATGGTTTGGGGTTGCTCACGCGACCAAGCTCGCGTGAACCTGGTGCGGGACCATCCAGACCAAGGTCTGTGCTCATGGTGGTGATGAGACCTTGAAGCTCCGCAACGATTTTCGGGTGTTCGGCGGCAACATCTTTCGATTCGCCAATGTCGGACTTGAGATTGAAAAGTATTGGCGTGAACGGTGGCGTGGCTTTCTTTTGGTTCGCTGGTTTGTCTTGATCGATGACCAGCTTCCAGTCTTGATGTCGCACGGCCTGGAGCTTCATTCCTTTGTAGTAAAAGAAAGTCTCGTGAGCAGGCTTTACCGAAGAGTCACCGGTGAGATGATGCATGATGTTCGCTCCATCAATTCTTCGATCGGTTGGGACTGTGGCACCTGCAAGCGAAGCCAAGGTTGGCAACACATCAAACATTCCACAGATCGCGTCGGTCGAGGTGCCAGCCGGGATCTTCTTGGGCCACCACGCGATGGTCGGGACTCGCATCCCGCCTTCCCAAGTACTCGCTTTGTGACCTCGTAATGGATCATTCACAGCACGAGGCGTCCCGCCGTTGTCGCTAGTAAATATCACTAAGGTGTTTTCGCTTAGTCCTTGAGTACGGATCGTGTCGAGCACGCGTCCTACGCTCCAGTCAACTTCTTCTACCCAATCCGAGTACAGCCCATTACCAGATTTTCCAACCCATTTTTTTCCTGGATAGAGCGGGAAGTGAACTGCGTTGTGAGGAAGATAAAGAAAGAAAGGTTTCGTTTTGTTTTCCTCGATAAACTTGACGGCTTCATCGGTGTAGATTTCAACCAACGACTGCTGGTCGTCGGGAAGAACTCGCTTTACTACTTGTCCATTGCGTAGCAGTGGCAATGGCGGTTGGTTCCCTTTTGAATTCTTTGGCAAAGGGGCACCCAAATCGCTTTTCACACCATCTTCGGACGGACCCATATCGTTCGAATAAGGGAGTCCGAAATGCAAGTCAAAGCCTTGCTTGTTCGGAAGGAATTCGGGTTGATCACCCAAGTGCCACTTTCCAACGATTGCGGTCGCGTAACCGACTTCCTTTAGGACTTCCGCAACGGTGATCTCGTTTGGTGATAGCCCCATATTGTTCGCCGGGAACAAAACTCCCGGAATAGGAAGAGCACGCTTTGGATAGCAACCGGTCATCAGTGCCGTCCGCGATGGAGAGCAAACGGGAGCGGCATAAAAAGACGTAAGCTTACAACCCTCGCTGGCCATCCGGTCGAGAACTGGCGTTCTATTCAGCTTCGAACCGAAAGGGCCAATGTCTGCATACCCAAGATCATCGATATTGATCACGATGAAGTTTGGTTTCGATGCAGCACTGGATACAGCCGCGTTCGCGAACAGAGTCACGAACGTGAGTGACAGTAATGTGAGGACGATTTTCATGAGTTATCCAATGTTTCGAGAGGATGCGATAGCGCAAGGATGTGATGCGTTCCAATAGTTTACCGCCAACTAACTATTGAGCAGATTGCAGATGCTTCAACAGGAAGTCAGTGGAAGTTTCAAAATCAGGATTCTTCGCACCTGGGTAGGTCACGATGCAATCGACGCCGATTTCTTTGCAACGCTTGGCAAACTCGATGCCGTAAAGCGCCGAATGCGTTGGGTCCGCTTCGGTGCCGCCGAGTACTGGTTCCTTCTTTTGGTTCGGATACTCAAGGAACAGCTTCGGATCATCTTTTGAAATCAGAGCCATCGGGGAGTACTCCATGATCCACGGGAGGACTTTCTCGCGGTTCTCGGTAAGAAGTGCGAATTCTTCCGCTCTTCCGCGTCCTTTGCTTGTAAATCCGAATGCGTGCCCACCATAAGTTGCATTAGCGATCCACTTACGAAGCTCGATAGGATCAAGCGAAGTTTGAGCTCCTGTGACGGCTGCGCATTGGAGACGAGATGATTGCCTGGCGATCGGATCTGAACTGGTTGGGTCTGCTAGGTCATCATGCAAAGAAAGCCATAGCGATGTACATGCGCCGGCAGAACCACCCGTTGCACCGATGCGATTTGGGTCGATATTCCATTCATTTGCTTTAGAGCGAATGGTTTGCAAAGCACGTGCGGCATCGTTTACGCATGCTTTTACTGGAGGTTCTACATTTTGTTCCATCGCCTGAGGAATAAATCGATAGTTGATCGCAGCAACCGAGATTCCCGCATCAAGAAATGGCTTGATCTGTCGAGTCCCATATCCGGCTTTGTCGCCGTTCATCCATCCGCCGCCGTGAATCAAGAGGACAACCGGTGTGGGCTTCTCGGACTTGGCTTTCCAGAAGTCAAACTTTTGTCGTTCTGAATCTGTACCGTAAACAACATCCGCATGGGTTGGAGCAGGACGCTCGGGCGGCTGTTTTGCTTTGGCCCCAGCCTTGTTGGCTCCGCCGGCGGTAGCCTTGGGGGCGGCTTGCTCTTGAGCAAGAAGATTCGACGATAGAACACACAAGGCGAGTACAAATAGTTTCTTCATCAGTCGCGATTCCGATAAGAGGTAGGACCAAAGATTTTACAATTGTGGCAGTTGCATAGGTTTCCAGCCTGTGGGCTTCAATCCCGCAGTCTTCAATCACATGCTGGAAGCCTATGCCACTTACTTCCCGTACAAACGAACGTCGTCGAAGTCGTTCATGTCGTCGAATGAACCGATGCCGATTCGACCTTTTCCAAAGGTCTTGTCGGTCGCGGTTAAATGGGGCTTGTTCATATCATCGAAGTAGACCGTAATGGTTCCTGCCGTGCTATCGCGAACAACTTTGACATGATGCCATTTGTCGTCCCATGGGACTTCTCGTTTGTTATCAGTCAGTGGTCGGCGGGGCTGGGCGTTGACGATCATGATTTGCCCACTTGCAGGGTCAGGTTTCGCTCCTAGGTGAACGTAGTAAAAATGCTCAGGGTCTTGGTGACTGAAGAATGCGCAGCAATCGCGATGGTTACCGGTGTCCTTAGTGCTTCTGACTTTAAAGGTAAGAACGAAGTCCGACACTTGCACGTCTTTGATCAGAGCAATGTTGTGAGGGCTTCTTACCTTCGGCTCATAGACGCTCTTACGTTTGTTCAGCCCGAACGATTTGTTGCCAGCTTCATCGTGAAGGTACCATGAGGCATCGTCGGTTGTTTCCCACTTGTCACGCCCTTGTTCGAAGTCTTCGCTATAGACGAGTGGCATTCCTTGCGAATCATCGCTCAGGACAAGCGTACCCTGAGCCACGATAAACGACGGCCATAGAATCGACATCGACAATAAAAAGATCGACGAAAAAAAGATTGACGAAGAAATCTTTCGATACGTTAGATGCGTTGGCATGATTGAAGCAATCGGATGGGAGAGAGAGCCGTATTCAATTACGACGCAGGACTCTTAATCGTACGAACAGTCGATATCGCCCCGCAATGGGTTGCCACGTTTTATTTGACTTTTTCCAGACAATTCAAACGAAATCGCTATGCGGCCTTCTTCTTTCCTTTGGCTTTTCCGCCGGCTTTAGGCTTCGCGCCCGAACCGTCGTTTTTGGTCGGCATCGGAGCATTCACTTCGGATCTCCATGCGACCAACCGATCGTGCAGTTCTTTTGCCTTCTCCGGCATCTCCATCGCGAGGTTCTTTGATTCGCCGATATCTCTGCTCAGGTTATAAAGCTCCAATCGACCGTCCTCAAGAAACTCCATCAGTTTCCAATCGCCTATTTGTACTAGGCTGACCGGAGTCGTTCGCCAAGTGTCCGCCCCTGCACCGAGATAGCCTGGAAAGTGCTGGAAGATGGCGTCTCGCTGAAGCTTGCCATCGGAATCACGAAAGAGCTTTACGAGGCTCTCGCCATCTAGCTGTTGACGAGGTTTCGGAGCACCTGCAATCTCGATCATTGTTGGAAAAATATCAACATGGATCGTCGGAACATTGCACGTCGTGCCCGGCTTCGTAACGCCTGGCCATCGAACGACAAAGGGTTCGCGAGTTCCCCCTTCGTACAGGCTTCCTTTGCCGCTTCGAAGGGGTGCATTGTCGGTGATGTCATTGGCTTTTTTGATTCCCTCTCGTTCATAGCCTCCGACCCCACCGTTATCACTCGTGAAGATCAGCACCGTGCTATCCGCTAGCTTCAGTTCGTCTAAGGTCTTCATGATACGCCCCACGCTTTCGTCGACCGAGTAAATCATGGCTGCATATATTGGATTATCGTGACCACCGACGCCTGGCTTAGGCCTGAATTTTTCGATCAGTTCAGCTTTGGCGTCGTGTGGCGAGTGAACTCCAAAATGCGGCAAGTAGAGAAAGAAGGGGTTCTCTTGATTGCGAGTAATGAAGTCGACTGCTTTGTCAGTCAAGAAGTCTGCTAGATAGGTTCCGTCAGGATACTCCGTCTTCGGCGAGGTAGCGAATTCGAAGTGCTTACCTGCGCTCACGATCGCCTCGTCGAAGCCACGATTGCTTGGATGATAGTCACCCTTCTCACCGATGTGCCATTTCCCAAACATGCCGGTGACGTAGCCCGATTCCTTGAGTTGCTTGGCAAATATGTCTCGATCAAGCGGAAGATCTGTAACGTTATCGACCGGCTTCAGAGGACGCGAACTCCAATCAAAGCGATCCGTTCCTCCGACGGTGTAAACTCCGGTACGCGCCCCATACTGGCCGCTCATCAGCGCCGCTCGAGTGGGAGTGCAATTTTGGCAATGATGATGATTGAGAAGTTTAGTGCCTTCCGACGCCAGCCGATCAATGTTGGGCGTCTCGTAATACTTGCTTCCGAAGCTAGCGACATCGGTATAGCCGAGGTCGTCCGCCATGATGAAAATGATGTTCGGTTTTTTTGCCACTCCTTCAGTCGCTTGGAGCTGCGACATTGAGCTGATGATGGCTCCAAAAGAAAAGATCGCGTAAGCGTACACATTTTGGAAGATCGGATATGCGTTCGACTTGGCCATTTCATCGCCCATTTTTGGAAGGAACTGGGAGCCACACGAAACGGTTAGCATAGCATTTATTTCCTATCGGTGGTTGACGCGAGCTCGACGTCGCCGCACAAATAGACCGCCAAGTAATAGACCAACCAAGGCGATTGTCGAAGGTTCTGGAACAGCAGTGACATTGAACTCGTAATTGTAAGTTTGATTGCCGGTAGCTTCCTGGGTCCAAAACGTGTAGGTACCCGCCGGGAGTGGTCCAGAAAACTTTTGCGCATTAGGAACTGCGGTAGAGAGTCCAAGATCATCCAACACGTTGTCGCCCTGGGACCTGCCCGCAGCAAAACCAACAAGCGTTCCGCCTAAAAGTTGACTTTGGCCAGCCACATCATTTGTTGGAATCGTGGTAAGCGTCCCGGTGTAGACAGCCATAAATCCGCCCCCGGCTGCATCGGTCGTTGTGTAGGATCTCAAAGTCACCGTCGAAAGCCTTTGACCTGTTGGAATGGTGATTATCCAGAAATCTCGGTCCAAAGGCGACGAGGTTGTGGAACCAATTACGTTGTTGATGCCTAGGTCAAGCGTGCCAATGACCGTGGGGATACCAATCGTTCCGGACAATTCTCCGTTAACCGACTCGTTGTAGATAAGCGCCGCTTGAGCCAGGTTCGTCAGGACACAAACCTGGAGACATAAGAATACGAATAAAATTCGGGGGAATAGATAACACATAGATCAATATCTCACGGAGAGCAAAGGGAAATTGCTTTACGTTTACTTTAAGGGAAGCTTACGGACCGTTGGCGATTGTAGTTTCCGAAAGTAATTTCGCAATCCTTTCATAAACACAATCTTAGTTCGATTATTGGAAAAGATTGCTCTAAGAAGAGATTGAGTACCGTTACTCGACTTGCAAACTATCTTAGTGTTGATTAAAATCACGCTATCCGAAATCAGAGTGAAATCGATCGCTTTTGGGGCGGTTCAGACGGTCTTTTTCAGCCCGCCAGCCTCCAAAGTCATAAATCGGTCGAAACTCTCCTTATTTCTCAATTTCTCACGAGGCCTAACTATGCGAGTCCAAGAAATTCTCAGCCGAAAAGGCGATTCGGTTTACCAAATCTCTCCCGATGCGACGCTCGCTGAGGCTGTTGATCGATTGGTTAATTTCAACATTGGATCGCTTTTGGTATCCGATGGCGAGTCCATCTATGGGATCATTACCGAGCGAGACATTATGAAAGTCATCGCTGATTCGCGACGGCCCCTAAGCGAGGTCCTTGTCCACGAGCAGATGACTAGTGAAATGGTGACTGGCGAGCCGAACGACAACGTAAACGATATCATGGGTACGATGACCAGTCGCCGCGTTCGCCATCTTCCGATCATGGATAATGGACGGTTGGCTGGAATGATCTCGATTGGCGATATCGTGAAGGCCCAGTATGAATTGTTGGTGGTCGAGAATCACTATCTTCGAGAATACATTCAGAGCTAGAAAGTCCTTACGCCATCCGGGGCGACTGACTACTCCGTTCTCGTTGGTAATCTTGATTTCGGCCGTCATCTTGTTGGCTTCCTGCGACCGACGTCAAGCGAAGCCATCGGTCGACCATGTCGTGCTTCGAGGGTCGACGATGGGCACGACTTATTGCGTGCGCTATCGGCCGAGTGTTGGATGTGAAGATCAACACGCCATCCATCAATTTATCGAAGAAGAGCTTAAACAGATAGATCTTCAGATGTCGACTTATCGTGAGGACTCGGAAGTCTCGCGATTCAATAGCTCGCAATCGACTGAATTATATCCGGTCTCTTTTGAAACGGCATTCGTTGTCGATCTTGCGCAGGAGATCGCTGAAATTTCCGATGGGGCTTTCGATGTTACTGTGGGACCAATTGTAGATCTGTGGGGATTCGGCCCCGCAGGACGTCGACATTCAATTCCATCGGACGACGAGATCCAGTCGGTTAAGCGCCTCGTCGGATACAAGAACTTGATTGTCCAATTGAGTCCGCCCTCGCTGAGAAAGTTGATTCCAACGCTGCGAATCGATCTGTCGGCGATTGCGCCAGGGTTTGGGGCGGACCGCGTTAGCGATCTACTCAAGAGTCTTGGTATTCAGGATAGCTTCGTCGAAATCGGGGGTGAGATTGTCACGCGTGGTCACCGATCAGGTTCGGACCCGTGGCAAATCGGAATCGAGTCGCCTGAAGATTTCAAGCGATCGCTGAAGACTGTATTGGCGCTTTCGGATGCTGCCCTAGCGACCAGTGGAGACTACCGGAATTTCTTTCTTGATTCGGGTTCTCGATTCTCACACACGATCGATCCGAAAACGGCTCGCCCGGCGATACATTCGTTGGCTTCCGCGTCTGTTGTTGCGAGTAATGCAGCACTTGCCGATGCAATCGCTACCTGCATGATGGTCTTGGGGAAAAGCGACGGACTGCGACTCGCAGAAGATAACAACTGGGCCGTGCTTCTCGTACAAAGATCGGATAACGGCTTTGAATCGAGCTATTCAAAGCCGTTCGAGAAAGTCTTTCCTGAAGTATGCAGGAAGATTAAAGCGGGGCAATGAGTTTGTGGATGCTGGTTCATGGTTGGCAGTGCTGAATCAGTGGACTAAAATCACGCTGGTCTTTTGAACAAGTAGCCGCGAATAAATGGATATAGAATCTTCCGAACCGATGTTTGTTTTTCCCCAGCTCTCCACTTCCATATGTCAGGCTTGAAATGATTCGTCGTACTTTCCTTCAGTCCATCTTCGCGCTGTCTGCTGCCTCGACATTGCGAGCCCAAGACAAACCAGCAACCCGTATTTTGCTTCGATCATCTTGGCAAACGGTAAACATCGGTGACATTGCCCATACTCCTGGGATGTTGGCATTGCTTGAGAAATATCGACCGGATGCGGAAGTGATACTTTGGCCTAGCAGTGTCGATCGGGGGGTCACAGAAATATTGATGAAGCGATTCCCAAAGCTAAAGATCGCACTCAGTAAAGCCGATCGTGAAAAGGCGTTGAAAGAATGCGACTTCTTCTTGCATGGATCTGGGCCAGGACTGGTTGGAGCAAAAGAGACCGAACTTGCAAGGAAGATCGGCAAGCCTTACGGATTTGGCGGGGTCACTCTCAACGATGATGAACTGAAGACGAAGGGTGAGCTGCTTGCTGGAGCGAAGTTCGTTTTTCTTCGTGACACCGATTCGATGAAAGCTCTTCAGAAGAGTGGTATTGAATTGCCTAAGGTGGACTTCGGTCCTGATGCAACTTTCGCGATCGATTTGCGTGATGATGATGCTGCAGCTGTCTTGATGAAAGAGTTTCGGCTTGAGCAAGGGAAGTTTCTTTGCGCTATCCCGCGACTGCGTTGGACTCCTTACTGGGAGATTCACCCCGAAACCGTCAAGCCGAATCTTGAACGGGTCAAAGTCAACGAAGAGTTCGCAGAGAAAGACCACGCCAAGATTCGCGAAGGGATCACGGCTTGGGTGCGTGAGACAAAGATGAGAGTTCTTCTGTGTCCTGAGATGACGTATGAAGTTCCACTTTTGCGCACCCTTTTGTTTGAAAAATTACCTGATGATGTAAAGCCATTTGTGGCCGTAATGGATCGCTATTGGTTAACCCCTGAAGCTTGTAGCGTTTACGCAAAAGCAGCAGCAGTTTTGAGTTCGGAACAACATTCCCCAATTATTGCTATCGCAGCCGGAGTCCCTGCGGTTTTGGTTCGACAGCCGACGGATACTCGTAAAGGGCAAATGTGGTACGACCTGAAGATGAACGATTGGGTTTTCGAAATCGATAACATTAGTGGCGAGCAAATTGCAAATCAAATGGTAAAAATCGGACGCGATCTTCCAAGTGCTCGGCAAGAGGCCGCAAGAGCACGCGATTATGCCCACGAAAGAATGGCCGCCATGATCGCCGCGATTCCATAAGCTTAAAGCGGCTTACACGCACGAGCGTAAGAGTTTTTTGATACTCGGCTGAATCAACCGCTTGATCGTCCAGATTTGGGAAAAGTTAAGCAGCTTATCCCTGATCGGGTGGTTACAATGGAGTTTTGTAGTTTGGTCATCATACGACTTGTGGCTCGTAATGGATGTGACCAAATGAATTCGACCAAAATAGTATTCGACCAACTGAGTAGAGTGCGAATGACTGGCTGGCTTCCATGGCAACAAATCTTGAAAAAGCTTCTCGTTTGCTTGGCGGGTATATTCGCACGCGAACGGGCCACAGATTGTCGTCGCGTTTTCGCGTTTGAGACGCTTGAGCAGCGGCTACCATTTGCTGCCGGGCTGGTCGATTTGGGAATTCAGCCAACGGGCGCTTTAACAGGAAAAATTGTCTACACTTCGGCAGGGCATGGATGGCAGTGGAGCGACGCTGCAAATCGATGGGCGACTGACCGCGGTAATCTTTCGTCTCTTGTGGAAGATTTCGGGAATCAGGATCAGCTCACTTACTACGTTGACTTCTTGCATAAGTCGGGAGCCACCGTTGTTCCGATGAGACCGGTGGGGCGGCAGCTTAACGAAGTCGTTGTGGACAACGATTCGGCTGGTGTTGCTTTTACTGGCTCATGGGCTACCAACACGGCCGGTCCGCGTTGGTATGACGAAGACTACGGCGCGAATTTAGATGCAGTGAAGTACCGCTTTGCAAACGTCAACTCTACCACCGAAACAGCCACTGCGACTTTTACGCCGAACATTCCCGCAGCCGGCATGTATCCGATTTACACTTGGGTTCCGTTTGCAACGAATCGGACGAATCAGCTTTACCGCGTCAACCACACTGGTGGGACGACGGAAGTTCGCGTCGATCATCGCAATGTTGGCAATGGCTGGGTCTATCTCGGGACGTATCATTTCGAATCGGGCAGTTCTGCTATCGACGGTTCGGTGACCATCAGTAACCGTTCGTCAGCGGGTGGGTCGGTCGTTATTGCTGACGCTATTCGCTTCGGTAATGGTATGGGCGATGTGCCTTGGAACGGTGTTGGGATTGGAAGCGGCAGTGTTTCGGGATTTCCACGCGAGGATGAAGGGTCTGTGTTGTGGGCGTGGCGTAGTGTTGGGCAAGGGACCGACTTTACAAGTCCATCGACAGTAATCGGCACTAACAATGTGAATGCACCGATTCGGATGGCAGAGCAGATGAATGCCGACACAGTTCCGTATGGCACGAGCGTGTATGTAGGTTTTCATTCCAATGCGACGACTGGGAACCCAGCAACCGCGACGGCAACCGGTGCGATTGGTTTAGTCTCAGCGAGTGCTCCAACACTGAATCAAGATGATCTTGCTTTGTTCACGGGGCGACAAATAAACGTCGATATGCGAGCACTTAATGGGCAATTCGAGCACAATTGGAGCACTCGCACGACCAACACACTGACGGGCGCCTTTGGGGAGATCTCGAACTCGTGGGCTGCTGGCGAGTTTGATGCAACGATCGTCGAAGTCGGTTTTCATGATACGCCTGATGACAACGAATTGCTAAGAGATGGTCGCGTGCGACAGCAGCTCGCGCGAAGCACCTACGAGGGAACTCTCGAACATTTGTTTACCAACTTCGGTACCACCACGCGGCCAATCAATGTCACCGTTCCTTCGCCACCACGTGACGTCAGTGTCACCAGCACGCAGAACGGGAACGTTGTGGTGCGATGGTCGACGGGATTGAGTTCCACAGGCGGCTTCTCGGGTGTCAATGGAAGTCCTGCGACCGGCTTTCGTGTTTACGCATCTCGCAACGGTTATGGCTTTGATGGCGGAACATTTGTTACCGGTGCAACGATAACCTCTCTGACGCTTACTGGATATGATTCGACGATTCCGTACTACTTCAAAGTTGTTGCGGAAAATACAGGCGGGCAGTCATTAGCCTCGGAAGTCATCACAGCAACACCCAACGGTGGCGATCGCCAAGTCCTCATCGTTAATGGCTTTGATCGAATTGATCGCAGCCAAAACTTCAAACAGCCTTACGCCTTTGGTGGCACCACCACGGATCGTGTTTGGGAACGCTACGTCAATAGCCGTGACTACACCGTTCCTGTCCAAGCGGCGATACAAGCGGCTCGTCCCGGTATCCGCGTTGACAGCACAAGCAACGAGGCGGTCATCAACGGTGTGGTGAATTTGGCCGATTATGAAGCGGTCGTATGGATTTTCGGAAACGAATCCGTTGCTAACCAAACATTTTCAATCGCTGAGCAGACCTTGGTCAATCAGTACATCGCTGCCGGTGGCGATTTGATGGTGACGGGTTCCGAAGTTGCGTGGGACCTTGATTCTCAGAACAATGGCAGGACTTTTTTCCGCGATACATTAGGCGCTTCCTTCGTCTCTGATAGCTCGGGAAGTTACATCTCGACAGCTGCGACTGGCGGGATCTTTGCAGGGCTAAGTAACGTTACGTTCTCCAACGGTGCGAGCTTCTCAAGCCTTGACGGGCAAACTTACAACGTTTCCTCTGCAGACGTACTCAACCCCCAACCCGGATCCACCGCAGCCCTTCGTTACGGAAGCTCAACAGGCTCCGTTGCAGCCATCCAGAAGCCGGGTACATCAGGACGAGGAAACGTTGTCACGTTTGGATTTCCATTCGAAACGATCGTTAGCCCAACCGCGCGATCTCAAATCATGGATAAAGTCTTAGGCTTTTTTAGCGTCACATCGATCGTTATTGTTCCTCCGAGAGTTACGGAGATTATCGTCGCTTCCAGCGATTGGACGCCCGCGATGATCGACGCAGTTGATGGCATGGGGCTGGGTGCAGGGAATCGATTGGGGCTTTCCTTGGTAGGTTCACAGCAGCTAGCAAGCCTCTCGTGGAACAATATCAATCGAATCCACATAAGATTTAACAAAAGCGTATCCGCGTCCTTTAACACGTCGAACATGACGCTGCGAGGAACCAACGTCGCGAACTACATGACTTCGGCTACGGTCGCTTACGATGTTGCTGGACCGGATATTGGTACAATTTCATTAGGAAGCCCGCTCCGAAATGATTCGCTCCTGCTCACGCTTCGAACGACCATTGTCGATGCTGTTGGTGTTGCTTTAGATGGCGAGTGGATCGATAGCGTCAGTCTCCAATCTGGAAACGGCATGGCTGGAGGGGCGTTTAACTTCAGAATGAATTCGCTCCCGGGAGACATCAACAATAATCGATCCGTCAATACAAGCGACATTCAGTTGGTCCTTCAAAATCAGCATCGTGGCGTGATCCCACGAGACCTTGCAACGGCCAGGCTAGATATCGATGGTAATGGTGTTATCAATACGGCTGACATGAACGCCGTCGTGCGAGTTCGCAATACCCTTCTCCCCTCTCCGCCCCCAGCTCTTCCTCCATCGAGTATCGCTCGGCTGGTCATATCACCATTATTTGCGACCCCTTTGATGATGACGCCTCTGGTAGTGACGACAGAGCAAATGCGACGCGCAGCAACCGTGCAAGGGGCGTTAACTCTCCAGACGACTAGTCTTTCAAGTAGTCCTTTTATGGCCTAAATGAAAAGCGTTTCAACTCGCGATGTATTCAGCCTCAGGCGCTATCAGTGTTGGAATGACTCACTAGCCGCGTGCGATAGCACCTCCAACGACGCGGTTAGCGCCAACGGCTCAGTTTTGATCGGGTATGATCGAGAAGAAAGCTTGAAACACTCGACGTTAACCCTTGATGCCCGAAGCGATAAAGTATCGCTTTGATTCGAAGATTTCGACGTCGTTGAATTTGATTGGCAGATTCTCTTCGTACCACTTGGGTTGCTTTGTGACCAGCACCAATCGACCGCCCAGTCTTAGCGAACGATGGGCGAGATCAATGAAGTGCTGAGCGATTCGAAAGTCAGCAAAATAGGGCGGATTTGCCATCGCCATATCGAACGAATTCTCCAACCCGTAATCGCCCGAGTGATTCAATTCAATATGCAAGTTTTCGAAGCCATTGAGCTTGACTCCTCGACGCGTGCAATCAATGGCTCGTGAGTTCGAGTCGATTGCGTGAACTGTTGCGCTCGGATCTCTAGCTGCCAAACCCAAGGCGACGCTACCAGCACCGCAACCAATATCCAGGACTTTTGATTCAGGAAACACATCGACCGCGTCGAGCAACTGCCGGGCTCCGCTATCCAGCTCGCGATGCGAGAAAACGCCAGGGCGGGTCACGAATTCGATCTTCGCATCACAGTCGATAAACGAGAGTTGGCACGAAAAGTCCTTGACCTTTTTTAGTGGGGCTGATTTCTCAATGATGTAAACCATCGCATCATCGAATGGACGAACCTTTACACTTTTTTCATAGGTCTTCAACAAGTCATGCAACCAGCGGTCGCGGCTGTTGTCCACTCCCACGACCATCAGTCCGCCAACATCCAAGGCATGGTAAGCGGACTGCAGAACGTCTCGCGTCAATTCGGCTTCTCCGTGGGAGGAGAGTGCGATTGCTGCAAGATCGATCGAACCACAGGGCCAGTCTGCTTCGCAGGCGATTCGCAAATTGGGTTGTGGGACGGCGTGAGCGATCGCAAGGCTTGTAAGGTAGCTGTCGAGATACCAAGCGGTGACCGTGGATTCGGTTCGAGTTGCGGCCAATGCTTCGGCCGCTTGCCCGCGACCTGTACTAACGCAACCGATGCGGGTTCCAGGCAGTCCGGAAGCGATCTCGAGGAGCCTTTTTTCTTCGACTTTGGGAGGCAATCTTTCTGGGGTCGACATTTGCTTTTCTATATCTGAGTTTCTGGGCGATGGAGCCCTCCAGGATTTACTGAAGCTCCGCATTCTAATTGACAGACCGATTTAATGCGCCGGCTAATCTGGGAAGGCATGAATTGCCGGGGCTTAACGGGTGCCACAGCCTCGCCTACGATTTCTCAAGCCTCGTAACGGACACTTCCGGTAAGCAGCGAAACCGGAGCGGTTGCGTTCCGGAGAGACCACGCGAAACCCGCATCCACGTTGGTGCTTCGTTAAACCAACCACCAGCGTAGCGGCTCCCAAAGTGGCTTGGAGCGACAAGCGGCCCGATCACCGGTAGTTGCACTTGGCCACCGTGATTGTGGCCGCAAAAGAGTAGCTGAAGATCAAGTTTCTTTGCCCAGTGAATTTGGTCGGGCGAGTGACTGACGCCGATCCTGAACGAAGCAGACTTCCGGAATGTCTCCGAACTTGCTTCATCCTTTTTCCGATGGGTTGGATCAAACCACGGTAGTTCGTTGCCAACCATATAGACCTCCTGTCCCAGAATTTCAACCGAGCGAGATTGATGGCCAAGATCGATCCAACCTAATTCTGTGATCATAGACCGGAGTCGTTGGACATCTGGTAAACGTCGATCGTGATTGCCTAATACAAAGTACGAGCCATAACGCGGTTGTATCGGCTCCAAAAGCGGTTGCACTTGGTTCAAGCAGTGTTCGTAGTCAATGAGGTCCCCCGACATGACAACGAGATCTGGAGCTTGGGCGATAAGGCAATCAACCGCGCGGTGGTAGTACTCGCTTGCCATGTATCCAGTCAAGTGAACGTCCGAAAGGTGCCCGATACGAAGGCCGCGTAACTGCGACGGGAGATCGCTGATCGCGAGTTCTTCTGTGACGGATTGTATCCAGTGAAGCTCGTTAAGTGGCAGCTGACCCATGAAGCTAAAAACAGGATGCGTGAAAAGTCGATCAGCCCCGATCTCTGCCTTCATGTCGATCGTCTTCGAGTCGATGATCCGCGCATGCGATTTAGCTGCGACGAGTTTGCGTCTGGAAGTGAACCAAGTCGGAGTCTGCCACCCCACGTAACCCAAAGCGATGATCGCCAGAAGTTTACTCATCCACGCGTCTTTAAGATTGAATAGACTTCTTCGCCACGATGTCCCAGTTCCAGTCGAATCCGGAACGAGTGATGTCTCCGATAAGTTGTTGAAACTTCCTATCCCAAGCCAGGCTGCGAGCGATTGATGATCGAGATAGATCGCTATCCCCGGTAACGCAAAGCAAATACCGATAATCGACTTCTCAATACGCTTGATTGTAGTTCGTTTCAATCCAGTCGCATTGATACGGTTGAACCAATGAATCCAAAACGCACAGTGCCCGACAAGCACTACAAAAACAATCGCGTAACGAAGATAGAGGTGACTCGCCACAGTATCAGGATTTAAATGAGGACGAACAAAGAGTCACTTGCGAATCACAAAACGAAAGCCGGCTCATACAGGGGTGATGAAAGGGCAATTTTCCTGAGCCGTAGTCTTGGGTGCTAGCTGGCAAATTGTGGCAAAGTCGAAACCCGTGGCTAGCGCCATCGGCTCAGGTTTTATCGAGTTATGCTCGCAGGTCCGATGTTGTAGACTAGGCTGCAGGATTTTGAAAGTCGTCTAAAATTGTCTCAGTGACTGCGACCAACTGTTCGACTCGGAAAGGCTTGAAAAGAATCCCCTTCGGATGTAGCCCCGCCTGCCTCGCTTTAACAATCGAGTGTCCCGGGTCATATCCGTAACCCGTCATCAGAACCATTGGGACGCGTGGCAGGATGTTTTGAAGTCGCAACATTAGCTGGTAGCCGGAATAGTCCGGAAGCTTGATGTCAGCGATGATGACATCATATTTGTCTTCGTGAGCGCTGTTGCGAACCATTAAAACGGCTTCATCTCCTTCGTGAGCCGTCTCTACGATGCAGCCGTAGCGTTCAAACAGAGCGTGTGCATCGTTGCGAACTTGCACATCGGCATCAACAACCAAAATGCGGCGACCTCGGAACTTTTGGTGTTGCTCGGAATTACATCCCAGCGGTATTGATTCTGTAGGTCCTAAAGTTTGTCCAATCGAATGGATTGATCGTTTAATCTCGCGAGCTTTTCGGAGAATTCCTTGCAAACGATTAACGACATCGGGATCGTGACCGATGTACTTTTCCATCACGTTAACTGTGTCGAGCAGAATGTCATCGATAGGGAGTGCAACTGCTGCGTGGATTGCTTCACAGCTTTGCAACGCGGCGTTGGTTTGTTGTGCAACCAATAGCTCGAGAGTATTCAATGCGACTGCAATATCGCGGGCAAAAATCTCGAGAAACTGCTGATCGCTTTCGTTGAATGCACCCACGCGAGGGCTTTCGACATTGATCGTTCCAATCAGGCTGTCATGAAGCATGATCGGAACCGTGAGCGAACTACGAGCGCCTTTGAAGGCTTCCAAATACAGCGGATCATTCGCCGTGTCGCGACACAAATAGCTTTTGCCGCTCGCCGCAACATATCCGGTCACGCCGTTACCGAGAGGGCTAGCCATCAAACGTCGATCGGAGGCCGCTTGATCGATTCCAACCGAAAGTAGCGGGATAAGATTACCGGTGGCTTGGGAGAGAAGCCGAATCTCGATGACCTCGATGTCCATAAGATCTTCCGTGTAGTGCCGAATGTTGTCCTTGAGCAACTCGATACGCTGCTCAACATCCATCGCGAAGATTTCATCTGGCTTCAAATCCGTGAGCCGGTTTCCCGCTTGATGGATCGCAGCGATTTTTTGCTGCTGAAGAATTTCTTCAGTAACGTCGGTCACGGTGACCACCAAGCGGCTAGATGCAATTTCATCTGCTAGCTTGGAGGCATGGATCTGGAAGTACTTTCCGCTGCCGACCTGGATTGTACCGCTCCTGGGAATGTTCGTTTGTAACGCAGTATTAAGAGGACAGGCGTCGGCCCCGATGTAATCAGGGTTGCCGATGGCCGAGTAGAAGTTTGATCCAACAAGGTTTGCATCTGGAAACCACCGGCGAAGACAACCATTTGCCCACTGGATGGTCAAGTCAGCGCTAACCAAAGCCACCCCGTTCGGAAGGCAATGCAGAACGCTTTCGCTTTCAGTTCCCAATTCGCTAAATTCGGTCACAATTCCAAGTCCTCACCTGAGTATGATCTGTGATCAAAAACTATACGAACGTATCGGCCTAACATCAACACAGTATCTACGCGGTATTTTGGATCTTCGAGCAATCCAGAGAACATTTGGAGCGGTTGTAACTCCGCGAAATTCAACCGAGAGCTCTCAGAATTTTTCAAATTCAAAATTTAAATGTATATCGCAGTCCATTCTAAGCCGCTAACGTCGCTTCAATGTCCCGAATCAGGTTTTGTCTCAGTTTGACACGCTCAGAAAGCGAACGATCCACCGCAAAAAGTTAAAGGCGTAAGAAACGGACCTCATTTTTTCAATAATTTTCGAAATTTTCTTTCATTCGTTACCACGAGAAAAGCCTTCGTCAATCTTCCCGCCTAAAGACGTTCTGATTGGTTCAATCGGATCAACAATTGGTGGGGTTTGGGGTAAATGCGAAAATTGGGTAAATTATATCAATATCCTCTTTCGCCGGATTTATTGGCATGTAGACTCTACTTTCGCGTGCTTTCGAAATGTTGTCGGGGTACGTCGGGACGCGGACTGGTGGTTCGGCATATTCGAAATGTAGTTCTTGCTTCCCAAACCGTTTTTCAAGTTATCCCTCCCGCATTGACATTCATAGAATTTGTTGTCGGTAGGGATTGAGATAGCTCAATATCGTTTACGTGGCCGTGTGGCCGATTTATTCCTTGAGGAGACTGCAATGAAGTTACGTCCGTTTTTCTTTCTTGGATTGGCAGCAATTGCCTCCCCAGTCAGCCAAGTATCGGCTGACTGCGGTTGTGCATCCGCCAGTTCAACTCCAGTAGCTACATCCGCCTGTGGTGGTGGATGCGAAGGTGCTGCATCTGCAGGCGAAGGTTCTGCTTGCGGACCTACTATTACCTACGTTGAGAAGACCGTTATGGTTCCAACGCAAGTAACCGAGATGAAGCCTGTTACTAGGACTCTTTCGAAGATTGAAGAGAAGACTCGCACTTACACCGTTTCGAAGCAAGTGCCTCGAACCGAGACGAAGACTCGCGAAGTTACCGTTCAAGTTCCAACGACACAGACCAAGACCGAAACTTACCAAGTTACGGTTCCTGTGACGAAGTCTGAAGTTCAAACCTACCAAGTTAGCGTTCCAAAGACCATCGTTGAAGATGTTCCTTACACCGTCAACGTCTGCGTCTACGACGACAAGACTGAGACCTACACCGTTCAAGTTGCTTCGACCGTTCAAGAAGCTCAAACCTACACGGTTCAAGTTCCTACAACTGTTGTTGAGCAAGTTCCTTACACCGTTCAAGTTCCCGTCTACAGCGACGAAGTAGTCAACTACACCGTTAACGTATCCAAGACTGTTCAAGAACAAGTTCCTTACATGGTTCAAGTTCCTGTCTACGGCACCAAGGAAGTTCCTTACACCGTACAAGTTCCTGTCTACACAGATGAAGTTGTTAGCTATACCGTCAAGGTGCCTTACACCGAACAACGTCAAGGCAGCAAGACTGTTTGCCGACGCGTTCCTGTAACGACCATGAAGAGCGTCTGCAAAGACATGGGAAGCTACCAAACCGTAATGGAAGAAGTTCCAGTTGCTAGCGGATGCGGCGTTGCTGCTTCGGCCGGTTGTGGTTGTGCAGCTCCTGCGGCTCCAGCTTGTGGTTGTGCTACAGCTCCAGCTTGTGGTGGCGGTTGCGATGCAGCTCCAGCTTATGCACCAGCACCAACAACTAAGACTGTTTGCAAGAAGGTTTGGGTTCCTAACGTTGTAACCGAAGAAGTTCCTGTGACGACCTACACCACCGAACAAGTTCAAGAGCCTTACACTTACACTGTTAGCCTTTGCCGAGACGAAGTTCAAAGCAAAACTGTCAAGAAGTGCAGCTACGTTGCCGAGCAAAAGATGAAGACGGTCAAGACTTGCAGCATGAGCACCGAACAACGAATGCGAACTGTCAACAAGACCGTTATGGTTCCTGAGACACGTAGCAAGACCGTTAAGAAGTGCAGCTATACTACAGAAACTCGAACTCGTCCAGTTTCGAAGTGCGTAATGAACACCGAAAATAGGACTCGTATGGTAAACAAGACTGTCTACACTCCAGAAACCAAGACACGAACTGTCAAGGTTCCTCGAATGGTTCAAGAAACCAAGACTCGTCAAGTTTCCAAGGTCGTAAATGAAATGGTTACCAAGGAACGTACTGTTAACAAGACTGAATACGTAACCGAAACCAAGTCGCGTGACGTCACCTCCACCGTGATGGTTCCACAAACCAAGACCGAGACATACAACGTCACTGTCATGGACACTGTCAACGAAGACAAGACCGAAACCTACAAGGTTTGCGTTCCTTACACTGTAACTGAAGAAGTTGCTGTTACCGTCTGCAAGATGGTTCCATCGACCGTTTCGGTTCCTGTTACAACTTCAGCAGCTAGCTGCGGTGGCAGCTCGGCTTCGTCTGCATCTGCATCCGGTTCAGCTTGCGGTGGTTGTGCAGCCCCAGCAGCATCCAGCTGCGGATGTGGTTCGTAATTTGAATCGATTTACGCCGCTCTTCGGATCGAGTGTGAATTAAGAAAGAATGAAACGGCCAGGAAGCAATTCCTGGCTGTTTTCGTTTGTAGAACGGGACCACTGGCCCTTGCAAGCAACTATCCGCTGAAGAGAGCGTCCCGCGTAGCATTCCCCGTAGATCGTACTCGTGCTCAAAACAGTGCCCGATTGGAACGCGGTCAATTCGAGTACGAGTACCGGCTTAGGTCTGAGCACGAAAATGAATTCTGACTGGATTTCTACGCGGGAAACCCTCTGAGACGTTCGGGACTTCGGTCCCAAACTACGATCGATTGGCTATAATTCGATCACATGGAACCTCTGCCCCCCCACAATGATTATCAAAAGACCACCGACTCTGGTGGCGAATCTCAGATTCCGCTCACGGTTGCCGACCTACAAAAGCAAGTCGACGACTGGATCAAGACCCTTGGTGTGAGATACTTTTCCGAGCTGACGAATCTTGCTCAACTGATGGAGGAAGTGGGAGAACTATCTCGGGTGATTTCAAGAACTTACGGCGAGCAGAGTTGGAAACAGAGCGACCGTGCCTACAATCTAGCAGACGAAATGGCGGATATCCTCTTCGTGCTGGTCTGCCTTGCAAATCAAACTGGTGTAGATCTCACGAGTGCAATTCAGGCAAACCTCGCGAAGAAAACCAAGCGTGACGCCAATCGACACGTGAATAATCCCAAGTTATCGAATCCAGAGTGTTAATCAAAATTCAGCCGCGGGAGCTAGCCGCGTCGTCGGATATACCAGCGCAAGCGGTTGGTTAGTGGTTCCAACGCGGCTAGAGCCCACGGCTCAGGATGAATTATCTAGGCTAGCCAATTCCAATCCAGCAAGTATCGTCCCAGGTCCCAGCTTAAATAAAAACGTTCAAAAAGAAAGAAGCCTTTATGAGTCTTATTATCATGCGTCGTATCAAATTTTGTGCGGGTCACCGGCTTTACAAGCACGGTGGCAAGTGCGAGCACTTCCACGGTCACAATTATGTAGCTGACTTTTTTGTCACAGGCGACGAACAAGACAGCGTGGGGCGTGTTGTCGATTTTGCGACCCTTAAAACCCAGTGCAAAGGTTGGCTAGATGAACATTGGGATCATAGCTTTTTGATTTCCCACGAAGACGATAACGCGAGGGCCGCCTTGGACATGGTAAAGCCGAGCCGATACTTCGTTTTGCCTTGCAATCCAACTGCCGAAAACATGGCTCGCTATCTCTTGGAGGAAGCTTGTCCTGGGTTATTAGAGGGAACCGGTGGCAGAGCGGTTCGCGTTCGAATTTGGGAGACCGATGAATCGTATGCAGAAGCTTCCGTAGACGAAGAATCTGGCTTGGTACGCACTTCGATGAGCGAGTTAGAGATCTAGTGATGAAGAAGTGGCCAAACGAAGGCTGTGTTGGACTACTGTTAATCGCTTCCGCTTGGCCGGTGGCTTGGTCCGTGGAAAGTAGCGATCACCAAATCGCGAACATACTCTGGTTTGCACTCTTTGCAACAGGAAGTTTGCTTTGCTTCATATGGCTTTTAAGGAAAGGCTTCAACGCGTGGTGGAAAAGATTCGCTATCGTCGCGGGTTTAGCAGGCTGTGTGTTTGCAATCTCACGGCAGATTGAGTTCAGAGGATTCTCTGGAGAGCTGTTCCCGCAGTTTCGTTGGAAGCTCGCATCTAGTAACGACAGAGCAAACCTATCTGCTTTCCCCCGTAACAACGAGAAGCAAGCAGCTACTGTTACAAACGACATTGATGAAAAACCGAAAGCGGATGACCTATCACAACCTTCGGTGTCCTTTTCGTTCACTCAGTTCATGGGAACAAATCGCGATGGTAGGGTTAGTGGAAATGCGATCCAAAAGGGCTGGGAAAAGAATCCGCCAGAGGTGATTTGGCGGATTCCCGTTGGAGCGGCTTGGTCGGGATTTGTGGTTGCAGAAGGGTTAGCGATAACTCAAGAGCAGTTTGAGGAAAAAGACGCGGTAACCGCTTTCGATCTCAATACTGGCGGCTTGGTTTGGCGAACGCTAACAGACCGTCAGCACTATCATTCACTCGGAGGAGCGGGTCCGCGAGCCACTCCTACTATCCACGAAAACTCTGTAATCGCTCAGAGCTCTACTGGGATCGTCACATCAATAGATCTTCAGACAGGACTCTTAAATTGGTCAGTTGATCTATTGGCAAAGGCAAACATTGATCAAACTGCTGCTGAAGCCGCCGTCTCGTGGGGACGAAGCGGTTCGCCGCTGATTGTCGGAGACGTTGTTGTAGTTCCTTTGGGAGCGGCGTTAAAGCAGGCTGGTGTGAGTACTATTTCTGGCTTGATAGCCCTTGAAATATCGACTGGTGAAGAGCGATGGCGAGCAGGCGAATCCCAGATCAGTTATGCATCGCCTTCGTTGATTACACTCGGCGGTCGTCAGCAAATCGTGATCGTTAACGAAGCAGACGTTACGGGGCATGACGTCAAATCCGGAGAGATCTTGTGGAAGGTAGAGTGGCCCGGTCAATCCAATGGCCCTGCGAGCGTTTCCCAAGCAATACAACTCGACACCCGGCATCTTCTGCTATCGAAAGGCTATGGAGGCGGCTCCAAGCTTCTCAAGTTTTCCGAAAAGTTCGTTGGACCTATCGAAGTCGAACAAGTTTGGCACCATCCATCGATCATGAAAACAAAATTCATGTCACCAGTCGTCTCAGGCGATTTTGTTTATGGACTCAGCGATGGAGTCCTGGAATGTATGCGATGGTCAGATGGTGAAAAGATCTGGAAAGACAATCGACAAGGGCGACTCGGTCATGGGCAAATGCTACTTGTGGGCAACCATTTGTTATGCAGCAGCGAGGACGGTCGACTCGTTCTGACCGATGCTACTCCAGAAAAACCTACGCGCTACGAAAGCTTGAGTCTTCTTGATGGAATCACTTGGAATCCGATAGCAATTGCGGGGGATTTAGTACTCGTACGTAATGGCGAGCAGGCTGTCTGTGTACGAGTTAAGCGAGAATAAGTACCAGCTTACTAGTTCCGGCCTGGGGTAGCTGAATTCGTAAGAATTCGGATTTCGAGAAGAGTAAATGCGAAAGATAGTGCTTTCAGATCTCTTACAACATCTGCTACGATTGCCCCCGTTTATAACCGGGAAGACCCACTGAGTGAATGAACGCTTCTCATTACGTCTTCTACCGTAATGGCTTGCATGGCCGAATTGTCGTCGCTCGACTTCTTCCCAGCTTTTTCTGAATCGTCTATTTTTTGAATGCATATGTGATCACGGCCATAAGCACCGGAATAGCTTGCTCGAGTTGATCCGAACAACGCGATGCACCGAGTCCCCACCGCAGCAGATAGATGCATCGGTCCGGTATCCGAACCGAGATACGCTACAGATCGTTTCAGGAGTCCCGATAAAGACATCAGTTGTGTTGGTGGTGCGAGAAACGCTCGGGGGGTATCTGATTTTACCACAATCCATTGGGCGATTTCTCGCTCTTGGGGGCTTCCCCAAATCACCAAGGAGTTTAGCTGATACAAGTCGGATGATTCGCGAATAACTTCCGCATAGCGTTCACGAGGCCACACGCGACTGGGCCAGCCTGCAGATGCATTCACACACAAATAGCTTTTGGGCTGAACGCCGATCTGCTTGAGCATTGATTCAGCATCGACTGCGACTGCGGTAGGCTCGGTCCAGTCAAAGGGGGCTTGTTGAGCTGGCGGAAGCGGTATCGATAGTGGCTTCAGCAACTCAATTTGTCGATCGACCAGATGAAGACTTTGCGGCGCGATCGCATCGTGGTATAGCCACCACGCTTTTTCGCGTGACTGAGGCAATGCGAATCCGATGCGACGTTTGGCTCCCGATAGCCAAACGAGTGCGGCGCTTTTGAATAGGCCTTGGGGATCAATTGAAATATCGAATTTTTCAGCAAGGAGCTCATTGCGCAGGAAAAACAATTCGCTGGGACGTTTTAAGAATCCCTTTTTTACGCGAATGACTTTGCTGATCATCGGCTGCGTTTTGAGGATCGCATCAACGCCGCAATCAACTAGCCATGTGATTCTCGAGTTAGGCCAATGACGTTTGATGGCTGCAACCATCGGCAACGTTTCAATGCAGTCGCCAATCGCGCTCAGTCGGACAATAAGAATGTTTGGCGTTATTGAGTTGTTTGGGTTCACGAGTGTGATGAGGAATGCGCGAATCGAGTGGTTGGGGTCTTCTTTGGCCGAGCGATCGACAACGTTTCGTTACTCAAATCGCAGGAGCGCGTACTTCTTCTTACCGCTTCGAAGGACCAAGACGGTTTCGCTCGCCAAGTCCGCCGCTAACAGTTTGCGGTCGCTTGATTCGACACGGCGGTTATTGACATAGATTCCACCGCCATCGACCAGCCGTCGTGCTTCTCCTTTGGATTGAGCGAGCCCGGCGTGTACTAATGCGTCGATAATCGAGAGCCCGGGTGCAGCGATTTGATCTCGCGATAATTGTTGACTTGGGACATCTTCAAAAATGGCGTTCAAATCCGCATCAGATAGGTTTTCGATCTCGGCTCCAAAGAGAACTTGAGAAGCTGCCTTGGCCGACTTTAAACCGTCTTCACCGTGCACCATTTTGGTGAGTGACTCGGCGAGAGCCTTCTGAGTCTGTCGTTCTTGCGGATTATCGCGATGAGAAATTTCTAACTCTTCAAAACCTTTTTTGTCCACATCCGAAAGGAACTTCAGCGTATTCAAGACATCTGCGTCGGCTACGTTCAAGAAGTATTGGAAGAATGCGTAAGGGCTTGTGCGTTCTGCCGCGAGATAGATTGCACCCCTCTCGGTTTTACCCATCTTGCGACCATCACTAGTCAAAAGGAGCGGGCAAGTCATCCCAAACAACTGCTTGCCAAACATACGCCGGCCAAGGTCGATCCCAGCGGTGATGTTTCCCCATTGGTCACTTCCGCCAATTTGAAGTGAGCAATCATGCGACTTCGACAGGTAAGCAAAATCGTACGCTTGAAGCAGCATGTAGCTGAACTCGGTATAGCTGAGTCCCACATCGGATCGTTCGAGTCGGCTCTTGACCGAGTCCTTGGAGAGCATCACGTTGACCGGGAAGTTTTTACCAACGTCGCGTAGGAAGTTAAGAAAGCTGAAGCCTTCCATCCAATCAAAGTTGTTCACAACGATCGCCGCATTGGGACCGGTGAAATCTAAAAAGCGACGCATTTGCTTTTCGATTCCAGCAACGTTTTTTTCCAAAGTCTCTTTATCCAGGAGATTTCGCTCCTCGGATTTCCCACTGGGGTCACCAACCATTCCCGTTGCTCCGCCAACTAGCGCAATCGGGCGATGACCAGCAAGTTGAAACCGTCGAAGGAGAGTTAACGGAAGCAGGCTCCCAACATGCAGGGAATCGGACGTAGGATCAAATCCTGCATAAACGGTTGCAGGTTTGCTGAGCAGGGTTTGAATACCAACCGGATCGGTCGACTGGTGAACAAGGCCTCTCCAGTGGAGTTCTTCAAGGATGTTTTGCATGAGGTCGGTATTTCTATTGGTCCAATCGCGAGGAAACATCATCAAATGTGACTGTTTAAAGCTGGCTTATAAAACCTGAGCCGATGTCGCTAGCCACGGGTGTCGATGTCGCTCCGCTTTGCCCGATAGCACCCGAGGCTAGCGCCTACGGCTCAGGAAAAATGCTCTGGGTTCATTAGTCCGGTTCTTTGGAGCAAGACACTATCTAGTAACCAATCGGGATTTCAAGGCCACTTCCGCCCATCGCAAGTCGGCTTGGGTTGTAATCTTGATATTCATTGCGTTGCCAGGGACCAGCTTTACAGGGTGCCCGAGAGCTTCCATAAGCTGCGCGTCGTCGGTAGGTGGTGGCGACGTGGTGGCTGCTGAGGCGTATGCTTTCTCTAGCCAATCTCGCCGAAAGACTTGCGGTGTTTGAGCCTGATAAAGTCGCTCGCGAGGGACGGTTGATTCGATAACACCGTCGCTATTGGTGCGTTTGACTGTGCCGAATATTGGCTCACCGAGAATTGCAGCTCCGTATTTTCGGGCAGCATCGATAACGCTTTCGATGTCAGATTTCGCGACCATGGGGCGCGCTGCATCGTGCACAGCGACGAATTGAATATTAGGTTTTAGTTTCGCGAGCGCGTTTCGAACGCTTTCCCATCTTTGGCTTCCACCTGCAACGATTTCGATCCCCATGATCGCAACCGTTGCGGAAAACTTCTGCCGAATCATTTCACGATCTTCGGCTTGAACGACCAAGATTGTTTGTTGAATACATGCTACCGAGGCGAATGTGTCCGCAGAATGTTGCCAGACAGGTTTTCCTCCCAGGAGTGCATAGACCTTGTTGATCAACGGATTTCCAAATCGGCTACTCGATCCAGCGGCCGCTAGAATGACTGCGGTGTCTTGCAAAAGCTACGATTCCTTATCCCAAGGAAGAAAAAAATCCGTTAAACTCGTGTTTATTGTAGTCTTGTTCGTGGAGTTCGCGAGGGTTGCCCCAAAAGCATCCCCGAAGTATCCCAAGAAGCATTCAAGAAGCGTCCGTGTTCGAAGGTTTTTTCGTCGCGTTGTGCTGTTAGTTTGTGCCGTTACGTCGTACTGGGAGAGATCTATTGCCAAGTTATGTGGTTCGATGCGGTGTCATGCGAACGCTGCACGTGATGCAAGCCAAGCAGGATTTTGTACGCGGTAACCGAGTTATCGCTCGGACCGCGCGAGGGATGGAGCAAGGGGAGGTGCTTTGCGAGGCGACCCCCGAGACAATCGCAAAAATGTCGGAGACTGCTTCAGGGACGATTCAAAGAGTGCTTTCGGCGCAGGATATGACCGAAGTGCAGCACATGGAGCAAAACGCCAAGCTGAACTTTGCCAATTGCAGACGTTTGATCCGAGAGCTTGACTTAGACATGGATTTAATCGATGTCGAAATGGTTTTCGGTGGTGAACGCATGGTGATCTACTACGTTTCGGAAGCACGAATTGATTTCCGTGACTTGGTGAAACGGTTGGCGACCGAGTTTCAAACTCGAGTTGAAATGAAGCAAATCGGAGTCCGTGACGAAGCGAAATTGCTCGCCGACTATGGTGACTGCGGGAAGCCAGTTTGTTGCAACACGCACCTCTCGCAAATGCCTCCCGTGACAATGCGGATGGCAAAGCTCCAGAAACCGTCTTTGGATCCAAATAAAATCTCGGGACGATGTGGTCGGCTGAAGTGCTGTCTGCGATACGAGTACGACCACTACGATGAGATCCAGCGCGACCTGCCCCCAATCGGTAGCGATATCCTAACTGCCGAAGGACGTGGCTATGTTTTGAACCAGGAGATCCTCGCCGAGCAACTGCTGGTCGAAATGGAGGACCGAAGGCGTATCCTGGTCGCAGCGACCGACGTGTTGACCGTTCTCAAGCGAGGCTCGGGCGAGCGAAAGAGTCGCGGAAGCTTCAACCCCGAGTCGGTTGCTAAACCTTCGCAAGAAAGCAAACGGGAAGCAAATAGCGACGTCAATATAGATAGAAAATCGAAACCCGAGGCTAGCGCGGACGGCTCAGAAGTTGCCGGAAACTCAGATTCATCTTCGCAGGACGACGCGAGTTAGTTAGACTACTGCGACACTCGACACCTGATTCGAAAGACCAAACTGGAATGACTGAGAAAAGTTTCCCGATCATCGAGCTATTGCAGCAAGACCAACGATACAAGCTTGAGGGCTACCAGTTTGTCCGCGAAGCACTTCAGTATGCACAGGAGGTGCTCAGTATGCCTGCTCAGGAAACGGCATCAGAAAAGCCGGAGAAAGCCGATCCAAAGGCACCTAAGACCGAGCATCACTTGACGGGCCAGCAGCTATGCGAAGCGATTCGCGTTTATGCTGTCGAGCAGTATGGATATCTCGCTCAGACTGTTCTCAACAACTGGGGAATTCACACAACCGGCGATTTCGGCGAGATTGTCTACAACTTGATTCGCATTGAAGAAATGCGCAAGAGCAAGCACGACCGCCGCGAAGATTTCGATGACCAGTACAACTTTGATGACGCGTTCCAGCCCATTTTTCATTTGAATACCGCTCGAGAGTAGTTTTGATACTCCTCACCAATCGCATCGTCTAAATCGTTCATCCATTCGTACTCAGCCATCGGCGGTACTCGTACTCGATTCGAATCACTCGATCGAATACCATTAAAACTGCCATTTCATCGAGCACGAGTACGAGTAGGACTGAAAGCAAAGCTTGGCGAAGTCTGCACGGAAGATTCACTCGGACGAGCCGTAAGTTAACATCCATCATTCCGCAACAATAACTATGCCTAGACTCGCGACTTCACCATCAGAATAGTAAAGATGAACCGCTCTCAAACACTTGCGACTGTCTTTCTGTCTTTATGGCTAATGTGGACTGCCTACTTGATTTGGGTTTGTGTTTCCATCACTAGTTAGGTTTCACTATGAAGCTCGTATCTGTGCGATTTGGTCTACCCCAAACATACGGCGACCCGAGCTCCAGTTTGGCGATGGAGAAAGAATGGACAACTGGGTTTTACAAGGTACCGACCGACGAGCCGGTCAACATAACGCAACTGGGGATCGAAGGTGACGGAGTAGCCGATCTTAAGCATCACGGTGGAATCGATAAGGCGGTCCTTGCTTACTCGGACGACAGATACAGCTACTGGAAAGAAAAGCTCCATCCGAAAGAGATCGGCGTGGGGGGATTTGGAGAAAATCTTACCATCACTGGCTGGGACGAGAGCAGCGTTTGCATCGGCGACCAGTTCGAGATTGGTACGGTGATACTGGAGGTCTCGCAGCCTCGCGAGCCTTGCTGGAAGCTAGGGCGTCGATGGGAAGAAAAAATGTTGCCCAAGTATGTTGCACAGTGTGGCTATACCGGGTGGTACTTTCGTGTTGCTTGCGTGGGGCAACTCAAGAATAGCGATGAAGTAACGCTGGTTCATCGCCCCAACCCATCGTGGAGCGTTGAACGAGCCAACGATGTTCTCTACGGTCGAATCGTCGACGCCTCGGTTATGGCCGAGCTTTATCTGTTGCAAGAGTTAAGTGCGGCATGGAAGAAGAGTTTGGGTTAGAATCGGGGAAGCGCGTAAAAGATTCTCTCTGAGCCGCGAGTTCCCGCCCCGCACAGCAATCGCCAGACTCTGAAAGTCTGACCTACGCGGAGTCTGCCTTACAATACCTCTCTAACTATCCTTTCCCCATGAACCAACCACAAAAGCCTCTCTCGGGCGATTCTATTTCACGACGCGATGCGATGAAGGCCACGGCAACCGCTCTGGGGGCTATTGCTCTTCCAAGCACGTTGCCGGTTGGTCTTGCAAGCGGACAAGAAACGGCGACTCCCTTTGGCGATGCGTTTCCAAACTTAGACTCGCTTGCCAGTGGTAAGTGGTGGCTAGTGCAACCTCCCAAAAAATCGCCACCACCACCGATGGACGTCCCGCGAGATGAAGTCATCGCGTTTGCGGTTTACGCCTGCGATTCAAAAACACTCAAGCTTTCAGCGCAACTCTACCCGCTCAAGCCAGATGAGTCGCGAGCGGTTCGTTTGGAGTTCCAACGTGATGGGAAATGGGTGGAAGCTTCCGCTGTCCAGTTGAGTATGCCCGGCTGGAGTGCTCATTTTCGAATCGAGAACTGGGATAACTCGCAGAACGTTCCGTACCGAGTTCGACACGGTGAGAAAGCGACTTTCGAGGGAATCATCCGGCGAGATCCAATCGACAAAGACGAGATCGTCATCGCGAATATGTCTTGCAACTCGAGCCGAACAACGGGCGATCGGCCTGAGATTCTCGAGAACTTGAAGCTCCAAAACCCGGACGTATTATTCTTTGCCGGTGACCAAACCTATCGGCACACTGAACACACCGCGGGTTGGATTGAATTTGGTTTGCAGTTTCGTGATGTGTTGCGAGATCGTCCTTCGATTTGTGTTCCCGATGACCATGACGTAGGGCATCCCAATCTTTGGGGCGAGAATGGCAAACAGTCGTTCGAAAAGGATAACTCCGACGGCGGTTACTTCTATCCGGTTGAATACGTGAACATGGTTCAGAGGCAGCAGAGCTGGCACCTCCCTGACCCGGTCGACCCAGCCCCCATCGAGCGCGGCATCACAGTTTTCTTTACGAGACTGCGATTGGGCGGAATCGATTTTGCCATTCTCGAAGATCGAAAGTTTAAGAGTGGCCCCAAGGGGAAAATCCCGAAACTGGGACCGCGTCCCGATCACATCAACGATCCTTCTTACGATCCTAAAACAGTCGATCTTCCAGGGCTTCAATTGCTCGGTGCGAGGCAAGAAAAGTTTCTCAACGATTGGGGGCAAGATTGGTCTGGAGCCGTGATGAAGTGTGTGCTGTCGGCTACTGCTTTTTGTGGAGCGGTCCACATGCATGGGGCACGCGAGAATCGATTGCTTGCGGACTTGGATTGCAACGGTTGGCCTCAAACCCCTCGCAATCGAGCACTGGAAGCGATTCGACGTGCTAAAGCAGTTCATCTCTGCGGTGATCAGCACTTGGCGGTGGTCGTCAAAAACGGAATCAACGACTTTGGTGATGGACCTTATAGCTTTACCAGTCCCGCGCTGGTCAACACGATCTATGGTCGCTGGTGGCATCCTCTTGATGAGAAGCCAGGACCTAATCCAGTGGCAGGCTCGCCGCTTCCGTGGACGGGTGACTTCCAAGATGGTCTTGGGAACAAACTTTCGATGATGGCATATGCTAATCCGAGTGATGTTAGCAATGAACGCGAACGTGCTGATGGCTACGGCATTGCAAGATTTCGCAAGAGCGACGCAACGATTACGTTTGAATGTTGGCCGCGATTCTCCGATGCAAAGCAAGGCGATCAAGCTCAATTCCCAGGTTGGCCTATCACTGTCGCAATGGCTGATAATGACGGTCGCAAGCCAGTTGCTTGGCTTCCCGAGCTTATCATTGAAGGTGCCGCAAACGCAGTTGTCCAAGTGATTGCGGAATCGACTGGTGAATTGATTTACACGATTCGAACCCAAGGCAACCGCTACCAGCCGCCGGTTTATGATCTCGGCAATTACACCATAAAAGTTGGCAATAGCAAACCTAATGTTCAATCCTTTCCAAGTCTCTTTGCGATTGAGAATCCTGCAACCGCAAAACAAATCAAGGTGACACTATGAGAAATCGCCAAACGACCTGTTCAATTGCAAATGGTTTGAAATTGTTGCTTTTAACTTTCGGAAGCCTCCTTGGTCCGTCCGAGTCACGTGCGGCGGAGACTAGTCCGAATTTTGTTGTGATTCTCTGCGACGATCTTGGCTGGGGAGACTTAGGATGTTACGGCCATCCGCACATCAAGACGCCGAACCTGGATAGGCTGGCTCAGCAAGGAATTCGATTGACTAACTGCTATTCGCCCGCTCCTGTCTGTTCCCCGTCGCGTGTTGGTTTGCTTACCGGTCGCAGTCCAGTTCGAGCCGGTGTCGTCGATTGGATTCCGGAAGTAAAAGAAGGGAAGAAAACCGGAAAAAATGCGCCGGCCGATAGTCGATCGTTGGTGCATATGCGACAGGAAGAAGTCACGCTTCCGCGACTCCTAAAAGAGGCCGGCTATGCCACAGCGCTATCGGGCAAGTGGCACTGCAATTCCATGTTCAATTCAACGGCTCAACCACAACCAAACAATGCCGGTTTTGATCATTGGTTTGCAACGCAAAACAACGCAGGACCTTCTCACGAAAACCCAAAGAATTTTGTTCGCAACGGCCAGTGGGTTGGACCTCAGCAAGGCTTCAGTTGCCAGATCGTAGCCAACGAGGCCATTCAATGGATGAAACAAACGAAATCAGAAAAGCCTCGCAATCCATTCTTTCTTTACGTTGCATTTCACGAGCCACACGAGCCAGTCGTGTCGCCACCTGAGATTGTTGCAAAGTATCGTTCGGTTGCAATCAATGAAGACCAAGCACAATATTTTGCCAATGTTGAAAACATGGATAACGCAGTCGGTAAGATTCTTGAGGCCCTTGACCAGCAAGATTCTGCAGGGAACACGCTAGTTTACTTCAGCAGCGACAACGGACCGGAAACTTTGGATCGATACCCAAGTGCCAATCGTTCGCATGGAAGTGCGGGCCATCTACGTGGGCACAAGCTTTGGACCACCGAAGCCGGATTCCGTGTTGCCGGAATCATGCGATATCCCCAAGGGATGACCAAAAAGATCCCAGGCGGCAGTGTTGTCGATCAGCCGATTAGCTCGCTCGATCTGCTTCCAAGTTTTCTTGCTCTCGCAGGAGCAAAGGTGCCCGCCGGTATTCAGTTAGATGGAGTCGACTTCGGGCCGCTGTTTTCCGGACAGACCATTCGTCGAGACAAACCTTTGTTTTGGTTTTACTGGGCAGCGCTCAATGATCAGCGTGTCGCGATGCGTGATGGTGATTGGAAGATACTTGCAAAACTGGACGGAGGATCATTACCGACGCACTCGAACTTGAACGCATCCAATGTCGATTCGATTCGCAATGCGAAGCTAACGGACTTCTCGCTTTTCAATCTAACAAAAGATCCAGGCGAACAGAATGATTTGGCCACGCAAGAACCATCGCAACTCGCGCAGATGAAGCAGACATTAGAGAGTTTGTATCAAGAGGTGACTCAAACAATGCACGTTTGGCCGTAGTGCTTTATCCAGATTGATGATTGGGGTAGCTGAATTCGTAAGAATTCAGATTTCGATGAAGCAAATTGAGGACCTGATGCGTTCAGATGTCTTACGACATCTGCTACGGTTACAAACGCTAGTTTTTTGTCTGGACTAGGACAGCAGGTTTGGCTTGCGAAGGCGATTACGTCGTTAGTCATCATGTCACCAATACAATCTTCCCCGAAAGCGTACTGCTACAGGCGATCGTGTTTGCTTCCTGTAATCGATGAGCTTCGGCGGCTTCGGAGAGGGGCATGACACGATCGATTTGAGCTCGCAGCTTCCCTTCTATCCACCACTTCTGGATATCTGCTGCTGCGACACGTTGCTCTTCGGGAGTTGCTTTGAACATCGCGAAGCCTCGGAGGCTACAACCTTTAACGTAGAACGGTCCAAGGGGCAGGGCAGGTCGCGCGGTTCTTCCGGCCATCACGATTATTTTTCCGCGTTCAGCCATGGTGGTGACGGCTTGATCCAAGTCGGGCTCGCGAAGAGTCTCCCAAAACAAGTCCACTCCTTTCTTGCAGTACTTAAGGATTTCGTCGGTTGTGTTTTCGGTTTTGTATTGAATAACGTGATCGGCCCCCAGTTCGTAACATCGCGTGGCTTTGTCGACGGAGCCCGCAGTGGTAATGACGGTCGCACCGATCGCTTTGGCCATCTGAACAACCATCGCTCCAACACCACCTGTGCCACCGCGGACAAACACAGTTTGGCCTGCCTTGAGATTTCCTTCTCGAAAGAGTCCGAGATGAGCAGTGATGCCGACCAAAGCGGTTGCTGCAGCATCTTGATTAGTCACGGACGATCGTGTGGGATAAATCCATTCGGAATCGATTGCAGCCAGTTCGCTAAAGCATCCTTGACGACCGAGCAGTCCTTGATTGCTTCCCCAAACACGATCTCCCACCGAGACATGTTTAATTTGGTCACCACAGCCGACGACAGTCCCAGCAAAATCGCATCCAATCACAAACGGAGATGGGAGCGGCCAGAAGTTTGCTCCATTTCGAATGTACGTATCGATAGGGTTTACCGAAACGGCAGCAACTTGAACGAGGACTTGATTAGCACCAAAAGAAGGATCAGGCAACTCGCCGTATTGAATGACTTCGGGGCCACCCGTACCGAGAATATATGCCGCTTTCATAGTTTTCCTGCTGTTTCAATCGAGTGAACTAGTTGAACACATTTGCAAGTCGTTATGATATCAAGAACCCATTGAATGCGAGACGGTTGAATGCGAGACGGCCGTTTCGCTATTGAAAGGTTCTCTTGCATTCAACACTTCACCGCCGCCCTGATACTAGAACGATCGAAATGATTCAAAAAATTGATGCGTCCGTCGCCCAGCCGAACGAAAAACTACCGGGTGTATTTGCGATTGTCGTTGCGAGGTACAACGAATCGATAACAGGAAAGCTTCTGGTCGGGGCCTTGGAAACGTTGAAAGAGGCGGGTATCGCCGACGAAAACGTTTTAGTCGCGTGGGTTCCGGGAGCTTGGGAAATTCCATTGGCCGCACAACGATTCGCAGAGAAGTCAGATGTCAGCGCGGTTATTACGCTTGGATGCGTGATCCGAGGTGAAACCACGCATGATCGATACATCAACGCGGCGGTCTCAAATTCGTTGATGCAGTTATCGCTTGATCACCGTAAACCAATCGCATTTGGCGTGCTGACCGTTAATACCTTGGACCAAGCGATCCATCGAAGCGGCGGCGACGTTGGAAATAAAGGTAACGAAGCGGCACTAGCAGCTATTGAGATGGTGCGACTGAGAATTGCAATAGGCGAATCTAGTTCTAGCGGAATAGGCTTCCGAACGTTGGATTAAACGATCGGAATCAACCGTATGCGACGGGTTTGACGGGACGCTTATTCTTGATTTCGACCCGCCAGTGAGAGTACCTGCTGAGTGTAACTTGGATCGATTTGGTGATCGCGAAGGCCTGCTAAGATTCGGTCGAGATATTCTTGCGATGGTTGCGATTCGATTTCGGAGAAAGCATTGCTTCCGCGATACACGATTGCTTGAAGTATCTCCGAAGCCTGCTCCGACTGAACTTGAATCACGTCGCGTCGATAACAACCGTCGGCGACGCCTTCGAAGATATCGAGTCTTTCTAGTGCATTGGGACTGCATAGATAGGCTACGCCGAGTACGCTTTGGGAAGCATCAGGTAATACATCCGCATAAACTTCATCGGTGTGGTGGTACTTGCGAAATGCAAGTCGATACCCGTCCAAACGAGCGCGACGCCCATCCGGAATTACACCAATACGTTTAAGCATTTGCTGCTTCGACATGTTGCTTCCATAAGAAAAGTACCATTGATTCGAATGCGATGATGTCATGTAAATCACTTCCTTGTTTGTCTCTTGTAGGCGAACGCGAACTAGTGTTCATTTCAATCGTACTCGTACTCGATGTGTTGATTCAAATCGCGAACGAGTACCGCCGATGGCTGAGTACGAGTACGAAAGAGCCGGATTTACGAATTAATGCTTGAGTCAAATGGTGCGATCGGTAAGAAGTGTTAGTTGTTTGAGTATTTTTCATTTAATTCGCTGTATTAACGCGTAATTCCCGTATAACTAGAGTGTCCAGTGGTGGCTGGACAAATGGATTAGACACGGGTTGCGACTTCGCTTTAGTCGGTTAGTAATCCCCGAGTCTGGGCTGGTTCTTGCATGCGACAGGTATCAATCGTCGCAGAGCTTAGGCCTCTGTTTCATGGGTTCTGCGTGAATTCTATCAAGGCATCCTAACAAAGCTGTTTGAGAGAGATTGTGAACGCACATGCATATACAAGTTGGATACAAAATGGCCTTCAGCTTCCCTGAGCCAACCGCGTTAGTACTGATGCTGCACCTGCATCCATCGCTGGTAAGTAGTGTTGTCAAGCCAGAGAACCTTGTAATCACACCGCGTGTCCCGGTGACTTGGTACTACGATTTGTATGGAAATCAGTGTAACCGAGCCTTTGTTCCTGCAGGTTGTGTAACGTTCGAAAACACAGCGATAGTCCACAATGACGGAAAGCCTGACGTTCTTGGTGTTAATGCGCGACAGCATCTGCCGCACGAGTTACCAGACGATGTCTTGGTGTACCTGCTTGCCAGTCGTTATTGTGAGGTGGATAGCGAGCTACGCGATATCGCTTGGGCGCAGTTTGGCAAGCTTCCCGCCGGATGGGTCTTGGTACAAGCCGTTTGCGAATTTGTGCATAAGCATATCAAATTCGATTACATGAAGGCACGCGCGAATCGAACTGCATTCGATGCCTATCGCGAAAAGACCGGTGTGTGCCGTGACTACATGCACCTTGCAATCACATTTTGCCGATGTCTTAACGTTCCTGCCAGATACTGCACGGGCTATCTCGGCGATATTGGAGTGCCTGTCTCACCCAGTCCGATGGACTTCAGTGCGTGGTTCGAGGTTTACTTAGGTGGAACCTGGTATCCGGTGGATGCGAGAAATAATGTTCCGCGAATTGGCCGTGTCCTCATGGCTCGCGGGCGTGATGCTGCGGATGTCGCCCTGACGACTACCTTCGGCGTGAACAAATTGGAATCGTTTGAGGTATGCACTAAGCAGGTATAAGCAGCTGCAAAGCAAGCAACACCCAGCATCGAGCGGGCTGATGAAAACGGAGCCGATGGGGCGCTAGCCAAGGGTGATGACTTTGCAACAGTTTCCCAGCTGACGCTTGTGATTTGCGCCTACGGTTTAAGAGACGTCATTTTGATCAATCCACGAGTGGGGGCACTTAGCGACCCATCCAGCCCGTGGGTGGAAGATTATGACCTAGCGGCGGAAGCGTAGTCTGATTGAGCGGGTTATGAAACGCCCCGGCGGCGGGCGTTTGTGATTGCAATGCATTCGAATCCATCGGGGGCAGCATGTTGTTCGGCATGGATTGACTTTGAGTTTGATTGGCGGATGGCATTTGCATGCCGTGGCTATTGGCATACTGAACATTACTTGCATAGCCCATGTTTTGCGATGACATCGCGGGACTATTGAATGCCTGGTTTTGCGAAGCCATCGATCCGCTGAGGCTTGTGTTGGGTCCAAGTCGAATGGTGGTCGTATTCAGCCCAAGCGGTTGCATTCCCGGTGCCATGTTGGACGGAATCGGTTGATTGGTTCCGTTCGTGACTTGTCCATTGCTAGATTGCAGCATGGCATTCATCGATGCTTGCTGAACGGCTTCGGATAGGCTTGGCGACTGATTCGAACTTGCAAGTTGAATTGGGTTTGTGGAAGTCTTCGTGCTCGCGACAACTGCAGGCTTACCAGAGAGCACTTGCTTGGATGCGTCACCGCGCACGGTGCGTCCGTCTTTTGTAACAAAACATGGGATCAGCGTAATCTTCCGCTGCGGGCCTCCGGCCGCGTCCCAGGGAATCCAAACGCTGTAGGAAGCGCCAAGGTCGCCTTGCGAAAAATGCTGAGTGAATTGTTCGGCTGTAAATCGAAACTTCTTGTCCGCTTCCACGACGGGCAAATCGCTTGGCGATGGAGAGACTTGGGGCATACCGTTTGGAAGCGGAGTCTCGGACGCTTGTAGGTCCTCAAAACCATACACAACCAATTCGCCATCGACGGGGATGACTTGCGATCGATCATTGTAGAAGTAGAAACGCCCGCCAAAACCTCGCGTGACTGGCTTTCCAGGCTGAATCAAGGTGTCTTCGGTCCAAGTTGAAACCAAGCTGCGCGGCTCTTGGTATTCTTTCTTCTTGAACAGTGACCAGCTCTCTTTCTTCTTGTCCTTGGATTTGCTTTTGCTGGCCGAGCTATCGAACATCGAAGCGCAACCAATTGCCTGGCAGGCAATTAATAACAAACCGATGCACCGAAGCCGAGTATTTGTATTAAAGGACTTGCCAAGACTGCGAATTACCGAGCAATTTCTCATGGAATGTTCCTGGGAATTGTTGAGAGATGGCGAATGAATTAAGGTGTAATCTAGGTTTACAGAGGACCAACTAACGCATGGTTGCCGATGCGGGTACCACACCCGAGTTTGGCTGAGGCGTGTTGATCATCGGAAGTGGCATAATCTTTGGTTGTTGCGGTGCCGAGCCTACTGGAGCAGATGGCACACCAAGGTTTTTCGTTTGCGAGGCGGTTCGGAAGACCGATTGGCCTGTGATTGCATTTTCATAAACTGGATTTCCAGTAGAAACATTTCCGTTAGCAGAATTACCGAAAGCAACAGGACTGGAGTTCATCGATTTGTTATAGCTCAGCGGGTCCAATTCGGCCGGAGACAATGGTTGAACTGACGGTTGTGCCGATGGCTGAATTGGAACTTCGTTGAACTCCTGATTCATGGGAGTTACATCTGTTTGTGGGATCATCAATTGGGATGGATCTGGCAGAAGAATCGAATGACTTGGAGCGGCTTCGGTCGGCATGCCTTCAATTGGCATTCCATCGATGTAGTCCACTGATGGGGTCAAGTCAGGATAGATAACCGGGCTGCACGCGGGGCCCCAAAGTCCGTTGCCTTCGGATAGACCGGAAACACCATTGATGTTCAGCACGTCGGCCAAGCACCAGCTCATACGAGCCGATTCCATTTGATTGATCAGCTCGACATCTTGAGGGTCGCGAACGATTCGAGGTGTCATGACGACGAGCAATTCGGAACGGACTTCGCGTTCCGAGTCAAATCGAAAGAGCGCTCCAGCGATCGGAATATCCGCGAGAAACGGAATTCGACGCGAAGTGCTTTGGCGATTTTTTGTGATTAACCCAGCAAACACGACGGTTTGTCCGTCATAGGCACTGACGCGTGTTTCCGCTCGGGTCGTGTCGATGATTGGCGAGAAAATCACATCACCGTTGGACGCGAATCCGACTGGAATGCCCGGATTGGTTTCATTCAACTTGGATCGCTCTATCTGGACGTCCAAGAGGATAAGACCATCCTGATTGGTTCGAGGTTGAATTCTCATAATCAAGCCGATCGAGACGTCTTCGGTGGATACGGACGATCCTGCGACGGCGTTCCCTCCGGTTGCACTGGTGACCCGTGGTACCTGTTGACCGACCTGTACGAATGCGGCGACTGTGTCGAGTGTCATAACTTGAGGACGCGACAAGATTTGGAGGCGATTAGCGTCTTGAAGTGCTCGAACAAGAATGTTGACCGAGTCGCTCGCTGCAGAGAGTACTAACCCGCCATATCCAAGGGTGCTGTTGGAGCGTCCCATGCCGAACGTGGAGAGCCCTTGTCCTGCCACGTTTTGTCCGCCAGTAACTATGCCAGTTCCTGGAACATTAAATCCTGGCGAATTAAGGGTACCACCGGAAGCAGTTCTTCTATCGAACAGCAATGCGTCCTGCAAACCAAGTTCTGCTCCAAAGTCAAAGGTGTCTTCAAGTAAGACTTCGGCTAGCAATATTTGAACCATGATCATCGGAGGTCGACGATCTAGTCGTTCGATGACTTCTCGAATACGTTCGAAGTAACGAGGCGTTGCACTGACGATCAGACTGTTAGTATTCGGTTCTGCGACGACGATCACTTCTCGATCGATTTGTTCGAAGATGCTAATCGCTTGACCGGTCAGCAGCAGTTGCTGGATGTTGGTTCGTTGAGTGGTAAGAAGCAATTGTATCGACTGAGCAACAGCGGTTGCATTGCTGTTTCGAAGCCAAATAACTTCGGTAGTACGAGTCTCAATGCCGCGTTCATCCAGCCGCATCAACAAGACTTCGACAACTTCCAGATCGATGGCCGAACCCGAAGCGATAATGCTGTTGGTTCGTGTATCAACCGAGATGCGTAGTTGAACGAGACTCCCTTGCGATCCGGTCGTAGCTCCCGCAACGCCGGCTGCACCACCTTGGTTTTGATTCAAACCAAACAAGCCGCCCGTCGTGGTGGTTCCCGCGGTCGCAGGCAATCCAAAAAGTTGTTGACATAGCAAAGCCAAAGCCGTTGCGTCGCCGTTCTTGATTTCAAATACCTTCAATTGAGCTTCAGCACTTGGCGGACGATCCAATTGTTCGATCAAAGCGGCGATCAATTCCATGCTCTTCGATGGAGCTCTAACTAAAAGCGAATTGATGCTTGGATTGCTAGTGACGACGACCCCAGCAAGAATGCCTGAGTCGAGTGTCGCAGAATCCTTCGAGACGATTGTAAGATTCGACGATGGAGTTGAAGCCTGTGATGAGCTGGTTGTTGCTTGTCCTCCGCCCTGGCCGCCTCCTTGCCCACCCCCTCCGGTTGCTGCGACCGCTTGGCCAGTGATTGCCGATGAGAGAACAGGTTGTAATTCGGTTGCGAGAGCATACTTGAGCCCGAACACACGGATCTCGCTTTGAGCTGGTGTATCTTCGACATCGATTTCGGCGATGAGTCGTGTTACTTCCAGTTGATCGCGAGGGCTGGCAAGCAATACAAGAGCGTTGGTTCGATAGTCGGCGATGACGCGAACACGTGCCGCAAGTCCTCGTCCGACCAGATCCGTTGGAGCTGTACCACCGCTTTGATCGAAGAAGTTCTTAACCAGCTTCTCCGCATCCAAAGCAGACGTGTGTAAAAGTTTGTAGACTTTGAGCTGACTCGAAGCGTCAAGTGGTTGATCAAGTTTCTTTACGAGCTCGACCACAGAAGCAATCGATTCTTTGCGGCCAACCAAAAGAAGTGCGTTCGGTTGCACGAGTGCCTTGATACTGATTTGTCCTTGTCGCGATGCGAGGACTTGTTCGTAAAGTTCTTTCGCGATGCTTTCCATAGCTTGACTGTCGATGTGCTTGAGAAGCATCACTTCGATGTCAGGCTGAGTCTCAGCACTTTGCTTTTTGATTTGCTCGATAACTTCCAAGACACGTTGAACGTCTCGCTTGCCACCACGCACGATGACTAGGCCAAGCTCTGGAACGAACTCGATTTGAACGTCTCCAAAGAGCCCGCTCTGGGCGTCCAGCGAATCGACGCCACCAATGGCTGCCGCACGTTGATCGTCGCCAGCAGTAGCGTTACCGTTGGCTTGAGCGTTTGCATTATTATTCGCATTGTTGTTTGGGTTGGCATTATTACCGCCGCGTGGTGCGACTTGAGCGGCTCCTGTGATTTGCTCTTCCTGAGTCGCTTGTTGGAAGGCGACCGTTCGAACGAGATTCAGCGCCTTTTCAACTTTTTCGGGGTTCGCAGGGGCAAGTGAAATGATTTGAGGACCGGTTGCTGGGTCTTTGCCAGCCTGGTCTACTGCTCCGACGACTTGGATCCAGGCGTAAACATTCGTCGAAGAACCTTGCAGCGTTACCATGTCTGCGCGGCGGTCGACTTGGAGTACATCTTGCATTCCTTTGGGGCCGGCCAGTCGAAATTGAGCGAGCTCGCCGTTGTTCGTCGTGACAACACTCATCCGCGGGCCTGAGAGGTGGTGCAAAGCGTCTTCCAGCTCTCGCCAGGTGATATTCTTCAGCTTGTATTGTCGTTGAAGCGATGACAGATTTTTGTTTGACGAGTTTGCGTCCTTGGGCGTGGCGGCAGGCCCGGAGAGCTTTATCTCACGCTGCAGGACCTCGATTCGCGAAGCAATATCGTTCAAGACGGATCGGGGAGCCATGACCATCAAGCGACCTGTTCCGGGTTCGGTCGTGATGTTGACGCGAGTGTCGTTGACTCCGTAAAGCATTCGCAGTCGGGCTCCCACGACACCAACCATTTCGATCGGCATGTCGTAGACTTGGACTTCCGCGTTGGCGTTTGCTGCACCTGCGGTCGTTCCGAAACGCACTGGTTGCGACGCGGGTGCTTGCGGGACTGAAGCTCCAGCGGCGGGTGGCACTTGCAAGCGAATGGTCGGCTGCAAGTTCGATTGCGAATTAGATGGAGTCGATGCTGCCGCCCCGTTAGGCGTTTGTGCCTGAACGGAAGCGGAGTTGCTTAGCGACATTGCGACGCAGGCTGCCCCAAGTGACATAAATCTTAGTAAAATGTTTTGCTTGCTCATCGCTTGGCACCTGTAACGAATTCTGGAAACGCGCAGAGAGTCCCGTTATTTTCTCGAACTAAACGTCACTATCGGCACAGTCCGAATAGTCGCAGTAGTCAAAACAACCGATGCAATCGATAAATTTCACCAAATTGTTCTGGTGGGAAATTTTCTCAATCGCCGTAGCGATTGGAGCCGGCATTTGATATTCACCACTTCTAGGTTCTGACTCAGAGGCCCTTTCACGCCTGAAGTTCCATGGCAAATATCATCACCAATACCATCACCAATACATTCAATCGGGAAGTGGATTTGACTATCAGATCAACAACGTACCGCTTGAAGTATTGCCTCTTCGCTTTGCTGGGATGTGCAATGACAGGTTGCCTTGATGGTCCACTGTACGGGCTTAAACGAGCAAATCCTTATTACCAAAGCCAATGGCGAAAAGACACTGAAAAAGGCCCTACGTTTACTCAGCGAACCGAAGAAATGCGTTTGCTCAAGTCGCAATTGGCAACGATGCCACCCGAAGAGCAAGCGAAGTTCACAAAGACCGCTTCAGATGTCTACCGCTACGAGACAAGCCCTGAAATGCGTCGTGAAGCGGTTATGGCCTTGGCAAACTCGCCAACACCAGAAGCCGATGCAACTCTAATGAAAGCATGCTCCGATCGTAGTGACAAAGTACGAATCGCGGCTTGCAAAGCATTGAAAAGTCGTCAAAGCGATGATGCCGCAAAAATGCTTTCAACCGTCGCCCAGACAGATGAAAGCATGAGCGTTAAACTCGCCGCGATTGAGTCACTCGGGGCGTATCGTAACGAAAGCGCCAAGACAATGCTTCGGCAGTCTTTGGACGAGAAATCGCCAGCCATGCAATACCAAGCGACCGTCGCTCTTCGTGAGATGACAGGTCGTGATTTCGAGGGAAATGTCGAGTCTTGGAAGCAGTTCCTTGACGCCGGTGGTGGTCCCGAATCGGGTGAACAAGTGCGACAGGCCAGCTTGCCTGAGCGTATGATGGAAAGCATCCCTTTCATTCGATAAATCAGCCTACAGATTACCTTCTGCCAAGTCGATAAACTTGGTGCGACCCATACAATCGTTTCAAATTGACAGTGTCGTTTTGACTTCCAATAGGCAGAAGCCGGAAGAATGAATCGATGCGACTCGCCCGGAAATTCCTCGTAGTATTCAGAGCTTCCTATGCCCGTTTTGAACAACCCGGCACGTTTCGGAATCCTCTTTCTGTGGTCCTTCGCTGGGTTCGCTGTGGGTGCCGCTTCGTTCTACTGCTATGGCGACGAGAAGGTAACATCGGGCACTAGTGGCCGGAAAGGGGTTGCTGACACTGCTGTTGAAAAAAAGCCAGTTGAGAATCGATCAACCACTAAAGCGTCAACCGAATCGCAACCGGATTCCGTTGTTTCGAATGCATTGGTTTCAAATGCCGACGACCCACCGCTGTTGGATTTAACAGAACTTCTCATGATCTTAGGTGAGCTTCCCAGTCTCAGCGATGATCCCGCGTCGCATGAAGTTGCTCGGACATGCGAATCTGCGAGCCAGCCGTTGACAGTCAAGCTGACAAGCTCTGGCGACGAACCCGCTGACGGCATCGTGACCGATCCGAGCAATCAACCGCTCGTCATCAACCCGCTTAGGGCTTCAACACCATCGGAAAGAACCGTTGCAAATGCACCAACAGCAAAGACACCATCAGCAAAGACACCATCAGCAAAGACACCATCCCTAGAGACTACGACTTCATCAACCGCAACCAAGCAACCGCTCCCAATTGGGAAATCCACAGAGCAGCCTCTCCAACTACCGATCGATCCCAAGGCAATTGATCCCAAGCCTACTGAGCAAAATCCAACAGCGCAAAAATCGGCTACGGATGTCATTACATCTCAGCCCAGTAAAGCTCAGTCGAGCGGGCCAAAATCGGTTGCCGACCAAGCCGAAGCCCCGCTCGTCATCGGTAGTCCTGGTCCTTCAACGCAACTTTCAAGTGATCCACCAACATTGGTTATGGAAGACAAAGACAACGGAAAGCAACCCGCTAGCAACGCGCCAGCCAACACTGCTTCGAATGAACTTGCGATGCTCGACGAGCAATCGGAAAACTCGGCGCTCATGAAGGATTCGGCCAAAGAATCCGGCTCGGAATCGGTTGCAGAAACGATGCAAGAAGTCTCCGAAGAGCCAGCTTCGATCGCCGAAAAGCTTGCTGAGTTGTTGATTGTCCCGAGCACCCCGAACAACGACACCAACAACGATATGGAGAGCGACACCAACAAAGAAACCAACAGCTCCACGTCGAAGCCAAAACGAAAACTGGTCGCGGTCAAAGTTTTAACCGAGCAAGACCAAGAAGCACCAAATCTTCAAGACACGCCCCGCGAGATCGATTCCAAGCAAGCAAGAGACGAAGACGAAAACGCCGCTGTAGCCAAGCGGCCTCAAGCTTCCAAGAAAAGCTTCGTGGAATCACCAAGCGACTTGTCGAGCAGCGCGCCCACAGAGAAAGCGGTAATTCTACCGAAATCAAGTCCTGCCAAGATAGAGACTGCATTGAGTCCTGCGGAAGTTCGCCGCAAGCAACGCGTTGAAAGTTGCCTTTCGTACTATATTGCCAATCTCGAAACCGTTGTCGAACGAAGCCCATGGGCAGTCATGCATGCGATGCTTCCATTCGGTGTCGAAGGGGAAATAATCGTAGGAAATAAACGCGTCAATTCGATTCAATGGATGTGTTACAACGGCACGTGTCGGACTCAAAAAATGTTCACCCCGTCGGGGCGTAGTTTCCGTCCAAACGTTGGGGGTGGCGTCCAAGGCCACGAAGGGCAATTCCTTGCCATGCTCGCTCAATCCCAGGTCGGTGCCGACTACCCGATTGTTGTCGCAAACAAACGTTACTCGGTGCTCGATTTGGTGCGATACGAAATGGCTACTTGCAAGGAGAAAACCGAGCTCACATTTAAATTGATGGCTTTATCGTACTACGTTGATACCAATCAGGCGTGGACTGCGATGGATCGTCGCAAATGGAACATTGAAAAGCTCGTCGCCGAGGAGCTCGCCCAACCCGTTGTTGGAGCGGCCTGTGGAGGTACTCATCGTTTGATGGCGCTGACGTTCGCACTTCGGCAACGCAAGGCCGAGGGACGTCCAATCGACGGTCACTATGCTCGAGCTGACAAGTTTATCGCGGACTACATCGACTACACCTGGACGCTTCAGAATCCCGATGGCAGCTTTAGCAGCAATTGGTTCGAATCACGAGGCCACGAACAAAACAAAGAGCGACTCGTTCAAACGACTGGGCATATTTTGGAGTGGCTCATGTTCACGCTCCCCAAGGATAAACTTGAAGATCCGCGTGTTTTAAAGAGTGTTGACTTCTTGCTAAACAACATTTGGGACGATCGCACTCACAAGTGGCCCATCGGTCCGCGCGGCCACGCCACCCGCGCCGTCGCGCTCTATCAGCAGCGAGTCTACGGAGTCCAACCCGGACAACGCCACACAGAGATGGCCTCCACGATCGACGCCCTCAAACGCCGTCGCTAACGTAAGATTGCTCGCGATGGATCGGATCGTAGGATGGGACTATTTGTCACGTATTGCCTTCTTTCGAGATAAAGGCTGGATGCGTTAGAAAGCGGAAAACGGTCTATGCAGGCCTCAATGGTATGTACGCCAGAACGTGTCGCGATTAGTTTGATAGTATTCAAAGCGGCACTCTGTTTCTCCACGACTCCAGCTCTTCATGTGTGGCCCGAATGACTGTTCAGAAGATAACTCGCCAATTGACTGTTATCCTCGATTCTGCCAGCAAACTGGCAATCGAATCCAAGGCCGACGCAATGCTTCTGCTGCTGGAAGGGAGCACCGATTGGGAGCGACTTCGCGAGATCATTCCCTCGGAGGTTAGAAAAGTCATTGTTGCCACTGACCATGCCGACGATCTCGAAGGAGCTGCAATACATGATTTGATTCCGCTTGTGCTTAACAAAGAAAATTCGCCGCTTCTCGAGCGATTGCAGCACGCGTTATTGGAAGCCGTCGCCGATGAAATCCTGGAAAACCAATGCGATGTGATTGCTGTCTACAGTGCATTCGAGCAGTCGCGATTGGACTCGATGTCGCTAATTCGCTTAGATGAGAGATTGAGACGCCTAACCAGTCGCGACTTACAGCGATTGGAAAGCAGCGTGCCTTTGAATAACTTGAAGACTGTAATTGACTTGGCAATTCAGATTGGACGCGAGGGACGCGAGGGAAAGAAAGTCGGAACAATGTTTGTTGTCGGGGACACCCGCAGAGTCCTTCAGCATTGCAAAGATTCGGGGTTCGATCCCATGCGTGGTTACCATCGCAAGGGCCGAGACCTCCACGATCCCCGCGTTCGCGAGGACATCAAGGAGATCGCTCAGATGGATGGAGCGTTCGTAGTCGCACCGGACGGCGTAGTCGAAAAATCGCGTCAAATTATAGAAGTTCTGCATGAGAACCTCACGCTCTCGAAGGGGTTAGGGTCACGACACTGGGCAGGGGCTGCGATTTCGCAAAAGACCAAGGCAATCGCGGTCGTTGTCAGCCAGAGCAGCGGGACAGTCAGGCTATTTCAAAACGGCGACCTAGTGCTTCGAATAGAACCCATGGAACAGGCCGTGAAATGGCAAGAGTTTAACTACGATCCCCCTCCAGTGACTGATTCGAACGATTAGCGATTTGGAGTGCTGCGACTAGTCGCAGCTTTTAGACTTATCTATCGGTTTTCGATCCACAGGCACTTGGTAAACCGAAAGTCGATCTACCGATCGCAAACGCTCGCCCGAAAACTGGGCCGAGCCCCAGCACACCAAAGTGGAAAACCCAATAAAAATAGGGGTTTTTGGAAATCTTCTCGAAATCTTCGCGAGAGGACTTGCGGTAGTTCGGGAGCGTGACTATCTTTTCGCCTCTCGCAAACGAAAGAGTTGCTGAAAGAGACGGGAGTCACTTTCACTAACAGAAAACGATGCGAAAATAAAATGAGATTGATCTTGACGACCTACCATAGTCGACACTAAAATTCTCGACCCGCTGAAAATGAAAGACGCACGCAAATGCGACACCTCATCAAAGCGACAACTGATCTTTGACAATCCGGTAGATGACCTCTTGTATGAAAGAAAGTCAATTTTTTTCAGCTGAGTAAGTTTTGTAAAAAACTGATTGTTTTAAGTCGTCCGGTCAAGACCAGATCGGGACGCAGACGGACCAAGTTCGTCACTAGTTAGTTAGCAATCGCTGGTAGCAATGATTTATCATGGTTATCAGTGTAAGCATACACAAGTGAAGGGTTTGATCCTGGCTCAGAATGAACGTTGGCGGCGTGGATTAGGCATGCGAGTCGCGCGAGAAGGTAGCAATACCGGAAAGCGGCGAAAGGGAGAGGAATAGGTGGGAATCTGCCCCTGGATCGGGGATAGCTACGGGAAACTGTAGGTAATACCCGATAACGTCGAAAGACCAAAGGTGTGATTCCGTCTGGGGATGAGCCCACCTCCTATTAGCTAGTTGTTAGGGTAATGGCCTAACAAGGCATTGATGGGTAGCTGGTGTGAGAGCACGACCAGCCTCACTGGCACTGAGACACTGGCCAGACACCTACGGGTGGCTGCAGTCGAGAATCTTCGGCAATGGACGAAAGTCTGACCGAGCGACGCCGCGTGCGGGATG
>JAPLNI010000060.1 GCA_026692865.1 Planctomycetota bacterium
TCTACGAAACCGAAGGTTACTTGTTCGAATCAAGTTGGGTGTACTGTTAGTTTTCCCTTGTTTTTCTTGGTCGGATGCACTTTTAGCGTACCACTGGTTTTCAGTGTGCGACCCTTCAAACCAAAAACGACTACCCCTTAACCCGGGAAATCGCAGAATGAAGGAGTTGCAAAAATGGTCAGACCGAAGTTGGAAACGCTCAGTTTATGGGCGCACGTTAGTGGGCAATCTTTTGTTCGTGTCGATGGTCGGAATATCTATCTCGGGCGCACAGGCGACCCCAAAACACTCGCCAGATACGCGATGTTTATCTCTGATTACCAAGCCAATGGACTGGTCGTGCCCGATGGTTTTAATTCTCGGGCTGTTGACGATCGTGCGGAGTTACTGCTTTCCCCAGCTCCATTGCCCGATGAGCACAAGGAGGACGAGCCGCTAACGGTGGGGCATCTTTGCGAGAAGTACAAAATCCACATTGCCAAGCGTTATAGCGGTGCTCACCAAACGCAGGATTTCGCAAGAAAAAATCGAGTTGTTGATGACATCTTGAAAAACGACTCGGAGACGTTGGCCGCCATATCCATAGCGATTTGAATCATGTCGATGAATGGGACAAAGTTGCCAAGAAACTGGGTAGGTCTGCAAGGGACGAATTTTTCTGTGTACCTCGCGGGCGAGTTATATGGGACATGAAGCTGAGCCGATCGCCAACCCCAAACACTTCACCGGCTTTGTCGCGAGCTCGGCCCGGTGTACCCTCAGGTAAATTTTCCTTACGGTCTACCTTGTTACCAGCGAGCATCCGCTCTTTAGCCTCCTTCTCTTAGTATTCCTTAGCGTGACCATCTTGAGACAGCCCTATTTCGTTTTCAACCGATGATTTTCGTACTACTGGTAATTCGAGCCGCGAACGAAATCACCCTGCGAAATCATTGATAAAGTTCGATGCTGGTGAATCCGCTTGCGATGAGCACGTAGAGGCTTAGGCTTGGTGGATTGTAAATCAGCAACCGGGACAATCGTTGGTAACACAGGGGCAATAAAGCATTAGTCAAGCACCAATTAACGCACCACAGCAACCAATGCGACTTGCAACGCTTGAAAAATTCTTGTTTGCCGAAGCCACCGCAACGGAGTACGTATCAGCACTGTAATAGCGTGCTATGACGGTTTAGATACCGTTATGACAAAAGCATCCGCTTGAGCGGATGTCCGATAACTGCGTCGGCCTGTCGGCTAAATGGGAAAGTACTCGTGTGGAGGTCGTCGCATCTAGAAGCGCGCTGAGCCTTAATTCACGAAACACTCAATTTTCCTTCACGGAAAACACATTTTCATGTGAATACTTCGTACCTGTTCAATTCAAGCGTCGTTACCCATCTCGTAGCATAGGATATCTCAATGAATAGTCAGTCTCAGGCTGCCCCGACTAAGGTCTATGTATTACATGCCAGAAATGAGGCAGAAGCTGTCGATGAATTGCAACGATCGAATCCGCATTTCCAAAGCGTCAAAAACTATCGTATCGTTCGCGTCCGAAGAACATTTTGGCAAAGGTTCGTCAACGCATCCCCAAAATGGAAAGTTTCTTATGATGACCATGCCAGTTGTTCAAACGAGACTCAGCGGTTAGCTACTTCTTTGTGATCGTGATCGTAAATGTGGGCAAAAAACAAAAAACTTGCACATCGCATTTCGTGAGACGTTGTGTCTGCGTGCTTGGCAATCACCTGCCCCGATTCTCGAGCACAGTTGCCCCATGAGTATCACCTGCCCCGATCTCGTGGGTTTTTTCGTTGCGTGCTAAATGAAAAGAGCCCCGCAATAAGCAGGGCTGAGTCGTTCGGGCCATCGCAATTCCGCGGCCGCGCGGATACTTTCACCGCCGTCGATGGCTTCGGCGTATCATAGGTCTTATTCCGATGACAGTTCGGTGCGTACCAGCCGCGTGAGTTGCCGTTGAGCAGCAACCGCACTTGAATATGCTTCATCCAAAATCACTCTGTTGGCGTTTGTCGCCTCAATCTGGATAATTGTCTCACCAATCTCCTGGAGCGATTCCAAAACGGTTTCCGTGGCTTCGATGAGGTATCACATTAGCCAAACCTCCTTACCGCTTCGATTGCCTTTGCCCGGTCGGCTTCCGCGTCGACTTGAGTTACGCCCACTTGAGAGTGACCAGCGACAACACTAGCGGACTCTAAACCGAATTCCTTCCGATAAATTGTCAAGGCAGTGTGACGAAGCCGGTTTGGCCCCCAAACTTCGATGCCAGCCTTCTTGCAGGCATATCGGATCGCCCGAGCGTAGCTTGTAGTTGCACAGCAATTGCCAGGAGCCTTCTTGGGTTTCTTCGATCGTTTGCTTCCCGGTACATTCCCGCAGGACATAGGAGTTACTCGCGATTCGTGTCGGGTCTCTGGCACCACTGCGATCAGTTTAAGCAACATTAAGACCTTTAGAATTAAGTTGCCTGCCCTCAATTCGTTTTCTCCATTACAGCTCGACCTTGGCATCCTGACGTTTGGTCATTAACTGTTCCTATACCTTCGATCTCGATGTGATCTTAATTGAGGGGGAGCTTTCTCGCAATTCAAACCACTCTCGATATCAATGCCCGCGACCGTTTCCTTCCAGAAGTTTTGCACACTTTTATTCGAGATATTCTTCCAAGTTTTCAGCTAGATTTCTCTCGGTTGGAAATATCAGTTTCGAGTATTGTTTGAGTATGTTGCTTACACATCCGTAACTCAGTTCTCCGATGAATGGTTGCTTTGGAAGGCCGATTATTTGCGTACTACTGGGGATCGCTTTGATCCGCTTCTCTCGGTCGCGATAGGTTTGAACAAGCGGATTTCCAGTCGTTGGGGTCAGCAGAAGCAACACAAAGTCGCAAGTTCCTTGGCCGAATAGTTCATCCTCACGGTACCAGCCGTATCGATACAACCCGATCCGTGCGTTTCGAATCAACTGGTCTGACGCAAATCCGTGGTCCCCACAGTTGTTCGATGTTGATGATGAAAGCGGCGAACCGTACTTCATCTCTACGAAGGCAGAAGTACCAAGAAGGTCAGTACGTTTATGCGTCGCTATCCTTGCGGCTGATAATGCCAGAACCGCGTTACCGCAGCTTAAGATAATGAGGCTAGCTCAGGTTGTCCCCGCAGGCTTTGATCACTTGAACGAGACTAGCTTTGGGGCGACTCAGGACTCGTCAACGGATTTCGCAGAGAATCTGGAATTCTTTGCAGTTTGCCATCGCGATCAATCACGGCGAGTGTCACCGATCCGCAGACTATGTTTTGCTCATCGCGTTTCACGATATAGCTCTGTACGATCTTGGCCTCCGTGATCTTATCGATTTTTACCGTGATAGTAAGTGAATCGTCGTAACGAGCAGGCATTTGGTATTTGCATTCAATCTTAACGACGACGACAAATAGACCTGTGGCTTCAAACTCGCGATAGTTCCCGCCTCGAGCTCTATAAAGATCGGTTCGAGCGATCTCAAAATACTTCATGTAGTTAGCATGATGAACGAACCCCATGGGATCACACTCATCGTACCGCACTCGCAACTCAATCGTATGTTCTGAATTCATAGCAGCATTATACGTCATTAGAACCCGGGCGAACTTCGGAATTCGACTGTTGAACGGTTCGATGATCCTGCTGTTCATCCCACAATCGAATACTATTGCGCCATTTTTGTCCATCATGGTTACGGTCCTCCAGTAGTTTTCCGATATCGCTTTCGCTGTCGCTTGATGGATCGTTCGTGGACGCCGCAATTCATAACTTCTTTGCGAATCTGCTATCTTGCTGGGTCGAGCAAACCTTTACGAAAAGCTACGTGAAGCATCGTAGTAGTCAAGTTTCAATGACTTGTGTGAGACTCCGAAACTTCATGGTTTGAAGCGGATTATCATGACTGCGGCTTTCCAACGATTTGAAGTTGCTTTACGAGTTCACTCACAATATCGGGATGTTCGCTTGCAACATTATGATTTTCTTCGGGATCGTTATCATGGTCGTAAAGTTGCGTTGGATCGTCGCTCCATTTTGTCAGTCGCCATCGAGCCGTGCGAATGCTTTGACCATATAGTTTCGGGCCGCGTGTGACGAGAGTGAATGCAGCCTCTTTTACCTTGTTGTCAGGCGACATCAAAACGGAGCTTAAGCTGACGCCTGCCACCTCATGCGGAATCTTCAAATCGCAAACGTCAGCCACTGTTGGGTAAAGATCAACGAACTCGACCAGCGAGCGGCTCGTCTGGCCACCCTTGATGCCAGGTGCAGCGATCACTAGGGGAGCTCGACACGAGCGTTCGAACAGCGTGTTCTTATTCCACCAGTTGCGTTCACCGGTGTGATAGCCGTGATCGCCGACGAAGATGACAAGTGTCTTGTCCCAAAGCTTGTTCTTGTCGAGCGCATCGAGGACGCGTCCGAGTTGCGCATCCATGAAACTTGTACCAGCACAGTAAGCTCGGAAGAGTTCAGTCCATTCCTTATCTGTGAAGTTAGCGAACGCCTTACCATAATCGCCGAACCCAACTGCGTCCTTGCGTACCGGAGCGATATCAGCCGGCTCATGCCAAATTCTTAATGAATCGATCGGATACATGTCAAAGTACTTTTTCGGGGCGATGAACGGGTCATGCGGTTTCATAAATCCACAACCAATGAACCAAGGCGCATCGCCAAGTTCCTCGATCTTTGCGACTGTCGCTGCAGCAATCTGACCGTCAGGTTGATCATCGTCGGTTCCAGCAGCAGCACCCCAGTGGCACCAATTGAGTGCTCCATCAGTAACGTTGCGTCCTTCGATCATCTTCTTGCCGGTGGTTGTCGTTTCAAAGGCCTGTGCGGTATGCCATGACATACCTGTGTCCATCCAGGCTTGTCTGGCTTCGGGGTTCTTTCCGCCACCGAGGTGATAGAGCTTTCCGAAGGCATGCGATTGCCATCCAGATTCCTTACAAAGTTGCGGCATCGTGACAATCTCCGGAAGTCTTTCGCGAAGTCGCTTATCGTTTCCAACGATGCCGGTTTGTTCCGCCCGCAGCCCGGTCATCATGCTGCATCGGCTGGGATTGCACACTGGATATTGAACATAGGCTCGCTCAAACGTCGTTCCACGAGCACGCAGTCGATCTAGATTCGGTGTCTTGACAACGTCTCGGGTAAAGGCGCCACCATAGTCACGCAAATCATCGACCATGATAAGCAGCACGTTGAGCTTGGCTGATGAGGAGGTTCGGTCCGCCGCATGGAGTGAAGCACGCGGAGAGATCAATAACGCCGTGAAGAAAATAGCTATGAAGAAAGTCAGTTTACGTTTGAGGTTCTGAATATGAATTTGGGTGAGCGTTGACATAAGGTGCGGTCCGTTTTTCGGTTGGGCTATTTCTTTTCCTGGTAGTCTGAACTTGCCGTGAGTCCGCCGCTGCGAACGTTCACAAACCATGCGGTTGTTCCTGCGGGTAGCTGATCTGTGACAAGCCAGCCAGCTCCTTGCTTCTCAACGGTTGCAGTTGATTCGGTCCACTTGCGATTACCGGTAAAGCCCGTCTCGGTCGTGCTGATCAACATCGCTTGGTCCAGTGGCTTCGTAGAGGCGAATACGACGCGAACCGTATCGCTGTCAAGACTTGCGTTGGTCTGCATGCACCACGGTTTGCCATCACGCACGATGCTCTTGGCAAATGCATAGCTATCCGGTGGGATGTAGGCCGGAGCGTGCCCATGCCTCATTTCCGGAATAAGCGACAGCATATGCGGTCCAGCGGCAGCACGATAACAAGCGGCTTGAGAATCGAGCGGGAAATGTTGATCCGCGGGCCATGTGAACCACAGCACGGGCATTTTCACGCGGTCCATCCGCACCATGGGATCCCAAACCTCGCGATAGAGCGAGTTGTTGCCCAAGGCTCGACCGTACTGATTGTCAGAGTCAAAAAGATGTCCGCATCCGTAAGTGGGGATTGCAAAAGCGAAGCGAGAATCGATACCCATAACCGTGCTGGTGATGATGCCGCCCCACGAGATGCCCATGACGCCAACTTTGTCCGCGTCCACATTGGGCAGCGAGCGCATAAGTGAGTTGGCAAGCAAAGTGTCTGCCACGGCGTGATACATCCATTGCTCATTCAGTGGTTCAGCCGAGTCGCCATAAATGCCATCGCGATTCGGGCCGGGCCATGCGTGCTGCCTCCAAGCTTTCGTGTTAGCCGGATCTCGCTCGTCGGTTTGACCCTCGACCGCGATACTAATGGCTGCGAAACCCTGCTCGTTCCACAGCTTCACCCACTCCTTGAACGCCGTGCCACCACCACCATGCACAAGTACAACACCGGGCACCTTTCCGGTGCTTTTCGTCGGCATTCCGATCCACGCGAAAACCTTCGTGGGCTTTCCCTTCCATGGCAGCCCTTCAAAGAAGATCGCCTTCATGCCATCCTCGCCAACAAAGCCTTCCGCTGGCTGCATCTCGGGTGGCGTGGTGAGATTGGCGAGCTCAAGAACTTGCTCTCGCTGCGAGGCAGCATCGCTAGCGTGCAGTGGGGCAATTTGCGCGACGATCATGCATGTGAAAATAGCGAGTGTGTGTTTCATGATGAAGTTTATTTGTCTCGCTCAATGATGTTTGAAGTCTGTCTTGATGTCGTCACACAAAAATGGACTCACGCAGGCTTGCCTAGCCTCTGAACCAATACTGAATTATAGGCTGAAAAGCTCTCGATCTGCCGCCCCTAACTTTTGGAATATCGCATCCCGCCCAAGGCAAGCTTTTAAATGTTGCAAGAGTAGCAAATCACAAGCCGACAATATCGCGAAGCGGTGTTGAGCACGCCCGGCCAATCGGTTTCCTAGTACAATTACGATGTCAAGAGTCGCTTCATTCTAAGGCTTAGCCTGTTTTCTTTCCGGATCGCAAATGCCACGATTGAGTCCGATTCTCGTTATCTTGTTAGCGTTCAATCTTTCGACGGATAATCTATTCGCTGAAGATCGCTCGCCGGAGACAGCATCTTCGAAAACGCCAGTGAGCGAAATTCTTGAAGCGATCCGTGTCGAATACAAGCTTCCTGCCCTTGCAGCAGGAATCGTTACTTCAAACGGTGTCCAAGAAATGGCGGCAGTTGGAAATCGAAAAATGGGTGACGACACGAAAGTAACCGAAACCGACCTCTGGCACTTAGGCTCGTGTACCAAGGCGATGACAGCGACCATGATTGGGATTTTAGTTCACGAAGGGAAGTTAGCTTGGGACACGACTCTTGCAGAAATTTTCCCTGAGGATGCGAAGCTGATGGATGATGCCTTTCGCAAAATCACACTGATGCATTTGTTGACGCATCGAAGCGGACTTCCTGCCAACAGTGCTTGGTGGTCATTAGGTAAAGACCGTTCGCTTCCAGAGCAACGACACGAGCTACTGCGTAGAATGATCAAGGTTTCGGTTTCGGACGAACCGGGCACCAAATTCCTTTACTCGAACGTCGGCTACGCGCTCGCTGGCCTCATTGCAGAAACAAAGATGGGCATGTCTTGGGAGTCGCTCATGCGTGAAAAGTTATTTCAGCCGCTGGAGATGAAGCAGGTTGGATTTGGAATCCCTGGTACGCCTGGTGAAGTGGATCAGCCTTGGGGACATCAGCCAACTTGGCTGGGACTGGGAGCCTTGAAGCCAGTGCAACTGGACAACGCCCCATCGATTGGACCTGCTGGGACGGTGCATGCATCCATCGAGGATTGGGGTAAATTCATTGCATTGCATCTCAAGCCCGAGAATTCATTGATGCCGAAAGAGATTTGGACACAGCTTCATACGCCGCCGGTCGATGCGGAGTATGCACTCGGTTGGGGTGTCGTCGAACGCCCATGGGCTGGGGGCCAGGCTTGGACACATAGTGGAAGTAATACAGTCAACTATTGTGTGTGCTGGCTCGCTCCAAAGAAGGACTTTGCGGTCATCGTCACTACTAATTCAGGGCAGCAAACCGCTGCATTGGCGTTAGATAAAGCTGCTAGCGAGCTCATCAGGCGGAAGTTGAAGTAATCGAAGCAAGTGCCTGTTATCGCCGCGCGCAAATCGATTTAGCGCATGAGATAGTTGAGATAATAGTGAATGCTTATCAATTGGCTTACTTGGATCATCATCGCAACCAGTACTCAAGCATTTTTGACGGTCTTCTGCTCGGGCAGGGGCGGTCAGAGCGACAATTGGGATTTTATGCATTGACCTCGCAACTTCTTTGCAAGCAGGCAACATCCGGATCAGAATCGTTGGTTAAAACGGCTAGGCTGCTCGCGGCTGAAACAAAGCTAACTTAATCAAAGCTTAATGAATGCGAGTTGCCAGCTGATTTTTTAGCTGAGGAGATCGCGGTAGGCTTCTAGCGCTTGTCGGTTGGAAACGAAGGCAACCTGTTCGAGCACTTCGTCGGTCAGTGGCGTCCAAAGGTAATCGGTAACTTCGCTTTCTTGAGCACGGACAACCGGGTCGAAGTCTAGCGGTACGTGGAAGAATAGATCGAGCACCGGCAGTTCAACACCTTGATACACGTAGTGATTAGGAGCAGTCATAAAGTATCGCATTAACGAAACTTCAATCCCAACTTCTTCTTGTATCTCACGGGCCAGGGCTTCTTCTGCGGACTCACCATGGTCTATAAATCCACCAGGCATTCCGAGTTTGCATTTTCCCGGATCTTTGGCTCGTCGAATCAGAAGAACCTGGCCTGACGGATTCGTCACAATTCCACCGACGGCACTTGTCGGGCCAAAGAAAGTGGTATGCCCGCAATGAGAACATCGAAAAGGACGAACGGGAGAATAGCTGGCTCTTTCAGCTCCGCATAAGGGGCAAAATCTATAGGATGAAGCAAGTTGCATGGAGAATTATCTGTCCAGTTCGCAAGGGTTGGTGAGACTGCCGTCCCATGATACATTGCAATAGATAGGAAGTGGAAATGCATAGAACGGGTCGGAGCATTTTCCTCTTCTATTTTTGAAATTTCGCCTGTCGCTATCCCTTTAAAGCCATCCTTCCCATGAGATGCCCCTATTGCCATCACGACAACGATAGCGTCCGCGATTCTCGAGTAGTCGACGATGGGAAGGCAATTCGAAGAAGGCGATTTTGCAACTCTTGCCGTCGTCGTTTTACGACCTTCGAACGCGTAGCAGGCACTCTCCAGGTAATTAAGAAAAACAACGAACGCGAGCCATTCTCACGAGCCAAAGTAGAACGTGGACTCGAGCTGGCCTGCTGGAAACGCAAAATCAGCGCCGAGCAGCGTTCGCAAATCGTTGAAGCCATTGAAGCACAGCTTTTAGAGGAGTTCGACTTAGAAGTTCCCACGCGTGCCATCGGAGCACTTTGCATGACTCATCTTCAAGACTTGGACCAAGTTGCGTACGTTCGATTCGCGAGTGTTTATCGCGAATTTACAGGAGTAAGAGACTTCGTAGAGGAGCTAAGGCCAATATTGAACCGAAACGCCGAAAAGCCACCCAGTTGAACGTGACGGTCATTTTCCAGGATCAATTCGCATTCTGATGAGTCGCACTTATGTTTCACGCGGCTATTTATAACTGGAGTTTATAAGCGTAGTAGATGTCGTAAGACATCTGAAGACTCAGCTTATCGATGGTTTCCATTCACTTCTGAAATCTTACGAATTCAGCAACGATCATGGGCTACGAACATTATTTGCGGTCGAGCTACGTTGAGATATTCTCCGCAAAAATCGGTTTGCATGTCAGGCAGAAACGATACTCGATAGATAATTTAAGTCCGCTGCTCGATCAACAAAGTTCGACGAATCTCAAATATCAATCGTCGTCCGACATTATCGTAACATCGACTGAAACGAGATAATGGTCCGAGAGTTGACGGCGATGATCTTTCATCTTTTCAACGTCATCCGGCTTGTGGGTGATTTGAGTCTTTACGTTGAATTCAGGCTGACCCTTCGGTACGAAAACTCGATCAAACGGTGCGCTAGGATATTTGCTTTTGCCCCATGCTACCGTGGTTCCGTCTTCTTTCTCATTGAGGTCCATAAACCCGGCGTTTACCATAATACCGGAGGTCTTTGTCTCGCCCGTCATGATGTTTGTATCGCCAAGTAGGATGATGTCTTCATCCTTGAAGTGAGTTTTGAGAGTGTCTAGATTTTTAACAAAAGAGGTCAACTCTGCCTGCCGTTGCTTGGCTGTATAGTTCGGGTCTTTCTCCTTGTCATCCGTTCGATTGGATTTAAGGTGAACCGGTATGACTACTAGATCCGTTTTACTGCTTCCTAAGGAAAACTTTACAGCATTCGCGCGACGTTCAAAAAACTTTTGACCGAACATTTCATTTTTGCCGACTGGCACTGCGTACACATCTCCGATTTGTGATACTCTGTCGGCACGCCAAGCAATGCCACAATGCTGTCCGCGTACAAAAAAGTCTTCGGTATCTTCTGGGTAGTCTGTTTTTGGAAAGAGGATGTATTCCCAGTCTTGTTTGTATTCTTTCTTTAGAGCGTCCATGATCGCCTGAAGGGGTTTACTTTTATACGGCTTTTCGAGCGATTCGATTCCAATTTCCTCCAACGCAAGAATGTCAACCTTGGCGTCGTGTATGTACTTTGCCACTGTGCTAGGCTTTTGAGGCGTTTTGCTACCAAAGCTCGAACGTTTATCGGGAAACCCTAGCCATTCGATATTCCAAGCTCCAACGCGAACTGTCTCATCTGCGTTGCTGAACGATGGATTACAAAGGGAACAGATGAAAAGCGTTATGATAAATGAGGAGAAACTTACCCAAAGTTGTTTACGATGCATGTACGATTAAACCTAAATGAAGCTCTCATGGAAAATGAATTTCAAACGAATACGGTACCCTTATGTTACCAATGCTTTCTCATTTTGCTCAGTTCATTTGAAAAAAACAACCAAGTTTTGAGCTGGACAAGGTTAATCCACCAACGCTTTAGTTGTGACGAGCAATAAGTCTCTACAAGCGATCCACTCCAGAGTGAGAAAGTTTGCCTCGATTTACTTTGACGCTTTTTGAATTTTAAGATTATGCCCGCATCTGAACCACCTGAAAAAGCAGACAAACAGATACTTAAGGCTGCGGAATACTCACCAAAGAAAACAGTATCAAAGATCGAAAACGCAACGCGGCCACTTAGTTTCGGCTTGGCGGGTTCGTTTCCTGACAAGTTCGACGGATTGTTCGATGGCGTTGATTTCGAGATAGATCCCCGATTAGAGGGCTTGATTGTCCGCAAGCCTGAAACCGACAACATCGTAGAAAATCATCGTCAGTTGGTTCTCGGAGATTACGTGATTGATAGCGTCCTAGGCGTGGGAGGGATGGGACAAGTCTTCAAGGCTAGACATCGAACCATGGACAGGTGGGTAGCAGTAAAGGTTCTTCCGAATAAGTTCGTAAAACATCCTGAACTAGTAGACCGGTTCTACTCGGAAATCAGGGCGGTCGGAAAGCTGATGCATCCGAACATCGTGACAGCTTTCGACGCAGGTTGTGATCAAAGTGTCCACTACCTCGTGATGGAATTGATCGACGGAAGTGTTTTATCGTCCATCGTCGCAAACGAAGGAGTCATGTCTACCGCGAGAGTCGTCGCCATTCTTAGCCAAGCCGCCGCAGCGCTTGATTACGCCCACTCTTTAGGGATCATCCATCGCGATATCAAACCTAGCAACCTTATGTTGGCCAAATCGGGGACGCTCAAGATCCTAGATTTTGGACTAGCTAGGTTCAATCGGCAAACTGAGGAGATCGAAAGAGATCGACGTCAACAGATGATGGGGACTGTTGAATACATGTCGCCAGAACAAATCAATGCACCGGAGACAGTAGACCATCGAAGCGATCTCTACTCGCTGGGTGCAACGATGTTTTTTTTGCTAACTGGACGCCCCATGTTCCAGGGAGAACCGGTACAAACAGCGCTCGCACATGTAAAGTCAAAACCTCCAGCGTTATACGAAGTACGAGGCGATATTGATCTTCGGTTGGATTCTATATTTCAGCGGCTTGTGGCTAAGTCTCCGGCAGACCGATTCGCGACTGGTGGTATCTTGCTGGAAGCGATGCAAAGTCTCAATCTGATCGATTTAAAATCTGTTGTTCAACCGCGAGACAGCGCGTTATCGAAACGCAGCTTGCGACTCGGTCGTGACAGCCTGACCGATGGATTCCGTAGTGAGTCGACTGCAGTAAAAAAATACTCGGCAGTGGGTATAGAGCTAGGCATGCTTCAGTCACGCGTCAGCTTTATTGACCCTCAATTTGTGCTAAAAGAAGTTATGCTGGATGGGCTTCGTAAGTCACTTTCGCACATGATTTGGAGCGATGGCAGTCAATTGTTGATTGGAAAAGCCGCATCTGAGGCTCGTGCGAAAACGCCTCAGCACATCTTTTACGGATTTCAACGATGGTTTGGATTGCCAACACTGGAGCGATCATTCTCGGGAAAGCAAACGCCACCGGAAGTGTTGTTAGCAACGGTGATTCGGCACATGGTGAACATGGTTGAAAAAGAACAAGTTGGAGTAACGCACGCGGTGGTTACTATTCCCGCTTGTTACGACCAGCTTCATCGTAGGAGTGTTATCTACGCGTGCAAAATTGCTGGAGTCGAGGTTTTGCAACTCCTCGAAAAGCCGCTTGCCGCTGCGATCGCGCATGTCGAATTGCGGGTCGGACTGAAGACCCCGCAAATCCCTTCCAAGACCACCTCAACAGATAAGTCTGTATCAACAGAGGCATCGAACGACAGTCGTCCCCAGCATTTCTTAGTATGTTCACTTAACGGAACGGGCTGCGAAGCGACGGTCGTTCGGTTTTCAGGAAGAACTGTAGAATCGATCGGAACGGTTGGAGATTGGAAACGAGGTCTTTTGCGCTGGCATCATCGACTGGCCGAGCATCTCGCTGAATGGCTTTTAAGCGAACACAATCTCGATATCAAAGGGGACTTAACACTTGCTTCTAAGCTACAGCGTTTTGTGGAATCGTGTTTCGAGCAACTGACATCCCAACGAAAAATTGAGCTTGTTTTCGAAGCGAACGCAAAACGATTCCCTATCCGAATGAGTTCGCAAGAACTGATGGCAATCGCAGGTGAATTGAAAAGCGATCTCGCTCGATTTGCGACTCAGGCGATGCAAGCTGCTTCTGTGGAATCGAATCAGATTGATGAGGTATTGTTGATTGGAGATATCCTTCAGTTCCCTGGAATTCGAAGCACTCTTAGCGGTTTGTTTCCGACAAACGTCCCGTGCCACATGATTACTCAAGCTCAGCTTGCCAAGGGTGCCGCGATTCAATCGCAATACTTAATGCCGCCTGGAAACACGAAGTGCCCTTATGCAGAACCCGCCTCGATTTACGATCTCGGACTAGTCGTTCAACATTTTAGCAACCATATTTCGACTCCTAAGGTCCTCATTCCTAAAAGAACATTACTCCCAACGTCGATTTCAAAAACGCTTCGGTTTGCGAGCACGAAAGAGTCTCAGCCGATTATCCAATTTGTCGAATCGACTCGACAAGGTGGCCAAAATTGGAATCGGCTAGCTACCATCGACTTGGCTAAGTGTTTCGCTGGTCGGCCAGTTACAGATCCACTTCAACTGCGAATCGATTTAGATAGTTCCGGTCTATGGAGTGGAACCATAACATGGCTCGCAAAAAACTCGACCAATACCCTTGATTCGCTTACCGATAACTCGATAGACGATCCTACAATCAGACGTTGGCGAGAATGGGTCGAGTCGCTTATCCTGTGCAACCTGGAAGTACCAGATTAGTGTTGCTTTAAGTATTTCCGTAATGCTCGCTTCATCCCGTATTTTGTTACGTTAGGAATATTTTGAGAATCGAAAAGTATCCGGTTACAACGATCCAAATAGAAGGAAAAGACCGCGTCAAATGGCTCCAAGGAATGGTCACGAACGACGTAAAGGAAACTATCGACAAGCGATCGGTTGAGTGTTTTGTTGTAGACGTAAAGGGGAAAGTGCTTGCACATGGCTGGATGTTCGAAGCGAGAGAGTCGCTTATCTTTGTTACGTTGGGAGCCGATCAATCGGAAAGATTATTGTCGCACTGGGACCGGTATATTATCCGCGAAGATGTGGTGCTGACGGATGTGAGCTCGAATTGGAATTGGCAGTTTATTGCTCGAGTAGACATTCTTGCAACGCTTCACGCAGCCTTTGATCAGAACGTCTCTGAGATCCTTCCCGGTATGCTTCTGATGCTCAACGAGCCCAACGATGAAAGCGACTTTCGAATCGCGATCACTAACGATATCATTGGTATCGAGTATTGGCTGATTGGCGATTGCAAGTCGAGTGAAACTGACACCGATGCTATCACATCTACAGTCATGGCATCGAACGAATCAACTTCAAGCTTTCACGCAAGTCGTATAAAACATCTTCTGCCTCTGATAGGTATCGATTTTGATAATAAAAATTTACCACAAGAATTAGACCGTGATTCGAAAGCGATCTCGTTTAAGAAAGGTTGCTACCTCGGGCAAGAAACTATCGCTCGACTCGATGCTTTAGGCCAAGTGCAAAAGAAACTTGTTCGATTACGAATTGAACGAGGCAGTGATAGCGTGACCGATCCAATGGTCGGTGAAAAACTTTTCATAGCCGATAAAGAAACGGGTTGGATTACCTCCTTATCAAAAGAAACGTCCGACAAGTGGATTGCGATTGGTTATGTTCGTCGTAGTGCGTTAGCAATCGGGTCCAAGCTTACCGCGAATGGTTTCGACGCGACTGTAGTAAGTCAGTTTTGAAGTCGAGAAAACTTGCGATAATTTCACGCGGTTTTCTCATTTGAAAATGGGTCTTATGGACTCCTACTTTGCGGTTGTGATTTCAACTCTTCGTTCTTCGCTCCCACGCACGAACTTCATCGGTACTGAATGCCCAGGCTTTACCGAGTTCAGCGAATAAGCGAGGAGATCGGTCTCACGAACGAGGTCACTTCGCCCATCGTATTCGACGAGGATATCACCTTTGAGAACTCCAGCTTTTTTTGCTCGATCGTGCGGCGCAAAGGCTCCGACGTGTCCGACTTTCAACGCCATTTTTCCATCCGCGAGATCCAGTGATTTGCGTTCATCGTCTGAAATGGGAGTTAGCACCATTCCCCCAAGTCCGATTCGCCGAAGCGTCCATGAGGATGCACGCCAAGCGATATCTTCTCGAGTTCTCCATCCGGCACTCAACACACAGTCGACATTCAAATCTTGTGAACCTCGGCGAACTGTCGCCTTGATAGTCCCCCCCGAGTCTGGGATTTGATGTAGTACCCACTGCACGTCCGCAAAGGAAAGGATCGCTTGACCATTGAGCGTGGTCATCTGATCACCGATCTGAAGACCTGCCTTCGCTGCCTCGGAGCCCTCGACAAGAGAAAGTACGGTTGCGCATTCTCGCGGATCGAGTATCAGGCCAATTGTTTTGGGATGTGGAAAAGGATAGAGCCATTTTTCAGTCAGCTTTCCTTGTTCCGCGCGGTAGTACTCGCGTGTTGCATCGCCAATTTGGTGGCAGTGAATACACGATTTGACAACTGCTCCTTGATAATCGAGTTTACCCGTGTACTTGGATGCCAACGCGGGTATTTTTTCCGGTGTGGCGAAGAGTGGTTTTTCAGCTTGTTTGCCGAGCAATACTTCTCGATTGTCGGGGTATTTTTGGTGTAGTTTCAATGCACCTTCAAGGGCTTTATAGAGCCCGTCTACCGAGACGTCGCTTTCCCATTCAGTCCGATTAGATCGAGTTCCGTAACGTCCATAAAGCGTTTTGTCTGCATTGAAGAGGAAAACAGCGAACGATTGATCCGTATCAAATTCGAACATCGATAAATCGAGTCCGTTGGTTCCGACAACTCGGACTCTGATGAACGATTTCAAGAGTTGCTGGAGCTTAATATCTGTTTCCAGCAAGTCATCGTCCAGTTTGACGCATTCTTCACACGGAATACAACGCAAGACAACTAGAACAGGCTTATTGCTTTCCTTTGCGGCTTCGAATGCACCGTCCAAATCGTTATAGAACCAAAGCCCCATCGATTCAAATTTCTTTTTGTCGCCCAGGACTTTCTCTTCTCGCGTCTGCGCGAAGAGGGGCTCAATCGAAATGGAACTGAAGAAGGCGGCTGTCAAAAAGCGACCCAAGTGGCCTCTTGAAAGAAAATAGCATGGGAGCGAACTGATTGAATCAAACGCATCGCGAATCCTTTACAACGGAAGGAACGACCGGTTCATAACTTGTACCGGTCGAACTTTACTATACCAGGATCATCGTGCTGAAACGAGCAGCGGAGGCTACTGAACTTTTTCGTCCAGTCGTGCCGAATACTCCATCATGCTCCCCGCTCCACTGAAGCCGACGACTGTTTTATCCCAAGCGAGGGATTTTGAAATCAGTCGCCCTGCATCGATGTCGAATCGGACTTCTCCGTTGCTCATTTGCTGAATCGCTTGAGCTTCGATCTCGGGTTCTCGGAGCGGTGTAAGTGGTTCGCTTCGGATGCTGATGACAGCAACTCCAGCGCTTACTTTCTCCAACGTGTATAGCTCCCGAACCTTTACAATCTTGGGAGATCCATCGGTCCGTCGCACACGAATCTCTCGATCTGTTTCCCATTGTTGCCCAAGAGTGATCGCTTCTTGGGGCATCGGGATGGTGATGTCGCCCATGCCGAGGTTTCCACCGTTGGCTTTTTCACTGCGATCGGTCACTTCACCCCAAGTGGTGATCGTGATGGTTGCAAGCGGCTTGCCAATTGTTTCGGCTACAGATTTGAAGGCTGGCGGAGCTTCTTTATCAGTCGCGGAGTTGTAGCGAATTTCTGAGCCATCTGCGACTTGTTGCGACAAGTCCACGGAAGCAACTGATTGGGTGAACGTCATGTTCCCCGATTTGTCGACTGACTTAACTTCCCAAACTTTGCTGCTAACGGTTCTCGACTGGCTTGATTGGGAGACGTCGTTGATTTTCGTGTTGGTTGTTGCCAAGTGAGTTACTTCGCTAACAATTTTTTCATTCGCTCGAAGCTTGTAACGAAGCGTATATGTTTTGCCGTTTTCTTGCTTATCTGATTGAATCTCGGATTTCACCGATACAGTTTCTGCAACGGGCTTTTTAGCAGGAGTCGGCGCGTCCGTCACTTGGGACGCCTCGCGAGCCAGCAGTGATCTAGGTGCTGTCGTTTGAGCCTGAACTGAATCAAGCGACACTAAAACAAGACCGATTGCGATGACCGCATGGAAAGAAATCTGGGTAAGTCTCATGGTTTGACTGATAAGCTAAAAAGTTGGGGACGTTTCTAACCAAAACGACCCTAGTGATAGCAAAATTGTCCTGCCTAAATCTAGATGAATCTTGACGCTTTCTGGTGAATATCACCGAGTGTTGCTTTTAATCGTACTCGGATTCTCGAAAAAGCTCAGCGGCATGTTCTCCAACACCTTTCTGCTTTCTGAACAAAATCACCGCAACTCAATTTCGCACAATCGCCTAAATCGGACGGCAGTCGCATTCACTTGCGAACAATGTCAATCATCGGCCTAAGTGCGTCATTCACTCGGGACTAGTTGATTGCCAAAGTGACAGGGCTCAGACTTTGCACACAAAGTGGCAGGGGGCACGCAAGCCATTTGCTACGACCTCAGGTGACGCGTGACCGGCCTATTTCTTACTAGGAAGTGTCAACCAAATGGAATCTGATTTATCGAGCAATCCTTATGCATCCACTTCCGCCGCTCCGTTATCGAGCGTTCTTCTGGATCAACAAGCTACGACGGCTTTCTTGTCTCGGAATTTCACCTAGAAAAACGGGCTCATGTGCAAGTTGACTTGCGCACTTTTGGGTGGTTGTGTTTTCGCTTGTTTGTTGAATGTCTTGTCGAGTTTGTTGCAACTGAGCTTGTTGCAGGGGCCAGCGTTCACCGACGAGCAAGCATCTGCGAATGATCTTCGCGAGCAAGCTGCAGGGGTGTTGTACATAGTTGTCTTTTTGTTGACGGCAATTGTCTTTTCGACGTGGATCAATCATGCGCATCACAATGTGCGCGGTTTTGGTGCAGAAGCAATGACAATAACTCCTGCTTGGGCTGTTGGTTTCTTCTTTGTTCCGATCTTCAATTTGTTTAAACCTTATAAAGCGATGTCTGAATTGTGGCGTGCAAGTCAGTCGCCCGGGGACTGGAGTTCGAACAGTACCGGTTTGGTCCCCCTTTGGTGGACATTGTGGATCTTGAGCTTCTTCTTGGGGCGGATTTCTCAGCAGGTTGGCAAGGCTGCGACAACTGTTGAAGGATTGATAGCTTCGACTTGGTGGAGTATTGCAGTAGCGGTATTTACCATTCCACTGGCGATCGTTGCCATGCGAATGGTGATGGCCATTCAAAGAATGCAAGAGGATTGGTCAAACGGTTCCGGGGTAGCTACAAGGATTCAGTAGTTTATAATGCGTTTTTGATGATTCGCCTTTCGAAATAAAGCCATTTATGCCAACTATGACCGTCCCCCAAGCACTCGACTCCATCTCGCAAGCGGCCAAAAACAATCTTTTAAGTCCCGGTGCGATTGAAAACATAACACGTTGGTTGAAAGAAGATCGATACTCGGACTATCTCTCAAAGGTTCTCGAACATATCGAAGCTAAGAAGTGGAAAGCACTGGACGATGCTTTCTGGACTGTGATACCTTTCGGGACAGGTGGCCGTCGAGGGCGAATGTATGAAATTGGCTCCAACGCAATCAATGATCGGACGATCGGAGAAAGCGCTCAGGGATTGGCTGACTATGTCAAATCGGTCAAGGAAGTGGGAGCAACGCTTCGATGCGCCATTGCTTACGACACTCGACATCGCTCGCGACATTTTGCCGAGCTTTGTGCATCGATTATGGTGGCCACTGGGTTTGAAGTTTTCTTTTTGGATGACTATCGCGCGACGCCTCAATTGTCCTTTGCAGTGAGATACAAGGAGTGTGATTGTGGGATCATGGTTACTGCATCTCACAACCCGCCTAGCGATAATGCTGTGAAGGTTTATTGGAGCACTGGTGGACAAGTCTTGCCGCCTCATGACGCGAAAATCATTGACCGAGTCATGAGCTGTCAAGCGATTTATACGGTACCGTTCGATAAAGCGTTGAGTGAAGGCAAAGTGAAGATCATCACGAAAGAGATTGATCGTGAGTACCTTCAAGCAGCCGTTCAGTTCGCATGGAAAGGTCCTCGCGATATTCGCATTCTTTACTCGCCACTGCATGGAGTTGGTGGGTTTGCGGTGATGCCACTTTTGAAAGCAGCGGGCTTTAATGATGTTGTAGCCTACGCACCGCACTGGGAACCGAGCGGCGATTTTCCTAATGTCCCTGGGCACGTAAGCAATCCAGAAAACACCATCGTTTTCGAAGCTCCTATTGAAAACGCGAAACTCATCAAAGCGGATATCGTGATCGCAACAGATCCCGATTGCGATCGGCTAGGATGCGCGGCACCGTTGACGACTGATCTGAACGGACCTTGGGCGACTCTCAATGGAAACCAATTGGGTGCTATCCTTGCCGACTATGTTCTTAGCAAGATGAAAGAAGCGGGAACGCTTACTCCGAAACATTACATCATCAAAACGCTCGTCACGACCGACCTGACACGACTGGTGGCTGAGCATCATGGAATCCGATGCGAAGGAAATATTCACGTTGGTTTCAAATGGATCGCGGGCTTGACCGATGCAGTAGGCCCGGAATACTTCGCTTTTGGGACTGAAGAGTCACATGGCTATACGATCGGGACCTATGCTCGAGATAAGGACGGAGCGGTTGCTTGTTTGCTCATAGCCCAGCTTGCTGCGGATTGTAAGAGTAAGGGGATTTCGCTACATCAGTACTTGGACCAGCTATTCCTGACACATGGTTATCACATGGAAGACCTTCTGAACGTTCAAATGGAAGGGAGCGAGGGGATGGTTAATATGAAACGTCTCATGCAAGCCTTCCGAACCACACCACCTAAAACTGTCGGTGGATTGAACGTTGCTGCGATCCGGGATTACAAAGATCTTTCTCGCAAAATAATCGGCGGCGATAAAAATGGCCAATTCGAACAAATCGATGCACCGAAAACTGACATGATTGTGCTGGACCTTGCCGAACCAGGGAATTATGTTGCCGTTCGACCTTCCGGAACCGAACCGAAGGTCAAGTTCTACTTCTTCAGCCGGCTTTCTCCCGCCGAATCAGTCGATCTTCCAGCAGCAAAAAATCGCCTTCAGAAACGACTTGCAACCTACCGAAGCGATATTCAAGCCTACGCAAAATCGCAGTAGTTTCTAGCAATTAGGCTAGCGTTAGATGGAAATCGACCAGTGGCAAATGCTTCCATCCTGTGAATAGACTGGTAACAAAGGCTCGAAGCGTATCCCACTTGGTATGCTGAAATCCATTGCTTGCCTTAGGCAGACGGAAGCAAGATCGGGTACCGTGAGTTTGTTTGCACATCTTGCTACGTTAATGCGAGTTTAACCCACTTTGAAATTCTCATTGCGTGGGCCGAACAAATCTCGATATAGTGAGTCTCAATCCATAGGAGCTTTCTTTCGCGACCGGCGATTTTTCATTCGACGTAACCTTCAAGATGCCAATCGCCTCGCCACTTTTAAATCCGCCCGTAGCCGACGACTCGCAACTTGAGGGTGTCGTTGGCGCACACCCGAACCCGGGCGTCACGGGATCGCTTTCGACGGTGGAGGGTGACTCTCCACGAGAGGTTTTCGGGGAGTCTGATACTCAACCCTCTTTTAGTGCACTCATGTGGCTACGTCCCAATTTGCGGGCTAGCATGCTTGATGCTGGCTTTTTTGGGCTGACGCTAGGATTGGGCGAAACGTTTTTGCCGGCTTTTGCCTTAGCGATTGGGCTTGGCGAGGTGGTTTCTGGTCTGGTGACTAGTTTGCCAATCTTTTTTGGTGGGATTGTTCAACTGGTCTCGTTGCGAGCTTTATCTTGGACGGGATCGTACAAACGATGGATTGTTGCTGGAGTTACGCTTCAAGCGATGACGTTCCTGCCACTGATTGCCGCCGCAGTTTACGGTTCGATATCTGCTTGGGCTTTTTTTCTGGTGGCCTCTATCTACTGGGGCTCGGGGATGGCCGCCGGTCCTGCTTGGAACGCTTGGATAGGACACGTGGTCCCGCAACCGATTCGAGCCAATTTTTTTGCCAAGCGAACTCGTGTTATTCAGTTGGCAACACTGGTTGGTTTTTTGGTCGGTGGTGGTTTTTTACAGTACACCAAAGGTATTGACGCGGTACTGTGGGGATTCGCAACTTTGTTTGTGGTGGCTGGGTTATCGAGATTGGCTTGTTCGATTTATCTGATCAAGCATCGAACCTCCAAAACCGATGACGACGTACACCCCGAGCCAGCGCGACTGATGGAAACGTGGCGAGGGATCAGTTCCAAGAGCCGCAGTTTGATCATTTACCTGATATGCATGCAGGCCTGCGTGCAATTCTCTGGTCCTTATTTCGTACCTTACATCATCAAGCAATTGAACTACAGCTATGCGGCCTTTGCGACCATCATCGCCGCGGCTTTGGTGGCTCGTGTTCTGGCGATGAATCTTTGGGGGAGAATTGCCCAGAAGTACGGTACAGATCGATTATTAGTTGTCGGAGGAATCGGGCTGTTGCCTTTAGCTTCCCTTTGGATCTTGTCGCCATCGCTGTGGTGGTTGATCGTCGTTCAAATGCTGAGTGGATTCATGTGGTCAGCATATGAACTTGCGTTTTTTCTTATGTTTATGGAAGAACTTCCTCAAAAGCGACGAGCCACAGCACTAACGATATTCAACTTCGGGAACTCCTTAACCTGGTGTCTTGGAGCATTGGCCGGTGGATGGTGGATCGCGCATTTTGGAACATCAATCGAATCCTATCACAGCATTTTTGTGATCTCTTCGTTGTCGCGATTTCTATGCGTCGGGCTGCTTTGGCGAGTCGTTGCTAAGCGATGAGCGTGTTTACTTGAGCATTGCTTAATCGAGAGATAAGTCTTAAAGCTCCGCCGAGACGGAGCACTCCAAATTGACTTACAGGCCTCGGACGATACGGTTTTAGTTTGATCGTTCTTCATCTTCAGTAGATCACAAACCGTTCCCACACCCCGGGTGCGAGAGTCATTTCCGTGTCGTCCGCGTCTTCCGTGTCCAATACCAATCACACAAAAAAGAGATCCACTAACGGGCACAGGAACGAATCGGGTCTCGCAAAGAGAAAAGGCTCGCGAGATGGGATGTCTTTAGGTTCACGTAGATTTTTCAGATAGGTAACCGAGAGATAAGTCTTAAAGCTCCGCCAAGACGGAGCACTCCAAATTGACTAACGGAGGCACGCACAAACCGAATCGATGGAATTGCTTTGTAGATGCCTGCTGATTGCAACTCAAGCGACCAGCGCCTCGGGCTTATGATTGTCGAACAGTCGTGCTAATTGCAAATCGACTAATCCGACTCGACAGATTCAGTTTATGCAAAGATCAAAGGGCACGGTGGGACTACCAGATCCGAACGCGCTTATCTTTTTCGATGTACATCGCTGCATCAGGTTTGACCTTGAATGCTTCGTAGAAAGGATCGAGGTTTGATACGATTCCGTTCGCTCGATAATTGGTAGGCGAGTGAGGGTCCGTGAGGAGGCGTTTACGTAGTTCGGTCTCACGGTATTTGCATCTCCAGACTTGAGCCCATCCGGTGAAGAAGCGTTGATCGCCTGCAAGCCCATCGATTATCGGTGCTTGATTGCCTTTGAGTGACAACTGGTATGCTGTGTATGCGGCATTGAGGCCACCGAGGTCGCCTATGTTTTCACCCAGTGTAAGTTTGCCATTGACGTTCATGTCAGGGAATGGCTTATAGGATTGATATTGATTTACGAGTTGATCTGCTCGACGTTCAAATTCCATGCGGTCGTTTTGTGTCCACCAATTGCGGAGGTTTCCATCGCCGTCATATTGGCTTCCCTGGTCATCGAACCCGTGGCTTATTTCGTGACCGATCACAGCGCCGATACCACCGTAGTTGATCGCGTCGTCAGCCTGGAGATTGAAGAAGGGTGGCTGAAGAATTCCAGCTGGGAACACGATCTCGTTCATTTGCGGGTTGTAATATGCGTTCACTGTTTGAGGAGGCATTCCCCATTCGTCGCGATCGATTGGTTTTCCGAGTTTGGCTAACGCGTATGTGTGCTCAAATTCGGCGAGTGCCATGAGGTTTTTGACGATATCTTGATCGTTAATCTCAACGGAAGAGTAGTCTTTCCATTTATTTGGATAGCCAATCTTGTGAGTGAATTTTGCTAGTTTTTCTAGGGCTTGTTTCTTGGTTCCTGGACTCATCCATTCAAGATCTTTAATGCGAATCGCAAAAGCCGCTTTAAGGCCTTCTACGAGTCCTTCCATTCGTTCTTTTGCTTCGGGCGGGAAGTACTTGTTCACGTAAAGCTGTCCGACTGGCATCCCGAGCATTTGGTTGCAAGCCATGACGCCACGCTTCCAAAGAGGTTCTTGGTCCGTGACACCGCTGAGGACTGTTTTGTGAAAACCAAAGTGCTTTTGCTCGAGTGTTTCAGTGAGTACTTCAGCGTAGGCATCGATCAAGCGAAAAGTTGTGTAGGCTTTCAAGGCGTTTAACTCTTGCGATTCGATGAGATCGTTGGTCGCTTGAAAGAAGCTTGGCTGGCCGACGATAAGTGTTCCTTCGGTTGGAAGTCCGCTTTCACGGGTTGAAACATTCCATTGAAGATTGGGGTAGCGACTTTCAAAATCGGTAATTGCAACTTTGTTGTAGGACTTAATAGGATCGCGAAGTTCAACTTGGGACCATTGGGCTTTGGCTAGCTGTCTTTCGATCGCGACGATTGCTTTGGCACTGGCTTCTGGAGATTCGTGACCGGCTACGGCAAGCATTACTTTGGCGTAGGTCTCAAGTGCCGCGAGGGCATCACGATAGCGACCTTCATCTTCGAGATAGTAGTCGCGGTCAGGAAGTGACAGTCCGTTCTGAACCAAGTGCACTGCATATTGATCTGACTTTTTTGCATCTTGATCGATGTAAGCACCCATCATGCCCGGAACGCCTTTGCGATCGAGTTTGGCGGTGACGCGAATCCAATCAGATTTGGATTGGATGGCTGAAATTTCATTGATGAGGGACTGTATTGGCTTGATACCAGCAGCGTTGCGAGCTTCGACATTCGTAAACGCGCGATAAAAATCGCCGACTTGTTTTGCCGGTCCCGTAGCCGCATTTGGATTTTTCCCAGCCTCTTCGATGATCGTCTTCACTTGTTCTTTCACCATGTCATCGAGGACCGAGAATGAACCCCAGCGTGATTGATCCGAAGGAATTTCTGTTCGGTCAAGCCAAGCGCCGTTGACGTGCTTGTAGAAATCCTCGCCGGCAGAAATTGTTTTCGAGAAATTCTCGAGCTCAACTCCCGAGACCAAGCCAGAAGTCAGTTTGGCGGTTTGCGGTGCGTTTTCGGCGTGGAGACTAGTTGTCCCAGCATGACAGGTTAAAGCAAACGCGATCGCTCCGGCTTGTAAGATTCGAGACGTTCGCAGAGCTGGCGAAAAATTGAGTGGAAAAGTCATCGATTCAGAGTTCCTTGACGAAAGTTAAGTCTTACCGGAGCGAAATCGTCGCCCCTCACTTGTCTCTCGAATTTATAAGCGGTATCGAACGCGAAAAATAGTCGAGGGGGCTTCTTGGTGGCACGCTGTAAACGGTTTGTTGGGAAAGCGTTCGCCTTGGATTACGAAACAGACCGAAACCGGTTTAATAGAAAGTGGTCCGTTTACCGTAGACTTCAGAAGTCTTACGAATTCTGCTACGGTTTTGGGGCGTTAGATGCGACGGCTTTTCGGAAGTGATTACCGTGGGCCTGGCTGATTGGCTGGGTTTGGATTGGCGACGCGAGCCGGATCTGGCTGAGGTGCTTCGGGTTCGTAGGGTTTCACTTCTACTTGCCATCCCGCAGGTGGTTCTTGGGGGATAAATTCCTCCTTGAAGATCGACATTTCTTTGATCTTGTTCAAGAGGTTCCAATTCGTGTTTCGATTGCGGAACTCGAAAAACTCTCGGTTGGGTTTTTCTTCTGTCCAGTTAGGCATGCAGACTTCAATGGCAACCGGAAGCGATTCGGATTGATCCAGGTAAACTCGTACGTGGTGATAGTTGACGGCATCAGCTTGAGTCTTGGGATAGACGTCGAGAACGTGCACAGGCTTTTCGTTTACCACAGCATCAGGTAGTGGATTTACCCAAAAACGTTGCTCGATCTTTTGCGCATCTACACCAAAGAAGAACGGGAGCGGCGAATTGAAAACTTGTTTGCCTTGCATCTGAGGAGGCAATGTGTATTTGGTCGCTTTCTTCTGCGTTCGATCATACAAGTGAACACTGTTGCCATCGCAAATCCAGTACTCACCAAATTGCTCTGGGTCTGCGTGCAATTGCCAATCGGCCTGCGGGTCACGTGGGTCTTTGCGAACAAACTTCAGTTCGTCAACACGGAACATTCCTTTGTCTGGAGCCATGTATCGGACAACACCTCGGGCTGCTGTGTGATAGACCTTCGGGTCTGAAATCTTCGTCATGTCAAATTGCCATCGCAGGAAGTCGCACTTGTATCGTTCGATTCCTTGCGTCGCGTTCTGCCACTTGCCCAATAAGGTTTTCAGCATGCGATCGTTTTCTGGCGACAACGGCACAAAAGCAGGTGCAAGGATCGCAGGAGCTTGTTCGGAGGCCGGGGCCAGAATGGCGCCTTGCTTCATCTGCTCCATCATTTGTTCGGTTGTGAGTTGTGGCTGTGCAGGCATTTGTGGCTGTCCGGGCATTTGTGGCTGTCCGGGCATTTGTTGCTGAGGCGGTGCTGCCTGCATTTGATATTGCTGCGTGGGAGCCTGAGCTTGAGGTTGCATCTGGGGCTGCACTGGAGTCTGCGATGCAGGAGTGTTTGTGTATCGGCCTCCGGCGTTTGGAGCGGGCTGTCGAATGGGCTGAATGGGTGCTTGAGCCTTTGCGGTGCTGATGGTATTCAAATCGAACAGGGGGATCCAGCAGAGCACAACTAGAGCTACGCGGCAGATAGGACGATTGAGGATGGTTCTCATGTTTTGCATCTTTCGCAGGGAGCCCTTCGAATTCAGGAGTTTTACAGCTCAATTGCATCGCGACTTTCGCACTTCGAAAGTTGACTTTGCCGATTAGTCGAAGATTAGCAATTTGGGTCGCTCAGCCCTAGAGCGATTTTTCGGATTGGATTAGCGGTCCACCGAGGCGTTTTGCTATGTAGTACGCAAATTCACCCTTGTATCCATGTTCATGCCCCATAGTTGACGACTTGACTTTGGGTTGCGTGTAGAAGTTCTGAGGATTGGGTTTTAAGGAAATTCGTTTGAGTCGAACAAACGGTTTTTGATGCCTTGAAAATCCGCCTTTCATCGAGATTGGTGGGTAGTTTCGTTGTTGCGTGTTTCAGTCGCCTTGAACTTGGGTCGTAAGATTGTTCATCCGAGAGTACACCAAAATCCTGATTCCACTATTGATACTGATGGCAATCCATCGGTTCGTAGTTGCGCCATGGGTTGAGCCCGTTCAGGTGGAGATCTCTCGGTTCCAGCCTACGATGGGGGAAGAGACGTCGGGGGCTTGGTGGCAGGATTATTTTGTAGAAGGCTCTTGGCAACGCAACTCACCGAAGGTCTTGGAAACTCCCAGGGGAATCTTAGTCTTTAAGAACTGGGAGCAGTTGAGCGATACTCGTTGGAGAATATCTCCATTAACGATCTTGATACCGCAGGGGGATTCAAGTGGAATGACGGTGGCTAACGGTACAAATGAAACCGCGGCAGCCAATGTTCCTGCTCGTCGAGCCATCTTCGTCGAGAATCCGCAAGGAGCAGAGATTCAGTTTCGCGAAGCGATCGACTTGACGAGCGGCAAGCCTCCTCCACCGGTGGTGGGCGGGCAGTTGAATGGCCCTATTCGCATCTACGCTCCCCCGCGAGCCTCAGGAGAAGACGAACTACTTATTGACACTCGCGATTTGCGAATTGATCGCAAGATGATCAGTACGACTCAGGCTGTCACGATGAAGATTGGTCGCAGTCGAATCGAGGGTCGTGACCTTTCGATTCACTTGGATAACTCGCTACTTGCAACAGGTGATAAATCGGGTCCCAAGGAAGAGTCTCCTTTCGAAGGGCTGGATTTTCTAGAGCTAATCTATGTGGACAGAGTCGATATTGATTTGCCGCCAGGTGGCATATTTGGGAATTCCCAGAAAGACGAAGTTGAGCGAGCCAACATGACAGCCCGAGCAGAAGTGCTGTGCGATAATGCATTTCGATTCGACTTCCATCGCTCGCAAGCGACGCTCAGTGGGAACGTACGACTGCGTCACATGGTCGACGGGTTACCGGAAGATATCTTTCAAAGCGAAACGCTTAACCTCCATTTCAAATGGCAGGGAGAGTGGTCGATCGATACGATCGAAGCGATGGGCGCTAACGGTGTTGCGGTGGATGATCCGACGCGATGGGTTCGTCTGGAAGCACCAAGCTTGAAGGCTCGCGGACAGGGTCGCTGGTTCAAATTGGATATGAACCAAGGACGTGTAGCGATTGCTAATCATCTTCCCGCGATTCCTGCAACTGATTCCACGCAAGTTTATCTCCAGCAAGATTCCATGCAGGTATGGTCCCCGGAAATTGAGTATGAGAGCGAAATGCTGAAGGGGGATCGCATTCAAAAGAGCAACCAAAATGTTGATGGTTCTTCCGTTGTCGGTAACGCTGCTAAAGCGTCGCAACCGCCAACGCGACTTGGGAAATTGTGGTCTGCAGGGCCTGGGCAGGCATTGCTTGCGTCTGAAATTGGAGATCAATGGCGTTTGTCATGGGCAGAAAGTCTTCAATTGCAACCCGAGGGGGAACACGACCGCCTATCGGTTGTTGGAAGCGCTAATGCCCGAAGCGAGACTCAAGGGAGATTCTCTGCCGAGAAACTGGATGTTTTGCTTGCGAGTTTATCGCCGGAGATCATTGAAGAATTGGCTGCGAATCAGCCTGGTAACAAGCCCAATTCGGTCGTCCCCAAGTGGCTTCACGCAACTGGCAAAACGATCATCCACTCACCGCAACTTCGTGCCCAAGTATCCGACATTCAGGTTTGGTTTAGTTATCCAGACATCGAAGCGGTTGAAGCACTTTTGAAGGATGAATCTCCACAGGGACGTACGGCTCGATTGATGAGAAACCAACCGATTCGACGCGCCGCGGTGGCTTCCTCGCAACCTACACATGCAGCCGCATCACCGATCGGTACAGCGTTGTCGGGATTGGCTGGTGTCGCGCGTAGTGTTGGTGGAGATGGGCTTCAAATTGCACAGAATAATGATTCGACAAATAATCTGGCAGAGAATCGAGGCACTGCGGTCGGTGAAAGCTCGATTGGTAATCCTATTCCGATGCCCGGCAGGTTTGCTGTGAATCAAACTGCCGCTTTTCCAGAGTTGCCGATGAACGTTACCGGAGATACGTTAATCGCCAAAGTATCGAACAGCCAGCTTGGAACCGTTATTGACGATCTGTTGTTGAGCGGCATGGTTACGGTAACGAGAGATCAGGTTTCAAGAGACTCGGCAATGCCGCTGACGATCACCGGAAACGAATTACGGATCGATACTTCTGATGGTGGTCAGTTGGATGCAACAGTCTCTGGAATGCCCGCGAAGCTCGCGATCGGTGATGCCGCGTTATCAGGGCCTGAGGTGCGTTTCAATCAACGCAGTCAAACTGTGTGGATCGATAAGCCAGGAGTGTTTCGGCTCCCTGTTTCGGCGATGCGTGATATGAGTCCAAGCAAAGGTGCTCCATCGGTCGCTTCCAATGGTTTAGGTAGATTCGCTTCGACGGTTTCTTCGCCCGCACCGCAATTACTCCCCGGAGTTGGATCGCCGAATCGCGAAAGTTGGATCGAACCACCCGAGGTCGCTTGGAATGGGAGAATGGTATTTGATGGGCGGGTTGCGAGGATGGATGGGGGAGTTCAAATCACTGGAAGAGTGCAAACGGAGATCGATACGATTTGGCACTTAATGGGGAATGCTTCCGAGATGCGTGTCGAACTGAAAGCACCGGTCCGTCTGGCGGCTTCCACGACACCGGAGGATGGGACGTCGCAATCCGGAAATGCGGAAGTCAATCGAATCAGTCTGATTGATCGCGTCGACATCAAAGCAGCGCAAACAGACAGTCGCGGTAATCGTCGCTCCCTAGAACATCTCCAGGTTCCGGAGCTTGTTTTCATCGTGCCAGAGGAGAGGTTTGTTTCAACCGGTCCGGGCGAAGTCAGGAGTCGACGCATCGCCGAATCAAACCCGGACGCGTCGAAAAGCGATCCCTTTGGAACAGGGCGGACTGCGTCCTCTGGCTCGCAGATAAATCTTCAGTGCGTGCACCTAGCGTTTCAAGGACGTATGGAAGGCTTTATCGGTAAGCAGCAAGTGACCTTCTACGATCGCGTAGAGGCGATCCTGGGAGACATTCTTACTTGGGAGAGCGGATTGGATGTCCACAAAGTCGATCAGCTGCCTCTTGGGAACACTCGCATGTATTGTGACGAGCTGAGTGTCTACAACGAATCGTCGCTCACGTATAACCAGGCAGCACTACTTCAAAATGGACAAAGCAATCAGACGTCGTGGGTTGTGAAAGGGAACGGGCAAGTATCCGTCGATAGCCACAACGAGAAAGGCCATGTTTCCATTCAAGCTCAAGCAGTTTCTTATGCCGGCTTGTATAGTAAATTGAGCTTGGAAGGTTCGCCCGGTAGTCCTGCACGCGTTCGTCAATATGATCCACGCAACATAACAGGCAACTCGCAGATCGAGACAAGTATCAGCAGTGGTTGGATCAATCTGAAGACTGGAGAATCGCAGCTAGGTATCTCACGCGTTACGGGCGACCTTGAAAGCATCCAAAAAGGCCTCAACAAGCAGTCTCCTTCAGCACCCAGCAACAACTTAGTTCCATCAGCTCGCGATTCGTACCCGCTTCGCGCAAGAAACTAAAAAGCAAGTGGACTGCAGATCAACGGCTGTCGATTGATACTGCTAAGGCTTGTGACTGCACGTGACGTTGAGGTTATATACTTTCATCTGCAACGTTTTTAGACGACCGGCACTGGAATGGCGAGATCGTTTGCGAATGATTTAAATGCCCAAGCAGCAGCGCCCATTGCGCCGGCATCATCACCCAATGCGGCGATTCGAACATCAAACGTTTCTTCATAGCACTCCATGACGCTACGTTTGGCGACTCGTCTCACTTCTTCAACATAAATTTCGGGTACCGCTTCAACTAAACCGCCACCCAGGATGATTACATCGGGGGAAAGAACATGCACGATGTTTGCGACTCCGTAACCAACTTGCTGTGCGGCAAGACGGACGACACGTTCAATTGACTTGTCGCCATTCTTGATCGCTTGTGCAATGGTCTTACTTCGCACATTGATAATGTCTGTTCCACCAAGCTTGAGAAGCTCGGGGGCTTCACCACGATAGGCAAGCTTCACGCATTCGGCGGCAATCGATAGTCGGCTGGCTTCGCACTCCAGTGTTCCTGACATGTCGACTCCACTTGAGCGGCTAGTCGACGCGATCTTCATGTGGCCAATTTCCATTGCAGAAAGCTTTACGCCTCGGAGTATACGGCCATCGTGGACACATCCACCGCCGATGCCGGTGCCTGGGAAAACACCTACAACGCAGAATGCATTGATCGCAGCGCCAAACCGAAATTCTCCATAGACTCCTGCGTCGACATCATTCATCACGATAACCGGGCAACCGAATTTTTTTTCCAGAAATTCGCCTATGGCGACTCGTTTCCATCCCAAATTTGGTGCGATGCAAACGATCCCTTTGTCGAGTTCAATCGGCCCAGGGCACCCGATTCCGATACCGGCTAGTTGATCCACTGTAATCAGCGAGTCCGTGAGGGTCTCTTGGATGAGATCAGCGATTCTGTCTTGCCCAGCAACTACACCTTCCATCCCTTTTGTTTTTTTTCGCTTCCTCATCACGACTTGGAATTGATCATCGAAAAGCACCGATAACATTTTGGTACCACCAAGATCAAAGCCAAGCCAATATTTCTTTATTTCGCTCACTTCAACATCGTTTCTTACAATACAGAGGATGTGGTCGACCGTTAGATATTTGCTGTCGAAGAATTGGACAGCGAGATTACCGTCAAACGAATTGTACTCCGGAATCTTATCGGAAAAATCGCGTTGTATCGCCACTATCTAGTGATTTTAGGTCACTTATCTAGCAAAACCATCAACGGCGGCTTGACAGCCACAGACCAACGTTAGTGTAATAGAGAGAGTTGTTCGATTCGGTTCGGGCAACGTCTAGCCTTTTGTGATTTACTTTAAGTTTGAAGGATTTTGATATGAATCGTAGTTTTGCAGCTTTTCTTCTAGTTCTTAGCACGTTTGCTATCACCGGTTGCGATTCAGGTGGAGACGTTATTCCTGATGAAGCTGGTGGTGGTCCTGTGATGACTGCAGCCGAGCAAGCTGAATTGGATGCATACTCGAAGTCGCAAGCACAACAGCCGCAACCGTAGTATCGGAACTACATTCGATCTCAGGCTACGCTAGTTGCACAACGCGATTAGATTGTTTGTGTAGACACCTCGGACCTCACTTGTGAATCGTCCGAGGTTTTTTTGCGGACATTCGTGCTCGCCGACTCAACCGCAGACCATAGTCTGGGTTTGCTATTTTGCCACGAGCTTGATTCGGCCAAACTTCCATTTTGATGTAAGCCACTTTTCAGCAGAGATCTATTAGACTTCGTTTCTCAATGTGATTGCGAAGCTCGCTCTGCCTGAAATCCTGGGAGTGATCGCGCTATGCATAGGCGATACGTTTGCGGAACCATGCGACTATTTGTTCAGCAACAGTGGTCCTAGGAGCGAGCTGCTTACAAATGCTAAGCAGCCCGATTGCGAGCGGTCGCGGGCTGGGGCTCATCTGTTCGCGTCATGCGTCGCCATTGGTAACGCGCGATAAGCCACCAGCGACTTATCGAATTACGCCCCGAGTTTGGCTCAAACACGCTACCGAGTGGGCTAGCAAGTATCGATGGCAACAGAACTAATTCTGAAATAACTCCCGCGATAAGGATCGTAAGCATCAACCAACCAAATCTTTGCGTTGGCGTAAACGTGCTGAAGGCAAAGACAGATAGCCCGATCCCTGATATCAACGCGGCTTGAAGCGTTGGTGTAGCGCAACGTCGATAGGACGATATAATCGCTTTGTTTCGATTTTGGAGTTTATCCAAATCGCTTCGGAACCACGACAAGAAGTGGATCGTATCGTCGACAGCAACACCCAAGGCGATGCTGGCAGACATCATGGATCCGATATCGATTGCTATATTCAGCCACCCCATCGCACCGAAGATCACGACAACTGGAACTACGTTTGGCAACATCGCGACGGCGCCGGCGCGGATGCTACGCGACACAAGCATCATTAGTGGCGTGATTGTTAAAAATGACCACAGGGTGCTTTCCACAAGGCTTTGCAGCAGAGCACGCTGGGCCTTGTAAACGATCGGAACGACACCAGTATAAACCGCCGATAGCCAAGTCGCATTGTCTGCTGCCAAGATTGATGAGGCCTTGGGGGCGTTGACTAGCGGCGAGTCGGCATCCAGATCGACTACCTTGTTTACGGCCCACTGAATCGTTCGTGAGTCGCTATCGGAGAAATTTCCAGAGAGTACAACTCCATCGAGTTGATTTAATTGCTGGAGACTAATGACGGGCACGGACGCAGGATCAGCTTCACCGCGAATGACTTTGATTCTTGCTTTGACAAGAAGAGATTCCAATGCAGCAACTGTTGCAGCATGTTTTTCAGAGCGTTCACCATCTAGGTAGGGCCGATCCCAAAGATAGACTTTTGAACCGCTATATTTTTGTTCTGGGCTCCAGCTTGCAAGCTGCTTCAACACATGGACTCGCTGCTGATGAGCGATCATGATCGGTTCGACGCGATCACGAAGTTCATGCACAAAATTACCGTAGTCAACACCTTCAAAGGCTGCCACGCGGAGCGATATTCTCCAAAGTTCACTGCCGTCCTTTTCGTCGATCCTTAAAAACCCACTGTCGATGAAGGCGTCTCGAGAAGAAGTGAGTCTCGTGTTGTAAGCCATCCGTTGGATGAAGCTTCCGGTGTCGCCTGAAACAGACGGAAACGAAGGTGAAAAATTGGCAGCAGATAAACTCTTGCCGACAATGTTTGTGCCTTTTGCCCCGAACTGAGATTCAATCAAATCTTGAATCAATGCGGTTGTTTCCATGCGTTCTAAGAATGTCAGTCTATACAAATCTTCTGCGTTGGAATCCGCATTCCTAACCCCAGTGGCTTGTGAGTCGCGGTTGAATCGGATGACGATTTCAAGCGGTACTAATCGACCGATGTGCGTCTCAAGCCAACGATAATCCTGTAAAATTCTCGCACGCGAATCAAAGAGCTCTAATAAATCGATACTGGTCCGCGTGAAGACTAATCCATAGCTGATAAAGCCTGTAATGGCGACGCAGGCAAAACCGACGGCGGCATAGTTCTTTACGACAAACGTTCCGAACATCGTCCAGAATTTTTCGGATGTAGTTACTGGTTCCGAGAGCTCGCGGCTATCGTCTTCGCTCGGGTCTTTTATGAGTCCAACCCACTTTCGACCGAAACCAATCATGTGAAGGATTGTTGGCAAGAAGAGGAATTGAACTCCGACAAGTACGATCACGCCTGCTGCAGCATAAATTCCAAACTTCCTGATAGGAACCAATTCACTGGCGTAAAGCGAACCTAAACCGATAGCTGTCGTCGCGCTGCAAAGGATGGCTGGTTTAAACGCATGGACAACCGCGCGTTCGATCGCGCCATCGAGTCCATGTTCGATGACTGCATCTCGATAATAATTTATGAAGTGTACAGCACCAGATATTGAGAGCACATACACAAGGGCTGGCATCGATAAAACGATCGCGTCGACAGTCTCGCCGGTTATATAGATGATTGCCAGCGCCAGTGCAGCGCTGACAATTCCACAGAAGAAAACGACCATGGTCAACACTATGCTACGCAGTGACCACCATGCGAGCCCAATACCAAGCAGCGCTGAGGCACCGGCAAGCCGAACAAGAGTTCGTTCTCCTTCTTCATCGATCGCAACGTTGTCGACCGGCGGTCCGCCCATGCGGAAGTCCTCTTCGGGGATCCCGGCGGCTGCTACTGCTCGTCGGATAACCCCAGGCGGAACGTTCGGACGGAAGATTCGCATTTGTCCGCGTCCAAGGACCAGCTTCAGCTTTTTCGAAGCATCAGGAGTCAGACTAACAACCAAGCACGTTTGGCGTCCGTCCGGTCCAATCAAGGAGCCCGTCAAACGCTTCACGGCTTCGTCGTAAGGAACGCTGGATGGGGCTGCTGTAAGCTGCTCAATCATCTGGCGACCCGTCATTACCGACTTTACGAATAGCCGGGTTTCGGCAACGTCTAAGCTTTCCGAGCCTGCTTCGGATTTTAATTCATCTTGAGTCGACGTATTCAAGCCCTGGCTTAGGAACTTAGCAACTGCCTCAATACGCGGATCGTCGGGTTTCGCATCTGGCAAAGCAGGATCGTCGCCCAGTTTGCAACCTTCCCAACTTAACAAGACAAATTGATCTGTCGGGAAATTTTTTCGAAACCAAGCCAGCTCGTGCGTCTCGTCAAAAGTCTTTGGTAGCCAGTCTTCAACCTTGTTGATATTGCTTTGAACCGCTTTAGCGGCACCAAAGAATGCAAAAGGAACAAAGAGTAGCGTGACGCCTAAAATCCAATGCCCCCAGCGGTCGTAGAAACTCCGCTTTGGTTTGTTTGGTGGGTTGGATGCTGCTGGGTCTTCGAAAGGCTTCATCGGAACCACATGAGATGACGACGCGAAGTTGCTTGAGGACTTCTGGCGAGCAGATCGTCCTCGAAACGGAACTGTAGTTTGGTCATCAGATGGGTTTTCCGGTAGCAGCATTTTTGATTTTTCGGCAACTCTGGGCCTACTTACCCAGAATTCTTGTCGGAACAATTTGACTTTTCGAAAATCTCCTATCCTCAAACTGCCGAATCACGTATTATTACCGTATTGAAACTTTGTCTCAACATCGTTCGCGGTTAACATTTAGCAAATGAACACAACTCTCGACAAATTGATTAAAGGCGTGATCGCTCTCGTACGAGACGTCGAAGGCGAAGATCCGACATCGATGCGATTAATGGAAATTGGTTTTATTGCTGGCCAATCAGTGGCACGAACCGGTCAGGCTCCGACTGGCGATCCCATCGAGTATTCCGTTGGGGGCTCCCGAGTCGGACTCAGGAAATCGGAAGCAGCTCGAATCATTGTCCAGGTTCCGGCTATCTAGTTTCGGCCAAGGCTTTCCTCCTCGATTGCACTCAAGCTTGGTTCCGTAAGTGTTATCTAAATCAACTCTTGAAGCGAATACGAAACCTAAGTCGAAACTGCTCGGGTTAGTGGCTCTTGTCGGTAATCCGAACACTGGGAAAAGCTCTCTGTTCAACGCGCTTTGTGGAATGAACGCCAAGGTCGGCAATTTCCCAGGAGTTACGGTCGAGAAGAAAACCGGACAGTGGAAAGCAGTTGATGGAAGCCACATTGAAGTCGTTGACTTACCCGGCACCTACAGCTTGGCAGCAAGATCGGCTGACGAGTCGATCGCGGTCGAGGTGCTGCTTGGGAAATCGACGAAGATCGCTGGACACGCTCACACATCGACAAGTGATGTCCCGAGTGATTTAGAACCGCAACCCGATTGTGTAATTGTCGTTGTTGATGCAGCAGCTATTGAGCGGAACTTGTATCTGTTCAGCCAAGTTCGTGAACTCGGACTACCAACCCTACTTGTCTTGAACATGTGGGATCGGGTAGCCACAGACTGTGATCTTACGATAGACATCCCTAAGCTCGCCGAAACGCTGAGCGTTCCGGTCCTGACAGCAGTGGCGTCTAAACGGCAAGGGATTAAAGAGATTCAATGCAAAGTGGAAGAGATGCTTGCTGGCCGAGTTACCAACCAACATCCTGCCGACCAATCTGTTGGATCGAAACAGCATTCGTCGTCTGCTCAACCAGATATCTACCCGCCGCTGTTTCTCGAAGAGACCAAGGGACTTCAAGATTGGCTACTTGCTCGAGGCCATGCCGTTCATCGATTTGAGGTTTCGCGTTTATTGATCGACGCGGGCGGTCCTATTGAATCCTATTGGAAGCATGTTCTCGGAACGAGTTCCCACTCAGACACAAAGACAACAAACGTCTCGGGTGAAAACAGTGAGGTTGCGGATGGATTGGATTCAAAACTTCAAGGCATTCGTGCCAAGCTGAAGGAAGCTGATTTATCGGTTCCGCGAATGGAGCCAAAGTTAAGGCACGCTTGGATCAAATCAACGATCAAGGACGCTGTTCATAGAGCCGCACTTCCTGTGGTGACTTTTAGCGATCGCATTGATCGATTGCTAACCCATCAGGTTTGGGGGCTACTAAGTCTTGTCGCCGTATTGTTCTTTGTGTTCCAAGCGGTCTTTGCATCGATTGGAACAGGCTGGCTTTCAGAGCAGATCGATTTCGGTTGTGAAACTCTGGCTTTACTTGTCAGCTCGACGATACCACCAGGTGCCCTTAGAAGTTTATTAAACGATGGAGTTATCGCTGGCGTGGGCGGTGTATTGGTCTTCATCCCTCAAATCGCGGTGCTGTTTTTATTGATCGCGATTCTCGAAGATTGCGGTTACATGGCTCGAGTCGCATTAGTGATGGACAGATGGATGTCGATGCTGGGGCTCAGTGGACGCGCGTTTCTTCCGCTAATGACAAGCTTTGGATGTGCGGTCCCGGGAATCATGTCGGCTCGGACGATTGCGTCACGTCGCGATCGCATGGTCGCGATCCTTGTGGCTCCGCTGATGAGTTGTTCCGCTCGGCTTCCTGTGTATACCCTGATGATTACCACCTTTATCCCTAGCGTCAGCTACGTCAATGGTTGGGTCTCGCTGCAAGGGTTACTGTTTCTTGCGATGTACTCCTTAGGTGCGATTGTCGCCATTCCGATCGCATGGTTACTTAAGAAGTTTGCCTTTCCTGGGCCAACCTCACCATTTGTCCTTGAGATGCCCAGTTACAAGTGGCCTAGTTGGAGAGTCGTCCTGAGTCAGGTTTGGGAGCAAGTCCGATCGTTCGCCGTTCGTGCAGGAACCTTGATTTTTTGCACTTCCATTTTGCTGTGGGCTGCCGCTTATTTCCCCTCGGACCATCGTGAGGAAAATCAATTGGTTGCAAAGCTTGAAGCCATCGACGCGCAAGCCCCTCAACCTGCAAGTGTTAGTACCAGTGACGTTCATGTCGAAGCGATCTCCATGCGAATCAATAAACTTCGCGCGACGTCAATCGAACAAAGCTTTTTAGGACGTTTCGGTAGATCGATCGAGCCCGTTTTTCATGCAGTTGGTTGGGACTGGAAGATCGGGGTCGGAGTAATCGCATCGTTCCCGGCTCGAGAAGTAATCATCGCAACACTCGGGACTATCTATTCTCTTGGCAGTGACGTTGACGAAGGAAGTGAATCGTTGGCAGAACAGCTTCGAGCGAGCAAATGGCCCGATGGACGCCCGGTTTTTACCTGGGTAACTGCTCTATCCATCATGGTTTTCTTCGCGTTGTGTGCGCAGTGCGCTGCGACCCTAGTTGCAATCAAGCGTGAAACAAAGACATGGTTCTGGCCAGTCTTTACATTCGTTTACATGACCGCATTAGCTTACTTCTCAGCAATGTTGGTCTTTGTCGTTGGAAGCCAGTTCTAGTTAGCTCTTCTGCTGCGAATTGTATTTAGCTTCTACGAATACTTGTTCCATCTGCTTTATCCACTTGGGTAACGCATGATGTTGCTCGACATGCTTTTGGGCGTATGCTGCGCGCTCGAGTGCGAGTAGGGGAGATTCGAAGCGAGTCTGAATGGCTTTGAACCATGCAATGGGATCATCGCGGTCAACTAATGTACAAAGAGTACCATTCAAGCTGACTTCGCGAATTCCTCCTTCGCAATTGCTCGCCATTGCTGGTACGCCGACTGACATTGCCTCAAGCAAAGCATTTGGTAGGCCTTCGTAGAGCGACGGCAAGCAAAATAGATCCGCCTGACACAGAAGCGGGAATGGATTGGCAACTTGGCCGTGAAAGATAACTCGATCAGCAACGCCTTCATCGAACGCTTGATTCTTTAAGCTATCGAGTAAGTGGCCATCTCCGACTATATGTAGCTCGATGTCCAAGCTTGTTTTTCTAGTCACCAGACCTACCGCTTTGATCAGGCAACTGTGTCCTTTCTCTTCGCTCAAGCGACCGATCGATATGAGTTTCTTACGGTCAGGTCGCATAAGCGTTTCGGAGCCCGCTTCGTTACGAAGTCTGTCAACACGCTCGAGGTCGATTGGACTTGGCATGACTTCGAAACGATCTCTCGGGATGCGATAGAATTTCGATGCGTTATCGGCAGTTCCTTGGCTTACAGCGATTAGTCGAGCTGCCGAGCGGTAGGATCGCGCAAGTATCCATCGCTTCAGCCACACGAATCTATTCTCGGTACGAAGCAGATCTTGATCAGGAGGACTGACGATCGTCGCAACGTGAGGGACTCCCGCGCGGCGAGCTGCAGCACCGGCAATGAGTGCCATATGGAAAAGGCGTTCGTAGACTACGTCACAGCGATCGCGATGAACCAATTTGCTGAGCATTTTGGTTTGTGAAGCAAAAACGCGCCCCGGAAAATAGAACCGAGAATGCTTATGGTCTTGCCAATAGGCCTTGATTGGAACATCGGCCGGAAGATCATCAAGCAGCGCTCCTTTTTTATCTAAGAGAAACAATACAGGGGTGACAAAAGCTCGGTCGAGCCCTCGAATAAGATTGACCATTTGTCGTTCGCTGCCGCCACCTTCCATTGTTGAACTACAACACAAAAGTCGAATTGGCGAAGACACGAAAACCTCAATGAATGGGTCATGAATACTTGTTTATTTCAAGCTAAACCGGAAGTATTCTGAACTAAAGTCGTTGATAGTACCAGTGCTTCGCCAACTGAAAGATGAGCGTTCGAACCCGTAGCAGATGTCGTTAGATGCCTGAAAGTAGCCGCGAATCGTGTTATTTCATTCCACCTCCGAATTGTCAAGAATTCGGCTACCCATAAGTTTGGATCGATCGTGACTGTTCGACAATGTTTGAAATCAATGGAAAACCACGCTTAAAGAAAGTGTTGAGGTTGATTATGATTGGAGCATGAAAAGTCCAACGTTTGAAACCTATGCGATCGCTGAATCCGACAGCGGCCAGACCTTAGCGGCAGTGCTTAAAAGAATCGGCCCGTTCGAATCCTTTGGTGAATCGTGGGGAGAATCACGCCGTTTGATTCTCAATCGGCATGTTCAAGTCAATGGAAATCTCTGCCTTGACCCATCCAGACGATTGACAGTGAAGGACACTTTAAAGGTTTGGAAGACGGCTTTACCCAAGCCTGTTAGCGCAGAGTCGCTTAAGCTTGTTCATGTCGATGACGAAATCATTGTCGTCGAGAAGCCGGCTGGAATTACTTCGGTGCGGCATTTTGAAGAACAGCGAATGAAGAAGAAGCGACGCCAGCTCCAGCCGACGCTCGAAGAATTGATGCCGCTTGCCCTTTCGCACTATCTACGCAAAAGACGCTTGGATTCGAAGCTCGATGCACGAGGCGTTCCTGTCGAAGAACGCGGCCAGAAAAAGCGTAAAGGCCCTCAAGACATCGTTCGTCAAAATGCGGCAGCCGAGTCGTTGGCCTCGCGGCTTAACATCATCGCAGTCCATCGACTGGACCGCGACACGAGCGGGCTGATGATTTTTGCTCGAACACGTCGAGCGGCAACGCTTCTTGGCCAGTCATTTCGAAAGCATGCGATTGATCGTAGATACTTCGCAGTTGTCCAGGGGCACCCGACTGCTCAAACTTTCGATAACCATCTGATCCGAGATCGCGGTGACGGGCATCGTGGAAGTACTCTGTTGCCCAATGCCGAAGGAGCTCAACGAGCGATCACCCATATTCGTCCGGTTGAGACGCTCGGGGACTACAGCGTTATCGAATGCAAACTTGAGACCGGTAGAACGCACCAGATTCGAATCCACCTTTCCGAAGCCGGTCACCCTATTTGCGGGGACTTAATCTATTGGAGATCATGGGACGGAACGAAAGTCTTGAAGCGCGAGGACCGCTCGAAAGCTCCTCGACAATCGCTCCATTCTTCAACGCTTCGGTTTGTACATCCGACAACCGGTGAAATTCTGAAGTTTGTGATGCCTTGGCCACATGACCTCGAGCGTTGGATTACTGGTCTACGCGAAAAAGCTTGATTTGGTCGATCGAAACGAAACGGACTCACGGAGTTTTGCGAGAGTAGCTCGCATTATCTTGAATTGGGATTAAAATTAGGCGGTTGAATTGTTCAACGGCAACCTGATCACTGGAACTCTCGTTGAAGCGGACGTCGTTAACATCAAGACGGCCTTTGGTGAAGCAGCGATCCCCCTGTCAGAAATTGCTGGGATTCGTTTTGCAACACGCGAAGATGTAACCACGACAGTAGTGATGATTAACGGCGACTCCATCACTTGTGCGACAGATGTTAAACTAGTTACGGTTGAAACCGACTGGGGAACTGCAAGGATCAACGGAAGCTCCATTCAGTCGCTTCTGTTGATCCCAAACTTGAAGTGGCAATCGAGCAACGGAGTCAGCGGTAAGCGATGGTCGTTAGTCGATTCCAAAGCGTCGGAATCCGCATTGCAGGAATCGTCACAGCCCGTGACAGGTACGAATCCATTACCGAATGCGAATCGCGCACCTGTTAGCCCTAGCTCCCTTCCTGCGGGCACCTATTATCAAAACGGCGTCCTCTATCGAGCGGGTTTAACAAGCCAAGAGTAAAGCATTTTTTCGAAAGTGACGATTGAGCATGCAAGACTTACGTCGAAGTTATGAATATGGAACGATCACGAAATTGGATCTGCTTAGCGATCCAATCGCCCAGTTCAAAAAGTGGTTCGATAATCTACTGCAGCTAGAGAACCCAAAATGGTTCGAGCCGAATGCGATGACTCTTTCGACGGCGGAAGTAATCAATGGCGGTCAGGCTCGTGTGACCAGTCGCATTGTTTTGCTTAAGTACATCGATGATGATAGCTTCGTGTTTTTTACAAACTATCGCTCGGAGAAGGCCAATCAGTTACAAGCAAACGCTCATGCTTCGCTGAACTTTCACTGGGACATTTGTGATCAGCAAGTTCGCGTCGAAGGAATTGTTTCTAAGACAGACGCGGCAGTCTCGAATAAATACTTTCACGCGAGGCCGATTGCAAGTCAGCTTGGTGCGATCGCTTCTCCACAATCGGAAGTTATCGCAGATGACCTAGATTTGAGCATGAGGCTGAAAGAAATTGAGAAGGAGTACCAAGGTCGTGAGATTCCAAGACCCGATCATTGGGGCGGCTACCGATTGAAGCCAGAGACAATTGAGTTTTGGCAAGGCAAACCCTCACGGCTGCATGATCGGTTTCGATATCGTCGTGAGGATGATGGCGCATGGAAAATCGAACGATTAGCGCCGTAGTTTGGGACCAGTGTCCCGAACAAGTTAGCGGACGGGACTGCGGTTCCATCCTAAGCGTTTTATCGTCGTTGCTCGGATGCTCGCAGTTCGTCGCGCAGGCGTTGGACCTCGCGGCGTAACTCGAGAATTTCTTCCTGAACGTTATCATTCAGCTGCGGTCGAATGGTTGCTCCGAGAGGTAGATCAGATGACGGATAGTTGTAACGGACCGCGTCGGGCATCCCACGGACACCGGGTACAACAATTTCTGCTTGTATGAACGAGCTACCACGATAAAAGCTGATTGGGAGAACTGTACCTGGGTCGGATTCGAGTTGCCATCGAAGTACGTCTTGATCGCTTTGAACGTCCTCGTTGTTCATCGCAACGATGCAGTCTCCCGGCGACAAACCAGCTTGGCTAGCAGGCGAGTTTTGACGCACTTCGAGCACGCTTGCTCCGCGATACGCCGGAATACCGAAATGATTTCGAAAGGCGTTTGAAAGTGGGGCTAGTGCAAATCCAAACGAACGCGAATTGTTGGGACTCGCAGACAGGCGACCCAAGGGTTCATAGTTTTTCGGAGCTTGCGGGTCATCGATTGGGAGCGATAGATCTGCCAATTGGCGATCCATCAAGATTGAAGTTATCTCCTTTTTCCGACCACTACGATCGACAAGAAATCGTATCTGATCGCCAGGTGAATAGCTGGATATGACTTCCGCGAACTCCTCAATACTGGAGACCGCTTGGTCCGAGACAGCCAGAACGCGATCGCTGACTAAGAACCCTGACTTCCAAGCAGGGGAACGGTCTGCGATAGCAACGACGCGAAGCCCCAGAAGATTACCACTTGGTTTTTGTAGAGTAAGTCCAAGGAAAGGCTGCCCCGATGGCGAGGCTACTTGATTAGGAAGTGCGTTTACTTTCCGAGGACTCACCGATTCACCGGCAATGCCTTGCAACGGACCTATTGCTGGAGTTGCATCTGGAACCAAAGGAGCCATCTGAACGGATTCGTTCCTGATGGAATCGGGTTTGATAGATTCGGTTTGGATAGGTGGCGGTAGACTCTCCTCGGAAGATGCAGAATTGAGTACTTGCGGTCCTGCTACACTGCCGCCGGGTGTCCCATCTTTCGCTGCCGGATTCGATTGGGGAATCGGATTCTGTGTGGATGACTGCGGCTTGGGAGGATTCGGTTTAGGCGGATTTGGCTTGGAAGTGTTCTGCTGGTTTTTGAGAATCTGCGCTTCCAAGAGCTCCAATGCGCTATCCGAATCCAGGGTAATTGGTTCCTCGGCTATCGTTGGCAAGATGGTCAGCCAAACAACTGCTGCCGATACTGAAAGGTAAATAAATCGCGTAACGCTAGCAGCTTTGAATGTTCTAAACGTATTTGCGGGAGCTTTTCTCATAAGTCTTACACACATACCATCTAACTATCCGAAGAGTTCAATTAGCCGCTCGTCACATGGGCGACTGACTTATCAGGAACACGATCGATGCTCCGTCGCTAAGACTTAATGATCGTGTATTTAAATTATAGAACGATAACATCGCAAAGTGAACAGAACAAAACAGTTAAAGTCTGAGATCGTATCGGTTGAGCTGTTACCGGAGGTTATTCGTTGCGTTTTGAGCCATTTGGCAGAAGACACGGTTTCGGCGATTCTCAAGGGCTTGGTGTCGATCCGCGAAGAGTATCCAGAACTACGACTGGCTGGGGCTAGGACCTGCGATGAAGAAGGGAAACTTATCGCAGCAGCCTATCTTTGCGAGTATCCAGGCGCTCTGGGGGTTTTAATGGGGCCATGGACTGCCTCTTCGGAAGGGCTCACTTTTCAAGACAGGACCATTGCCCCTCGCATTTCAATCGATGATTTAATAAACCATTTATCTGACGACGCAGCAGTGAGAACGCTGAAACTACTGCTGGCCGCGTCGAGGCACTGGCAAGTTGAGTTGGTCCAGTCGTTGGATCATCGAAGCTGTGCAGGGGAAGCTACCACGCGAGCTTGCGGCGAAGTGGTTGCTTCTTCGAAAAACGTTCTGCTTGGAAAGCGACTTGAAGCGAGCGGGATGCAGTGGCTGACTACTTTGGAACATCTGCAACTACAGCTTGGTACGTCGTCTTTAAATTTAGATTCAGATTCAACCTCCATTCGCTGCGATTTAGCATCACCATATTCTTGGACGCGGTTTCGATGGCAAGATGCATCTCGTTGGAGCGATTGGTTGGATGGAACTTATATCGATTCCAGGGATTGTCCGGAGCTCAATGGGATTCGATCAACGTCGATGACACTTCAAGGCTACTGGGCACTAACTGGTTTCCCGACTGAGAATGCTTTTTTTGCCCAAGATGACGACGAAGTTGACGCCCAAGAGGGGGATGGCGGACTTGGACAAAGCAGTGCTTATCGGAAAGAGCGAAACATCGAGTGGTGGGGGCTTCGTTCGCTTCATTCAGACTCTACCCGTCAAGCCGATAGCGATTGCGAGAACGCTCTGACTGACCCTCACCGCGATCGCCCCATCGAAGCGGGCTTTATGTTGTCGCAAACATCGCGTGACGCTTGGGAGCTTACTTATATGGGAGTTCATCGAAGTTACCGTGGAAACGGCTTAGGTAAGGCGTGCCTCGCAAAAGCAATAGAGCGAGTTGCGCGATGGAATGGCTTGCGACTTTCATTGGCCGTCGACGCGAGAAATCATGTGTGCAGAGATCTCTACAAGGCATTTGGTTTCCAGCCAGTGAGCGAGATCGATGCCTGGATTTACAATCCATTGAAGAACGATTCGCGTAAGTCTCGAAACGATAGCCTGTTATGAATTTTATGTGAATTTCTGATGTATTGGCCCATGAATTTTCGACAAGTTATCCACGCGTACTGTTCGTTTGCTTTAACGAATTTCGTCGATTTTCCAAATGCGATTTTCACCCAGTAAAAACCAGGAAACCAACACGGCTATCGACATATAGTCCAGGACTTGGAAGCGTCGTTTTGTCTAAACAGTTTGACGAGATAGCTAGCGATCCTAGAATCCTGTCCCACTCATCAACGACTCACACAGCTTGACGGGTTTGCTGGCACGCGAGTGCTTCATGTGTGGCTGGGGATGGTTCCCTGGCAAGAAGGAATCTTAGGTCCATGGTCGATGTTGAATCGGTTGTGGATTCGTCAATCGCAAGGCGAGGAGAGCGACCGACATGGTGGAAGCTGCGCTAGTAGCACAAGTCGACAATTGGAACATCGAAATCGATGTCGAGACGGCGGCAGACGTTCGAAGGACGTTGATCGCTCGGATTGGGCAGGAGAGGTTGAACTTATGGTTTGGTGCTGGCGCTGTTTGGAAACGTGATCAAAGCGGAGTAGTGATCGACCTTGAGAGTTCTTTTCTGTTGGATTGCGTGAAGAGTTTCTGCTGGGACGAGCTCAAGGCAGCAGTCGTCGAAACTCTTGATGAAAATACGCCGATTCGATTGGTGCACACAGCACGACCGAAAGCATCAAAGGTTTTGAAATCGACGGCTTTAAAGTCGGCTGCGATTTTACAAGCATCAGGCGTTTCGACAGGTTGCAACGGCTCGTCTGCCATTGTCTCTTCGGACGATCAAAGCGCACATGGATCAGTTTCGGCCTCGACAACCCTTGAAAAAACTCTTGGTGGAGCAAATCAAAGAAGCGATTCGAGTACAATTAACGCTCCGATACGACTCCCTTTTCCAAGCTCGAATTCTTCCACCTTGTACCCGCAAGCCCTCCAAAACTACGAAGCAAACGCTGGCAGCAGTGCCCAGCGAGTTCGTATGGTGACGGATGCGAGCCCGTGGAAGGATTTTATTCCTGGTCCTAGTAATCGATTGGCATATACCGCAGCCGAAATGATCTTGGAGCGACCTGGAACCTTGAGCCCACTATTGCTGCACGGTGGCAGTGGCGTTGGTAAGACCCATTTATCGAAAGCCCTTGCCGAGCAGCTTCGTCTTCGGCACGGACTGCGTCGCGTTTTGGTGATGACTGCGGAACAGTTCACGATCGACTATTCAGAGTCAGCGCGAGGCGGTGGTTTTGCGAGCTTCAGGAAAAAATATCGCGATGTCGACGGCTTCATCCTAGATGACTTGGCATTTTGTCTTGGCAAACAGCAGACACTTTCGGAGCTGCGTAACACAATCGACAATTTGATTCGCAATAACAAACAAGTGGTACTTGTTTCGGATCGACCTTTGAATGAGTTAACAGGACTGGGTAGCGATCTTCATGCTAGAATCTCAGGCGGGATGACCTGCAATCTCGACCCACTCGATGGAGAAACTCGACGCGAGTTACTCGAGCGACTTTTGCAGCGACACGGGATCGAGATTCCAGACTCGGCTGTCACTACGTTATCCAAATCGTGTGGCGGTGATGGGCGAGCACTCTTTGGAATCGCATTCCGTTTATTGGCTCAGCAACGGGCCGTTGGTCGGAAGTTGACTCACGACGAAAGCATCGCAGCCTCGCTTGAACTGATTCGAGCTTGCCAACCAGTGGTCCGGATTACAGACATTGAGAAAGCTGTTTGCGATAGCTTTCGGCTGGACCCAAAATGCTTGCAAGAGAAGGGCAAAGCAAAAACCATCAGCGCCGCTCGAATGTTAGCGATGTTTCTTGCCAGAAAACACACTCAGGCTGCGTACGCCGAGATTGGCGAATACTTCGGACATCGCCAGCACTCGACAGTCATTTCCGCACATCGAAAAGTGCAGCAATGGCTCGACGCGAATACTCCGCTTCAACGCGGTTCTACTTCCGTCAACGTACGCGACGTGGTCCGAAGCCTGGAAACAGCCCTCCAAGTCGGATAGTGCTGGTGTTTTTCCTGAGCCGTAGGCGCTAGTCTCGGGTGCTATCTGGAAAATTGTGGCAAAATCGAAACCCGTGGCTAACGCCATCGGCTCAGGTTTCATCAGCCCACTCACAGACTGTACTCCAGGGATCCATTTTTCGACGATTGCTTCCAATCTGCGAATATCACTTGCTCAATCGTTAGAACTTTCCTAGATAGACTATCCGTCGTGATAGGTTCTGTCCGATAAGCTACTTGATGTCGACGTATTTTCTCAGGATGTAGATTATCTGTAGTGCATGAGGCACGAGTTCAATGAGTCTAAAGCCGCGCAATATAAACTCGCGATTTGGAAAAGTCACAGCCCAGGCGATCGCTGTGGGAGTGGCAACGATCGTGGGTGGGGCAATGACCGTTCCTCAAATGATGACGTCCGTTGAAACCAAGAGCCATGCTCCTGCAGTTTCGCAATCCACGCCAGACCAGTCAACAAACCATCTTTCGACAATCCAGGAAATTGGAAGACAACAAGCCGAGGCGATGGCTGACTCTTTGGTTGGTTCGGGAATGCTTGACCAGTCCAGTACCGTATCCTCCGCTGAGCCTTCTGAAGAGGTTCAATATTCGTCGCTCCCCTCGGTCGAACGCATCGCCAGCTCAACAACACGTGCACCAGCAATTCCATCTGCGAACCCACCATCGACCACTTCGCCGGGCTCACCTACGATTGCTTCGTTGCCGAGCAAGAAAACAGTCAATGAAAAACAACCAGACTCGATCCAAGTTTTCTTTGCGACTGATCGCGCCTTGATGAGAGCCGGTGATGTTCATCTATGGATTAAAACGATTGTCCCAAGCGGATTAGCGTTAGCAATCTGCGCGATTCTTCTGATCCAAGCGTTGTATGCTCAAGCACGTCGATGGGTTTGGTGGACGGTGTTTGCAGGCTGCACGATCGTGACATGCTTTATAGCTCAACAGGCAAGCGTCCAAGCGGGACAACTGTATCGAATGGCCTCGCGCGGCAGCGTCTGGTTCTCGTCACAGCGATACGCGAGCGAACCGGACAGCTATCCACTTCATTTGGGTGTTTCGGAAGTAAGTCTCCCAAAGAATCGCAAACCGGGAGAGTTGCCAGCGCCTTCTATATTTAAACTTGAATTCTCGGAAAACACGGAACGTCATGTGACGATTCAACGTGTCGATCGTATGTCACCCGATGAGTTCTTTGGCGGGATCGACGGTGTCCTTGAACGCGATGACTCCGAATCTGCTCTCGTATTTATTCATGGCTACAATGTAACCTTTGACGATGCTATGCGTCGCACCGCTCAAATCTCAGCCGACGTTAAGTTTGCGGGAGCTTCGATTCTTTACTCATGGCCTTCACAAGGTCAAACGCTGTCTTACTCTACGGACGAATCCAATGTTGCTTGGAGCATAACGCATCTAGAGACTTTTCTTCTTGATCTTAGGCAACGCACTGGAGTTAAGAAAGTTCACGTCGTCGCTCACTCCATGGGAAATCGAGTCTTGGTTGGAGCACTTGAAAGACTCGCGTTACGATTTCCTGATAAGCAACCGATGTTTGGGCAAGTCGTAATGGCAGCCCCTGACGTAGACACGGACGAATTTGTCAAAAGATATGTCTCGAGTGTCTCAGCATGTGCGACTCGAGCAACCCTCTATGCTTCCTCCGGTGATCGCGCGCTTTTAGCATCCATGAAGTTGCACGGATATCGTCGACTGGGATTAACAAGTTCACCCCAGCCAACTTTTGCAGGGATCGATGTGGTTGATGTCTCTCCGATCGACACGAGCATTCTTGGGCACTCTTATTACGGAAGCCATCCACTGATGCTTCAGGAGTTGCGAGAGTTGATTTACTCAGGCACCGGGCCTGTTGATCGGCAATGGTTGATGACGGCTCAAGGTTCGCATAGTCCGCCGCTATGGCGATTTCGATTGCAAGAGCTAACGGCTCAAACGCCAATGACGACTACTCGGTAAGCAACGTCTTGCACGGAGTCGTTCCGCAAAGCTACCTCAAAACGCAATTCGTTTAACTCAAAAAGTAGATTGACTTGACTACGTACGACTTGAACTTCAACGCAGAGTCTATTCATGAAACCGCATTCGTTGCCAGTACCGCGACGATACTTGGTGACGTAACGATTGGCGAGCTGAGTACGGTTCTGTTTGGAGCGATCCTACGTGGCGATTCGGCACCGCTTTCAATTGGAGCGAGGACGAATATCCAAGATCTGTGCGTGCTGCATGCCGATCCAGGTTATCCGTTAATCATCGGAGATGACGTAACAATTGGTCACTCTGCAGTGGTTCACGGTGCCGTCATCGATGATGAAGTCCTTATCGGAATTCGTTCGATCGTGCTAAACGGTGCGAAGATCGGAAAACACTCGATCATCGGTGCAGGTGCATTAGTCCCCGAGAACAAATCGATACCGCCCCGATCATTAGTTATGGGAATTCCCGGGAAGGTAGTACGCGAGATCACCGATGAAGACATCGCCAAGATTCAACACGCCTCGAGGCATTACGCTGAAATGAATCCGCAGTACCGAACTTCCCAGTGGTCGGCAATGCCAGGAAAGCCCTCAGCGAAAACACCGTAGGATGGAACCATTGTCCCGTCCGCCTGCATGTTCTGGATGGACGCTTGTTCGGGACAGTAGTCCCAAACTACGGGAGTATCTCTCAGGCTTTCGAGGACATTACCATGTGGACCAATAGCGATTCGACGATGATTCGGTATAACTTTCAAAGTTCACCGCCAATCGAAGTTATTAACATCGCCTTTATCACCAGTGGCATAGGCTTCCAGCCTGTGTTGTGAATTTAATCACAGGCTGGAAGCCTATGCCACATTAGCAACATGAAATCCGCCGCTTGATGAATCAGAATTTGCTAACTTTCGGAGAGCAGCTCGCGAAGGCGGTGCTTGCCAAGAAAAACCCCGTTTGTGTTGGGCTTGATCCGCGACTTGCCGGGCTTCCTAATGCGTTGAAGCCAAAGGACGAAACGTCCCACGCGGAGGTCGCAGATGCCTTCGAGAAGTTTTGCTTTGAGATCATTGACATCGTTAGCCCGCTTGTACCAATCGTTAAACCACAGGTTGCGTTTTTTGAGCAGTACGGCCCCGAAGGAATGTTGGCGCTCAAGCAAGTGATTGCTTATGCTTCCTCCAAAGGACTTCTTGTAATCGCCGATGCCAAGCGAGGTGACATAGGAACGACAGCCGAGGCCTACGCACAGGCATGGATGGGCAGTGGCAACCTCAGTGCCTTTGGAGCAGATTGCCTTACCGTGAATCCATACCTGGGCGAAGACTCACTGACTCCGTTTGTTGATCAAGCTAACAAAACTGCCTCGGGCATATTTGTACTTGCAAAGACATCCAATCCAGGGAGCGGTTTTATCCAAGATCTTCGATGCCAGGACTTATCGATTTCTGAGCGGATCGCCGACTGGGTTCAAGAGCAGTCCAAAATTGAAGTCGACCGAGTTGCTCAAATTGCGAAGTCACCACGAACCGCTTCGGGCTTAGCTCTCCCTCGATATGGTTCAATTGGTGCGGTTGTTGGTGCCACGTACCCGGAGCAGCTCGCAAGCCTTCGAGCGCGAATGCCGAACGCTTGGCTGCTTATCCCTGGTTACGGAGCTCAAGGTGGTAATGCTAAAGACATCGCATCCGCGTTCGATTCAGACGGCCTGGGCGCGATCGTAAACAACTCGCGAGGGATCATCTTTGCTCACCAATCGAAAATGTATGCTCACCTTCACAATTGGCTTGCCGCAGTGGAACAAGCAACACGTGACATGATCACGGCGTTCCAAGATTGAGACTTTTGAATAGTGCGTCAACACTACTTAAAACTGGGGTTCCGACTCATAGCAGATGTCTTAAGACATCTGAAGGCCGCAGATTTCGTCAAAGTTTCCACCGACGTCGGAATTCTTACGAATTCCGCTACCCATAAACTGAGTTGTGCTCAATCAGTAGCCCGCCATCTACATCTGGATTCCGCAGAATCCAGATGCTTAAATCAACTTGTAAACAAGTCTTAAGTTGCAGCAGGAGCTTCTTCCACGACAGGCTTCACGCCTCTCGATTCTCCTTGGAAATCCAACCGGGTTATCTTCCCGTCGTCTCCCTTGATTGCTGCAACAACGATCGTGTCCTTGCCTTCGAATGCACCGCGAAGAAGTTCTTCCGAAAGAGGATCTTCAATGCGTTGCTCGATCGCGCGACGCAATGGCCGTGCACCGTAATCGAGGTTTGCACCCTTGGTGATAATGAACTCTTTGGCTTCATCAGTAAGGACTAGTTCTAAGCCTCGTTCACGAAGCCTATCAGTGACCTTCGACATTTCGAAATCGATAACCTTCTTGAGATCTTCCTTCGTCAAGTGACGGAAGATGATTGTGTCATCCAATCGATTGAGGAACTCTGGTCGGAAGACGCGCTCGATTTGGTCCATCACCCGCGACTTCATACTTTCGTAAGAAGCATCTCCATCAGGCTTTTGGAATCCGAATGCCGACTCGTTCTTGATCGCTTCTGCACCGGCGTTGGTAGTCAGAATCAAGATCGTATTTCGGAAGTCAATGTTTCGTCCAAAGCTATCAGTTAATCGGCCTTCTTCCATGACTTGCAACAACATGTTGAACACGTCTGGGTGAGCCTTTTCGATTTCATCCAGCAACACAACCGCGTAAGGTCGACGACGAATCTTCTCCGTCAACTGTCCACCTTCTTCATAACCGACATAGCCCGGAGGTGCACCGATCAGTCGACTCACGTTGTGCTTTTCCATGTACTCGGACATGTCGATATGAACCAATGCGTCGGTGTCACCGAAGAGCGATTCTGCAAGAGCTTTCGCGAGCAAGGTCTTACCAACACCGGTTGGACCTGCGAACACGAAGCAACCGGTCGGTCGTTTTGGATCCTTCAGTCCACTTCGACTACGACGAACAGCCTTAGCGACCGCAGTAACGGCTTGCTCTTGGCTGACAACTCGCTTGTGAAGATCGGCTTCCATGTTCATCAGACGCAACGAGTCTTCGGTAGAGAGTCGCGTCAAAGGAATGCCAGTCATCTTGCTGACAACTTCCGCGATCACTTCTTCATCGACGACTCCGTCTGTTTCTCGACTCTTCTCACGCCAATCGCGAGTGATCTGCTCCTTCTTTTTACGAAGTTTGTCTGCGGAATCACGAAGATTGGCAGCCTTTTCAAAGTCTTGGTTGGCTACGGCCTCTTCCTTTTCCTTGTTCAGGCGTTCGACTTCTTCGTCGATTTCCTTCAGATCAGGTGGCTTGCTCATGCTACGTAGCCGAATCCGAGCACCCGACTCATCGATCACATCGATTGCCTTATCGGGCAAGCAACGTGCGGTGATATATCGTTCGCTCATTTCGACCGCTGCGACGATTGCATTGTCAGTAATTTGAACGCGATGGTGCTCTTCGTAACGCGGACGTAGGCCTTTGAGAATCTCGATCGTCTCTTCCGTGTTGGTCGGTTCGACGGTGATCTCTTGGAAACGTCGAGCTAGAGCGTTATCCTTTTCGATGTACTTACGATACTCGTCGAGCGTTGTTGCACCGATGCACTGAATCTCACCGCGAGAAAGAGCCGGCTTCAGTACGTTAGCCGCATCGATTGCACCTTCTGCTCCACCAGCACCAACTAAGGTATGGAGTTCATCGATGAACAGAATCGTGTTCCGGGCGCGACGAACTTCGTTCATCACAGCCTTGATTCGCTCTTCGAATTGACCGCGATACTTTGTACCAGCAACCATCATTGCCAAGTCAAGAACTACAATTCGCTTGTCAGCAAGAATATCTGGAACTTCACCGTTGATGACCCGCTGAGCGAAACCTTCGACGATGGCAGTCTTACCAACACCAGCTTCTCCGAGAAGGACTGGGTTGTTCTTAGAACGTCGGCAAAGGATTTGGATAGCACGTTCAATTTCGCGCTGACGGCCGATAACTGGGTCCAATTTTCCTTGACGAGCGAGCTCAGTCAAATCGCGACCGAAGCTATCGAGAGCAGGTGTCTTGCTCTTGCTTCCCTTTGTCGAAGATCCGCTGTCACTGCTACCTGCACCGACTCCAGAACCTTCGCGACCACCGCGTTCGCTGCTGCTAGATTCGCCACCTTCCATGCCGTGTCCGAGTAGATTTAGGACCTCTTCGCGAACGTCTTCCAGCTTCAGACCAAGATTCATGAGAACCTGCGCGGCAACGCCTTCTTGCTCACGAAGCAGTCCTAGCAAGATGTGCTCGGTACCGACATAGTTGTGATTGAGATTACGAGCTTCCTCCATCGAATACTCGATGACCTTCTTAGCTCGCGGTGTTTGCGGGAGCTTGCCGATGGTTACCATTTCCGGACCACTTTGGACGAGCTTTTCAACTTCCAAGCGAATCTTACGAAGGTCCACATCCAAATTCTTCAAAACGTTCGCAGCAACCCCACTGCCTTCTTTGACAAGGCCCAAAAGAATGTGCTCGGTCCCGATGTATTCGTGGTTAAATCGCTGAGCCTCTTGGTTAGCAAGCTGCATCACTTTGCGAGCACGATCTGTGAAACGTTCGTACATGGTTTTTACCTCAGGGGTTAAATCGTCAAATAATCGTAAGCTCGTTGAAAGCCGACTAGCTCTCAAACTTATAAATCAAGCCGTTCCTAGGTCCTGTCTAACGAAGGCACGCATCAATCCGTCGCATATAGTCAGATTCCGATGGAAGTGCGGGGCCAGCTAGTTTTTGGTGGAACGATTCCATCCTTGTCCGCAAACCGCATTCCGTTTTTAATGTTGTCAATTTGGCACAACTCGCAAAAGTCTTTCAAGCTGTTTTTAGCGATTGTTGAAAAAGACTCAATAGTGGTACCGGTTCAATTCAAAGCTGACAGCGTGACCAATTGTGAATTATGTGACGCTCGTCAAGTCCTTTGGATCAATCTGTTTTAGGTTAAGTGACTTTTCTTTGGATATTTCAATGTACCACTTCCGAGATTGATCGAGTCGTTCGAGCTTCTCGAGGCATGCAAGGGCTTGCCGAAATCGTCCGGTTCTTCGAAAAACGGACGCTAAAAGCAATGCTGACTCCACATCTTCGTGACCGGCTGCGAGTATTTTGTGCAGCGATGCTTCCGCTTCTAAGTATTGCCCACGCAAATAGTCTACGTGCGCAAGTCGCAACAGGTCGTCACACTCTTGCGTGGGTCTGGCTGGATAAATCTGAACGGCCAGAATAACCGTCTTAATCAGCGACCAAACCGAGGCAATAGCAATCGCACACCACATAGACCGGAGAAGGGCCACCGATAGCCACTCTGTCCAGTAAAAAGTGGCAAGCAAAGCCAGATTCAACACAACGCCAAACAAACTTGCAATCGCCAACGAATAGAGCTCGCCGCGAATCCAAAGACTAGGCAATCCAGGCCACAAAGCCATGCCACGAAGCGTGTGCATTATCCAAGCTAAAAATTTCTATTTTCTCGAAAACAACTCGCCCGCGTTGTAGCACGTCTTAACAAAAACATTCAATGTCACTTCCGCAAAAAGCAAGCTTTGCCCCCAAAGCGACTTGCAAGATTAAAAAAGCAAATCGGGTCTAGTCACATTAACTGCCGAGGAAAAATCCATCTTTCCTCGTGTCATTTAGATCGCCTGATTAGTTTTTCTCGCCCGAATCTTCAGGCTGCCCCAGGATTAACAGGGTTGGCGTGTTTCGCCCGAAGTTCTTAGGCAAGTTATAGATAAACTGTCCATCAATAGCTTTTGCGATCCTTGCCGAGGCTTCTGTCAGGTGGGCCGCCGAATACGAATCAAGACTCGCTCGAGCTTCGACGACACTGTCGATTTGACGCTTCAAATCCCGAAGCTGCATCATTGCAATCGTAGAGATCGGCTTCATAGCAGCGTTGCCCGAATCGGTGATGACCAAGTCAATCAACCGTTCCATGTGTTCGCGTTGCAAATTGCGTCGAAGCGAACTAATTCGCGGCTTGCGAGCAGTCACTTCACCTTCCGGCTTTTTGGACAGCTCGGACCAAATCTCCTTCTGCAGCCCGTCCATCAATTCTGGAAGCACTAAAGCGTCCTTGTCCGATGGGATCATCTGCTCGTTGTCTAGCACGCGGCGTAATGTTGTTGGGCTCATCAGTTTCGTGAGAACGCTCGCTTGGATGGCAAGGATTCGATCGTGAATTGGGAATGTCGAATCATCCATCACGTTCATTCCGTCGTCCCACCACTTATCGATGGTCAAACGCTGCATCAACTCGGGGGTTAATCCGAAGGCTTCGTCACGAAACGCATTTTGGTAAACGAATTCCAGACTCTTGCGCTGAACCTCAACATCAACAGGGACCAACGACTGTCGATTCTGCGGATCTCCCTTTTTGTCACGGTTGACAAAAGCTCCACCAATCCAGTTCGCAACCATCTGTAACGAATCCATTTGTTTGACAAGCGTAAGCTCATAGCCTTTACGAGCCTTCGCCCAACTATCTCCGTCACTTACAAACTTGTCGAGCAATCGTTTGCGATAGGCTTTGATGACCTCTGCCTGATTCTTTCCGTAAGCCAGCGGATCCTTGCTGTAGTCATAACGACGAGCAAGCGGGTCTGGTCCGGATGTGTCTTCGTCTGTCGCGTATTGCAACTCAGGTTCGGCAACTCGCTTTAGAATCTCCGGAAGCTTTGCTTCATCAGGCGTGTACCCATATTCAATCGCCCAGTAGTCGTAAGGTCCGATTCCGATCATGGTCCAATCGCCTTGAACTTCACCGGCTTTGTAGGTCATGTTGATAGGAAGATAATCCATTACCGAGGAGGCCAGAGGCTTTTTACCTTTGAGCTCCTCTGAATTGATCTGCTCGATCGTGTAAGCCGACGAAGCTTTGAAGTTGTGTCTTAAACCGAGTGTATGCCCGACTTCGTGAGCGACCAGTTCAGCCAACAGCGGCCCAATGAAAGACTCAGGCATACCGTCGAGCATGTCTTCCTTGGGTGCGTCTGGCTTCTTTTTCGCATCGGCAGAAGCAGCGGTTTTTTCGTCTTTCTTTTCGTCTTTGCTTTCTTCAGTTTTTTTGTCGTCAGGCTTCTTGTCGTCAGGCTTTTTTTCTTCAGCAGCCTTTGCATCTGGCTTCGAATCTTTCGGCTCTTCGTTCTTTTTCTCGCCATCTTTCTCTTCGGGCTTGGTTTCCGGTTTCGTGGCGGGTTCAGCTTCCGCTTCTTCCAGTAGATCCAGGGCCATTCGAGCCATCGCGATATCGAGCTGCTTTCCACGCGCTGCGAGGCACATTCCATTGAGCTGGCTCACGCGTCCCAGAAGACCATCAAACAATTCGTTACCGATCATTCGTCCATCGACTTTGGTTGCTGGATGCCCGTTCCAAGGGAGGCTCGCGTTCTTCGAAATCTCCGAAGCCACAAACTGTTGGTTTTCGGGTGCTGCGAATCGGACGCGAGGGTCCCAAGAAGGGTGATCCGAAAGCCAAGCCATCGTTTCTCCAGACATGCCTTCTGTCGCTACGTCTGGCATCATCTTTTGAAAGTTAAAATTGAAGCTGCGTATCCAACCATCGGTCAAAATAATGTCCGCATCCAAGATCTCACCGGTCATCGGGTGTACGCGACTTGGGCCGATCGCAGTTCCTTGGTTGTTGTTGAGCCAACGAATGAAGTTGTACTGCACATCTTCAGGATCCAGGTCCATAAAGGCTCCGGTGCGAGCGTCCTGGTAGTAGACTTCAATCGCATCAGCAAAGCCCACTTTTTCAAAGGCTTTGTTCCAGTACTCAACCCCTTGTTTGACCCAACGTCGATACCGAACCGGAGTGGTGTGTTCGATGTAAAAGCGAATTGGTGTAACTGGTGGACTGATCTTCAGACTTGGATCCCGCTTCTCCAATCGCCATCGATTAACGTGACGAGTCTTGGTTTTGTCTCGGTCATAAGATCCGAGATCTGTGTAAGAGGTCGCGAAGTATCCGATTCGTTCGTCCGACTTACGTGGGCGATAACCATTATCTTCAGGAACTTCGCTGAGCGAGTAGTGCAGTGTCTGCAGCTGGCCTCCTTGCCCGACGACTTCGAAAGCGATCTCAACATTTTTGGAGAAGACTTTGGCTTTCACAATCTTGGTCAACAACGGATCGGTGATTCGTGTGCCAGGACCGAAGAACTTGGTCGCTTGGTTTACGAACAATGCGTCGGCATCCACCAGCGGCCCCCCCCTCGGAACCATGGTAATGATAGGAACGTCGAGTAGAACCGTGTCCGTAAAAAGTCGTTTGACCGATGCCTTCGACTCGGGTTCTCCGTTAGATCGCGTTTCAACGTTCGGAAGAATCAACGCGAGTCGCTTGTTGTACATACGCCAGTAGACGTAATAATCGCCCGACTGAAGCCCAGCAAACTCATTGCCGCTGCTGATCGTAAGCGCGACAAAATATCGCTTGTTGGCGAAGTCTTTCGGAAGTTCCAGATACATTTGCGAGTCTTTCTCTCGAGTCCAAATGTTTCCGAGTGTTTGCCCATCAGGCGACTTCGACTCCGACTTCACAAATCCTTCGGTCACCTTTTCAATTGGCGGAAACTCAGGTTCGTCGGCCGCTTGAACGACCGGAACTGGGCACGAGATTAAGAAAGTCAACGCGCAGATTGCTGCAAAACAGCGGTATGAAAAAGCCACGAAACAATATCCGGTAGGTAAGAAACGACTATTCGACATAGGTAGAAACCTTCGCAATAAACCGACTTGGGCGGAATCTCCGGTCCTCTAGACTACCACAGAGTAGCTCCTGAGACCTGTTTCCCTTACAACTTGAGAAAATTTCCCGCAACTGACGCGGTCCTCCTAAAGTATTCAATTGTCGCAACCGTCACAATCGGGCAAGATTCACGAATTCTAGCATCCCCGACCAACGCGTCGTGCGTTCTTTCCGACCACTTTAAGTTGGCCGGCATTAGGATGAATCGCTTTTTGGAAGCCTCCGGTTAATGAAACAAAACAGAAACCGAAAGCTAGCGAGAGCGTCCGGTTTAGAAATGCAATATTTCTGCATTTTCGTACTCGCGCTCAGGCTTAAGCCGGTACTCCTGCTCGATCCGGATTGCAGTCGATTCGCGTATGAACTATCGAAAACATTAAGCGGGACGCGACCCTAGCCACAGGCACTCACTTTCCGAACATTCAGTTACGAATACCAAACAACAAAGTCGAAGCTAGATCGCCTCTAAAATTTGGTGATCCCACTTGGAACTTCTTAAAGTCTGCACAGATTGTTGCTTATGTCGCGCTTTCGTGAGCGAATCCGCACGCGCGAATTTCTCGCGAGGGTGCATTCTCGCAAAATCCTCTATATCAGTCTATCTAAAGACTTACTGTGAACTTCGATTATTAATCCCCACGAAACCGCGAACTGACCGGGGTGATAACGACTCTTGAACATAGTTTGGATGACTTCGAACGCCTGACCGTTGCCAATTATGGCACATCGATTGCGTATTAATCACATCAAGATTCAGCTCGTTTCATCCATGAAACACAAGCGTCCGTATCAACCCTCCCTGACTTCGAAAGCAGAAATCATGCGACTACCGCTAGCACTTTGTGGAATTGGATTTGTATTCTCTTTCGCGACCAGTAACGTCTTTTCGCAGGACGAATTAGTAAAGCCCAGCGTGAAGGAACAATCCACTAGCCAAGCGATCCCGCAAGTCTCCGTACAAAAGCCGATAAGTTACTGGATGGAAGCGAAACTGGGATATTCCAAAGCAATTTTGGAAGACTTAACCAAGGGCGACTTTGAAAAGCTTGCCGACGAAGCACAGCAAATGAGGTTGATCGGCAAGATGGAAGGTTTCGTGCGACGCAAAAACGAGTCCTATCGAAATCAACTTAGTGCCTTCGACATCGCCAACCAAGAGTTGATTCGCCAAGCCAAACTCGGGAGCGCCGAAGGAGCAGCACTTGCCTTCAACCAACTAACAACCAGTTGCGTGTCGTGTCACGTACTACTTCGAGCCGGCGTCGAATAACCCAGTCTGGCGAAGATAATTGCAAAAAAAGTAAACGTCGCTGAGGGAGCTACCCGCCCCTTGGTATTACTTGGATTTCTTTTTTGCAATAAGAACAGAGCAGGGGGCGTGATGCAAAACATATCGCGAAACGCTCCCTAAAAAGAAGTGCACGATAGCCGATCGCCCTTTATCTCCCAGAACAACAAGATCGACGGGATGGCTTGTCAAATATTCTGACAGCGAGTCTCCAACGTGAGCCCCCTCAAGCACGACTTTCTCGATGTTGCTCGAAACGCCGTCTAATCGTACTTCCAAACGCCCTAATGCCTCCGATGTCGCACGAGCAACATATGCACCGCTCTCAGAGTCAGGAGCGAGCAAGAATAAGTCTTCAACTACTGACAAAAGCTGTAGCTTCGATTGCTTCGGCAGCCCTAAAGATTCGATTGCCATGACAATCTGGCCTTCAATGCCGGAGCCATCAGTAGCGATAGCCACCACGGGATTCTCCGGGGGTAGCTTCGTAGTGTTACGCACAACCAGAACAGAACATGGAGTATGATTAACGACAGCTTCAGTCGTACTGCCTATTAACAGACGCGTTAACTGGCTGCCTCCTTGAGCCCCCATCACTACCAAATCCGACTGCGACTCTTTTGCATAGCGTGTGATCTCATCGGCGGACTGTCCCATACGGACGACTTCAGCCGCATCAATGTTGGCTTCTTTTAGTATCGCAACAGCCCTCTGAAACCACTCAGAAGCTCGCGTTCGCGCCAGTCGCATCAGCCCTTCATAAACATCATCAGGCATCACTCCAAAGGCAGGAGTAGTCGCCACCGTGATCACCTCACAAGTTGCATTGTGAGCGATGGGCATTCGGGAAAACCAACGGATCGATTGCTCAGCCGATTCGGAGCCATCTGTTGCAAAGAGAACCTTCATTTTCAGTCTTACTCGATTTAAAACGACACTTTTCGCAGATCGTCGTGATCTACAAAGTCAGATTGAAACTTTTGCGACGAACTTACTTGATGACTTGAGCCAGATGCGCTAGCCGATCGCCGACAAACTGAACGAACAAAAATTGGCTAGCATCTCGGTCCAAACCCGCCATTCCCTTTAACGATAGTGGAATCTCTTGCAAACTTAAAGTACGGGGACATGCGTCAAATTGATAAAGAGCTCAGCCACTATCACCTTGAATTCTTTTGTTTGCCTCAGCGTCAACGACTGCATTCGTCTAGCAGGTGAAAGATCGATGCCCAAGTTGTTGCAGACGAGGCTGCGAGGCCGATGGCACAACTCCTAGCAGACGTAAACCCGACATCGCAGCTCGCCTCCTGCATCGTCTTTGCAACTGTCGCCGTGGAAGCATTAGCGAGTTCCGGGACCGCGAAGCCTCTATCTCCCCCCATCCCGCAACACTTCCCTTCGTGAGGATAGATAACATTCGTTGAACAAGCGTCCCCGATTCGCTTTAACTTTTCTTCCCAGCTCGAGTGCGACTGCTTCGACTTCTTTTGATTAGCACAAATCGAGTGGAGTGCGATCACCGATAATGATTTGCGAACAGTCAACTTCGGTAGTAATACATCGGCCGCAAAATCAATTGAATCAAGGATCTGAAGCTTCAAAAGCTTCGAACGATCTTCAGTAGAGAGCCCTGGAAGACCTTCAAGGATAAACGCAGAGCAGGAACCTAGATCCATAACCAATGGGAGTCTGCCAGCGTCGCTCCAAGCCCACGCCCGTTGGATGAATTCCGATTGTTTTTGAACAGCCGCATCGCGATAGCCTTTCGACGAAAACGCTTGACCGCAGCAACTACCAAGTACATTTTTGGGCAAACAAATCCTTACATTTGCTCGATTACAAACACGCAACAGCGCATCGCCCGTTCCCCCCATCATGCGACTCATACATGCAGGTACGTAGACGTAATCTGCTTGATCCAACGAGACAAACGCAGTTGGCATGGTCGATGTCGATAACGACTCTCGCCACTGCGGAAATTCGGGAATGACTCGACCGAGAAGGCGAGTAAAAAAAGCTGTCCCGCGACTAAATGTTATCGAATTGAAAAGCATTCCCGCTCGGATCGCCAGTTTGACTCCAATCTCAGCGACTCCAAAATGGCGAGCTAACCAAGCGGCGAGCCAACGATCCAACTTGCCTGTTTTTTGCTGACGTAACTCTTTCACCAGCTCGCCCGTGTTGATGTTCACCGGGCAGTCGATCGAACACAACCCATCGGTCGCACAAGTAGCCAAACCTTGAAAAGAATAATCGCGTTGAATTTCTCTTGCCGCTTGCAAATCACTCTCCGGTGCATCTTTTTGTTGCAAGCGTTTAAGCGAGCGCCGAAGAACAATTCGCTGCCTAGGGGTCAACGTAAAATCACGACTTGGGCACCTCGGTTCACATGCACCACACTCGATACAACTGTCAACGACATCCTCGACAACCGGAAGCGATTTCAAATCTTGAAGATGCAAACTCGAGCGTTTGGTAAGGATAACATCAGGGTTCAGAATCCCATTGGGATCAATTAAATCCTTGAGTTCTCGCATTATTTCGAGTGCTTCCGTCCCCCATTCTGTCTCCACAAACGGAGCCATATTCCGCCCCGTCCCATGCTCGGCTTTCAATGCTCCGTTGTAACGATTAACCACCAAGTCAACCATGTCATCTATAAACCTTGCATACTTTTCTACATCGCGATTCCCGTCGAGCTTCTGCGTGATCACGAAATGGAGATTCCCGTCCTTGGCATGCCCAAAGATGATTCCGTTTGCATAGTCATGCTTACGAAATAGAGACTGCAGGTCCAATATGGCTGGTCCAAGCGATCCAAGGGGGACAGCGATGTCTTCGAGAATGGCGGCTTCACCCCGTGAGCGCACTGCAGCTACTGCAGGATACATTCCTTTCCGTAGCTTCCACAACTTCGCTTGAACCTTCGAATCGCGAGTAAACTGAATTTCGCAAAGTGAACTCAACTCCGGTGCAACGCTTTGTATAAATGCATTAACATTCTCAGATAGCGTCGCGTCGTCCTCGGCATGAAACTCGAACAATATCGCCATCAGGCTTGCTTGCTCATCCAGAAGCCACGACAACTCCTCAGGCACACCGTCCAGGTTTCGAATCGAATCCAACGATGCCCTGTCCATCAGTTCAATCGCTGCACAACCTGCCGAGACCAGCTTGGGAATACTGTCACACGCAGACAGGACATCTGCGAAGTAAATGAGTGCAGTCGCTTTGTGAGGAAGGTCCGGTACAGTTTTTAAAACGGCTTGCGAAATAAACGCAAGAGTCCCTTCGGCACCGACCAGCAGGTGGGCAAGGATGTCTAGCGGGCGTTGGTAGTCAACAAAAGCATTGAGTGAATATCCAACTGTATTCTTTTGCTGATACTTGAAACGAATTTTTTCCAGCAGCTTTGGTGATTGGGGTATTCGATCTCTCAGAGCCGCTAAACCGCGAGCGATCCTTTGTTGATCCACTTCAAAGCGATCAGCGGCGTCGGACTCGGCAGTGTCCCAAACCGATCCATCAGGAAGAATAAACCGAACCGACTGCATAGTATGATACGCATTTAGCTTCACCCCACAGCACATGCCACTTGAATTGTTTGAAAGGATTCCGCCCATCATCGCCGACATGATCGATGACGGATCAGGGCCTATCTTGCGACCGTACGCTTTCAAGTGAGCGTTTACGAGCCCTCCAATTGCACCTGGCTGAACGATTACCGCAGCGCCGGAGCTCACTGGTTTTATTTCTCGCCAGTAGCGACCAATATCAACCAACCAACCGTCGGTAACCGATTGCCCCGAAAGACTGGTCCCGCCCGCACGAAAAACAACAGGTACATGAAATTCCGAGGCAATTCGAAAGACGTCCTGAATTTCTCGTTCGCACTGCGGCTGGATAATGGCTTGGGGAATTAGCAGATACGGGCCTGCATCGTTTGCAAACGCGTACCGACTAATCGCGGAGTTTAGAATTCGCTCGCTACCTAGAACGCTTTGCAGAGCATTCAATGCATCCAAAAGCGTCAACAGGGAAGCGTCTTTCGAGATGTCCATAAAAGCTAAGCTTTCGAGGCAAGGAATTTCTTGATGCAACGAACGGTTTCGTTGCTCACGTGATGCTCAATCCCCTCGGCATCGATTTGGGCAATACCAGGGGTTACCCCTAAAGCGATCAAAAAATCGAGTACCAGCTGATGCCTTTGACGAGCAACTTTGGCCATTGCGACCCCTTGCTCCGACAATCGAACCGGCGAATAGGGCTTGGTTTCAACCAGCCCTTCGCGGGAAAGTCGTGTAAGTATTTTGCTGGCCGTTACGTGAGATACGCCAAAATGGGCCGACAGATCCTTGAGGCGACACTCTGTGCCATTGGCTTCGATCGAGGCGATTGCTTCAACGTAATCCTCTGCCGTTTCCGATGCATGATCGCGGCGTGTTCGTAAATGCTGATTTGTTATTACACATTTCGATTTCGAGCTTTTTTCTTGAATATTCTTGATAGGCGATCGCAATGATTGAGCGATGGCTCCAGGCTTGTCAAGCAAATCGCCTACTGAATGCTTGTCGATAATCCTACATTTTTTTAGCACACACACACCTAGAAGGGGGACAGCAAACAAAGAGTTTATAAAGCAAAACCTTGACTAACGCTTCACACCAGTTTAACACACGCATGAAAAACAAATCAGACGTATGCCACCGCGCATTTGCGGCAGTAAAAATCCAAAATTACTCCCAGACTAACCCCCCAGAAACTCGTTGAACTGACGTGCAAAGGTAGGAAACAATCCCTTAGAGCAATTATTGCCCTTGAAACCAGCGTGAGAGCGCGAAATTAGTTAAGACCATTTTTCGGAGTGCACGAACCATCTTGTTGAGGGGAAGAGTTTGTGGATCGTATCAGTTCGCCGGGATTGAGATGAATCATCGAGGGCGGGCGTGAAAAACGTCGAAACCCTAACTTCACGAAAGCAGTCTTGGAGAATCGTCGCCAAAGACCATTAACGTAACCGCTTTCCCCGAAAGCACTTACAGAAAAGTGAAGAATTCCGACAAACAGCCATTGCGGTAGAGTCAGAAATCTGGATGATTCTCGCTCCCTTGACCGGGAGACGCGATGTGAGTCGCAGAGACCGGCTGAGTGACACTTCAAAAAATCTTCTGAATGCTGTTGACACAGCACCAGACGATCACTAAGATGTGTCTCCCCGCAAATCAAAGAACACGAGCCAAATCGTTTCTTAGTGGCGGGAAATTGATCTTTGAAAAAATGGTTGGATTGGTAGATGGCATCTTTGGTCATCGGACGAAGTTATTCCTTTCCGGATGACAGGGTACCGATGACACAATTTTGTTTGAAGGTCGGTTTTGTGAAATCTTTTTATAGATTTCCTGAATACTGATTCTCAAACGAGCGCATACAAAGAGAAGCGAAAGCATGTGCGGCTTGTGGTTAATCATTATCCACTTGAGAAACGCATGCAACATTAGAGTTGTGATCTCGAAAGAGTTCGCGATTCCGATGGTCAAGTTACTAAGGGCGTACGGGGGATGTCTTGGTATCAAGAGGCGATGAAGAGCGTGGAAGTCTGCGAAAAGCTTGGGGGAGCTGACAAACAAGTGATGATCCCGAGATGCTCGAATTAACTTATACTGAATACATAGGTATATGTGGCCAACCCAGGGAATTGAAACATCTTAGTACCTGGTGGAAAAGAAAGAAAAATCGATTCCGTTAGTAGCGGCGAGCGAAAGCGGAATAGCCCAAACCGAGGAGGTTTCCTCTTCGGGGTTGTAGGGCCTCTCACATGGGAGTTACAAAGCGAACATTAACTGAACAGCATGGAATGGCTGACCATAGACGGTGACAGTCCGGTAAGTGAAAATGTAGCGCCTCCCGAGGGGTACCTGAGTAAGCCGAGCCACGTGGAATCTCGGCTGAATCTACGGGGACCATCCCGTAAGGCTAAATACTCCTTGATGACCGATAGTTAACTCAGTACAGCGATGGAAAGGTGAGAAGAACCCCGACAAGGGGAGGAACGTGAACCTGAAACCGTACGCTTACAAGCGGTCGGAGCCCTATGTTTACATGGGTGACGGCGTGCCTTTTGCAAAATGATCCGGCGAGTTATTGTTCATAGCAGGTTAAGTCTCTACGGGACGAAGCCACAGGGAAACCGAGTCTGAATAGGGCGATTTGGTTATGGGCAATAGGCGCGAAACTGTGTGATCTACCCATGGACAGGTTGAAGCGCGGGTTAAACTGCGTGGAGGACCGAACTCATTTGGGTTGAAAACCGATGGGATGATCTGTGGGGAGGAGTGAAAGTCTAATCAAACACAGAGATAGCT
>JAPLNI010000061.1 GCA_026692865.1 Planctomycetota bacterium
GATTTCGCCAAGGCATTTATGCAGCAATCCAAGACACGCCTAGCAAGCGTCCCTAATTCAGGACTAACGATAGATTCCGAAATCAGTTCGAGCAAAGACCAAGCCGCATTCACTGTCGAATAAATCAATAGCAGTCGTTCATCTAGTCTCGTCACACACCTATATAGCCACGCATTGACCAAATTTTTTTTAGACTAGGGCACCTTTGGGATACTCGACTTCTTTTAACAAATGTGAGGCATTCAATTGAAGAAGTTAGAAAAATTTGGTTATCCTGAACCGAGGTGTTCGCGGACGAACTTAATTCTATTCTTCTTTTGGCTCGTCAGACGATGTGTAAACGCCAAGGGGTTACCCTTGCACTACACTCTTGAGCTCTCAAAGTCTTCGTCCGTAATCTTGACCAGAATTCCTGGCGGTGCGAGTCAAGTAAGAAGAGGCAAGGAAATGTTTTATGTTGGATATTGTTGATACAGCTGTTGGTGCGGGTAAGTTTAAGACTCTTGCCGCAGCGCTCGGAGCAGCTGGCTTGGTGGATACGCTCAAGAGCGCAGGTCCCTTCACTGTGTTTGCCCCAACAGATGAAGCGTTTAGCAAGTTGCCTGCGGGAACTGTTGAAAGTTTGATCTTACCTGAGAACAAAGACAAGTTGGTCGGTATCCTCACGCACCACGTTGTAGCTGGTAAAGTCACCGCAGCCGATGTGATGAAGCTCACAACAGCTACAACCGTTGCTGGCAAGCCTATCAAGATTGCAGTGAAGGATGGCAAAGTTATGATTGACGATGCGACCGTTGTTTCGGCGGACATCCATTGCACCAATGGTGTTATTCATGTCGTCGACTCTGTCATCTTGCCGAGCTAGTTGACTTTTCTACACGCCGATCTTCGTAATGAAATCGAACTTAATACGTCACGAATGCCCGCACCGAGGTGGGGCTAGTTAAACATAAAGTACCTCTCTCGGAGAAATAGCAAACTAAGGTTCCTCAATTTCGAATAAACCTAGTGTCCTAAGGCTTGTGCTTCTTAGAAGCTTCCATTTGCTCTTTTCCTGCAAAAGATATTTTATGAATTCTCCGGTATCTAAAAACCTACCGACGCTTTGCTTTTTTCTGGCATTCGCATCCATTATAGGCTCGATTGCTATTTGGTTTCTGACAGGAGGCGAAACAGTTGAATCGAAGGCACACGCTGAACGATTCGGCATCTTTGTTGGACTCTGGGCACCAACTTTTTTGCTCTCTCAAGTAGGCTTGAATTATTTGATAAAGCTAGTGGGCAATAGTTGGAGTCGAACATGAATGAGTACAAATCGCTTTCTTCAAAGAGAGATTTGTTCATGCCGTGTAGATGGCTTTTTTAGGTTGTGGATAAATGATCGTTTGACCTTTTGCGCACACTGAATAGTTATGTCGCGTATTCACTACGGTGCGAAGATGCGACTTCAAACAACAATAGTTTGAACGGCTTGCAGTGAGCAGTTGGACTACGGTCTAACTGCTGTATACTAGCAATAACCACCCGCGAGTTGGCGTTCCGGCTCGCGGGTGTTGTTTTTTGATACTAAGGAGCAAAGCGGATCCTGCCTGATGCTTGAACGAATTTGATCTGTTGCTTTCTACTGCTCCCTGCATTTTTTGCCTACACGGGGATGCGAACAGAAATCGGTCTATTAAACGACTGGAGTCAGTGGCTCGTATGCTTAGTGATCATTTTTGTAGCAACCTTGGAAAAGTTTGGCGGTACTCTCCTCGCAGCCCGTTATGCAGGCGAATCCTGGCGAGATGCCGGAATCCTTGGCATGCTGATGAACACCCGGGGGCTAATGGAATTGATCGTCCTTAACATCGATCTCGACTTGGGCGTCATCAGCCCAACACTGTTCGCGATGATGGTGATTATGGCATTGGTCACTACGATAACCACTGCACCTGCGTTGCAATTGTTGAGCCCACCGGTAAGACTTTTACAACTACACTTATAGATGAAAATTGACTGCTACTTAAGTTCATGCGTTCGACGAGGGACTACGGCTTTCAACTTGCGTTTCGAGTAAACTCAGATAGAGCCCTTGGGAATTTGACAACTGTTAACAACTAGTAGTCCAAAAAGTTGCTGTTTACTATCTGCAAAATGGAAACTGTAGAAGAATCGACTCAAGAAGAACCTCAACAATGCCAATCCTGCATAATGCGCCGCGAGAAACTGCAAGCGATTGGAGTTGCTATTTTCTTCCCATCGCTCTTTTCGTTCGGGCTGTTGCTGCCTTTTTCCTTGATAGCTGCCATAGTCATTCAATCCTTGTCACTACGAAAGTGTAAGGCATGTCGCGACCGGATCAAACAAGAGCGGATTGCCAAGAGAAAGTCATGACTTTTTTACTGGGTAATGTAGTTCATCGCCGACAACAACCAGCGATTCATCGTTGAAGTTGAAGCGATCGAACTGTAACGCGATTTGGACTCCGGTCCAATCGTCGTATACTTGAAACTTAACACCCGCGGGTCGCATTTCCGGCTCGAGGTTGTTCTTAATTTGATGCATAGAAGTAAAGCGGAGAAACAGTGAATGGAAGAATCCGAAGCCCCAACCATAAAGCAGGTCATCGTCATGCGACACGACCTAAAGATGCGCAGAGGAAAGCAGATCGCTCAGGGTGCGCATGCTTCGATGTCGTTTCTCACACGAAAGTTGCAGCGCAAATCATCTATTTGCATGGATGATTTCACACCCAACGAGCAAACTTGGATTATGGGATCTTTTGCGAAGGTATGCGTTCGCTGCAACAGCGAAGAGGAACTGATGGCGATTCACGACAAAGCCATCGAAATGGGAATTGAGGTTCATCTGATCACAGACAGCGGCCGAACCGAATTTCACGGCCAGCCGACACGAACCTGTCTTGCCATTGGGCCAGATGAAGTGTCAAAGACCGACCAAGTGACCGGGCACCTCAAATTGCTGTGATTCTAGGTCGTGTACCAGAGAGATTGAAAGGAAGCAGAATTGAAGATCTACCTTGATGATGAACGACCAACTCCGGACGGATGGCATGGCTGTCGCTGGCCAGAAGAAGTCATCCAACTTTTGAATGCTGACGGCGTCACCCATCTGAGCCTCGATCATGACCTGGGCGACGATGCCCACGGAACTGGTTACGATGTGGTCCCGTGGATTGAAGAACAGGTCGCTACCACCAACTTCCAGCCGCCCAACCTACTAGCAAGCGATGTGTAGCTAGATCGAGATTGCCACCACGATGGACTGCAACGAATCGTGGGTCGCGATTGCCAGAGTACTGCTTCAATTAAGTATCCTCACTTCGACTGAGCAGAGAGGGATTTACAAACAAGTAGGCTAAAAGTGGAATTATGGCAATTATTGACATCTAACGGGCGGAATGGGATATTGGATCGAAAGGAGAGTATCAGGGGCTCAACGCTAAATCTATCGCTCACAGATGAATTGCGGGCATTCGTGGACGGCGAATCGGGCGATGGGACAATGTATGCATGCCGAGCGAATTCGTTCGCGATTTGATTCGAAAACACAAGCAACCAAGTACCTCGACGCATTCGATCGATGTTTTGCTCTAGTCGAGTTAGAGCCTGGCATTCTCTTGCCGATTCCAGTTATAGATAACCTTCTGACTCACTGCGTTGAATCGTATGTTGTTGTCTGCACGAAGTGGAAAGTCAATGTGTTGGTGTTGACGATTGTTCACGCCAGTCGTGACCTTCTTTCGCACCTTGATCGGCTTCTGCCAACTCTAAAGTCCGAAGTTGAAATTTTGAAGAAGAGGCAAGATAAATGAAATCCGACGAGATACCAGCTTCGAACGTACTACCTCCAAGAGATGCTCACAAGCGAGGATTGCACCGGACGATGACTCTTGGCGGCGCTTATGCGACTCGAAACTATACCGTCAAGCACTTGCAAGACTTGAAAGGCAAAACAGTTCTCACCGAGACCATGCCCTTCACGACTAGCGAGGCGATAGCGGCTGAAGAAGCTGGAATCGATACGCTGAAAGTTAAGTTTGATCCAAGCAACCCGGCCGGTGCCATTGCGATCCGAAAAGCAGCACCTCATACATTCATGACCTTTTGTATTGGACTGACAAAGATTGCTACCGCGGCCGAAGCAATTCGTGCTGGCTACGATGCCATGGAAATTGGGGCGGATGGAATCATGTGCCAATGGGGACCAGAGCTGATTCGTGCTGTTTCGAGTGCTGGAATCCCTGTTGAGGCACATGCTGGGCTTGTGCCTCGCTTGAGCACATGGACCGGTGGCCTTAAAGCGGTCGGAAAAACCATCGAGGAGGCGTTATGGGTACACAAGCAGATCCAGGCGTTCGAAGAAGCAGGAGCTTGGGCAGTCGAGGTTGAAGTCGTACCTGCTGAGCTACTGATGCAAATCTCCACTCGCACTCGGCTGGTGACATCGTCGATTGGCGCTGGTAGTGGCGGCGATATTCAATTCATGTTTGCGGAAGACATTTTGGGTAATCACGCTCCTCCTTACCCACGCCATACCAAGCAATACCGCGACCTCTTCCAGATGGAGCAAGCGATGCAAGCAGAGCGAGTTGGAGGTTTTCGAGACTACATTGCCGATGTCAAAAGCGGACGGTTTCCCGGTCCTGAACATATCGTCAAGGCACCTCGCGGCTTGATCGATCAGTTCCTTGCTGCCGTCGATAGCACCCAAGACAAGTAGTCGCTGACTTCTAGCGTTTCTTCTAAAGCAGCTGGATGGACAATATCCTTCTAAATAAAGACTTGAGATTCTTGGGTAAATGGCAGATAGATTCACTCGTCCGGGCTTATACCGATTAGATGCTTAATCATCCGAGCAGGGTTGTCAAGAAACGTTTTGGTCGCGCGATAGTGCTCGGTGTCCTCGTAACGGTACCGAATACCATTCGCTTGGGTGACGTCCATTGTAACGAACGACTCGGTGGACTGCTCAAGAGATACTCACGTAGGGCTGCGCAACACCCTCTCTCAATTGAACGCGTTTGAAATCAAGCTTTGATTCAGCATTAGTAATCGTCTGCGCCGACGTATCTATCGCGCCTTCAGGTCGACGCAATCCGAATCGAATTCGATCAGATTAACTTGTTACGCATCGCTGACTGTCGCATTCCATCTATCTAAAAAGACCGAAAAACTTCAGATCGTACTTTTTGCACAGGGCGGGCCTCAACTCTTAACGAGTAATTAATGTTTTATAGCAAACATGGTGAGCGATTAGATTTAAAATTTTTGCGATCGTTGGTTTAACCCAGATCCCCTCGAGTAATTTGTGTCTGTCGGCAATCGTATTATGAAACTGCGCGGATTTACCTTAGTTGAACTCTTGGTCGTAATTGCGATTATTGGGATGCTTGCAGGCTTGTTGCTTCCTGCGATTCAATCGGCTCGCGAGGCCACGAGACGAATGCAGTGCCAAAACAACTTAAAGCAGATTGGATTGGCACTCCACAATCATGAAATCGCAACTCGAAAACTTCCACCACTAGGCGACTACCAATCCGCAGGTAGTTCAGTTTATTGGAGCATTCAGGTCCGTCTCCTGCCTTTCTTAGAGCAAAACAACCTGCATGACCTAGTGGACTTCACGAAGCCGATTAGCGTTCAACCTGCCGTGGCAAGAGTACGAATACCGCATCTCCTTTGCCCAAGTGAGCGGAATGATCGTGAACGGATTGACTCCCCTACATTTACGCACTATCCGTTAACCTATGGCGCTAATGCAGGCCTTTGGCATATCGCACAACCACCTAGCGATCGCGGAAGTGGCGTGTTCCTGATAAACCGAGGTACGAAACTAGCGGAGATATCCGATGGACTAAGTAACACCTTGGGCATGGCAGAAGTCAAAGCTTATACACCCTACTTAAGAGACGGTGGAAACCCGAGCGGCATCGCTTCTGTTCCGACAACTCCCGAAGCCATATCGGCCTTTGGTGGAGAGTTTAAAACCGATTCGGGACACACTGAGTGGGTCGACGCACGAATGCACCAAACTGGTTTTACCACCACCTTCGCGCCCAACACGAAAGTACCGCATATCGATAACGGTAAATTGTACGACATCGATTTCAATTCGATGCGCGAAGGCCGCTCGGCAACGCTTCCAACATATGCTGTCGTAACCAGTCGCAGCTATCACACCGGGGGTGTTAATGTACTCTTGATGGACGGTTCGGTACGCATAATCCCAGATTTTATTGAACTTGAAGTTTGGCGGAGAATAGGAAGCCGTTCGGGCGGTGAAGTTACGTCACTTTCCGATTGAGGATTGAATTACCGGTCGATGGAAACTTCCCTAATCACTGCCACCGATACGTTACGTCTTTGTGCAAGGTTATTGCCCTTGTAATCAGAGATTGCGACACGGCCGATTCGGCAAGGATACTTTCCTGAATTGTTTGCTGCAGGCCAAGCTATGAAAGCCTGCCTTGCTGTTAGCATCTCGTTCAGATCGTATTCTTTAGAAACGTTGTCATGAAGACGTGAAAATCGTCTTAGGTTGCATA
>JAPLNI010000062.1 GCA_026692865.1 Planctomycetota bacterium
ATCCATTCTATCGATCCAAGAAAGCGCCAGTAGCACAGGATGCAAGCAGCACACCCATTCAAGATGTGTTTCCACTAGCACGTACATTGAGCGAGAAGACGCACTACGATGATGCCAAAGCGTTCGTGGCGTGGCTCGACGCTCAGCCACAAACCGATACGAAGAAGAAGATCGGTACGATCGGATATTGCATGGGTGGTCCAATTGTTATGCGAACCGCAGCGGCAGTCCCCGAACGCATCGGTGCTGGCGGCACGTTTCACGGCGGTGGACTCGTCACCCAAAAACCCGATAGTCCTCATCTGTTGATACCCAAGATGAAAGCGCAGTTCCTGATTTGCATTGCCGAAAACGATGACCAAAAAGAACCAGAGGCTAAGAACGTACTGAAGGACTCTTTCGCTCAGGCCAACTTGCCTGCGGAGATTGAGGTCTACAAAGCTGGTCATGGGTGGTGTCCTCCAGACACCAAAGTTTACAACCAAGAGCTCTCCGAAAAAGCTTGGGCGCGCCTGCTTGTTCTGTTCGAGAAAGCCTTGGCGTAACATGGCCAGGTATGCTTCTAACTGCCAACATCCATAACGGCCTTCATTTTTTGGGCCACGTGATTTGGCAAACCTAGCGGCAAAAGCTCTCGGTGTCGTACTCCTCAGGACGAGCCGACGGACCATGTCATGAAGCCGACTAATCCTGCTTACAGTCCCGGCTGTTCGAATTTTCGGCGGCAACATGGGCATTTATCTTCGAAGCCTCTAGCAAGCATCGTGAATGCGGTGGGTTGTGGCAGACTTAAAATCGCACGAAATGCCAATGGCGCTCGATGAGCGTAATGACGGTACGTGATTCCACCAACTGAGTGTCCCAATATCTCAATCGACGATTCAGGCACGTGTTCGTCGTAGTAGGTCGCGCATGTTTTGCGAAGGTCCTTTAGTACCCAAGGGCACTCGTCACCCGTTTCAACATCTCGCTTTGGCGCAACCTCAGCAAGCTGGCAGAGTTGTCGGAAGACTTCATTTGGTCGACTGCCACCACCTGAAAATACAGGAGCATCAAGATCCAGTTGTTCAGGCTGAATGCTCTTCAGATGCAACCGAACGGTTCGATTCATTGGACGCCAAAACGCCTTGTCCGTTTTAACGCGTCGATAGTAAAGCCAACCCCAGGGGTTAGGTTCTTTCATATCTCGGTTTGGCGACTTCTTACTCCACGAGATGTGTCGCCAAAGTATCGGTTCGTGAAATGGTAAAGTCTGCCAAATCGTACCAGTATCGACACCGTAGTTGAAGAATATGACGAGAGCACACCTCCAGTACCTTCCCACATGCCAGCGATGATTCCAGCCACGCGGACATTTCATTTTGTGGGTCGCAAAATAAAGTGCGTTAAGCTCCGATTTGGTTAGGTAGTGGCGGCCGGCAACGTCGCGCTGTGGTTTCAACTTGGGGAATCGAGGCAGCGAATCTAGAAGGTCGTTTTCCCAAGCCCATGATACGACTGCTCGTAAGTGTGAGCGCGCCTTGTTTGCGGTTCGTCCTGGATTGACACGCCGGAGCGCCCGCGGAACTGCAGTTCCATCATTTTGACTTCGCAGATGAGTTAAATTCAGGCCCGAATGCGCTCTGCGTTCGTGCCTAAGGACGAACCGTCCTTTGTCAGCAAGAAGCCTACCAACCGCCCAATGGAAAAAAACATCGTTTTGGCTAACTCGCGCCGGTCTGGACACGCCGGACCGTCGATGTCACTCTGCGCCCCAAGACGTTTTGAAACTTCACCTGTTTACGATTTCGCCTTGGGCAAACTAGTCATACTCGTCAACGATTTTGATGATTTGTGGTAATGATCTGGCCGCTGATCTCGAACGCAGGCAACGGGGTGAAGCCATCACGGCAAGGGCAGTTGGCAAAGTCCAACGTATCAACATTTGAATTCGCGGAAATAAGGCTGTTACAGCACTAGCGTTATGAATGTATCGCGCGTTGTGCTTTGGCATCATCATTTCAATCAAGGCGCGTGGCTACGTTCGGATAACCCGAGCTCGGCCCGAGGCTTGGCGTGGATGGGTTAATTTCCTTTGAGCGCGTTTGGAGAGCAACATCGGTAAGTAATCCGCCCACAACCCAGCAAAGCACCTTCTCCGGGATCGTATCGCCACCAAGGAACATTTGCAGGTGGCCCAATTTCGATCTGTTTGCCACAATGCGGACAAAAGTCTTCCGCTTTAACACCCTGACTCGCTCGAATTCTCGGGCGACACGACCACGTCAATCGCGGAGTGGCAAGATACAAAGCGGCTTAACCACCAGTAATCGGTGACAACGCATGAACTCTATCGGCTGTTAACACAGCGGTCGGGTAGATTGAGGTCCGGTTCGGTGGGTCGGAAGCACACGGCGTTGTAACAAGCAAGCACTTATCAACTAAGTGAACGCGATAGACTATGAAGTCCTGGGTCTGGCAAGTTACGGTCGTCACTATTTTTGGATTTTCTTGTTTGGGTTACATGGTATGAGTTTCGTGTAGTTGCCTTTGTCGGAGCTGCTTGTAGGTCGTTCGCCGGTGGTTGACGACTGACGAGCGGCGCAGATGAAGGCACAGTGCCTATTTTTCTGGCCTTTGTTGGTGGGCTTCGAGGGTGCGATTCATCTTTCAGGTGCACACTGGCTTCATTCAAGGATGGTTCATTATCGACCCGAATTTTTTTCGATGTGCCCCAATCGTTGAGAAAGCAATAAGGCAAACTTGCTTACAATGGCGCCAATGTCAGCGAGCTTTTTCTTATCAAGGCGTGAGTCTGGCCCAGTTACCCAGAGAGCGGCGATGGCGGACGACTGAAAGTCAAACACGGGGGCGGCAACGCACGTGATTCCCTCCACTTCTTCTCCGTGTTCAACAGCATAGCCAACTTGACGCGTCTTTTCCAAAACCTCGCGGAACGCTTTGCGATTCGTGATCGTATTGTTCGTGATCTTCGGAAAGCTCATTCCCGAAACGATGCGTTCACAATCCGCCGCATTCATCCAAGCGAGAATAGCTTTGGCGGGTGCAGCCGTGTGCAACGGAAACCGAACACCAATTTCGACCTGAACTTTGATCGCTTGTTTGCTCGGCGATTGATGCAGGACGACCCCGCTATCATCAATCAAGCGCCCCATCAGTGCCGTTTCACCCGTTTCATCTCGCAATCGCGGAAGAATATCGTGGCTGTACTCAAGCAATCGGTCCGTTCCTGTTCCTTTGCAACCGAGTCCAAGCATCTTTCCACTTAAACGAAACCGCTGCGTTGCTTCGTCACGAAGCACATATTGATGTGCCAGAAGCGTGGATAGAATTCGAAAGGCACTGTTCCGAGGAATCTTCAGAGCGGTCGCCGTCTCACTCATCGTCATTCCGTCAGGACGATCCGCAATCGTCTCCAAGATTTGAAGCGCTCGTTCAAGATTGGGAACGCTGTATCGTTCGCCCGGGGAGACTTCTTTCGTTTTTGGCATAGTATTCGATGGAACAAAGAATGGGTTTAAATCGTCGCGCTTGATATCCGTTGCAGTCTAACCGACGGGAAATGATCGGCATTATCGTAACATGCTAGCTGGACTTACGGATCGCGCCTTCTACTTTGAAGAGTTACCTGAGGGTATTCCAAACTGGCCGCATTCTTTCGACGGTTATTGAATAGCATTGATATTTATCTTCCAAGTACCTCGAACGATCGCTTTGTGGCTGATACGGCTCACTCAATTGAGTCATTGAACGTACGGCTTCAACGAGGCTTGGATGATCACCGATCGAAACCGATGCGATGATTGCTGCCCCAAGAGCCCCTTGCTCCGATCCAGAAGGTACGAATATCGGCAATTGAAAACCGTCCGAGAAGAGCTGCACGAGAGCGCGGTTCCTGGTCATTCCTCCGGTAAGGCGGATGCTTTCGATCTTACTCGTGAATCGACGCATGCGTTCCAGCTGGTTTCGATGAGAGAAGGCAATCGATTCATAGACCGCTCGCAAGACATCACCAAGCTCATGTCGAGACTCGATTCCCAGAAGCGCGCCGCTTGCATTCGGACAAAGATGACTTCCATTGACAAATGGCATAAATAGAAGACCGTTCTCCGGCTCACTTTCTTTATACAACGCGTCGCATTTCAGGTAGGCTGCTGCGGTTGGCTTGCCATCGCTTAATTCATGGCGACAAAAGTTACGAAGGTACCATTCAAGATTGCCGGCCGCGCTTGGATTGCCTTCCAGGTGGAGATACCAACCGTCGATGGCGTATCGGCTGCACATGAATATGTCGGAGTGAATCACCGGTTGCGGAGCGATAAACAAATGATTGCCCCACGTTCCGGAGACAATGCAGTATTGGGTCTCGTCTACCATGCCCGAAGCCAATCCACAAGCATCGATATCGAACGCGCCTCCACAAACTGGTGTCCCTATGGCTAAGCCACATGCTGAAGCTGCTTCCTCAATTACCTGTCCAGCGACCTCCGTTGACTTGACGATTCTCGGCATTTTCTGAAACGCATTCTCAATCCCCCAAATCCGAAAAAGCTCCGAGTCCCATTCTCCCGTCCGATTATCCATCAGACTCAGCGCCGACATGTCCGAAAGTTCTCCACAGATCTCGCCCGTCAATTTAAAGCGAATGTAGTCCTTCGCCATTAACATCCATCGAGCTCGGCGAAAGGTTTCAGGTTCATTCTCGCTTAGCCATCGAAGCAGCGCATTGGGCTGAGCTGGCCAAAGGCTTTGCATGGTCTTGGGGAGTACGACTTCATGAAGACCTTGTTCTTGCCAAATCGCTACGATCGCTCTCGCTCGTAAATCGTCCGAATTGATTGCATTCCGTACTGGCAAGCCATCGGCATCGATCAAGTACAAACCGTTGCCGTGGCCGGTGCAGCCAATGGCAGCAATCTCAGTTGACGTAATCCCGCTTCTCGCAATGACTTCTTGAATAGCAGAAGCGGTATCGCACCACATCCGATTCATATCGCGTTCCGACCAATTCGATCGTGGGCGCAGCGTTTCGACCGACCGACTTGCAACTGCGATTTCGCGGCCATCGCGATCAAGCAGTGCAACCTTCGATACCGTACCACCGATATCAATCCCAAGATAGTAAGTTCCCAAAGATCGATGACGGCTCATTCGTTATAGACCTGCAGCGCTGCCTCAACGCTCGCCTGTTCATGGATCATCGCCATCAGCGCCTTGACCAGTTTGTCGGAGCTCGGATGCTGGTAGACATTGCGACCGTAAACAAGGCCGCTTGCACCTTGCTGCAGAAAAGCATGGCTGCGTTGAAATACCTCCTTCAGGTCGGCTTTACCGCCGCCGCGAACCAGGACGGGGCATCGAGCTGCTTGAACGACCTCATGATAATCCTCTGGATGGTCGGTTGGGTCTGCCTTAATGATATCAGCTCCTAACTCGCGCGCTTGTCGAACAAGGGGTACAATCAGGTTCTTGTTACCGTCTACTGAGTAGCCTTGCCCGCGTTTCATCACCAACGGCTCGATCATCAAGGGCATCGAATACTTTTCGCACTCATTGCGCAGTCGAGCCGCATTCTGAACCGTCATTCGATGTAGGTCTGGCTCATCGGGTAGCAACAAGAGATTGCATACTACGGCTGCCGCATCCATTCGCAATGCCATCAAGATCGGTTCTTCTGGGTTCGTTAAGACGTTGTACATGGTACGATGCGTCATAGGGTTGTAGGGATTGCCGACATCGACGCGCATCAACAAAGCCGGCTTGTTTTTTCCCGGAAGACTCTGAAGCAGATCGGCTTGGCCATAGTTCATCTGAATCACGTCGGGCCCAGCTTTCACCAGCATCTTGACGGTTTGTTCCATATCCTCGAGGCCGTCGAGAAAGGAGTACTCGTTGAAAACGCCATGGTCGATCGCGACGTCGAGGCATCTTCCGGAAGTGTTGAATAAACGATTGAGCCGAGATTTCTTTCGATCAAACAAGCTGCTTACTCCTTCAATGTATTTGAAAAGGGACTTTGCGGGCGAAAACTACCAAATGGAACGGTAGATGTCGATGATTTGTTCGCAGGTTGGAACACGAGGATTATTGTCTGGACTTCCCGATTCGATCGCCGCCTGTGCCATCTCGTGAAGCTTGCTCTCGTACACTCGTTGATCCTTGATAAGTTCTCGCATACGAGGAATTTCACATCTTCTGTTCAGATGCTCAAGCCAAGGCAACAAGGCACTTGCAGCAATCGAATCAGCGGTATGAATGGGGACAATCCCTAGCGTTCTTGCAATTTCCGCATAACGAGATTCGGCTGCCTCTAAAGAAAACTTGGCCACTTCGGGAAGCAAGACTGCATTCGATAGTCCGTGCGTCAGATGAAAATGGGCACCCAAAGGACGGCTCATACCGTGAATCAAACAAACACTGCTGTTCGAAAATGCCATTCCTCCTTGAAGGGCTGCCATCATCATCCCTTCCCGAGCTTCCATGTTGTTGCCATCTTCATAAGCTGCAATAAGATACTTGCTACAAAGTTGCAAGCACGAGAGAGCGATCGGATCGCTCAGCCGGTTCGCTTTGCGAGAAACATATGCTTCCAATCCATGGCTAAACGTGTCAACTCCGACATGGGCTGTGAGCGTTTTCGGCATCGAAACACTCAACTCGTAGTCGACGATTGCCACCTCTGCCTGCAAATGCTCGTCGAGCAACATCATCTTGACATTGCGAACTGGATCCGTAATGACCGAGACCTTGGTTGCTTCACTTCCGGTGCCAGCTGTGGTTGGTATTAAGATAAGCGGACAACCGGCCTTGGGAATCTTGTGATACCCCATGTACTGGGCGAGTGGTAACGGATTGGTCGTAAGAATCGATATGGCTTTGGCGGCATCCATAGGACTTCCGCCACCAATGCCAACGATGAGCTCGGATTGCGAGTCTCGATACGCGGCGATCCCTTGTTCAACGTTTTCAACAGTGGGATCGGGTTGGACCTTCGAGAATATCGATGTCTTGATGCCTGCTTCGCGCAAGAGGACCTCGATTTCTTGAATTTTGCCGCTGGCCACCATATGTGCATCGGTTACCACCAGCACGCGACTTTTTCCCCGCTTCAGAATCTGGTCTGCAAGTCGCTTCCTTGCGCCGCCGCCAACGATGAGGCTATGGGGAGAGTTGAATTGTGTGACTACCATCGCTTGCTCCTCATGTAGTCATTGTCCCATTGGGCCAAGAGGACTTTCTGGCGAGTATCTAACACGCGTCATGTGCTAAGCGGCTAGCGAATCTTGAAGACCGACATCGTGTGGTGGTCGTCATTCACCGTGTTTTTCAATCCGGGGAAGGGCATGTCAAAGTTGACGATAATCAATTCGTCTCCGCGTATCACTGGCTCGCATGGTTGGTCTAGCAATCCCGTTGCGCCTGAATCGTCGTCGTTCTCCCAGAGCACCTGTAGCGAGTGATCATCGACGTTATACACGTGAACGGAATTCAGTTTGCTATTGGTTAGATAAATCTTGTTGGTCTTGAGATCGCAAACGATCCCATCACAGCACGTAAACGACGGATGGTCGATAACCACAGTCTGACTGATTGGCTTGCCAGTCGCATCAAAGCTGGTGCGTGAGACAACGCCATCTCCAAAGTTTCCGCAATAGAGGTTGCCGTCTCGATCGAAACACACTCCATCAGCGCCTGCGGTTTCGCCCGTACCGTCTTTCGTGGTGTACCTCGCGATCAAACGAAAATCCGTTGCGGCCGGTTTCAGGGTTACAAGGCCTTTCTTCATCTCGTCTAAACCGATTCGGTAAATACCACTCTGACGTGGCTGGTCCTCCAAATCGAAAAAGGTATCGCTCACATAGACATAATCACCCTTCCATCGCACCGCATTGGCAAGTTTAAAGCCTTCAATGGCGACTTCGCATCGCATTGGTTTGCCACCTTCCATTACGACTCTCAGCAGTCTGGAAGCGTAGTCCTTGGAAGTGAAGTATTGATTGTCGGCAACATAGAGATTCCCATCGGGTCCAAACTCCATCCCCATTGGATGGACTTCCCCAGTCGTTGGGCTCTTGGGGAGATCGACGAACCAATTGGTGATCTTGCGATTCATATCAATCGAAAGAATGCGGCTTCCAAGTTCGTTATAGCCGATGAAGTTGGGAATCGACACGAGCACATTGTTATTCGAGTCGACGGTCATTGCGTCGGGGACTTTGCAGGTCGGACCGAGATCAACAAATAGAGACGGCTTGAGATTCGCGTTCTCTAGAATCTTGAGCTCTCGATCTAACTTGGAAGCTCTGGGGACTTGGGACGTACGAGTCGCTTCCTGCCCCATCAATTTCGGCGTGAAGTCACATTGTGCACGCCAGGTAAAGACAAGCAAAACCGTCAAAGAGAATCGAAAATAGGAGACTCGATACATAGCAACGACCTTCCGATTGAATCTTGGCTTATGCGGGTTGTATTCACGATTACAAAAATGCCCTCTACTAGAATTTTGGCAGGTAGACGCACGTTTGCAATATGGTATGCTAGATTCGTGTGTTGTCAAGCGACCGCACGCGAGCGACCATCATCGAAACGCTATCTCCTACCATGCCATAAAAGTCGAAGGCACGCTTCGCGTGCCGAATTTGACGATCATCCGCGTTTTTCGATACCTTTCAAACGACCTGTCACCTTATTAATCAAGTCGAGTAAAGAAATGAAGAAGACAACCGCGGCGAGTACGCATGAAAGAAGATTGATCGGTAGTTACGCGAGAGTATTAACGTTGCTCGTGCTCTTTTTCATGCGCACGGAAACGATTTTCGGCAACGAACATTCGATTCATCCAGGTCAATCACCTCAAGACGTCATCGATCGAGCGGCACCAGGTGATCGGATTGTTTTTCTTCCTGGACTCCATCAACACAAGCTCGGTAAGCATCAATCGATACTGTATGTCGACAAGAGCGTGGAAATTGAACTTCAGGCCAATGCGACCCTGAAGCTTGCCGACGGTGAGACGATTTTGGAACCGACAGCGGAGATCACTACCGATCACGGAGCCCCCAAGAAACTCGATGACTTGTCCGTCGGCGGCGAATATGATCTGGGGCTCAAAGACACTGTTTACACCATTACGATCGACGGTGAAGGTACGGATGGCGAACCAGACACATTCGCTTGGGGTTTTGGGCCGCTCTTTGCGACACATAAGACAAAGATTCCCATTACGGGAGACTGGCAAGAGTTAAACCACGGGATCAAAATTCGCTTTGACCAAGTACGTGGCCACAACAAAGGGAGCCTCTGGTTTCTATCCTATGATGGTCGTGAATCGTATGGCATACGCGTCGGGCATGGGCTTCAATTCGATCCGATTGAGAACGTTCGTATTCATGGGAAAGGGACAATCGATTTGAACGCGACGAACAACGTCCTTCCGAGTGGGCTGGTCAAAGATATCAACGCTTGTGTCTTGATTCATGGCCGCGCAAAGAATATCACCGTCGAAGGAATCACGATGACCGATACGATGCGATCGGTCATGGTTTACGGCGAGCACACCGGGCGATTTTTAGCCGGCGGTGCAGTTACTCCAGGTGAATCATTCGACGCTGAGAAGATACTGATCCAGTTCACACGAACCATTAATCCCAAGGGAAGCGGTTACTTGCTTGGCCACCCATCGCATCGAGGGCATTTGAGAGATGTCAAATGCAATCACAACTACATGGAAACGAACACAACTTCGATCGAGCCCAACTTTCAGCTCGACGGATATGAAGTGATCGACAACATTATCAAGAGCAACGGGCACGCCATTCACTGCTGGCGAAAGTCCATCAACGGACGGATTGAAGACAACATTCGTATCGACGACATCTCAGGAAAGTCGGTAGTCGTCCTCGGTGCGCCCGGAGGTTGGGAAAATCCGCAACGGCCAGTGCTTCGCAATAATCGCAATCACCTTGGCGAGAAAACAAAATGAATTCGAGAGGCTAGAGCAGTTCTTGCCTAGGTGTAGCGTTCTTCGAACATACCTGTAGCCGAGCTGCGCGGTCACAATGCCATCTACTATCGTTACTTCGCCTCCCTTTGGGAGGGGCAAGGAGCGACTCGGTAAGACTTCTAACAATCTCTAGCTTGTTCTCGTGACACAGGCAGACCGGATGTATATGGCTCGGACAGAACGCTGAAGAATGTCTCCAGGACGGTAACGCTGAAGCATGTCATCAGCAAGCTTGACAAGCCATCACTCCTCCCACTCGGCTGGGACCCGAAACGCGCAGGAGATGAAGTCCTGTCCAAGCTCATCAAAGTCAGCGCGCCTCAGGTCAAGGGTGCGCACGATGCGGATCTCGTGTTGGTTGGTGAGCGAGCGTTTATTGTCGAGCATGACAATGACATCAAGCCTAGTCACGGTGCGGGAAAGGCTCAGTATTGTGTGCTGACGGTCGTGAATGTGAAGACAATGAGCGTGGAGCGAATCGTGCCGATGGCGAAGTCCGCGCAGTCTTTCGCCAATGAAACGCTGCCGGTGGGAGCCTGCTTTGTCCCGCGCATCATCCAGCTCAATGACACCACGCTGCGCTGCTTCTTTGCCTGCGAAGACCAGAACGGAAAGAGCCAGTCGCAGACATGGCATCGCGACTTCGACATCGCCTCGCTTACCTTTGCGCCGGCCATCCATCGTGTGAAGCTCAATACCAGCAACGACACCTTCGACATGCAGCCGCAGTATTTTCATGCGGATGCCGCGAGGCACGGATTCAAGCAACCCGCGAAAGCCTTCGGCCTCTACCTGCTTGATTCTTTCAAATTCATCGACGGCAAGACTTACCTCGCGATCAACAACTTCCCCGGCGCACAGAACGCGCTGGCGATGCTGAACGAATCACGCGACACCATCGAAGTCATCGGTCATTACAACGAACCCACCGAGGGCCGGCTAACCGAGTCGTCCGTCAATCGCCTGCCCGATGGCACCTGGATGGCCATCTGCCGCACCAAAAGCGGAGAGCGTCTCCTCCAGTTGTTTGAAATCGAAGTCCGTTTTCGGAAACAACGTCTTCACCACCGGCTGCACGCCGATCCAAATCGCACGCTCCGGCAACGGCTGCGGCTCCCCATCGATCACCTCAGGCTTCACCCCGCTGATCTTCTCGATGTATTCCGCCAGCGTCACTGCCGCATCGCGAGTGCGAGTTGGCGCGTCTTTGAAGACGATGATCGGCGCGGGAGCGACGCCGACATCGAAAACGATGAAGTCGGCGGCATGCAGCGCGGCCAGCGGCGCGAGCAGCAGGACGGAAAGGACGGTGATGGCGTGTTTCATGGTTCAATCTGCTATTTTTGATTCGCAGGGATCACCGTCACCTTCGCGGCCCACTTGATGGCTTCGAGCACATGCTGCCGCACAAACGGCGTGC
>JAPLNI010000063.1 GCA_026692865.1 Planctomycetota bacterium
AAGTCTTCGAAGAAGTCGGCAGCCAACCGCGACTATACCGTCAACCAACTGCAACATGACATCGCCGAAACGACAAGGGTCAAGACATCCTTTGTACGAGAAGCGAAGTCGAAAGAGAACCGCTTTATGACATTGCTGACTGGCATCAATACCGTCTTCCAGGACGCGGCGTTGGTGGAGTTGTTGGTGAGGCAGAAGCTCGACAAACGTCCCGCTCTAGCCGGTGACTTTCGTTTCGACCAATCAGCCGAAATGGAGGTGCGATCATGAGTGTTAATGGACATAGCTCCAAACCGGTGCAAGGCGTCGACATCTCGATCGTCAAGCTGGTGCCGCGCAACGAACGTAAGGTCGAGAAAAAGTACCGTCAGCGAATTGAAGCAAGCTTACGTGCGGTAGGATTGATTGAACCGCTCATTGTCTATCCGCTCGACGATGGCTACGAGATCCTCGACGGTTCATTGCGATACAGGATACTGCTGGATCTCGGGGTCGAGTCGGTACCGTGTTTGATTCACAGTACCCGCGATGGCTTTACGGGCAATCGCATGGTGAATCAGCTAAGCGCTTCGCAAGAGATGCGGATGCTTCGCAAATCGCTGGAGGAACTCGACGAGAAAACAATTGCCAGCGCCCTTGGCATGCAAAGCATTGGGCACCGGCTCAACAAAGGTTTGCTCGATAAACTGCACCCGGATGTGGTCAAGGCGTTTAATGGCATCAAGATCAACTTGCAGACGGCCAAGGAACTCATCAATGTGAAGCCCGATCGCCAGTTAGAGATTCTGCAACTAATGGAATCGTGCAACGACTTCAGTACGACGTTCGCTCGCGGATTGGTTTTGAAGACGCCAGTCGCAAAACGGGCCAAGGCTTCGAGTGCAAAGACTCCTTGGACACAGGCCGACGAGAAGAAGAGCCAACTGCTTAAAAAGCTTCAGGAGGCGGAACAGCAGCAGGATTTCTATACAGGTCTTTACCGGCAGTACACGACGAACTTGCTAAAGCTGGTGATTTACGTTCGATCACTTCTTAATCACGCAGAGGTGAAGTCATATCTGCAAACGCATCACGCTGACCTGACGCGGATCTTCGAGGAGATCCTCGCGAGCACGGAGGGGTAATGATGCCGAAGAAACTTTGGAACAAAGACTTGATTATCGCAGAGTTGAAGCGTTGTCGGCAGAACGGTCCGAGATTCAATGCGAATCTCGATGATGCGGCGAGACGACATTTCGGTAGTCTACGGGCTGCTTTGGATGTTGCGGGTTTGCCATGTGCAAAGAAGCCTCCACCTTACAATGCTTGGTCGAAACGATCGGTCGTCGAAGCGATTCGTAAAAGGCATAGCGATGGCGCGAGCTTGGAGCGAACTAGTCGAGACGATCGCTTGTTGTACTCGGCGGGCAAGAGATTGTTTGGCAACTGGTCGGCGGCGATGGAGGCGGCAGGGTATCCACGGCCAAAGCGTGAGTACTACACCGCCGATGAGGTACGGCTGCGGATCATTGATCTTTATGAGAATGGGTTGGCGCTGTCACTTAAGTCGCAGAATGACCAGAAGCTGCGACGATCAGCCAAGAAGCATTTTGGTGGATGGCGACGCGCTGTTGAATCGCTTGGATTGGGCAGCGAGCTGTCACGAAAGTGGACGGATCAAGCGGTCATCGATGCCATACTGCGTCGTCGCGCCGCAGGGCTAAGCATTTATACGACCCGAGAAGAGGACAGCGGACTCTTCGGTGCGGCCGTCAATCGCTTTGGTACTTGGCATAACGCCTTGCAGGCAGCGGGTATCGATGGCCGGGTTCGTGAACATTGGAGCGAGGAGAAAGTCATCGAGCGGTTGCGAGAACACATCAAGAACTCGCCCGGTCTGAACATTCGAAAAATCGATTCGAACTTGGCATATGCAGCCACGCGGCGTTTCGGTTCCCTCAACAAGGCGCTAGAAGCCGCTGGCATCACGACGATGCCGAGAAAGCCGAGGCAAGCACGATGATTCGAGAAACCATCATTCGCAAAATCGTCGAGTTGGAGTTAGTAGGTCACAGCTTGCTCGAGGACAACATTCGTTCTATCGACGAATTACTTCATGCGGCTGCTGTGAACGAATTCGGTTCGTGGGAAACGGCGCTTGGGTACGCAGGTGTCAACGTTCGCGACGTTGGGCGGTGTCGTGATTTGACGCCCGAGCGTATTAAACAACAACTCCGTCGTTTGTGTACCACGGGCTACGACCTAGGGGCCAAGGTAAACCGCAGTCGCGATCGAGCCCACTATGACGCCGCAGTGCGCCACTTCGGTAGCTGGCGTGAGGCGTTGACGGCCGCTGGAATCAATCTCGCCAACGTCACCCATCGCAGGCCAAAGCACCTCGATCGCGAAAGCATGCTTCTCTGGCTCCGCAATCGCCAAGCCTCTGGGCAATCTCTCGTCTATAGCGAGGTCTGCCTCGAAAACCGCGACCACGCGCTAGCCATCCGCCGCGAATTCGGTAGTTGGGCACGAGCCGTGGCCGAAGCCCTACCCTCAAGTGCCTGCGGGGAGGGGTAGGTAGCGATTGAATCGATCCTTACGACTGCGCAAGTTCTCAACGTCTGATAACCTGTACTATATGCGGTTCGAATTCTGATTGAATCGCTTTTGCAGCGCTGGGTTGCTAGGTATCATGCTTTTCAACACTTGCTCGTAACTCGATCAGCTGAAGTTCCTGATCAACCATCTTACGGAAGCGGTCCATCACTGTGGCAACCGCATCCTCCTCGGAATAGTGTGCTCCCAACCATTGGTCATTTGCAAATCGCTCAAGCTCGGAAGCAAGTCCCAGCTTGTCCATTTCGCCATGATGAATTGTTTGGAAGAAGAATCCCATTCGATGGTACTTTGTTACAATCTGACCCATGAAAAAACTAACAAGTCTATTCCTGGTCCTGATTCTAATACTTCCGCCACAGGCTGTGTTCGCATGGTCTGAGGGTGGGCACCACATTATTGCGCTAATGGCATTCGACCTTCTGTCGAAAGACGAGCAGTCCAAACTCGTTGCGGTCCTCGAGAAGCATCCACGTTATATCGAAGATTTCTCCCCTCCAGAGAAGCTTCCAAACGATACGGAAGTGCTTCGTTGGCGCGTTGGCCGCGCTGGGTATTGGCCAGACGTTGCGAGGAAGCAGCCGGTATACAACCGCTCAACGTGGCACTACGAACTTGGACCTGCTCTTATCCTGGGCGACGCTTCCATGATGAAAGTTCCTGAGCGCCCAGGAATTCTGCCAACCAATGCGAATTTAGAGACCCAAGAATTGCATATCGCGCAGGCTCTTGAGCTTTGCAAGCGCACCTTGTCCGACAAAAACTCACTAGGAGGAGATCGAGCGATTGCACTTTGTTGGATCGCCCACCTAGTCAGTGACGCCCACCAGCCGTGTCATGCAGGTAGCCTATACATGGAAAAGGTGTTCTTGGAGGAGGACGGCGATAGAGGTGCCAATCGTATCTTGACTAAGCAGAGAAGGAACATGCATGCACTGTGGGATCAGTTGCTTGGAGACGAATTCACATTGAATGGAACTCGCAAGCGAATTGTGGAGATCACCGGCGACGCAGATCTCGTTGCGAAGGGGAGATTCGCGATTAGCACTAGCGGCGGTTTAGACCCACAAAACTGGTTGGCGGAAAGCCGAGCCGCGGCTATCGAGAATGTTTACAGACCCGAAGTGCTCGACTCACTAAACTTGGTCGCGCGAGGAATGACCGAAAAGCCAGTACCAATCGAATTGTCCGAAAGCTATTTGAAGAATGCAGGTCGTGTGGCTCAGCAGCGCGCGATTGAAGCTGCGTATCGACTCGCCGAAACTTGGCGTCTTTCACTCCGATAACAACCCTATTTTGTTCGCTATGAATGTAGACCAAAGAATCCAGCAAGTTGACGCATGTATCGAACAAGCATCGGTTTCGATTGAGGGATTGATCGCTCCGGAACTCGACCTCGCACTACAACTCTGTAAGCATTTCGAATTGCAGCTCGGCACTTTGGTGAGGCGAGCCGACGCTATTCGAATCCTAGACGAGGGCCAGACTGCACGTGAGCGACTTCAAGAAGCTGCACAACATTTGATTTGTCGCTGACGCTACTCACTGAACAGCAGACCGATATCTCAAAAAGATTTCTGTTTTCTTAGCTTCTGATGACCAGAGGTGTCACTGGCTGCAATCAAACTAAATCACAAACAATCTCCAGTTCCAGCGATACAACTCGAAATCCCACAAGAACACCCAAGCGACGACTGAACTATGGATGAACCAAAACCACTCGATAGCCTCTTCAAAGAGAAGCTGTTCAGAATCCCAGATTATCAACGTGGGTATGCATGGGGAAAAGACCAGTTGAATGCTTTCTGGGAGGACTTGGTAAATTTGCCGAGCGGACGATCGCATTACACTGGAGTGCTCACGCTCAAAGAGATCCCGTCATCAGAAATCAAAAAAAGCGACAAAGAATATTGGCTGATCGAGGATCACTCCTACAAGATGTACCACATTGTCGACGGGCAGCAACGCCTTACGACCTTTGTTATCTTTCTGCAAGCATTCGTGGACTTCATCCGCGCCCTTCCAGAAAACCGAGGTAAATCGGACGACAATATTTACATCGTTGATACGCTGAGCATTGTCGCAGTACAAGAGAAGTTTTTGTTCATGGTTAAGCCTCAGGGCGATAACTTTCGAACATATAAGTTTGGATACACCACGGACAATCCGAGCTACCAATACATGCGGTACCGGATCCTGAATGAAGAGGGCGGCGGTACCGTCTTCGAGACTTTCTATACGTTGAATTTGAGCAACGCCAAGACTTTCTTTGCGGAACAGTTCCGATCATGGTACGGAAAATTTGGCATCGAAGGATTACAAGCGGTTTATCGAACTCTAACGAAGAGATTTCTGTTCAATGAATACATCATCAAGGATGAATTTGATGTGTTTGTCGCGTTTGAGACGATGAACAATCGTGGAAAAAAGCTTTCAGACTTGGAGCTATTGAAGAACCGATTGATCTATCTTACGACCTTGTACACTGACGAAGAACTCGACCCTGCAGAGCGTGCTAGCCTTCGAGATTCAATCAACGATGCTTGGAAGGAGGTCTACTATCAACTAGGTCGAAATAAGTCGCGACCTCTAAATGACGATGACTTTCTCCGTGCGCATTGGACGATGTACTTCAAGTATTCGAGGCAGACGGGGCGGGACTACATTCGATTTCTACTCGACGAGCAGTTCACTCCACAGCGGGTACACCGGAAAGTAGTTCAGGAGGTTGCCCTCGAGGAAGCGGACGAGCAGACTTGGAGTGATACGGACGAAATTGAGGACGAGGCCGAAGAAGACAATGGCGTAACTGAGGAAGCAAAGCCAACTGCGGATTTGAGTCCAGTGGAAATTCGTAACTATGTACTTAGCCTGAAGGCATCTTCAGTTCATTGGTTTGCCACGTTTCATCCTGATCAAGTTCAAGGTATTACTCAGCAACAGGTCGAGTGGATCGACCGTCTCAATCGCGTTGGCATGGCCTATTTCAGACCGCTGGTTATGGCGATCCTCAAGAACGCTGAGAATGAAGGTCAGCGATTGGCGATCTTCAAAGAGATCGAGCGTTTTCTTTTCATCGTTTTCAAGTTAACTTCGAGCCGATCGAATTATCGAAGCAGCGAGTTCTACAATGCCGCACGTGCGCTCGATAGTGGAGAGATCAAGGTAAGTGGTATCAGCGAAAAGCTAAAAGAGCGCTTGGCTTTCACTTTTGAGGAGGACGGAACCTTCCGTAGCGATGACTTCTACAACCTGCTATACAAGAAATTCGATGGCGGTCATGGTTATTACGGATGGACTGGACTCAGGTATTTTCTCTACGAATATGAGCTAAGTCTGTTATCTGCAAGTCGCCAAAAGAAAGTGGGCTGGAATGACCTGCTAAAGACCTCGAAGGATCGCATCTCTATCGAGCACGTCTACCCGCAAACACCCGGTAAGCCATGGGCTGAAGCGTTCAAGGGCGTTAAGAACCGTGACAAGCTGAAGTACGCCGGTAGTCTTGGAAATATGCTGCTTCTCTCGGCATCGGTAAATTCAGCACTTCAGAATGACGGATTCGATGACAAAAAGCATCCCAAGCAAAATGAGCATGGCGAGAAGATTAGGAACGGATTTTCAGACGGGTCGCATTCCGAGATCGAGGTCTCAAAGCTGGAGAGTTGGGGACCGCAGGAAATTCGCGAACGCGGCATTAAGCTGTTGAAGTTCATGGAGAAAAGGTGGGGATTCAAATTTCTTGATGCAGAGAATCTCGAGGCAATGCTTTTTCTTCCCGAATAGCTGCATTTTCCATGGCAAGTGATTTATGGGACATGGTAGGTAGTAATGGTCTACACAGATTTTTATACGCTCGACGAATTCTCGCTTTCCTCAGGCGTGAGTCGTTGCTTCTTTCGCACTTCAAAGTTGCCTTCGAGTGGGAACTATGAATCGCATCAACCTTGCACGCAGCCGCTTTCACGTAGAAGCAATGTCCCGGTTGGACGGCGCGAAATTGGCTTTGACGGGTACGATGGCGATTTCCAAACGGCAAGGTATGCCTACGCATTAAAAGTAGTCGAGGCAGCGCACACGAGAACCCTGGCAAAGTATCCAGACTGGCTTGGTCACGAATGGGTGATGGTGGAGCCTGGATGGCGCAAAATCGTTTTCAGTTCGAAGCAAAGGATCGAGGCCGAAGATTATTGCGATTCCCAAATTCGCGAAATAGCTGACAGTGGAAAAGTGGTCATTACGGAGTCAGTTAGGATTGAGTCAGGAACACGGTCAAAAAAACTGACGATCGTGAAAAATGTTCCGGAGCTCGATGAAGCTTTGGTGGATACTTTGATGAGCCAAATGCAGTCTGGGGCAATACCACCCAACCTTAACAAAGAATTTTCATTTAGATATGAGGAAATTGCGCGCCACATAGTTTGGCTAGATGATCGCTTACTGTCCCTTCTCAACGGGCATGACGGAATGGTTCCGTTGAGCGAAGCCGACAAATCGCTATTCGAGGCAGCCGCCACACTTGACCGCCTTGGAATGGAATCGGCGTTGTCTCGAGGTGCGAGCTTAAGTGCGCTCGACAATGGCGAAAGTGTTTTGACTGAAGTGATTCAATCTTATTCATCGGCAGAACGAGACTTTTCTCATGAGGATCGAAAAGCTACAGCTGAATGGCTTGTTGAAAAAGGAGTTGATTGCAATCTTTTTGGCTTTGAAGGAGTGTCGCCGCTAACTGCAGCTGTACTTCGACATGACCCAGTATTAGTTCGCTATTTGCTCAGCAAAGGAGCAGATCCGGAAAGTGACCAGTTCCCTGATGAGCATTACTATCCTGAGCCGACTGCTTCGTATTATGCGAGTGGTGACTTGCATTGCGTTGATGAAGGAACGCCCGAGTACGTCGATGTGTGGGAGATCAATGTGTTGATTGACGTTGCCATCATCGAGAAGCAGCAATCGCAAGGCCGATCACTTCAAGAAACACTAACTTACACGCCAGAGAATCGAATTTGGGTAAACAGAGTTGATGCGGTGTATGTAATCGCACTTGCATGGAATCGCCGTGATGCCAACATCTTGGAGCCATTCGTTACAGACGACATTGTTTACCAAACGGAACATTTGTTCGAATGGGTTCAAGGCAAGTCGGCGGTAATTGAGTACCTTCAGAACAAAATGCGGCTATTGCCCGAAGACGAACCGGAAGCGAAAACGTTCGCCGAATTGTGCGTCAACAATGAGTGGCCTTGCATTCTCATTTCACGAGGGCTTAAGGACGATCTTGCCTCGACGATCGTTGCCGAATCGAAGGAAGGTCTGATAACTCGCCTGGACGTATCGCATCATTCTTTGGATCAATTTGCGGGACGGAGAGTCGGACTCCTACCGAGATGATGCTTGTAGGGTTCAAGCGACTTTTGTGATGGCGCGAGGGAGCGTCGTGAATTTGCCGAGCGGACGATCGCATTAAACTGAAGTGCTCACGCTCCAAGAGATCCTAAGCGGTGACGGAAGAACAAACGCCGCCCTTGTAGTGTTGCGCTTGCTAATCAGTTTGAGAATGCTACATTGATGTTAACTCGGAAATTCCGAGTTCGAACCCTCTTCGTGTAGGAACAGACCGAACGGGTCTCGGAATCCGCAAACCCTTTCTGGTAAAGGGTTTGCGAATATCGAGCGCCGAGAGTATTGTTACGAAGAGGGTTGCGCTCGGGGAGCCTTTCAAATCCTCGGAATTTCCGAGGGTACTAGTTAACAGAGAAGCCAGGAGCTGATGGCTCCTGGCTTTTCGCGTTTTTTACGAGGATTTTGTACTTCCAGCAACTTGGTACCACGACGCTGAGAAGTCTGCAGGCCAGCCCAAAAATCGCATTTCCGCGACCGGATCGCGCAAATTCGTCTGCAACTCTCAAATTCTCTGTTTTACAGAGAACTTTGGTTTAACAACCCGTTCGCTTCCAAGAGTTGCTTTGCAGTAATGACAAGCGCAACTGGACGAACGTTAAAATGTCAGAAACAATTGAAGAAAGAGCGGCTTCGGAATGGGAAATTCGGGAACTGCAAGCCTCGATCGATCAGTCGAATCTTCGACGTGCCGCCGATCTTTCGATGGCCGAAAAATTCAAGCTCGGTGCCGATCTTTACGACGATGGAATCCGCTGGCTCAAACAAATCATCAAAGCAGAGCAACCGGACTTTACTCCCGAACAAGTCAATCAGGAACTCGACCGGCGGAATGCCATCAAGAGACGGGTTGAGGAAGCAGGACTATTTCGGCTGTACGTGGAGGATGTCCTGATTGGAAAAGTCTAGCTTTGAAGCGTTGATCGATGTCATTCGTGTGCTTCAAACTCATCAGATCCAGTACATGCTTGTCGGCGCTTTTTCCAGCAATGCCTATGGTTACCCTCGTGCCACCAAAGATGCAGATATCGTCATCGAATACGAGGAAGGCGTTCTGAAAAAGATCTGCGAATCCCTGGGTAGCGACTTCAAGCTCGATCCGCAAACCGGTTTCGAACTGATGACCGGGTCTATTCGCAACATCCTCACGTATTACCCAACCAAGTTCGAAATCGAGCTGTTCCGCTTGGGCAAAGACCCCCACCACCAAGTGCGATTCGCCCGACGGCGTCGGCTTCCGCTCCCAGACTTGCAAATCGAAGCGGTCATACCAACCGCCGAAGATGTGGTCATCCAAAAGCTTCGCTGGCAACGCGACAAAGACATTGCAGATGTTCGAATCGTAATCGCCGTTCAAGCTGCCCGATTGGACTGGTCTTACATCCAACAATGGACCGACCAACACGGCACGACCGAACTTTTGAGTCGCCTCAGATTCGAGTTGAAAGTCTGATAGCACGAGTGAGTTATAATAAAGCCAGACAAGAGAAACTTATTGAGCGGAAAATCCAAACATGAGAAACACGATGCAATGGCAAGATCGCATTTCGGTAGATCCGATGGTGTGCCACGGAAAGGCGTGTATAAATGGAACTCGGACTATGGTATCTGTTGTTCTGGACAATCTTGCATCTGGGCTTACCGGGCCAGAAATCCTGTGCAGCCACCCGAGTCTAAAAAGTGAAGATATCGATGCGTGTATCGCTTACGCGGCCGAGTTATCTCGAAAGCGGGAAGCTCGCGACGATGCGGAATCTTGGCCTGAATGGTACAGTATGTCCCCGTTGGAACGCTGGACTGAGTCGGCAAAATTGTGGCAGTTCTACTTAGAAGCTGGTGGCTCACTTGATCCCGAACCCGATAGTCAAAGTCCTTTCGACGCTGTCATGCCACACGGTACGGCACCTGCTTATGGGCGGCCAGGCATGCGTGTTCTACGGCGCAGCGGAGTTTAGCCGCGATTGCGACATTGTGATCTTGTCCGATGAATCGAACTTCCATCGACTTGCTTCCGCTCTTGTAGATCTTCACGCAGAATGCATTGCAGTTCCAGAGTTTGAAGCCGAATACTTGGCACGAGGGCACGCGGTCCACTTTCGATGTCAACATCCGGATGCGAAAGGCATTCGGCTGGATGTCATGACCAAAATGCGAGGTTGTGATGAATTCGAACAGCTTTGGGAGCGGCGCACATCTATTGAAGATCCCGCCGCCGGTATTGTTTATGAACTGCTATCGATCGAAGATTTAGTAAAGGCGAAGAAAACTCAACGGGACAAAGATTGGCCGATGATTCGTCGTTTGATGGAAGCTCACCATCGGCAGTTCGCGCACGAACCGACACCAGCGATCATCGGCTTTTGGCTGCGAGAACTAATCACACCAGAGTTGTTGCAGCATGTTTCACTTGAGAATCAAGTCCTCCTACCACTCGTTAAGACCTTTAGACCCTGGTTGCTATCCATAGATTTGAACGACATAAAGGCGATCGAACGGAAACTGGAAACAGAAAAGGAAAAAGAGCGACTTTTGGATGTCGCTTATTGGCAGCCTCTCAAGCAAGAGCTTGCCGAGCTAAGGGCCAGCAAGCGATCAGTAAATGAGTAGAAAACAAACCGGATTTGAGTTGCATCAACAAGGAGTAATTGCGGCGAATGAGCGAATTTCAAATCGTAAAATTCCGAGCCATTGATCGTCCACTCTCGGATAATCAATTGGAGTTCATGGAGCGGCAGTCATCGCGAGCTGATTTCACGAAATGGGAATTCAAGGTCGAATACCATTACAGCTCGTTTCGTGGCGACGTTGATGCAATGCTCCGCAACGGATACGACATCTTTTTGACCTATTCCAATTACGGCTGTCGCGAGATTCGAATGCGGTTGCCGGGCGGATTGCCTTTCGCAAAGAGCGTTTGGTCAAAGTACATCAGCGCCGAGGGGCTGACATGGAGTGCAGACAAAAGTGGAAAGGCTGGCATACTTACATTAGCTCCGTATCTTGAGGAAGCGTATGATCCCGTTTGGGAGTTTGAAGACTACTTGGATGCAACCGCAAAGCTCCGAGAAATGTTGATCGCCGGCGATCTCCGCGCTCTCTATGTTCTTTGGTTGTGCACCGCGATGTCATCAAGCGATGAAGACGACGCAGTGATAGAACCACCAGTACCTCATGGACTCGCCAATCTTCCAGATGAAGCTGCTGATCTACTGGCCTTTTTCGAAGCTGATCCATTGCTTGTCGATGCTGCTGCCATTGGCATCCCAATGTTTAACGCTCAAGGCTCACAAGGTGATTCGGTAAAGGCTTGGCTTACGACAATTACCGATTCGCGCCCGCATGAGATAATTCAGCGGCTACTATCGGAAGATCCCGTCGCCGTAAAAGCTGAGTTGCTGTCTGAGATTCGCGAAAGCCGACAAGCACCGAGTTGGCCCGTTGAACCGCCGACTCGCACCGTGGCACAACTGCTTCAAATGTGCGAGTCGCTGCGTCAGAAAGAAGACGAAAAAGAGAAGAAACAAGCTGCCGCTAAAGCCAAACGAGAAGCCGATAAGGCGGAAAAGCAGCGTCAAGCGAGAATGGTCGAGATGCAGTCGGCTCCAGAATCGTGGTTGAACAAGGCCTCAATGCTTGTTGAAGAACGTGGTACTGATAACTACCGCGAAGCAGCCAGCATTCTCGCCGACTTGCGCGATGCTGTAGGAGGCGAGCAAGGCAACAAAATCGCTCGCGAGCATGCAGCACATCTTGCTCAGAAATATCCAACTCTCAACGTACTTAAGTCTTCGCTCCGAAAGAAAGAACTTTTGGACTAGCCTGATCGAAATTGATTCTCCAACGTTGCGCCATCTATACCCGTCAGTCACGTGAGTCGCGAAGCGAATTCACATCATGCGATGCACAGTACAAAGTCTGTTTCGTATTCGCAGCATCCATGCAACGGGAGGGATGGCAACTCGTCGATCGCCGTTACGATGACCTCGGCCATTCTTCTGAAACGCTAGATCGACCAGCATTGATCCGCTTGGTCGAAGATATTCAAGCAGGCGAAATAGATCGAGTCTTAGTCCATCGCCTTGACCGCGTCGCGAGAAAGATCCTCTTTGCCTGCCAATTTCTAGAACTATTGCGGCTGCATGATGTCGCAATCACCATCGTCAGCCAGCCAGAGATTAGTGGCGACGCGAATGGTCGCCTGCTTATCAACCTCATGGCGACGTTTGCCGAGTTCGAGCAGGATATGACCAAGTCCCGTATGGCAGACGCCAGAGCAGCACTCAAGGCTCATGGCCGTCGAGTTGCTGGCAGGGTGCCACATGGTTATTTTGCTGATCCCACCACCAAGCAACTGATCGTTAGCGAATTAGAGGCAGCTCGTATTCGAGAAATTTTTAGGCTAGCAGCCAATGGCAAGTCGCTTGCAGAAATTGCGGATGCTCTGAACGAAGGGAAAGGAATACCCAACGAGTTCGAACCCAATAGATCGCCATGGACTCCAAGGCGTATCTCCGCAGTACTCTCGAATCGTCATTACCTCGGGCAAATCAAGTATAGGAACACCTGGGTCAAAGGATTACACGAACCCATCGTTGACGAGCAAACGTTCAAGCAGGCTCACGAACAAACGGCACGACGCAGAACTACCGCAAAAACCGACCGAAGCATTTCATCCATCACAAACTCGCTTCGCGGTCGAGTCGATTGCCCAAAGTGCAGTCGTAAACTCTCGATCGGCACAGATGTCAAGCAAATAGATCGACTATGCAAACAGGTTACGACCTATTATCGCTGTAGATCGAATTCAGGTGGCAGAAAGCCCTGCACCGGAGTTCGGACTCAAGCCTGGAAGCTCGAGAAGCGAGTCATTGATGCGATCACTGCCGCAGCGAACAATTCAGTAACGATCGATCGAGTTGAGTTTAACGGGACAGACTTGGACAAGCTTTCACAGTACTGGGCATTGCTGAATAGTTGTCAGCACGACAAACTGTTGCCCCTAATCATCGCAAGTGTAATTCCCTCAGAAGACTTCAACGAGCTTGCGATTCATCTGCAATCAGACGCAATTGACTATGTTCGATGCATGGCTGCGTACGGACAGCCTAAACCACCTGCTTCGAAATCATCACCAAGTCGCTATTCAAGGAAGCGAAGAAAATCAATGATCGCGTCATCTGCATCGCATCATCCCATCGTCCCATTGCGTGAACGATTGAAACTAGTTCAGCGACTGGAATTGTTCTACGACGACCTCAACTCCACTCCAATGCTTATGAGGCGATGCGAGATATCCAACTTAGACATTCCTGCGTTGATAAATGTTGTAGCTGAGGACCTTTTGGACTGCGATCCCTCGAATCTCGATGAACTTCAGACTCTTCCCGATTCAGATGGCAACGAAACGAACTGGCATAACAACTATCTTTTGGCAACGCCGTCCGACAACTGGATCGCTTCGGTCGTCGCGGTTCGAGCTTTGATCGAATTGAAGGCAGAAGAAGCGATTCCCCTTTTTGTTGAACTGCTGTTTGAAAACCGTCGATTTCCTAGGCTCTCCGTAGGTGTTGAAGCCGAATACTTCTTTGCCTCAATTGGGGAAATTGCGATCGAACCACTGTGTGAAGCATTCGAACTCTCTGCTCCAGAAGAAGTCGAAGGTCGGCGTGATGTAGTCGCAGCCCTCGGCTTCATCGGAGAGAAGCACTCAGACCTGCAGGCGGAGATTTGCAGAAGGATTGTGGATTGGTTGAACCGACACAACCAACAAAACATAATCAGCAATTCCGAAATCGTTTGCGTACTGCTCGACTTCAAAGCCAGCCAAATGGCTGATTCGATTCGCTCTGCTCTGAATGCCGCGTGCATCGACACTGGCGTGTGTGGTGACTGGGACGAAATCATGGCGGAACTGAGTTCGCGAGAGTAATGCTTCGCGAAGATCGTCGAATCGCAAGCAAATCGCTACAATACCGTAAGAGTGTGTTTTGCCGATCCTGCCAATCGATTCTCTAACAACAACGGAGTGCTGTCATTAAATACGTCAATCGAAGGGGGGATATTTACTATGTCTTTCAAGGCGTCACGAAGACCGGCAAGCCCAGGTACTATGTTTCGCTCAAGGCGGAATCCATAGCGGGAATACAAATCGACTCATTGTCAGACGATTTTGAACTGTTTGAATCGCCAATCGACGCCAGAGTCAGTATTCGCAAGAGAGTTTCGTCGGACATTCACGACAATGAATTGAAGTTTGTTCAAGAACGAGCTAACTCGATGGCTCGGAACGTAAGAGCGGAAGTGGTTCGCAAAGGTCGATGCATAGCCATTTACGAGTCAGCTCGGGCCGATGAGTTCAAATCAATGGCGCCCGTTTTCGGCGGATTAACTTCGAGGTTTGTCGAAGTCATGCAGTCCTATAGTCCCATGTCACCTGCCTTTCGGTTCAAGCTCATTCGCAAGAAAGAAAGAATCTTCGAGGCACAACGATTTTGCTTCCGAGGATGTATCGAAGACTGGATCAGCCTGCATCACGAAGGCACGCTCGATGAACTTTGCCAGTACTACCTCAAGCACTTGGGGAAAGAGTCGTTCTACGAGTTGATGTAAGATGACTAAGTCGAAGAAGCGAAAGCCATTGCCACCTCGCGTAAAGCGGATGAAGCGTCCTGCAAGACTCGAGTCGGCTAAGAAGTGGATTCCCACCTACACCGGTAAGCATTTGCTTCGCGGCTACTGCAACCATTACGCAGTCGATTGGCGGTGTGCTGCAATCGAACTGGAACTCCTTGGCATTCGCATCGACTCAGCCTATATCGCGAAGAGGGAACGCACGGAGGCCGAGCTGACTAAACAACGTCAAACGAGAAAAGAAGAACGTAAATCCCCGCAGAACCTGCATTGGCATCCGTTTACCGACGCCTATTCCGCATACATGGCTGGCGATTTCGCCGCCATTTACGACTCGCAAATGCGAGAAGAGTATAGCGATGAATGGGAGCAGCACGCAATCAATGAGCCTCCCGCCAACCGAGAGCATGTAGTCCAGGTCTGGGTAGGTAAGGAAGCCAACGAGGCTGACTAAATAATCGCGTTGATGTTCGCGAGAATCCGTGTATGACAGGTAGAGAAGGTGCGACAATTCCTCGACCGTTAGATCTCGAAAATCACGCTTGCCCCAGGATCTGCGTCCCATCCAAAGCTCCTTTGCTGAAGATTTCAGTCGTCGAGAGGCTCAGGCGGAAACAAGCCGAACATCTGCTCTGCCTGACGGATTTTGATGCGTCGCTCATGGTTCAAATCAAGCAATCGGATCGTCAACACTCCGGTATCTGTTTTCCCAAAGAGCTGATAGTCATCCCACTCGAAATTATCACTCCACCTGTCTGTCCTGGGATGGAATAAGGCAATAGCCGCCGAGTCTTGAGCAATAGCGGAGGATACACGGTCCGCTTTATGGAGGTTGCAGCTTGGGCACGCGAGAGCCAGATTGTCTAACTCGCTGGTCCCTCCGCGCACGCGAGGAATCACATGTTCAATGTGGAAAGTAGCACCCTGCAGCGACTGATGCATCTTGCAGTATTCACATCGGTGCCCAGCGCGGGACCTTATAAAGTTTCTAGAATCGTCGGCCACTTCAAGTCCAACTACGGTTTTCGACCGAGAAGGTGCAGAGCTTCTGCGCGAACCAGCGAAAGTTGTTCACTGAGCTCTGCCAACGCCGCCAAATCCGCCGTTTCTTGCTCGGACAGAAGGCCCTCGTTATTACGGTCCATCAACTGTTGGAGTCGCCGATCGGCTGGCTCGGGCAATCGAAGCATAGCAATGTTTTCCACCCACTGTTGAGGTGCATCGATCGTTGCGGCCATTATTCCTCCAGATACTCTGCGTTTCCGAACTCCCAGTTTATAGTCTACAGTGGTAAGGCTGCCACGGGAAGTTTGTTCATGCCATTGCTCGAGTTTTGTCCAAGTTAACAATGATAACTTAGGCAATTTCAGATTTGGTTCCAGCCCAACTGTAAAGACGAGTTGCCGCTCTCATGTACAAGCTGACCTATGTTAACTCCGCTGTCGGGGTCTGTTAAATCTGCTGTCACATCTTCCGAATTTGTGCTTCGGCCATCCGAATGCACCCACACGGAAACTTGTTCTCCTCAAGTCTCCTATCCCCAAAACACCAACAAAAACATTGGCTACCCAAGGCCCCTGTTAACCCGGCTGTCACCATCGGTCAGCTGAAATTTGAGCCTTTCAAATCCTCGGAATTTCCGAGGGTACGATTTAACAGAGAAGCCGAGGTTTAAACCCCTCGGCTTTTTTCGTTGTTTGCCAAGGGTTTCGGAGTTTCCCGGCTCGACCGAAACCAAACAGAGAGCGCTCTCAATTCGCCGAAAAATCGCATTTCCGCGACCGGACCGCGCAGATTCGTCTGCAACTCTCAAATTCTCTGTTTGACAGAGAAGTCTTATTTAACAGCCAGAGGAGGCGACGGATGCGAACTGATCCGTTCTCGGTGCTCACGGAAGTGTCTTTCTCTTCAATGGAGAAAGGCGGATTGGCGGAGCTACCGGCGAGAACTTAGCCCCAGCTATCCCCTCGACGAAAGATTTCCACGACACTTTCAGGTAGGGCAATGGCCGCGTCTTCGTTTTTCCAAATTCGATTGGAATTAAAATTTATCCCGGCGGACGAAATGCTTGGCCCCCACTTCGACCGCACAACAAACAAATTCATTCGACGATAGTGTTCCATGAATTGCTCGGTTGATTCGAATTTGTACTTTCGCAGGAAGTCAACGTCCTTGCCTCGGACCCGCTTGATCATCGTGTTCAATGCGAGTCCCGCGTCATAAAATTCGTGGACCGTACTATCAATCTTCACGTAAATCACGTTCGGAAGATCAGGCATCAGTTGCTGCATCGCGGCCATGATGTTGTCAGTGAACTTAAACGACTCCTTCTGAGAATAGTTGATTTCGTGAATTTGGTCTTCTTCGTTGTATGTGGTCGGCTCTGGAATCTCTCGAATACGCTTGACTTCGACACCAACATCTCCGACGTGCTCGAATTCAGCAAGGAAGTCAATTTTCTTGCCTGCGGGAGTGGGGACCTGATACTGAAGCGATACGAAAAATTTCGCCGTCCGTGCGGCAAACTCAAGTTCGCAGAGAATGTCTTTGCAATCTTCGATGTCCCTTTGATTCCGTAGATCCTTTCCTATAATGCTCTGGTATTGCCGGATGAAGCTACAGAAATTGTCACTTTTAGGAAAGCGATGAATGATTCCGATTGCACTGTGCCTATAGACTTGGGGTACGAGCGAGAGTAGGCGGGTTATCGACTCATCGATTGTTGGTTCGTTCATTCATTTGGCCTGTCTCATAGTCGCTCGCAAGCTAACAGCTTGAACAAGATTACGTGATCCTTTTTCGCAGTTAAATCTTCGCACCTACGGGTACGCATTGATAATCAAAGTCAGTTGTTCGATTGCGTGGTTGGCACGTTGGGCCAAGACGTTAATGTTGACGTTGGTGATACCATCTAGGGTCCGATCGCCACTGGTTGTGAATGGGTAACGAAACTCGAATGACCCCTTATCGACATTTTCAAAGTCCTTAATGATCTCTCGCAGACCTTTGAAATCGATGTACGCGGGATTGTCTTTGAATCGCTCCTCGGCTTGAGGTGCGATTGCATCCCATCGATCAAGTAGATTATGCCCCTTTTCAATGACTCTCGAAGTACCCGTAGTTTGAGTTGCTGTCTTGAGCAGTAGCTCAATCGCATGGCGGAAAAGAAAGGCGATCGGGTAGATCACGATGTCGATGTCCGATTCACTTGTTCGTGCGAAATCCACGAGCTTGTTTGCACTCAACTGAAAGCCCGACGCAATAGTTCCCCATGTATTTGGACCCGCACCCACGCAGGCATTCATATCAAAGTCGGTGTCACTTGGGCCGAACGTTTTGTTGTGTTTTGTTTTCATCGATCGATGTCCTTTAGTCTCCCAAATCTCACAGCCCCAGGTGCACTGAGGAGTAAAGAGGCAATTAGTAACCTACTGGTTCGTTTTTCCTTCGACTCAAGGCGATCCTAGTAGAAATTCTCGCGACTCCGGACTCTCTAGGATTCCCGTCAAGGTCATCCCGGTATGTCTCCACATCGTGCAATCGCAACCAACACCGTGGGAAGGTCACCGGAGAACCCCCGCGTCTTTGCAAGCCTTCAAGAACGGTCGCTTGAGAAAATTGGCGCTATCATACGGTGCTCGGTTCGCGGCACGTTCGATCTCGGCCAGTAACTCGTCAACGGATCGCCCATAGTTGGCCGATTCCTCGATTACATGCTGAAGCCAGGCTTTGCCGTCGTTCTCAGCGCAGCATTTTGCTTTGTATCGCTCCTCAATTCCAAATACTTCGGTCCAGGATTCGACTTCCTGATCGTAGCCTGGGGAATCGATTTGGATATCAATATTGTCTGGCGTCAGTTTGTTCACATCGCCCGTTCTGAGCGTCACGCTCACCGAGATTGCCGGGCTATTGGCGGAATAGCTGTAGAACGCCTTTCGACGGGTGCCCGTGTTTTTCCGACTGATCGGGTCGATATGTCGAACCGGGTCAAGCTTGAGCTTGTAACTAGAATTGCATTCGTGACACATCGGAGCCAAATTGCGAAAATTGACCGAATTGAATGGGTACACTCCCTTCGGCAGAAAATGATCATACGCTTCACGCCGGGAGTGATGCACTCCCTTGATGTCGTTGTATCCGCAGTAAGGACATTTGCCGGCCTTGTTGGCCTTCACGAATTCGATGTAATGGTCGTCAATATCGCCGATTTGGGATGTGATGGCACCAAGGTGTATCACGTCAGTAAACAGACTCTGGAAAAATGATTTAAGCTCCTCCTCCAACTTCTCGTTGATCACCTTCACATCCGCGTATGTGCCCAGAATTTTTGTACGATCGCAGGAGCAAAGTGCCTCAATGTCGTTATTGGTGTCATACCACACGGCAACCTTTTGACGCTGAGCTGGAGTCAGCTCGTCTTTGAAGATGTCATAGATCGTCGTGATCGGCCCATAAAGCCAGTCCTTCGTCTTACCTCGCGTTTTGTCCTCTTCCACGTTGTATATAGCCTCGACAACTTCTCGCAAAGTCGGATGCAGCAAATCCAACGTGAAAATTCCCTTGGTCTTGCACCAGACCTCTTTCACAAGATGGTCGAGCCATGCTTGAAAAGCTTCGATGGTGTGGGGAACATAGCGATAGCTGAACAGCACGGTGTTACTTGCCCTCCTTCTTGTTCAGCGCTTGGTTAATGAACAGCACCTTCTCAACGGAGTCACCCAATTCCTGACCTGCTTCGTCGATGAGTTGGTCCGGCGGCTCCCCATCATTGAGACGCTGGCGAAGACCGGCGAGTTTGCTCAAAGCGTAGTTGCCAATTGTCTCTTTCCGGTTGAACACCTTGATCGTAATCGCGTTAGCAGATGCACCAAATGTTTCAAATTCAGGACGTTGCCAAGTAACGGTTTCGGTTTCGGGATTCTTTGTGAAGACGAGAACGTTTTCTTTTCGACAGTCCGAGATGATGAATGGTGAATGCGATGTCAACAGCACTTCACGCATGACGTTTTTCGTTGCGGCATCCGCTTCGAGGGCTGCTCGCAAGGTCGAGATGTAGGACGCACGCCAGTCTGGGTTGAGGTGGGTTTCCGGTTCGTCGAGCAAGAACAGAGCCGATTCGTGTCGATAGAGCAGACACAACCCAATCGTATGCAGGAACTGGTGTTCGCCGTCCGACAAGGCTTTGACGTAGAGCGGCGCTTTGACACCGACTTTGATCAATTCGCCTTCTTTGAAGCGAGTAATCCGCTCGTGAGATGCGGGTGTCGAAATTGTTTCGTTCACGTAGAGACTCGGGGATTGGTACATCTCCGCTTTTGTCTCCTCGTCGACGGAATAGTGATTGAGTGTCATCAGAGTCTGAAACGCTTGGAACAGATTCAGCGCCGACTTGGCTTTGTCAACTTCTTTAGACTCGCCAGATGCTGCACCGAAATGAACCTGAAATGCATGCTTCGTGGCATCGTTGACCCAGTAGTCCAGAAAAAGGTCGTACCCTTCTTCTTCCGAATACGCGGAGTAGTCCTCGTGATGCGCTGATGAGCACTTGATGAGTTTATCGATCAGCCCAAGCTGCAGAACGTCGTGCTCGTCGTAGTGCCCTGAAAGCCTCGATGTCAGTTCTACAGTCGACTGCAACGGGTTCTCGCGTTGTTCCTTTGACAGAGCCCTCATTCGTTCTTCTGCGAGCGCGAGCCGATGATGTCGGCGAATGATGATTCGGAATCTTTGGACACCCCGAATACCGATCTTTGCCTCAAACACGTTGAGAACTGATTCACTGGGAAACAGAAAGTGACACAACAGGATCGCCTGGCTGAACTGCTCGTCGAGATACACCATGCGGCCTTCGGGGCGACCATCGTATGGAACGTCACGAGTGAGATGGTCCCGGTATTCATCGAAATGAATGAACCGCATCTTGAAGAATGGCAGGCTGAGGATTTCGTTATGACCTGAAGAATAGCCAATTACATATGTCGGCAAGTAATCCTTGACTGTTCGCCCTGTGATTTCCTGCGCTTCGATATCACCACCGTCTTCACTCGTTCCCATCCAGCACATGGCCGGTGGCTCGTCAACGCGTTTGGTAATGCGCACGTGCGTGAGCTTTTGCCCCTGAACCTCCAGGCTGTGCCGATCTCCCGATTGGGATTCTGGGAACATATACTCCAGTTCGAACGCATCAGGATCGCAAACCTTCGCTTGAAAGCCCTCGGGGTTTGTTTGCTCGTCGTATTCAAACCCTTCGGGGCGGTAATCGAGGTGGATGCATTCGATGTGGTAGAAGATGGCCGCCAGGGCTTCGAGAACATTCGATTTGCCGCTGCCGTTGCGACCGGCGAAGCAGTAGGGGTGAAACTCGAAGCATTGATCGAAGTCCCATTCGCGCAGGAAGTCGACCTCGAAGCCTGCGGGGAGGCTACGGAAGTGGACATCCAGTTTGAGACGAATCAGTTTCATGGCCGGAACACAATCTCTTTTCGCTCTTCGTCAAACTCCTGTTTCAGCACTCCATCGGCCACGTATTCAAAGACCTTGTTCTTGACGGTCTCGTAGCTAGGCTGATCGAAATCCTGTTCAACTGCCGACCAGATGTTCGCGAAACTGAAGGGGGACTGGAGAATCTGGCTCAGTGTGCGGTACTTGAAGAAGTCTTCGGACCAGGGGAGCGGCTCGGCCTGGTCTCCCTCCAGCTTCTTTTCCTGTGCGAGTAACTGCTGTTCGATGTCGGCTGGGGCGATGATGCTGCCGGGGCGCGTGTAACGGCCTTGTACGAAAGTCGCTTGTGGTCGTGGAGTTTCGTCCCGTGATTCAACGCCATCGACAAGATGGAGTCGGCTCAAGTCAAGTTCGCCGCGAAAGGCACGCTGCTGCAATGATGAAAACAAGTTGTCAAGCAGCCTCCCATTCTCAGTCTTGTCGATCGTCAACTGACGCAGGTCTTGAGCGATGCGAGAAAACTCCTTCTGGAGTTCCAATTTTGGTATTAATGCGGGAAGTGGGCGAAGCCTTTCAAGATTGAGATTCGCTCGCGCAGCGTCAGGCGCAAGTTCTTTGAGTCTGGGTTTCCATAGACGCAAGAGAAACTCAATGTATTCTGATGTTGCCTTCGTCGGATACGGCGTGACTCCAATGATGCTATCGGGGCAATAGACCGGTGTCTCGACTATGGCTGTCTCACCGAGTGTGGCACCTACGATCGCGATGACAACGGTACCTGGTTGAAACTCTCGGCTGACCCGAATTCCCTTCTCGTTGAGAGTCTGCGTCCAACTTTTGATTCGTCCTTTGCTGCGGGTAATATCGCCGGTTTGAATAAAGGGAAACTTGCCACCGTAGTACGAAGGATCATTTCTCGGTCGTGGAGTGAATTTCCCTCGTTCCAACTTCGCCAAGTTCTCTAAGTCGTCGGTCGGCAGATTCTTGGGATTCCCAACAGGATCGCCGAACATGTTGAGGAAGACGGATCGCAGGAGCTTCTCAGTGAGTTGCAGCGATTCTTGCCGTTGGCGGCGGAGGGCATTGGCCTTGTCCAACACCGCGGCAATCCGCCGTTGCTCGTCCAGTGGCGGGAGTGGGAGTTCCAGGTTCGCTAGGAAATCGGATGGCACTCGCTTCTGCCCGGCCGCCCCGGACATTTGCGTTCGTCCGTTTTCACGTAATTTGTCATTCCATAAGAAATAGAATAGGTACCGAGTGTCAATTTTTGGGCCGGCACGCAAAACGTGAAACTCGGTTGACCCAAATCCAATCCGATGCGGAACTCCCTCAACGACGGCGGCTTTTCCATTCTCAAAACACGGCGTGATCTTGGCGAGTAGTACGTCCCCCTCCTCAAAGTAAGTGAAGCCCTTCTTGGCATCTTCGTATGATCGCACTTCAAAGTCATCTAGGAAGCCATCTTCCGAGACAGAAGCCATCTTCACAAATGTGACATGCTCGGGTGGCCGATTTTTTAGGGCCATCGGAGGACGTGGGTTTATATCTACGACATCGGCAAGACGTGAATGTGGAAAACTCAAAGGATACCCTCCAGCTCTTCAATTCCCCGCTGAATACTGTCCTCGAGAGTTTTCAGCTTCTGAAGAATGCCCCTTGGGTCTTCGTGCTCAGTCTCGTCGTGCGCGACTTCACTATAACGGTTGAACGACAGGTCATACGACTTCTCGCGAATCTCCTGCACCGGAACAAAGAAGCAGTTTGACTTCCGATCGCCCGGTTCATTCGGATTGCGAGCATTCCACCGGACGACAACATCCGGAAGTTCGCTCCCGTCGATGCGTTGGCGTTTGTCGTCGAGCGACATGCCGTCGTTCGTCAAATTGTAGAACCAGGTGTGATGCGTTTTGCCGCCGCGGGTGAACACCAAAATCGCGGTGGCGACACCGGCGTACGGCTTGAACACGCCACTAGGGAGCGAAATCACGGCCTTCAGTTCCGCCTCATCGACCAACTTCTTGCGGGCTTCGACGAAGGCACCAGCGGCACCGAAGAGCACTCCTTGCGGCACAATTATGCCCGCCGTGCCTCCAGGCGTGAGCAATGTGAAGATGCGCTCGGTAAAGAGGAGTTCCGTCTTCGTGGTCTTGAGCGTAAGACTCTCGTTTATGTCCCCTTTGTCGATGCTCCCCGTGAACGGCGGATTGGCCATCACAATGTCGTAGTTCTTTTCCTCTGCAAAACTCTTGCTGAGCGTGTCCTGGTAATCGACATGTGGATTGTCGATACCATGCATCATCAGGTTCATCAAGGCCAAGCGGACCATCGTGCTATCGAAGTCGAACCCATAGAGGTTTTGTTCCAGAATGTCCTTCTTGTTCTGGTCGAGTTGGCCACTGACACTGGTACGGATAAAACCGTCTTCGTCAGGTTCAAACTTCTGCTTCTTAGCCTTCTTCCGAGCGAGTTGGGTAACGATGTATTGATAGGCATCTAGTAGAAAGCCAGCCGTCCCGCAGGCAGGATCGCAGATACGATGACCAAGCTGGGGATTCACCAGTTCGCTGATCAGCTTGATGATGTGACGAGGTGTTCGAAACTGGCCGTTCTTGCCCGCACTGCTGATCTCATTAAGCAGCATCTCGTAGACATCCCCCTGGATGTCCTGAAAGAGGTGCCCTTCTTCCCGAGCATCGCGTTCGATCTCAATGAAGATCTCTTCGATTACCTGCACCGCTCCCTGCAGTAGATTGGCGCTGGGAATGATGAACACAGCGTTCGCCATATGCTTGGCGAAATTGCTGCCGCCGCCGTTGAGTTCCTTGATGAAGGGGAAGACCTTCTGCTGCACGTGCGGCAACATCTCGTCGGCCTTCATTTGCCGGAAGTGGCTCCAGCGGAGCGTGGCCTTGTCGATGGCAAGCCGTTTGCGTTCGCTTTTCACCTCGGCCTCCCGCGTTTTCTTCTGAGCAGCGGATTCTCCGGCTTTCGGCTTGGACATCTCCTCGATGCGAGACCGGTCATTCGGCAGGAAGTAGTCGCCGGAAAATCGCGAGGCATAGGTATCGCCAGTGAATTCGGCATCTTGCTCCCGTTTGAGATCAAGCTCGTCAAACTGCTTCATGAAAAGCAGGTAGGTTATCTGTTCAATGGCGGAAAGAGGATTGGAAATGCCGCCGGACCAGAATCGGTCCCACAGCTTGGCGATCAGAGCCTTGAGCTTGGCGTTAAGTTGCAACATGGGTTATGCGACCAGACTTTCGGTAAGGGCTAAGATTTCTTTGATTTCGTTGGGCGAGAAGACGCCGCGAATCCCGCTCGGATGAATCACCGTAAACGGGGCCTGAATCAAGTCACGCTTCTCGATACCCCCGCGTTCAATCAGAAAATCTCGTAGCAGCCGCAGGAACTGAAGCTGATAACTGTTGAGTGCTGGGTGTTGAGTAATGAAATGATCAATCGACTTGGAAACGGTATCTGGGAAACTTTCCAGGATTTCGATTCCCAGAATGTGGCGGATGAAGCGAATGAACGAGGCTCGCTGATGATGATAGACTCGGCGAAGCAACTGCAACGTGATATGCGGATGCTCTTCGTGCAGTTGTGTTGCCAGATTGTCGGCCTCCTCTTCTGTGACATTTAGACCGTCGCGAATCTTTTGTAGGATGGTGTTGCTGGCAGTCAGTTCGTTGACCTTCTCTTCGACCAGTTTGCGATACTGCGCAATGCTGAGCGACTCGTGCTCCGGACCGAACTCGACATATTCCTTAGCTGTTAGGACATCGGCAAAGTTGAACCTGGCGGGACCGTCAGTTGGGCCTCGTCCTTCGCGATAATGCATCAGCGGACCAAGCCGCTTCACAAGATCGTCGAACCCCAGATCGGTCATTGTAGCCCAGTAGTGATTGGTCTGAGCCTTCTGAATCAGCCCCGCTTCCTGTGCAACGACATTGACAGAAAGAGGCAATTCACTGATCTGTGCGGTGAGGCTTTCGGTCAGGGCGGCGTATTTCTCCTTTTCGCCCTTGAGCTGTGCGAGAGAGGCTTCGAGCACGTCTTTCTCGAAACGCATCGCTTTGAAATCGACCTGCGAAACTACACGGAACAGCGGTTGGACCGCGTGGCGAAGGAACGCGATACCATCCGCCGTCAACGGCAGCCAGAAAGCATCGGCATCGCATTTTGCCAGGTTGGCCCTCGATTCAATGATCGTGACCGATTTGCCCGGCAGAGCTCCAACTTGGCTGCGAAGGGTAGCGATCTCTTTGCCCGCAATTGACGACTGACCAAGAACTTGAGCAGCTTCAATCTTGTCGATGCGAGCGCCAACCAGTCGAACCGGCAGCGGAACCTGCGGCTTGGGTTCTTTCCCCTTCGGAGTGACTTGGAAGTAATCGAAGTTATCCCAGCAATCAATGATTTGAAAGACATCCTTCTCAGGACACCATGCCTTGATCTTGTTGGATTCCAGGAGTCGCGTGCCTCGACCGATCATCTGCCAGAACTTCGTGTATGAGAACACCGGCTTTGCAAAGACGAGGTTGACAATTTCGCGAATATCGATGCCTGTGTCGAGCATGTCGACACTGATCGCCACGCGGGGCATATCACTGCGAGTGAACTGGTCTAGCAATCCGCCCTTGCCGTAGACACGCGGATCGTCGGAAACCATGACTTTGGCGAGTTCGCCTTTGTACTCCGGATAGAGTGAATCGAAGATGCGCTCGATGCGTCGAGCGTGGGCGACAGACATGCAAAAGAAAATCGTCTTTCCGGGAAGAACTCCGTTGGTGTCCTTGATGGATTCCTCCATGAACTCCTTTACGATGAGGGCGTTAGTAGCGTGGTTCGTGACCTTCTTTTCGAGGTCGGTGCCTTCGTAAACGATTTCCTCGATGTCCTTACCTTCGAGGATGAGCCGTTTCTGATCCTCCAGGCTGATGGTGCGTTTGCTGATGCCCTCGTCCTGGAACTTTGTCTTGATTTTCAGGACACGGAAGTCGCAGAGGTACGGTGGAACGTGATTGATCGCCTCATCGTAGGAGAATGCGAAGCTGGGGAGGCCATCCTCGCAGTGGAATACGGCAAAGGTGTTGTGGTCGATGACATCGCGTGGCGTCGCGGTCAGGCCCAGCGTTATCGAGTGAAAGTACTCGAGCACTTCGCCGTAGGTGTTGTAGATTGACCGATGGCTTTCATCGACGATCAAAAGATCGAAGAAATGCGGCGACAGTGAGTTCTCTTCGTCCCTCACGATGTTGAGCATTGTTGGATAAGTAGCGACGTAGATGCGGCGATCCGTGGCTATGGACTTTTCACCCGACTCCGGCCAGCGGAGTTCGTCAGGTATGTGTTCCTTGAAGGCCTCAAGTGCCTGGCCGCGAAGGGCGATGCGGTCTACCAAAAAAAGAACGCGCTGAACATAACCGGCCCGCATTAACGCATCGACCAGCGCGATGCATGTACGGGTCTTTCCGGTTCCGGTTGCCATGACGAGTAGGAACTGACGGCGGCTGTTGGCGATGCCTTCCATCACCGTGCGGATGGCTTGGATCTGGTAGTCGCGTCCAGCAATGTCGGTATTGATTAGCTCATCAATGAGCGGCTTCTTGTTCTTTCGAATGTAAAGAAGTCTTTCCAGATCCTGCCTGGTTGGGAACCCGTGGACTCTCTGAGGCGGCGCTTCACCAATATTCCAGAAGTAGATCTCGTGACCATTGGTGTAGAAACAGAACGGGAGTTCTCCGCCATTCTGCGCCTGAATGTTGATGCAATACTGTTTTGCTTGTTCGCGGCCGATTTCGGCATCCTTCGACGTGCGCTTTGCCTCGACAACCGCCAAAGGTTTGCCGTTCTTGCCCAGAAGAACATAATCGCTGAACTCGCGAGAGTCGAAGAAAGCCGCTGCCTCTTTCACCTGCATTTCTGATACTTTTGCGACCGTGAATTCCTCCACAACCTGCGTGCGATCACGAACGTCCCAACCTGCTTCTTTCAGCCGGTGGTCGATGATCTGTTGTCGGGTTGCGGATTCGTTTGACATGCTGCTTCAGCTCCCGGACTTCGATGACTGGTCGATCTTCTTCAAGAATCGCATCAAGTCCTCGCGTTTGAAGAGCCTGTATCCGTTTGCTGGATTCCGGTGCACAGGGATATCTCCCTGCTCGGCCCATTTTCGGAGCGTGTTTTGTGCGACACCAAGTATCTGGGCCGCCTCTGCAGTTTTCACGTATTCGCTCAGATTTTTCATGCGATTGGGTCCAAGAGCCATCGGGCTAGTCTTCATAGTCTAGCAAAGTCTTCAACTTGGCGATACGATGCATGTACCTATTATGGGTATTCTAATCGCTCGAATCTCCACAACAGTGAGGGAAACTGAATGTTCCGAATTTCGATTGTGGTGGCGCTCAGCATCGTATCTGCCTCAATGGTCTCAACCGCATTGCCATCTGACAACGTTGATGTGGCGGCGACGCCTAAGAACCGCGTCAATCACATGAGGGAGCTGGTAACCTTTGCTGTCGATGAACTTGATGAAACCGCAACTTCTGAAGCCAAGAAGAACAGCGTGCTATTCCTCATTCGAGTTGCGTGGCATGAGGGAGCGCAGCTCACTGCTCGGCGTCAAAATGGTGGCGGACCCGGTAGGAGTTTCTTCCAGTTTGAGCCAGCCAAGGCGAAAGATGGGGTCGACTATGCCGTCACGAAGAAAGTAATCGGCGACATAGCTGCTGCGGGAGGGTCGACCTCGAAACGCGTTGAAGATTCCGTCAAAGACTTGGTTCTCGGTTCACCTTGGCCCAACGGAGGCTTAATTGAAAAGCTGCTCGGTGGTGAAGATGAAGCCGTCGACCTATTCGGCATCTACTTGGCTAGAATCTCCTTGAAACGCATACCATCTGCCATTCCCACGGATCTCGATGGTCAGGCTGAGTACTGGGCCAAACATTGGAAAGTGAAGTTTGACTCTGACGCCGATCGCACTGCAAAGATCAAGCAGTTCAAGGACAACGCGACGACTTTGGATACGCATCTCTAATTGGCGTTGCGGAAGACACCTCACCAGTCTTGATAAGCAACAGTACGACGATAAACCAAGAAGCAAAAATCCGAGAATTCGAATCAGTTATGAGCGCGATTACCCCACACTACCGAACGGTTCAGCAACTTTTGCAAAGCCAGTCTTTTTCGATCGACGAGTACCAACGTGAGTACAAGTGGGAAAAGGAAAACATTGATGAATTGCTTTCGGACTTGCTTGGCAAATTCAGCAATTCGTACAGGCCTGAGCACAACACTAAGGAGGTAAGCAAGTATGGCGAATACTTCCTTGGGTCCATTATCGTTTCGAAGCGCAATGGGAAGAACTATCTAGTTGATGGACAGCAACGAGTAACATCGCTGACGCTATTACTCATATGTCTGTACCGAATCGCTGAGGAAAAGAGTCTTCCAGTACTGCAGACTATTGCACCGCTCATCTTCAGTGACAACCTCGGCGAACCGAAGTTCAACTTGGATATCTCTGAGCGTTTGCCAGTTATCGAAGCACTGTTCAAGGGGCAACAGTTCAATCCCGATGGAAAAGACGAATCCATACAGACGATGTATGCGCGCTATGGTGACATCGAGCAGAACGGATTCGTCGATGAACTCGAAGAGGGGATCAGTCATTTCATCTATTGGTTGCTGACGCGGGTTGGGCTAATTGAAATCGCAACCGACAACGACACCTATGCTTACGCGATATTCGAAACCATGAACGATCGCGGTAAGACACTCAGTCCAGTAGACATGCTCAAGGCATATCTACTGGCTCCTGTCGAAGACTCAGAGAAACGCCGAACGTCCAACCAGATGTGGAAGCAAAATGTCTTGAATTTGATTTCATGGAGTCAAGAGAAGGAATCCGAGCGGGATATCAATTGCATAAAAGCTTGGCTGCGGGCTCAATACGCCGAGTCGACACGTGATCGAAAAGCGGGAGCGAGTGACAAAGACTGGGAGTTGATCGGCAATGCGTTTCACCGCTGGGTTCGTGAACATCACGAATCACTTGGCCTTGGATCGGAAGCCGACAACGTCCGTTTCATTACCGAAGCGTTTCCATTTTTCGCGAAGGCTTACCTTCGGATTCTCTCGGCAAGCCGGACATTAACGAGCGGCCTCGAGCCAATCTTCTACAACGCGCACAACGATTTCACCTGGCAGTCCACAGTACTACTTGCGCCATTACAACTGTCGGACGACGAGGATACGGTACGCAAGAAACTAGCCGCGACAGCCACCTACCTCGACATTTGGCTTATGCGCCGAGTCGTCAATTACGTTCGCGTTGGCTATTCAAGCGTTTCTTACACCATGTTTACTTTATGCCGAGACATCCGCCGAAAATCCTTGCCCGACTTGCTCACGATTCTGCAAAAGAAACTCGCTGAAGACGAAGTCTCCTTTGAGGGACACAAACAGAAACCACAGAGAAAAGGAATGTCGGACCTTCGCCTGAATCAGTTCAGTCGGCGGTACATTTATCATTTACTTGCACGTGTGACCGCATTCGTTGAGCAAGGATGTGGTCGAACAGAGTCGTTCGACAAGTTGGTTGATCGGACCGTCAAAAACCCCTTCGACATTGAGCACATGTTGCCCGACAACTTTTCGGCCGTTGCTAACGATTTTGAAAGCGAAAACGACTTTGAGGAATGGCGAAATCATATTGCGTCGCTTTTGCTTCTACCGGCCGACGTCAATCGAAGCCTTCAGGATAAGCCGTACGAAGAGAAGGTGGTGCATTATGGCAAGCAGAATTTTTACGCTGCAAGCCTAAATGCCGATGCCTATGATCACCAACCGAAATTCAAGCAGTTTCGAGAAGCATATGAATTGCCGTTCGAAAATTATGAACGATTTACGAAGGCAGAACAGCAAAAGAGGCGAGCACTACTTGTTGCATTGGTCGAGGTCGTTTGGTCCGCGAAAAGACTTGAACAGTACGCATGATCTGTTCGACTCGTCAACTCGATAGAAGTTATATCTTCATCAGGATAACACTCGATGAACCGATCGAGTTGTTATACTTTTCTGTTGCATTTCATCCAAATAACGAAATTGCTGAGGTGGGTGAAACGTATGCCAAGTCTCTCGCAATTCCGCTAGTGTGATCGGATTCTCAAACACCTTCACGTGTGAGAAGTGGATACCGACAGCTAGTTTATGGTTTTGAAAGTACTCGTCAAATTCCTGGAGAGAAACGGCGGCAATTTTTCGTACCTTCTGCCACATCTGCTCTGGCTCCATGGCATCGATGCGATCAATGACTGCCGATGCGACTACTGCGCACTTAGGCATGGAAGCATATATGACCAACTGTGTGCCGGCCTCAGCGCGAGGTACCCGCTTTCTCAATTCCACGGTTTTGCGACCATCCAAAATTGCGTCGACATATCTGGGGTGAATTGATAGAAACAGCATCGACTACTCCTGTTTTGAAGCGTGCAGGTAAATCTTCTCAAATGCCGCTTGGCTAATCTCCACCGCTGACACGAATTGCTGGCGTTTCATCCCGTCTTCTACCAAAACTGTGTTTACCTCGTCCAGCGAGATTGTTCTTGGAAACAGTTCAGTATTGGTAAACTCCATCGCAAAGGCAGACGCATCGGGTTTCTCAAAATGATCCATCAAGTGTCTCCACTCAAAGACTCCCAAACGTTGGTACTCGCGGTACAAATCTTTGACTGTGCCCGTGACACCTTTGGTCAATACTGAGCAGGCGCGAATGCAGCCACCCCCGCGTTGCCTATCCCCGCTTACGTACCAAAGAATGCGAGCAAAGTCACCTTTTGGACTATTCCTAGGTTTCTTGTAGTAAACGGAATCTGGGTTTACCACCAATCGAGTGTCCATCCGTAGCAGGGGGCGACTCCAGATTCGAAAATCGAACAATTCTTGCGCCCATTCGGGCTGAATCGGGACAACATAGATGGGCAACTTCCCAAAGGTCACTTTGCCAGGGTGAATCAAGGTCTCAAGCTGTTGAGTGCTAGCAATGCCGCCGCCGGCCGCATCTTCGGACAATTGAAGGATCGCATCTCCCAACTCTCTTGGCAGACAATTTCCGGTGACAAATTCTCGAACAACTGCCTGTATTGGAGCAAGCTCCCAGATTCCCGGAAGTAGTACCCTAAAGTACTCCTGGTCGAAGCGTTGAAAGCCGCGGCGTAGGCATGCTAGTAGCAGTGCCGGTTCCGGAAATGGATCGGCCAACTTAACAACACGTATTCCATTGTTTGAAGTTCCAAGAGGTTGAGAAGCAATCAACTCAGTGATGACATTTCCTAGCCTTGTTCCTGAAAGTCGACGTGCAACCCTAAACCTAACTAGATTAGTGACGTTAGGGCCAGCATTTTCCGATAGGACGATCGCAAGCGAATTCCCCTCAGTATCTCGTATCTGATTAATCTCAAATCGATCAGGTAGACTGAGAGCACCATCGACAAGTCCAGACAATGAATGTGGCTTTTCGCCCTGCTTTGCATTGATAAATTCGTCTAGCTCGAGTTCCTTTATCGATTTGACCCGATGACGTTCTATTCCTGTATTTCGCATCTCGCGGTACTGATAGATAGTCGATCGCACGACTGAATCCGATTCTGAGATGATTTCAGATGGTCGCTGGACACGAAGCCCCGTAAGTCCGAGGATGTCGGGAGCCTTCTTCAGAATCTCGTCATCATAGGTTGCGAATGCTGCCACTTTGCGCGATGCGGCGATTGCAAGGTGCTGCTGATCCGAAACTGCGCTAGGATCTTTTGGCTCGCCAAGGATTGAGCGAATCATTCCCCGAAATCTATCCACGGTCGAAATATCCCCGACAATGACATCCCAGGTTGTTCGAATGGTCGAGATCATCTCACCTCGCAATGGCTCTGGCTGTCGGTCCAGATCATTGAACATCTCCTCGGTTACAACGAGTGTTATTTCATCAGCCAGCCAATCAGCAAGTAGTCCAGATGCGTTTTCGTGTCTGGGACGAGCTGGGTACCGAATATCAATGCAAACGTTCGCATCGCAAACTACCAAAGGCTGATCCTCTTGCTCAGCTTGATGATCAAATAGCGGCATATCGTTGAGCCTCGCACTGAAAACAATTAGCTCACTGCCATCTACTTTCTTGCCAGCAACTCGCTTCCCTGCAATGAAGCCCAAGCTGTGCCAGATCTTCGCGGCCTGAAAGTCGGCTCGGCAATTCAATCTAATGCGGGAGTGGGAGGCAAAATCGCTACGAATTCGGTCGACCAAGCATCGGCTTAAGCCTTGACCTCGATGTTTGCTTTCAACCGCTAAATGGGCTATACGCACTTCGCTCTTCTGATTGACGGCGAAAAGTACGTAGCCAACTATTGATTCGCCAAGCTTGGCCACGAGGATCTGGCCTCGCTCCAATCGCTCTTGGAAAGCACCGTCTGGAAGGAACCCCAATTCACGTTTGCTTGCGCGATAGACAGCCTTGATTTGTTCAAGTTCGCCAATCGATGCGGCGTACACGATATTGTAGTTTTCGTTTGTTCGCCTCACGCTGCGATTGTTCCTCTGTGCTTCGGCCTGACATCAAAATGGTCATTGTAGCCGATAGCCGGTGAGAAAACGCTTACGCGATGGACTGTTGTTTCGACCTATCGTTTTGAAATACGTTATTTTTGAGCAACATGAAGCAAGTCTGACCAGCGTATTCGCTGTTCTTTCCAATTCAGCGCGGACGCTAATAGCCGAAATTCTCGTTCAGGTACCTTAATCAACTTCTCTTTGTATTCGTCCACCGTGAGGATCTGTTCTTGGATTTCTGGTGCGAGCAGGTTCAAATCCATGATCTGAGTTAGCCGAGCACGACTGACATGCCCCACCCTTGCGAGCTCTGCTTGATCCGAAACTTGGCCACTCTTGATCAAGTGGTCGAGGCGGATGGCAAGTGCCATCATCTTGGTGATGCGGGGTAATCGAACCGGTGTTGGCTGCTCAGGCTGCGTTCCAGCTTCGACGATTGTCTTTGCGGATCGCTTGCCGGTCTTGAACTCCAGTTTGTGCTTGGCAGTTAGCATGTGGCGGCTCCTTCTTTACTTTGCTGCTCCTGGTTAAATGTCCTGATTCCGATGGGGTGGTAGGAGATGGACAGCTCTTTGCTGTGACCGTCGTACTGAATCGAGTCAACAATCTGGTGGATGGCTTTGGCTCGCTCGGCCGGCGATAGTGCTGTCCAAACTTCGTCGAATCGCCCCAGCGCATCGCGGACATCCGACTCTTCGATCAACAGACTTGATACCGCGGTCATCTCGTCGACGATCTCCGATACTCGTTGTTCTTTCTCGCGAATCTGGTCTTGGATATCAGCAAATGACAATTCGTTTGCCCCATCGGCGTTCGCCTGGTTCAGTCGCTCGTAGTGACCCAGAATTGCCCGCTCCAACGCGTTCTTTTCTTTCTTGAGTTGTTCTACGGTCGTCTGGGTTTGGACGCGACTCTGGGCCAACGTGTCGCGAACAACACCAGGGTCTTGGCCAACCCGTCGGATCTGGTCGATTACGAAGTCTTCGATTTCGGCAGCTGGTAGCGATGGTGATGGGCAATTTGCCCAGCCTTGCTTTTGAGCCTTGTGACAAACGTAGTAGCGATAGAGAGTCGAGCCTTTCTTTGTGTACGAATGGCTCATCCCGCAATTGCAAGCAGAGCAGCGAAGTAGTCCCTGGAGCAAAGCATTGTGCTTGCAACGGTTGAGATCTTTCTTCATGCGGCTGTTCTGCTTTAGTGTCTCCTGGACCCGGTCGAACACATCTCGCTTAATGATGGCCTGTTGAAGGCCTGGATGGAGATGTCCCTCGTATTCGATCATGCCAATATACGTTGCATTGGTCAGCACTGCTGTGACCTTGTTCTTGTTGAACTCGCCGCCACCAATCGTCTTTCCTTTCTTGGTGGTCCACTCTTTCATTCGCCAGCCGCGCTCGTTTAAAACCCTCGCGACCTGCAGTGTTGATTTCATTTCCAAGTACAAGTCGAAAATCTGCTGAACGCGTAGCGATTCCAAAGGTTCAACGACTAGCTTCGTATTCTCGACGTTGTAGCCAAGGATCGGCTTACCTCCGATCCAACGCCCCTTGCGTCGCGCCGCTCGCATCTTATCGCGGGTCCGCTCACTGATCATGTCTCGTTCGAATTGGGCGAACGACAAAAGCACGTTGAGCGTCAATCGGCCCATTGACGAGGCGGTATTAAATGACTGTGTCACGCTCACAAACGTGACTTGATGACGATCAAAGACTTCGATGATTTTAGCGAAATCAAGCAAGCTCCGACTGAGCCGGTCGACCTTGTAAACTACTATGCAGTCAATCTTGCCCGCAGCAATGTCGGCCAGCAAGCGACGAAGCCCCGGACGTTCCATGTTCGCTCCGGTGAAACCTCCGTCATCGTACTTGGAATCAAGGCACTCCCACCCTTCGTGCTTCTGGCTTTTGATATAGAGTTCGCCTGCTTCACGTTGTGCGTCAAGTGAGTTGAATTCTTGCTCCAATCCCTCTTCAGTCGATTTGCGTGTGTAGATCGCACAACGATATGACTTCTTCGCCTCGGGCTTTACATTGTGTTTGTTCGACATTAGGCCTTATCTCCATCAACGCGAAAGAAGTTGAATCCGTTCCAGTGCTTGCCAGTCACAGCCTTGGCAACGGCCGTGAGCGATTTGTACTTCTGACCTTGCCATTCGAAACCATCGCCTCGGACGAGCACAACAATGTTCTGGCCTTTGTAAAGTCGCTGGAGTGATTGGCCTACCGACAGACTACGAGTTGGCTTGGAATCAACATTCACGACAATCGTATTCGGCTGCTGGACAACCTCGCGCGGCTTTCGCTCTCGCGGTGGCATCATGCGTATGTCGGCGTCGTTAGCAATCTCCATGGCCCTACGTCGCGCTCGCTCGGAGAGATCACCTTCGATGTTCGCTTGCATGCGCCAAGCGATCCGTTTGATGAGCCAGACTTTGTTCCGTGCGTTGGTCGCCTCTTTGAATACTTCGCAGTACTTATTTCGAAGCTCGCCTACGCTCATGAGTTTCATGAGTGCGACTTCCCGATCAATGTTCATTCTTGCCTCGACTTGGTAAATGGTTGAGAACTCAGACGCGAGTTAACCCGCGTGGACACACAGAGCGGTAGTTCTCAAGAATCTTCAAGCCCATCGGCGAGAGTTTCGTCGGTATTGTCGCCGTCATCTGAGGAGACACGTTGGCGCTGCAGCAATAGTCGGACTAGACCAGTAGCAAGTAGCTTCGCCAACTCAATCCTTCGCTGGTCCGTACTCATCGTTGTCAGATCATGAAGTCTCGACATGTGTATCACCGTTTCATTGCGTGTGCAGATGCTGTCCACGAGTCTTGTTAAACCCCGTGTCTCCTATCTGTAGGAATACCCGTGATGACGGTGAATTGACGGCAAAGAACCTTAAACTTGGGCAAATCGCTGAACCCTGCAGACGAAGAATTGAAAAATGGAAATTTCCAAAATGCTGTGACCTAACGTGTCAAAAGGGTGTGAATGATAGCGTTCGCGATTGGCAGTGGTTTGGTCTGGATGGAATCACGAAGGACAACGGTCATGGACTGATGGATGGGATGCCCAAATCAGGAACAACACTCGGTGGATACCGAAGAGACCAACCACTGCCAATCGCTTTATCTCGTCAGCCGGTTGGATCGATTGACGTTTTTATCAATGAAGGATTGCTATGCGTTTGTAACTTTTTCTAGGCAGACACCATGACCTCTGTTCGACTTCCGCGTCTATCGCGCCCTGGCGTTTTGGAATCGATCGCTCCCAAGCGATTGTTCGAATTGCTCCAACCTTACACCGACTTCTTCGCAAGTCGGTCCGTACGCATCGAGTCACCCGATTCGATCGATTGCCAAGCGGTCATACGCGAGATAACCCAAGCCGATCGTGAAACGCCGGCTGACCTACTGGACGCGATCTGCCTTATTGACGAGTTAGCCAACGCAGTTGCTGTGGAACTTTTGCTGGATCGAGTTCCAGCCAGTTCGCTTGGGCTTGAGCATGGAGGCGAGCATTCCGAAGCCGATATCGTCACAGCAGCTTGGCTATCGCACCGTGAAAAGCTGGTGCAGACTCATGCACTTTCGCGATTGAAGCGAACTCGATCGTATGATTACTTTCAAGCGAACCAAACAACTGCTCCTAAGTTCGTTACGCCGGCCGAGGAGACGCTCGAACAACTGGAACGCGATATTGATTCTTGGCATGTCGAACGCTTTCGAGCGCAGGGAACCAAAGTAGAAATCTTCGAAAATGGCAATGAAGTCGAGTTCTCAATCATGCATGGAAGCCTGTACCGCCGACAACCCGTTCTAAACAACGGCCGATTCGGTTTCCAATCCTTTTGGCCAGTGCAAAGCGCTTCGGCAATCTACAATCGCGAGTTCGGTGAACTTAGGATCAACGCCAAGAGTGCCAAAGAGAAGGCCTTGTATTGTCGGCTCTTGGGTATGCACATGTTTGGGAACGAAGATCTGTTTCCGACCGGTACCAAGTACACGCTTGAACCGCTCCGAGAGTTCGAATTCGACGCGTTGGCACCTGGCGATATCGAAGGTGTGCGAAATGTACGCATGGTTGAGCTCTGGCTCGGCGATCCAGACTCTCGTTATGGTGTTATCACCATTCGCAAAGGTGACGATCTGTTCGATTGGGCTCAAGCAAAGAAGAAGGACATTCACATTGAACGTCGGTTGATCTCCGCGACCTTCAAGATGGAGCTACTAAGTCGAAAGACTGAACTGGCGATCACAGTTCGCCCACCAAATGTTGCGATCTACAGTCGCGGGACCGTGTCTGCGATAATCGAGGCATGGCTCACGCAACGCGGATTCATTCTAGCCAAGCAATCACCACGGAGGACTCGCCATGAGCCAGCCTTGGCAGGCACTTGAATCACTTAACGATGTCGCGACTTCGCATCTGAGCTGGCGGCTGTTGCTTGGCGACTCATTTGATTCCAACCGAGATCTGTTGGTCCCGATCAAAGAATTGGCTGCGGCTCTGCCCGTTCCAGGACGTCCATACGAGTGGCTCGAAGTATCCGAATTCGAAGAAGGAGTCTTTGAAGGATACAATCAGAAGACAGAGACGTATGTGCCTGTCGATCGACGCGACATTGTTTGTTACGAGTTCAGCTTCGGTAAGCTCGCAGGTGAGCTTGCTGCTCTGATCGGATTCGAGGTGGCTTTCGAGCGGCTTGGCGGTCCTATGTATCGATTTCGGCTTGGGCACTTTGGGAATCCCAATGGATCGGGGTTCTTTCTGTACTTGGCCAAAGTAAGCGATCCGCGCCGGTTGGATTGGTGCATCGATGCGCTATTGGCAGAGACCCAGCGTCCCTTCGTTTTGTTTCTCACTTCTAATCGAATGCTGAACGGCCGGAACGAGTCGGCTCTCAGTGCACGTGGTTGTTTGATCATTCCGCTAGAGCAGGCGATGCTTCGCGGCGACGATGGAGAATGGAATTTGTCGCCTTGGGCCCGTGAGCAGTTGGTAACATTCCGCGATCGGCTCATGCCTCGACCGCAGTCCACCGTTGGTTGTTTTCCGACTCCAACGGGTAGTCGTTGGAGTGATGTCGAGATTGAGTTTAAGGATGGAGAAACGGTTTCGGTAAGAATCTCAGATCAACGCGAAGTACTATCATTCACACAACTAGGGCTTTGTGATTCTCGAAGTGGCAAACCGAGCAAACAGTGGGAGTTGCTGCGCACCTTCGCAGAAAATCACGGGGTGATGACATGGCAGTCGCCAGGCGCTTGCAGGCAGAATCGAAAGCGTCGTGAACTGCTCAATGATTCGCTTCGAAAGTTCTTCGATATCGAAGGAGATCCAATTGAGTTAACGGACGATAAGAAAGGGTGGCGTTGCGTCATTCGATTGAAGTCTGATCGTGCATAACCAAAGTCATCGTCCATTGATTCAAGCATAGGGAATGGTTGCGGTCCGCCTAGCCATTCCCAAGTTTCGGATCGGCCAAGGCGAATGGATATCCGGATGGTCATCGAAGACTCGCGGGTAGTCGCGCTCAGTCGGGCATGTTCCTGTTCAATCCTGCGATCCGTACGCTATTGCTCTGCCGTTTTAAAGCATCGTTTAGATCAGATTCCTTGTGTGAATAGTGCTTTTTGTTGCCGGTACCTGCAAAAGTTAGTTGGGGAAGTCGGAGCAATGGACTTAAGTCACCAGACACTACGCTCGTTTCAAAACAACCAAACGTTTCCAACTGGCTGCACCCAGTCAGAAATTCGAGAGAGTCTAGAGATCCGCAAAACTCGATAACAATCTTTTTTATGGTCGCGAGCCTACCAAGTGCTCCGAAATCTGAAATCTTTCGGCATCGGCTAAAAACTAACGACTCAAGCTTTCCCCCATCTAGTTCAGCAATCGCATCAATTGATGTCAGCTTTGCACATCGTTCAAACTGAAGCCTTTGAATATGTGTGTGTCGTTTGATTCCATCGAGCGAGACGAACGTTGGCTGGACTAGCTCAAGAGTGTTAAGTGATGGTACTAACGGAAACTCAGTGAAGTCCTTGCCTTTGTATTTCCAAAGTGTGACGGATTCTAGACTCCTGCAATGAACGCCGAGATCAAGACCTGGCGACCAATCACCGCCGAAGGACTTGAGTTCCTTGAACTCGCTCAAAGGGACGGGTTTCTGGTAGTTGGTAAGGCCAAGATTCGTTAACCCCTGCAAAAACTGTAGTCCCCGCAGGTCGATCGCGCCACCTTCACTAACAAATACCGAGGTTACGTCGGGATAGTCCTTTAGAAAATTAACGTCTGTAGCCTTGAATGCACCCATCGATGAAATATGGATGCCAATCATTCTTTTGGCCCGCCATTCACCCATACATTCTGCTATACGCCCCGAATCAAGGCTAATGAAGCGTCCGCCAGGACCGTTGAATTCGTTGAAAGGGGCGTTTGACATCAGCGGAGTCCATTGATTGGGCGTTGGCAACCTGGCGTAGCGTTGCACATTTCGATCGAAGTCTGAACGTGGATCATCAAATTCATCGTCCATTGATTCGAGCATGGGGAATGCTTGACCTTAGCTGACTGATTTCATCTATAGTGAACTTGGTTTCGTCCAACGTAATGTCCTTGAGTCGGCGGAGTCTAGCCAATTTCAATCTTGTGGACTCCGAGAAAGGCCCCGCCGATGTGGATAACACTTCCAACTTTGGACAGCTTTCTAGTTGAGCCAGTCCTTGCTCTGTAACTGCGGTCCCCCAAATCACCATTGAGATGATCTGGCATGGAGAATTGCCTTCGGAAGTTGCCGCACGGATCACTTCGGCTAAATCTTCGTCATTGAAATCTGATCGCGTAACAACGACGACGAATCTACCACCCCTGGACTGACTATAGGTATCGCCGTTTTGAGTTATTGCCTTAATTGACTCAATCACCTTTTTGCCAAACGCAAATTCACGTTGGGTCGATTGCGCAATATTGATTGCTAATGCCAGTAACACCGCTACAAAAAGGGTGATCCATAACATCCCAGCGAGACTGAATCTCCAGGACCATCTGCCGACGGCGATCCGCTGTTTCTGCATCTCGACTGCAATGACCAGATAGATCATTGCTGCAGCAATCTGAGGCAGCACCATTTTCCATTGAGATTCAACGTCGAAAAAATAGGAAATCCCTAGTAATGCGACTCCCGATCCAAGAGTCAGTATTACTACAAAGAAAAAAATGCGGCTCCAACGAACGGCTGCCTTACCATCGCCCAAATCGCGTACGAAGCCGAATTCTTTCAAGTGTCGTGTCCCTCGTTCGTGTCTCTGGATTTGCCAATTGACCTCTGGTTTTGGGAAATTCCCAAAACTGCTTCGTCTCTATTCTACAAAATTCTTTGTCGCAATTCCCCAGCGTTTTCTTGGTATTGCTCTCACCTCGACCGGGAATTTTCCTCTTTCCCAGCCCGTTTTGGGAATTTTCGCCAGTAGCGGACGACAGGTCTGATTCACATCAGGAAACAGCTCGCGAACAAGCGAGCGGGCCTCACAGGCTTTAACTTTCGGACCTGTCGCCTGTGGGGCCTCAATCAGGAGGTCCGCTCATGTCAGACAATCAATCCATCAACCTTGGTGACGACAACTTCGTTCGCAGTGTCATCCATCGGCAGGTTGGAAAGCTAATCGCCAAGTCCGATTTTACACAGCAAGATCGGAATGACCTGGTCCAAGAGGTTTACGTACGGGCGACCAAGAGTCTTCGCCTCTACGATCCATCGGTTGGCCATCTCTACCCGTACGTCTGCACCGTGGTGCAACGCCACTTGGCCAACGTGGTTCGCGATCGCTCCGTTGTTAAGCGTACGACAGCTGGCCGCGTCAGTCTGAGCAAGAACGTCCGTGGTGATGACGGTGGTCAAGTGGAAATGTCTCAGACACTACACGACAAGGA
>JAPLNI010000064.1 GCA_026692865.1 Planctomycetota bacterium
GGTGGAAACACTCGGCACGTTGGGGGGAACCTGCAGCCATGATCGAACGTCACCCAAACCGGAGCGAGTTCAGTTTTGCCTTACTCGTCGAAAACTGGGTGCAGTCTGAATTCTTCGCTAACACGTCAATACCCCGAATCATCGCAAAGATACCGAATTGAAACTTTGGTCATTACCGTTCCACTTGGAAACTGCAACGTTGCTAGATCACCGTCGATCGAAACCAAGATAGGCTTCGCGCCCCGTAGGTAATCGTAATTAGGGCCACCTCTATCCCGACGCTCTCACGAAGGTTGTTCAATCGTTCCTTGAACTCCGCGTCGAAGTCCATTTCTTTTGGTTTATTGATTCTGCTTTGGCCAGTTTAGTCGCGCGCCGAGTAGTTCAAGGAGTAGAGACGCATCGGACCAAAACGTCTGCACAAAAGAAAACCTCGCAAACTCTTTTTGGGACATCGTCCGCGCAAATTTCATAGTTAGTACTGAAGAGGCTTGCTCTCACGGTGCTGCGACTCGGACCACCCGCCTCACGCTGTGCGTCGAGCGAATTAGAATCTTGCTCCAGTCCATCTTCGGTCGACTTGCGAATATAGACCGCACACACTGAGCAGTGGTTTTCAAGATTGATCAAAGTGACATGCAGCGCTGCTCGCAGATTTGGTTGCAGATGAAGCTGTTATCTCTCGCTTTTGGTTTTTGCCAGAGAATCCGGATTTCCCCAGTGACCAAACGTGTCACGGTCGCAAATGAAATTAGCTTGAATTCCAATTTTGAAGCTAATTCCTTTTAGAGAAACGATTATCTAGGGCTGCAGATACTCTCATCGTAATCCGACCGCACGAGGATTCTGAGCTATGCGTGCTTGAGTGTGTCACCCGATCGTTTAAATCGCCTGAGCCCATTTCGATCAAATTCGATTGGCCGCTCTGGTATGAGGCGAACAAGGATCCGGAACTAAAGAGATCTGGACGCCAGGATAAAGATGCGCAAGCGAAAGCCGACAAATTGGATTCCATGGCAATGCTTGAAAAGATACCGCGAATGCCAGGATCAATTCAGCAAAACAAGTTATTCGAACAATTCGATTTTGGCGTGGGTAAGTCTGGCCGGCTAATCGGCAAGCTGGTACGAGCGGGCCAAATCAAGATACGACGCAAAATAAAAAAGGGCGGTAAGAGGCCGCTTGTTTTCTACTCGCAAGTAGTTCCGGATTCAACCAATGAAAAGACTGGTGATTTCTAATGGACGTTAAAAAACATTGCGTTTTCGGTAATTCCGAAGGTAGTTCCGGAAGTGATTCCGGATCTTTTTGCCGGAATCAGGTAATTCCAGTTCCGCTTATGTAATAGCGGAACGGAATTACATTGATTCCGGAAACCGAACGCTCATTCAACTTGGTAGCAAAAAGGAAAAACACTATGAGGTTTGAAGAACACATTCATCCGCATAACGCTTGCTCCGTCGCCTACGTTTGCGCCTGTCGCGACGAAAGGCGCAAGTCCGACGAAGAGCTTACCATCACACACAACGCGTCAGTGCCCCCTCTGTGGCCCCCACAACGCATCCGATTTTCACCCCCCATCGGACGGGTCCTCCCCCCAATTTGGGCCGCCACAGGGGTAGTCGGATCAGGGGCAGTAGCCGAGATCCAATCGCGGCTCGAAACCGCTGACAGTCGCTCTCAACAGATCACATCGGCACTTGCCGCTATTGAAGCTCAAAGGATTGACGACGAACAAATCAAAGAAGTCTTAACTGGCTTCGCCAACCTGTGGCAATCGCTGCCGCCGAAAGAACAAGTCCGCTTGGTCCGACTACTTATCGAGAGCGTCACCTTCGACGGCCCTGGTGGTAATGTAGCAATCACGTTTCACCCAACAGGCCTAAAAACCTTAACCGAGAATCAACTGGAGTACGCACAATGACCGAGCGCCTGACCATCAATCGCCAGTTCCACGTTACAAAGAAACGCCGATCCAAACAGATTCAAAACGGATCCAAGCCAATTGTCCCTGCTGGCCGCGTCCCTCGAATCAGCCGTCTGCTCGCCCTAGCACACCATTGCTTTCGATTAGTTAAAACCGGCGCCATCATCAATCAATCCGAGCTTGCTCACTTTGGCCAGATCTCGACAACACGCATGACGCAGATCATGTGGCTAGACAACACGCACCCGACATCCAAGAAGAGATCCTATTCCTGCCCAGAACCACCAAAGGCCGCGACGCAATCAAAGAAGCCGATATACGCCCCATCGCCAAGACACTCGACTGGAATAAGCAGCGACAAATGTGGTGGGAATTGAAGAAGTAGTAACGCTTTTCAGTTAGTAGAAATATCGGATTTTACATCGTTACTTGGCTGCCGTCGCTAACTTTCGTGTGGAATCAGCTGCTCTAAACTCGTCTATTTAGGAAACTTCATTCGCAAATAGCAATATGCCAAATGCCAGTTGAAGGCGTGCATTTCGGTGGAGATTATATTTTTTTGAGCTCGCTGAACGGATACACTCCAAATCCGGTGCATATGAATTCCGGAGCAAAATTGATAGGTTGCGAGGAAGGCACCGGAGTACTCGCGCACTTTTATCCAGAATGTCGTGACAAGCTGCAGGGCGTTATTGCGTTAGTGGATAATTGTCGAAGGTATCTTGAAATGATGTGCTCAATTAAAAGGAACCACCCCTTTCATTCGACGTTAACCTTGATGATTGCGATTTTCACGAGCCTGTTGCTGGGGACGTTGTTTGTCTTTGAATCTTTTCTTTTTCAGCTCCGCTTGAGCTTTTTCGCTTTCCGCTTTTTCCAGGATCTCCTCGGCAGTCTTTTTGATCTCTTGTTCCATCATGGAAGGAGTCTCCAAGGTCAATCTGCCAAGTAGCCCCGTGCGAAGATCTGCTATCAAGATACGTGAGGCTCGATCCAGATCGACGATTTGATTCTTGCTTATGCAGCCTCGCTTTCGTCCAATGGCCTCGACAAGTTCCATTTCTGTTTTGGGAAGTATGTCGAGGTCATAACGCTTTTGCAGTCGATCTGCATAGCTCATAGCAAGATACCGAGCACCAAAGAATCCGACCTCGCCATAATCCATCGCCGTCTCTTGAATCGATCCAACTAAAGCTAATCGATATCCACTGTTCGCGTTGTGTACTTTGTGCCAGAGGATACCGGGAGTGTCACATAGCATAACGCCGTCACCTATATTGATTCTTTGTTGCTGCTTGGTAATCGCAGGGACGTTGCCAGTTTTTGCTAGTTTTTTACCTGCCAAGACGTTGATCAGTGTCGATTTGCCCACGTTGGGGATTCCTACAATCAACGCATTGACCATCTTTCCTTCGCGGTGAGGAACCATCCTGGCAGCCGCATACTTCAATGATCGAATGGTAGAGGTGTCTTCAGTCGTAACGATTCGGGCCCGCACGCCGGCCGATTGCTCTAAGTATTCTTGCCATTCTAAAGTCAACGATTCGTCCGCAAGATCGCTTTTGGCAAGCACCTTCAAGCAAGGTTTATTGCCCCTCAGTTCGGCCAGTAGCGGATTCTGGCTTGAATAAGGAATTCTCGCATCCAGTACTTCGATGACTACGTCTGTTTTAGGCATCGAGGCACGAATCTCGAGCTGCGCTTTGTGCATGTGGCCCGGAAACCATTGAATCGGCATTTCGGTTGTCGTTGAGTTATTTGGAGCGGAATTGAGAACGTGGGCTACTTGCCGAGCCGTTTGCGTTCGAAGTCGAGAACACCAGTTAGACACTATAGTGTTACCATCGCGACTATTTCATGGATTCGACAAAAAAAATGCACCAGATCGTTTAGCATATACGAACAATCAAACCGAAGAGACAATTATACATTCGAGTATGTGCAATCGCCGTCCATTCCTATTCAAAATATTCCAGTAAGACGATTCGTTAGAAACGACAATGGCGATCAGCTGGACCAAAGAAAACGCCTCGGAGGAATCTATCAATGCTTGGACCCACGGTGTTGGATTCTTAATTAGCATTCCTTGCGGAGTCGTCTTAATTCAGTTAGCAGCCGAGCATCAGAAACGTCTTTTGTATGCCTGCTTGATATACAGTCTCAGCCTAACAGGTCTCTATCTGTTCTCGACTCTTTCGCATGCGGTTCGTAATCCTAAGTGGCGCGGTAGATTTCGAGCTTGGGACCAAGGATTAGTTTAAATCCTTATCGCGGGTACTTTTACGCCGTTTATTTGGTGCTATATGAACGGTTGGTCTCGCTTTGCACTCTTACTTTTCGTCTGTATCGCTGCGGTTACGGGCTTATGCTCCAAGGTATTAATCAAGCATCGCATCGATAATATCACAACTGTTCACTGTATTTTGCTTGGTTGGCTCCCAGCCATGGTTCTTTTTGGCCGCGTTTCATCCCTTTGCTTCGCGACGATGGCGATTGGAGGAGTTCTTTACACGATTGGAACTCTCTTTCTCATGAACGATCATCGCCATCGATATTTCCACGCTGTTTGGCACTTATTGGTTATGCTTGCCAGCGCGTGCCATTATGCTGCGATTGCAATGTTTGTCATCTTGCAGGTCGACGGACAGGTATGAGTACGATCGGCTCAGCAACTGGTCATCGTCCAAGTTAGGAAGCAGTTTCATCAACTGGACAACGAGTACTGGCGCCGTTTCTTTCAAGTCGTCGCGGACGCAATTAAGAAGGACAAGGAATAGAACTCATCAATCAGGGATCGTCGTCCACCAACTCGTACCCGTTTGACACGCCGGAGCTTCGGAGCTGATTCGAGTACCTAGATCCGGTCCGGGGTGACCGGAGCGAATTCGGAGAATGGCCCAACGGTCCCGCCCGAGTTGCGAGACTGGTGGACGCAAGATTTGTGGAGCCTGAAAACCGCCGATTGGATTCGCCAACTCTCGACCCCGACAGGCTTGTTCACAAACATTCAGACGGCAAACATGCCGGACGGTTGGCGACACTGGTTGGCGTGGCATCACTTCGTCGCACCAGACAATCATACTGAGATCAACGTGATTCGTGCCTACGCGAGACGCACGATGGGCTACGTCCAAGTCGTCGCTGAGCGAATGACTGCGAAATGCGAAGAGTATTGCTCGCCCGATCCGCTCAAAACCTTCCCCACACTCGAGTACAAAACCGTGCTGCTATTGGCTACATGATAGAGCGATCGCAGGGGAAACTTTCTATCGCGGCGATTTCATCGCTTTGAGGTGCTGGTCAAAAAAACCGATCACCACCGGGCGAAGATCTCGTTGCTTGGGCTGGAGATGGAACGTGTGTGGTGCGTCGGGGATGACGATCAGTTCCGCAGTAGCCCCGGCTTTCTTGAGTGCCTCCGCAAGGCGTTCGCTCTGACGCATTGGGACTGTAGTGTCAGCGGTGCCGTGCAGAATCATCATTGGCGGAGAGTTCTTGCGAGCGTAGCTGACCGGTGAAGCTTGACGATACAACTCGGGGGCTTCTGCGCGGGTCTTGCCGAGCATGTTCAAGTCTCTGTAGTCGGTCAGATCGTTTGGGCCGTAAAGATCGACGCCACACTTCACGCGACACGACCATTCGGCATAGGGAGATTTCGCATCGAGCTGGTCTTCTTGAGTCAATAAGGTCACCATCGCCGCCAAGTGTCCGCCTGCTGACCCGCCGATAACGCCGATATTATCTGCATCCACTTGCAACTCCGCCGCGTTCTTGCGCAACCATCGCACCGCAGTTTGGCAGTCGTGCATGTTCTGCGGCCACACGACTTGCCCCTTGTCGGACAGCACGTAATCGATGCTCATTGCGATGTAGCCCGCCCTAGCCAGATTCCCGCAGACGTTCAACTCGCGCGCAGCGTGTTTGCTTCCGCTGGTCCACCCTCCGCCGTGAATCATGACAACCACCGGATAGATCTTTCCTTCCTCCAGTGTCTTGGGGAAGTAGAGATCGGCCTTCTCTGTCCGCCCTAACGGCAGAAACGCGATATCGGCTGTCACGCGGACATCGTGCGGGTACTTCGGATTTGTTTCGGACTTTGGCGATTGAGCAAGCGCGGCGTTGAAGCAGATGAAGAGCGGGAACAAGAATCGGAGCATGCTTGGTATCTTTCAAATAGACATCGAATGGTCGACCGTGTTTACCGGGTAGACTGGTACTTTAGTAGACCGTTTAGGTAGAAACGTGTCCATATTGCATCAAACATGTTCAAGCATCGCTTCCTGAACAGACATGGCAAGGGTTGGGGCGTCAAACCCATGCCCCGGGGCTAATCGCCATCCCAGTGGCTTCCGGCTTAAGGTACTCGCTCGCTGAGTAGTCCGTCTTCGTGTCAGTGGCTTATGGTTTCTACAAGCTCGAGAAACGTTGCCAGTTGCGTGTCATTCTTCCACTGAAACATTTTTGCAAGTTCGGCTGCAGTGTAGGTTCGGATTCGCTCGTCATTGTGCAGCGCAACCTATCGAAACTCACTCTCGATCCCATCTGAGCCTTGATAATGTCCGGTGGGACCGATTGTCAGCCTACCTTTCCGACCGAGGCAGGGAAAAAACACCCCCAGCTGCTCGCGTTTGTCCGCATCAAATCCTCGGGCTGGATACTCGTAAAAGTGGAATGATTGAGAAACGAAGCGCCTGTTGTTTGAAGTCGACAAGAATCTCGGCTGATGATGTCACCCTTCCACTAAGCACGCCAACCGCAAAAGCATGGCTGCATTGACCTTAACTCGCACCGGTTTGACACGCCGGCTGTGGGTGACAGGTGCGAGTAAAGACATCGGACAAAATACACAGGACACGCCCTCCTGAGCGTGCTAAGCCAATGCAGATTTGGTCGTGAGGCCGCCAATGTACGAGGAAGCGTGTTCGTGCCGCGGTCATCTCCCTCAACGCAGTCCCAACAAACAGGAACATCGAAAAAAGAGAACTGCCCCCATTTATTTCCGAGTAGCATCAAGCTCTAATTTTTGGATTCGTCCAGAGACTGGATTTGGGGACTTTAGCTTCAATTTGAATGGCAGTGGCATATGTGCGATCAAGATCATTTTGACGAAGATGCAAAGAAGTACTCACGCAGGGATTTAGGCGTGATGGTTTCAGCTGGCATTGGTGCCGCATTGTTATTCCCAAGTTCGGCTCACGCTGTCGAAGTGGCTGAGAACGAAGTCGACATCAAGACGCCGGATGGTGTTTGTGATGCGTACTTCGTTACGCCCAAAACCGGCGCACATGCTGCGGTAATCGTTTGGCCAGATATCTTCGGCTTGCGCCCTGCGTTCAGGCAGATGGGCAAGCGGCTTGCAGAATGTGGTTACAGCGTGCTGGTAGTCAATCCATTCTATCGATCCAAGAAA
>JAPLNI010000065.1 GCA_026692865.1 Planctomycetota bacterium
AATCCTCGCAGCGATCCTATCAACCGCTCCGGCCTTGATCCAGCTGGACCCTCTATCGGTCTTACCAAACCTAACCGCCCAAGAAGAAGAAGAACCCGAAGCAGACTCGGCTGGGAAACTTTTCGATAAGAAATGAGTTGTCAGGGGAGAGGGGGGGAAGGTCACACTATTCCGAGGAGGATGCGGTTACCACGGTGATGGACCGCTTCCGCAAAATGGTTGATCAGGAGCTTCAACTAAATCGATCTGCGAGCAAGCACTGAACGGCTAGACCAATAAAAAGTGATCCTATTAGGTCTCGGAGAGCTTTATATCGTCTATGTCAATGTGCGGCGTGCGAGCCATCCAATATTGGCGAAGGTATTCTTCGAATTGGTACTTTTTGTCAATTGCAACAGGAAGTGCGCCACGTTTAAACAACGGCCAATTTCCCGTATTTTGAATGAGCAGTTTCGATTCGGGTTCCCCGGTCCAAGCCCAAGACGTTATCTCGTGCCAAGGCAAAAGGCCTGTAATAGTGCCAAATTGCGTTAGTGCATACCTGCAAACGTCCTCTCGCAATCGATACAAAATAGATCGCAATAACGGCTTTTAGGTTGCATTGGTGCCCGCATCGGTCTCGAATCTGTGCGACACACTAATTAACAGCTCCGAAAGAGACGTGACTTCGATACATACTTAACGGCCCAAAATTGGAGAAGGTTTCTTGCCGTTAGGATTCGCAGACGCTGTGTTAATAAAAACCATCTTTGGCAACGGAGATCTTGAAAGTTCTCAGTAGAGATCTGGGGTGCCGGAGGGGGCGACTCGCTTTGCTGTCGCGGCCCGATATCGCTCTTTCCTAACCGAGATATTTTTGGGGCTGGCGGTATGCAAACTGACTAGATATTGACCTCCTTTGGATGCATTTACAGTGTGCAGCGTCAGGTCGGGACAACCGTCTACCTCGCCCACGTTGTGAAGTTGTCCCATCCGTTTTCGTTCCTGGATTCGTTGAAGGAGGCATGGATAGCCTGGCCCATCAAAGCCTTTTTGCGACAATTGCGACAATTGCGACATGATGCTACTTTATGCGTGCGACACCGTGTTGCCTCAAAGATGTTGTCTTGCGTCATGAAAGCGGTCTCCTGGTTATCCACCCATCACTTCCCGCGAAAGCTGACCTGCTTCCGATTAGGCACTATCTTGAAAATCCCTGAGCGTCTTAAATCCCTAATCGAAGACGGGCTGGTCGACGAAGTCTTAAGCACCTTGATGAGCGGCAAGGAGGCACAGGTTTTCCTTGTGCGATGTGGCGATGAGACTCGCTGTGCCAAGGTGTACAAAGATGTGGTCAATCGCAGCTTCAAGAACGCGGTGCTGTACCAAGAGGGCCGCAGTATTCGGAACAGCCGCCGACAAAGGGCGATCGACAATCGTTCTAAGTTTGGAAGGGACGAACAGGAAGTCGTTTGGCAACGGGCCGAAGTGGACGCGTTATACAAACTTGCCTATGCCGGTGTCCGAGTCCCCAAGGCATATGGTTTGTTCGATGGGGTGCTATTGATGGAACTGATCACCGATGGGAATGGCGGCGTGGCACCACGGCTGAATGACATCAACATGTCGGCCGGCCAAGCGGTGAAAGATCACGCCACGGTCATGAAGTATGTGCTGCGAATGTTGTGTGTCGGATTGATTCACGGCGATCTTTCGGAATTCAATATCCTGCAAGATGAGAGGGGACCCGTCATCATCGACTTCCCGCAAGTCGTTAATGCGGCGGGAAACAATAACGCGAAATCAATGTTACAGCGTGACGTTCGTAATATCACCCAATACTACGCGCAGTACGCTCCGGAGCTCGCGGAAACTCACTACGCAGAAGAGATGTGGGAACTGCACGAAAAGAGTGAGCTATCCACCGATCTGAAATTGACCGGCAAATTCAAATTTTCAACGAAGGCAGCCGACGTTGATTCAGTCCTAAACATGATCGACCTGGCCTACGAAGAAGAACTGGATCGACGGGACCGATTGGAAAACGGCTAAGAAAAACCCCGGTTAAGAAATGCAGAATTGCCAGCGTGAATATAGCTAACGTGAGGCGACGGTGAGGCTTTATCAATCGTTATCTACTGCCCCTTTCGCAGATGGATTCGTGAACTCGAGGAGTGCAGATTCTCACGACTTTCCGGACTTTCGTGCGCGAGTACTCGCGTTAACCTACCCACCGTAAAGTAGCAATTATGAATGTTCGACCATGATTGCTACATCCCGAATTCAACGTCGATAAGACCACCGTCTTCAAGCGACACTTAAGAGTGCTGGGAGGGTCGTAACGGAGCCATCCAAAGGCTGCAAAGACAAGGCTTGCTTCAAGGTTTGCCCGGTTGATTGCTTTTATGAGGATGCCGATATGGTTTACATCCATCCCGATGAATGCGTTTACTGTGAAGCCTGTATTCCTGAGTGCCCTGTCGAAGCCATTTTCCATGATGACAATGTACCAACGCCGTGGCTGCATGACATCGAACTGAATGCCAAGCGTTCGAAGGAATTTCCGCCAGCTCCACCTAAATAGAAAGAACCTATTAATTGATTCGCACTCGATTTGTCTACCTAATCGCCGCCACAGTTGTTGTACTGCTAGTCCAATGATTTGATGGCGTCGGCTGTCGATCAATCGGGTAGCGCGCTGAGCATCCTATCGACTGACGCGATCGCGATGGCAAGTCTCTGTTCATAGGAACCGTGGATCTGTACTATTCGAACTGCAGGATCGCGTTGAGAGAGATTCGTGAGTTGCTCCTCGAATCGGTCATTCATCCAGTTTCGAATATATTGCCCGTCACGAAAACCATCCTGTACAAATGGAACATCGGGGGCTGTCAGTAAATAGAGATCCGTCTTGGACTGCTGGCCAATCAAATCAACGAGAGAATGACGATCATGAAAAGTACCTTTCGTACCAAGTCCCCGTCGCAAACGCGTTTGTGTCGCAAATAAGTATGCGATTAGATTGTCTCGCCGCCAGATCCTCGCGCCGTTTTTGCTCCTGGGCGATGTGAATGAACTCTTCACTGCTCCAACTCGGAGAAGCTTCCGAACTTGTTAACCCTGATACTTTCTCTTCCCAGTGTTCCCAGATCAACCCTGATATCGGACCTTCTCGGAAAGCTGTTGTACGCTGAATCCAATACAGCGTGGGAGTTGGGCGTTTCCAAGACCGTTTCGGTGTTTTTTCTGCGGTGCCACGTTACGGAAAATCTGCTTAACAGATGCCACTTTTCCTGCTCCAGGGCTTTCCAGGGCTGGAAGCGCAAACGAGCTTCGAACCTTTACCTTTGCCTCACTGAGTGAGACTCACACGTCTATCGAGATTCTCAGTATGCTAAGTTTCATTTGACTGGACAGGATTGCCCTTTGGATCACGGCGCATCAACCGGCCAAAAGGCTCCCACATCTGAGCGAGGAAGCCGCCGGGCATTGGCTCATTGATGCCAAAATTCTCTGGCCAGCGATCTTTAGGCATGTAGTAGGTACCGAACAGGATATCCCAGACGGGGAGCAATCCAGCAAAGTTTTTGTCCCATGCTTCTGGCTCACGCGAATGATGCCAGCGGTGAAATACTGGAGTCGCAATCACGCTTCGCAGTGGACCAAAATCCCAATTGACATTGGCATGAATGAAGATCGCATAGAACGTGAGGATCGGTGCTGTGCTCAACGTTACCGTCGGGTTGTACCCCATGAGTAAAACCGGCGTGACTTGAACCATCTTG
>JAPLNI010000066.1 GCA_026692865.1 Planctomycetota bacterium
CGATGCAATTCCAGTTGCTGTCGAATGGTGGTTGCACCTCGCGTATCGGGTTCGACGGCGGGGACGCTCTTTGGCGGCGGTGGATTTTTTATCCCAAGTATGCGTTCATTGACCCATGCGCCACGAACGACCGGCGAAGTAGTCGTCCCGTTAGCAGTGACTTTCAAGACACTCGCCTGTGTCAACATTCCGCCGCGTGGACTGCTCGCAGGAAGAGCAACACGACGCATCGCAACACCTTGAACTTCTGGAATTTGGTAATGCTGTGCAAGTCGCTCATTGAGAAACGCAAAGTCAGAGTCGACCAGATTTCGGGCTGGCAGGTTTTCACGAATTAGCTCTCGAAAGAATAGCTGTGTTTCATTCAGAGCCGCATCCACCAACGAATCATCCAAGTAATAGTCGGGATAAAGTCGTTCATCCGGCGACGTATCATTGATCTTTCGAAGGTCGAGCCAGTAGGCCAAAAACGCATCAATGAATTGCATTGATCGATCATCATCGAGCAACCGACGAACCTGCTTTTTCAGAATCGCTTTATCGTTGAGCTTTCCCTCTTCGGCAAGCTGTCGTAGTTCTGCATCAGGGAGACTGTTCCAAAGAAAGAGGCTCAATCGTGTAGCAATCGCCGAGTCCTCCAGATGTCCCACTCGCTCTTCCAGACATAGGAACTCCGGTGAGCAAAGTATCGCCGTGTACCCTGCGAACATGGCTTCTTGAAATGAAATTTGCGATGCGAGAGCGGCCGTGACGACTTTCATAAACCGGTCTAACTCAGGAGCATCCACGGGGCGATGGTAAGCTGCCTTCAGAAAGCTCGACAAAAGCCGCTTTGCATCCTCGATCGGTTCCTTTGATTCGACGCTGAACCCAGAGGCCGTTTTCGAAACTTGCAGGTCACCAAAGAGTTTCTTCTGACCTGCGGTGGGCCATTGATCATGAATTGGACCATCGGCTTCCATGTAACTAAACGCGACACCGGGCATGCCATCTTTCTCGGCCAATGGATTACGGAAGTTTGGCGGCCTGGAACGAAACAAACGAACCGCATCGGGCTGAATCGATTCCCCCTTGAGCAAGTAAACATCTAGCTCTTGAATTGATGGTTCAATTTGAAAATCAAACTCACCTAACTTTCGCAATTGGCGAGGAGGCGACACGGAGTAGATCGCGACTGGTTCCGAACGACGACCAATCGAAGTCTTTTCGCGCACGGGACGCCACCACTTCTTCTCTTCTCCAGCCGCCCAAAACGTATAGCCTTTGAATCGAAGTATGTACCGACCTGCAACTGGGGCTTTGAATGCACTGAATCGAAGCTCGATCGGTTCGTAGCTACTGGCAACCACTCCGAAGGACTCACGCTCGCGTTGCTGTGGGTCGGCGTCACCAACTGTGTAGCGAGGCTTCTCGGCGTTCAATGCATCCAAGTCTGCTTCGTAATCGATCAGAGGAAACACGGCTCGTTCAGGACTGCGATTGAATTCGCCAAAGCGTAGCTTCCCCTTGAAGCCACCGTCTTCACGAGCGTAGTATCGAGTGACCTTGCGCTCGGGCGCTTGCGGATTGCTGGCTGCAACCTCGCGCAGCGCATAGTCAGCGGCTTGCATGTAACGAGCGAGGTTCACATGCGAAGTATCCAACGCTTCGCCAATCTTGTTAAATCGTTGTTGCTCGCCATCCTCAGGAAGAATCGTTTTCAATTGCAACCACGGTGCGTTGAGAAGGTCGCGAAGACTGTTCTCGTACTCGTAGCGATTCATTCGTCGCCACACAGAACGCCCGGTCGGCAGTACCGCTTGTCGATCCAATTCCACTAGCTGGTCAAACAGAGTCTTTGAGATCGGCTGAATTTGCTCTTTGGTCAAATTGTTCTTGGGAGGCATCTCGCCGGAGACAACGCGATCGTGAATCTTGATCCAAACGTCCAGATCTTGCTGGGTTGGTGCTTGAGTCGCATACGATGTCAAAGTGAATTCACCTTCTGGCGAATCTGCAGAGTGGCAATCCATGCATTGCTGTTGAATGAAACTAGAAACACTTGCGCTGGATAACGCTTGGATTGATACAAAATCTGTCGCTATCGTTTGAGCATGAATACGTACTTCCAACACGAGCGTTAGCACAACATACGATAGTAGGCACCAAAAAGGTTGGCGCATGGAGGAACTCCGAAAGGCAGGAAAAATCTTAGGCGGGGGCTGTAAAGGCTTTGCGTGCGAGGAACGTCCGGGCAAACCTCTCCAGGCTTTCAAATGCAGTATAGTCGCATAACGATTCTTTCGCAATTTCAGCAAAGTAGCACTCCAAACATATTGCGAACGTTGGGCACGAGGCCCAAGTTCGCGACTTGTGGGCCCGTCCCACAGCGTCGCAAATGTTTGGCGTCTATCAAACGGCCTTCTCCCACCAAAGATTTCGGACGTTTAGAGGATGCCGCGAATTCGTTTTGAGAAATTGGGGTCATTCTTGTAAAGAATTGCCCGATTGTTGATTCGCGCACGAAGCTTTGCGGCTTGATAACTTCCGGTCGTTTCGAGGAGTCCTAGATCAAAAAGCATCTTGTCGGAATGACCTGGAAAAAGTACTCGCCAATCTCGCGGGATCGCGCCTGGTCGCAAGGTGTTGACGTGATCGACTAGATTCGTCGTGCAGTTATTGGTAAGCGTGTGATAAAACTCAGGCTTGGCGGCAAGCTTATTGGCACGATCGAGCATGTCGATTAAGAGAAGCTGGATTTGCTCAGGGGTCGCACGCCCGGGATAAACGAAGACGTCAACCTTGCGAACTTCTGTTCTGAGGGGAATCAAATCCCGCTCGTCTCCAATCAAGTAGATCAGCTCAAATTCATTGCTTGTACCGTTGGTTGCCGAATAGTTTTCGCCTTGCTCTAGCCGTCCTTCAACCGAGATCGAGAAGTACTGGCCGTTGCGCAATCCAAAACTCAGCATCGTATGCGCGATCAAGGGTAAATTCGAAAACGGGACAATCACAAAGTCAACGGTTTGCACATCGTCTAGTTTAAAGTCTAAATCGTAGTGACGAACATCGTAGTCCTCTTCTGTTCGGTAGCGGCAGTTGCGGACATTTCTGATGAGAACGTGATCGCCTTCGAAATCGGCAGTCGCCAACACGCGAAGGTCGGGGCGCCATCGGCGATCGTTTGATGGCCGATCACCTAAGATTGCGTTCTCCAAGGTCGAATAAAAAGTATCTCCAGTTTTCCTTGTCTGCGTTGTCTCTCCACCTTCACGATGCAGTAATTGAAGTCGCGAGCAGCCTGACATAGATGTCGCAAATGCCATCAATATTACCCCGACAACGCGAACACGAAATCGCGGGTCTAGAGTCATGATGGTAATAACATTGCAAAGCATGGGACTTTGTGTTTCGATTCAAGTCTATGGAATTGCAGGGACTATAAATGTCCATTTCAATCTTTGGATTTGCATCATCATGAGCAAGCACACTGTTTGGGGACGGGGTGATGCAGAGGAAATTTTCTTGAGCCTCAGGCGCAAGCCGTGTTTGAATGACCAACGATCCGCTTGCGCTGCAACGTCCAAAGACGCGACTAACGCCGGCGGCTCAAAAAGCAATGCATTGACCCACCGAGCGTGGGCATAGCAAAACATGGCGAACCGTCGCTAGACCTAAAATCAGAGCCCTATAGTGCAAGCTCGCCAAACTCCCTAAATCGCCCAAACTCATTTCCAGTAGCCGATGTATCGAGTTTAAGCCTGCCTCCTTCCGGTTGGCAAACTGTAACGTTTGTTCCGGTCATGATGGTGGTTCCACTCTTGCCGGTTGTGATTAGCGTGTTCCGACTGCATGGACTGTATCGAAGATTCCGAATTCTCACTGCGTAGGGGAGTCTTCGATTACTCGGGGCGTCGCCAGAATTACTTGGTGAGATTGATGATTACACGCACAATGAATTTAGCAAAATCATTACGTATCAAGAGACTAACGCAGATTACACTCTGCGGCAGTTTGTCTATGATCGCCAACCAACACCAGTCCGCACTTGCGCAGACCAACGCCTCCGAAACTCTGCAATGGCGGTCACGCTCCGAGTTACGAAACACGGATTATCAAGACGCTCAGTATGAGCGTTTTGCCGACAGAAGTTTCGCTAATTCCTCAAACTCAAGTAATGCATCTTTAGGCCGTCCAACAAACGTCAGCGAAACACAACTCCTTAACCCTCGCGCAATCCCTTCTTCGACGAGTTCGAACTCCGTCAATAACAACCCAGCATCCGCTTCCAAGTCGCGCTATCGCGATGTCCCCAATTCACCATGGGAGCGATCACCGCAAAGTCTCGAACCGAATCGCCCGAATACAAATGTCGATTCATACAAAGCAGGTGTTTACCAAGCAGGCAGTCGCGAGAATCAGGCCGCTTCGGCAACAGCCAAGATGATTCGTCAACCAGCCACATCTGTAGACCGATTCTATAGTCAAGAAAGTATGCAGCATGGAAACATTAACCCGACCCCATCGGTTCAGCCAGGATCAAAGGGATTACCCGATCGAAGGGATTTCCAGCCACCATCTGATCCATCCACACATGAAATGGAGATGACCATGGAGTTGTCAGGCTACGAAAGGCCGACAACCAGGGGATTCATCAATCAACCGAGTCAATCTCTCACAAGCTCGGATCGAAGTGCGACCCAACGACTTCCTTACGGCGGTGTCGCAATATCGAACGACTTGGATTCTGTTCCTGTCGGACTCGGCCACCCAGAGCCGGTACGATCATTTGAAGCGACAGGCTTCGACACACCTAGCATCCGAATTCAACAACCCGTCGCATCGCCCCAGACACAAAATGCCATTCCCACTTCAGTACCACGCGAAGCTGTACGCGACCTACCGGTTACCGAGGAAGCCCTTCGAAAAGCAGCTCAAATCAACGAGCGATCTCAAAATCGTGATTCGATGCGTACGCGATATGCACAACAACGTTCCTTAGACCAAGCAAGATCCGACGCAGATTCCAGCAACACAAACGGACTGGATTCAATCAATTCACAACCCTACGAATCCGCATCGACAACGCGATCGAGTGTCGTCGGTATCATCGGTGGGACGGAGCCGCAAACGCGCGTGAAGTCATTGACTAATATGGAAGACGCGGATTATCCATTCTCGACTAGCAGTGTCCCAGTAGTTACGGCATCGGTCGGAATTCGGCAATCACCCACTGACGAACTTGGTCAAAGTAGGATGTGGACCGCCAGCAGAGTCAGCACCGAATTGCTCGATGCAAGCAGAGGGCCACTAGCCAAGTCTCCTCTTCCAATCGAACCACCAACAGGATGGAAGACGATCGAAGACAATCTCAAACAGCATCTCGCGAATTGTGATGATCTGCTCCGTCGCGGCGCAATCCTGAGCGCTCGCGAGGAAGTCTTGATGGGCATGCGATCACTCTTCCGATCGATTGACCTCCGAGGAGGTACCTGGACGAGCGAACCAGCGATGGATCAAGCTTTAGCCGCCTTTGCAGAAGAGTCTGATTTCTACCGCTCCAACAGCACGCCTGGTGCTGGACAAAACACAGAAAAAATCATCAGCGGACACAAGACAAACGCGCTCAAGCAAACGCAGCTTCATTTAGTATCGCCCGACCTAGCTGCTCAGCACTACCGTGCCTACGCAAAGCAACAGTGGCTTACTGCTGCGCAAGGTCACCCTTGGACCGCTGATCTTCTGTATGCCTATGGCAAAACTTTGGAACGTGAAGCAGATCAAAATCCAAACGAATCGCAAAGGCGTCGCAGCCAAGCGGTCGTATGCTATCAAGTCGCAATGGAAGTCAATCCACGCAATGCGGATAACGCAAATCAGCTCGGCTTTGCTCTTCTGCAATTGGACCGCGTGGACGAAGCACATATTGCTCTGAATCATTCTATCCGCGTAAACCCCAAAGCAGAAACATGGAATAACTTGGTTGAAGTCTATCGACGCCGCGGCGAGCCTGACCAAGTTGCTTTTGCTCAACGTAACGTTCAAAGCTTGAAAACAACCGTTGCACCGGAAATGGTTGGCGTGCCGGAAGTAATCGAAGTGGACGTTAAAACATTTGCAAGTGTAAGTCCCTATCCGACCGGATTGCAGCCAAGCCTACCAGCACCATCGCAAGTTCAGCAAGCATCTGCAATCGCCCCACCCGCCAAGTCCTCTTGGTTTGGCAAATTATTCAAGTAAACACTTACACATGTGTAGCAAAGATCGGTAGAGCTCAAGAGAATCGTTTCGAAGCTTTTCAACTTCAGCGACTACTAACACGACCCACAAGGCACTAGCATGTTACAACGATTAATCATTCAATGTCATTCCAATGGAGTGGCGATCGCATGCGCTTTCGTTGCGACGTTCGCTTGTTCATCGTTGTCTGCACAGCAGAATCCCGCAGCAAGTGGTAATGCTAACGCAGTTCGCACAGTGGCGCATTCTGTTCCAATGAATCAGGAGCCAATCCCTGATGGAACTTGGTTTGACGTTGGCGGCCCACATGCTGTCCACGCTACTTCAGGTGCAGCCTGTGGTACCTGTAGCGGATGCGGTTGTGTGTCGAACTGCTCTGGATCATGCTCTGGTTGTGGAGCCATCATGCAACATCCGGCTCCGTTATGTGTGTCACCTCCCTCACAATCGACAGGATTGACAACTGGTAACTATGAACAATGCTTCCGAGGTATCGATAGTGCTTCTGCGAAAGGCTGCGAGCAACGGTGGAGCGATGCTGCTCCGATAGATTTTGAACCGCTACGTCACGGTGAATACATCGGCCCGGTTCGTCTGCCTGCAATGTTGCAATACCGAATTCGCGCTGGAGATGATTTGCAATTCATCTACGTCCTCACACGCGAACAAATTGGCGAAGAATATCGTCTCATGGTCGGTGACGAACTGTTAGTAGAGTCCGCGACCGACGAACGCGTACGCCGCGGCGACTTCGTAAAAGGGGTTCCTGTGCTAAATGATGGAACGGTTGTGCTTCATTTGCTCGGACCAATCCCAGCAGCAGGGAAAACCGTTCAGCAGTTTCGCCAGGACGTAGAGAAAGCATACACTAGCTACATCAAGAATCCTGCGATCGACATTACCCCGGTAAAGTCCGGTACAAAACTAGAAGACCTTCGAGCCGCTGTGAGCAATTTTGCCGGCGGTGGCGGGAATTTAGGCGGCAATAGCGGCGGCCAAAACGTGTCTGCGATTGTCAGCCCAGACGGACGCATTCAGTTACCTCTAATCGGAAACGTATATGTCGTTGGGATGACACTTGAAGAGGTCAAGCGAGAGGTGAATCTTCGTTATCGCGAACGAGTGATCGGTATTGAACTGGAGCCACGTCTATCGCGGCAAGCTCCTCACTTTGTTTATGTTTTTGGACAAGTCAATCGAGGTGGTCGATTCGAAATTACCCAGCCAACTACTGTCACACAAGCACTCGCGATGGCAGAAGGACTTAGTCTCGGCGGGAACAACAGGCAGGTTGTCATCTTCCGACGAACCGAGGACTGGAGACTCATTGCGACCATGCTCGATCTACGAGGAGCTCATCTTGGCAAGCGACCAAGCCCTGCCGACGAAATCTGGCTTCGTGACAATGACCTAATCGTTGTTCCTCCAAAGCCTATTCGTCTGTTCAACAACTTTGTTCGCCAAGTTTTCACCGAAGGCATCTACGGAGCGATCCCGCCAGGAACCGCCTTCAATATCAACGGCCAAAACTAAGTCGCCCCATTACTTAAAGATTGGGGTAGCTGAATTCGTAAGAATTTAGCTGTCGTTGGAAGCAATAGCAAAACCTGAGGTCGTCAGATATCTTACGACATCTGCTATGAGTCCGAGCCCCAGTTTTAAATTGTGTTGACGCACTAGCCACTGCCAACTGCCCACTTAATCCTCAAATCCGGTGTATCCGTTTCGCGTGCGTAATCTTGCACATCGAAGTAGTGACCCGACGGGTCGCATATCCGACAAGATCCGAGCTACCGTTTCTAGAGTGGCTCTTTTACCCAATCGGCAGAGACTTCCCAAAGAGATCTCTTTGCCGGGGTTCCGATAGAACTAATCGGACTCGGTTTAGCCATTTGTGACGGCGAAGTCGAGTTTTGATTTGTATTTCTCTCATGCCCGTTGAGGTCC
>JAPLNI010000067.1 GCA_026692865.1 Planctomycetota bacterium
ACTGTTGCTGGTTGGATTGCTTGGATGGATTGGTTGCTGGATTGCGACTCAGCACCCGCTTTGGCCATGGCTTCAGTTGTCAGGAACGGTACTCTGCTTCGCGGTAACAGCACTAAGGCCTGCATGGTTAGCCGGTAAGTTCCCATTTCTACTGGTTGTCGGTGATGCATACCCCGCAACAGGTCAACTCTTGTTCCAAGAGTACGACTCGTTGCTTCTGGGGGCGATATCGGGCGCACTTCTTCGGACAAAGCAATTCACTACGCTCGAGCGAGCGCAGGCCAGAGATTGGCTCCCATGGATCCTGTGGGCCATCTCCGTTGGGCTTGGTTTGGCGATTGGATGGACGGTTCTTCCGGCAAACGAATGGGGAGATCAGTTGTCTCTCTACTTCGCAAATACCAATTCTCTTCGGGTTGCCAAGGGACATGCGTGGGGGATTCTGTTTGCTGTATTTTTATTAACTCAGAGGACCACTCCCGAGAGCCTAACGAAATACCGACAAAGCTTTGTTACAGGTGTTCAATGCGCGGCACTGGTTGTTGGAATATGGGTACTTTTGGAACGATGGCTGTTCGAATCAATCTTTGATTTTTCGAATGAATATCGAGCCACCGGTTCATTTTTTTCGATGCACATCGGCGACCATCATTTGGATGCCTTCATCGTGTTGGCCGTTCCACTTGCGTGGATTGGGATCGACCGTTTCGAAAAGTCACTGGCGTGTTTCTGTGCCAGCACTCTCTGGGCCGGCACATTGACGGTGTTGATGCTTTATGCAGCCATAGCAACCATGTCACGAGCAACGATCGTTACCATGATGCTTCAAATGCTGGCGATCGTCATCTTGAAGGCTTGGCCTCCAGCGCGAGCGACTTCACTACCAAGGATCTCTTGGCGAGGTTTTTTTCTGGTATCTGCTCCCCTCGGAATGGTTGCTGTCGCCGCCTTGCTTGGCTTGCCGGAGACAGCCATTCGAGAGAGGTTTACGCAAAGCGAAAACGATTGGAATACTCGGCTCGAGCATTGGAAAAAGGCGGTTGATCCAACGCATTTCACCCCACAGCAGGTACTTCTGGGGCATGGACTTGGAACGTTTCCTACTTTCATGGCGCAATCTATGGAGTTACCGATCCCACCATTGCGTTGGAGTAGTGATGATGGAGGAAAGATCGAAATAAGAGGTGGCTGGCCACTTTACTTGCAACGTGTTCAATGGCCCGCATCACACGATTCACAATCGATAGCAATGCGTATCACCCATTCCGACAGCGATGGAACCCCCGCATCGATTTTTGCACGCAGATGCTATCAAGCTCTGCTTCAATCCTACGAATCAACGGAGGTCAACATCGCTATCCCTAGCGATGTGAATGGCCAAAATTTTGAATTGGAACTGCCTGCACCGCAAATCTCCAGCGACTCTCCAACACAGCGAATTTGGAGACCTGAAACGTTAAGCATCAGCATGCATGGCCAAGGGATTGCAACGCTCGCCCACGTCGGAATCGATGGAAGCGATCGTCTTCCTACCGACACTCGTTCTAAGGGTAGCTCGCCTTGGATCTTTACCTGCGACGACCTACTCGTATGGCGAGCGCAAAATGCGTTGGTGCATACTTATTTCGAGCAAGGGATATTAGGCATCGCAGGCCTGCTTTTTCTTGCGTCGATCCTGTTTCCACGGCGTATCCAAAAAGTGAACCCGAGAACCATCCAGGATGGGAGAATGCTGTCGGTCTCATTGATAGGCGTTTGCTTGATCGCGACCATCGGTTCCTTGCTCGACACGCCGTCACTGGCGGGGCTGATCCTAGGCGAAATCGCCTGCTATCAATCGTTGCAAACTCGCTCGTTTATCGCATCGGTCGGTGCCCGTCACTGATGTCCAATCGCTGAGGTCCAAAGCAAGCTTTGAGGTACATTACGTGTCGACCTGCCATTGATTTCCGTCTTGCAAACCAGGTGCGTTCCCATGGGAACGCACGACGTAAAGCCTTATCGCATAGAGAGCTACAGGATTTTTTGAGTGGCGACTTTGCGGCGTGGGTCCGAAGCGTCAAGACGCGTTTCTCGTTGTAGGGGTTGTGCACTCTTTACGGGAAGATCGACAATGGCTTGACAGCGTGGTTGTAGGGTGTCGAAAGAACCCTCTGTGTGATTGAAGGAATGTCTGGTTGCAGGATGCAACTTTTGGACTTAAGGGATTATATCTTGCGCACGAAAAAGATGGTCTTGTTGGGGCAGTTGTTCCGTTTTCTTCTGTTCATACTTTTGGGATTCGAGCTTGCTTTTTCGACAGGTTGCAACTCAATACTTTTCAAAATCAAAGGCATGCCAGCTCGCGAGATCCCCAACGAGCTAATACCGATGACTCGCAATCATCGGGTACCTATTGATTTTCGGTTCCTTGGTCAGGAGCCCCCTCAAGTTTTTCGCGTCGACTCCGGGGATGTTTTGGGAATAGCCGTCGACGGAATCTTCCCGTTTAACCCACCGACGGCTCCACCCTCTGCGCTACCGGTGAACTTTCCTGAACGGGATAGTTCGATGCCTCCCTCCACAGGTTTTCCGGTAGTCGTTCAGCAAGACGGTACGATCCAATTACCAGGCATTGATCCATTTTCGGTTCGCCAGATGACCGTTGAAGAAGTTCGTAGAGCGATCGCAGACGCATATCGTAAATCCGGAGTCATTCGGGAAGCGAAAATATTTCCGATTGTCAGTTTGATCAAGGCAAGAACCTACAACGTTTCGGTAATACGCCAGGACCTTGGGATGGGAAGTCAGTCCATCCAATTGGATGCCTATCGCAATGATGTGCTGCATGCGCTTCTCAAGACCGGTGGATTGCCCGGAGAGAAGGCTAAAGATCACGTTACTATCTTGCGATATTTCCAGGTAGTGCCTACCTCTCCGCCGGGATCGCCACTTCACTCGGACTTGGTAAGAAGGACCTCATGGGATACGCCGCAAGTCATTCCATTGACATTTCCCATAGGTACTAACATCTGTTTTCAACTGGAAGGTTCCATTTTGAATGAGGGTGATATTCTTTACATCGAAAATCGTGAGACAGAGGTCTTTTACAGCGCTGGGGAGCTGCCTGCGGGTCAACACTTGCTGCCTCGCGATTATGACATCGACATTTTCGACGCGATGTCTATCGCAGGCTATTCTTACGGTTCTGCTGGCGGTGGTGGAAATCTGGGTGGTATCTCGGGGGTGGCTCCCACTGAACTTTTCATCTTTCGCAAAGGTCCTGATGGTAATCAAGTCACGATCAAGATTGACTTAGACAAGGCTCTGCGCGATCCACGAGAACGCCTGGTAGTTAAGGCAGGTGATAAACTCCTGCTGAGATACTCGACGAAGGAAGAGATTGCCAAATTTGGAATGTTCTCCTTCTTTACATTCGGGCTTCAGCAGTTTTTGCAAGGAAACTAGGCAGGTAGGAACCATGGCCATCGAGCTTGCCGAGACTGAAATTTTATGGCCTGACCTTTCTCCTTCGTGGCAGTATCCACGTTTGAATGCACATAGTACAGCATGGAATAAAGCGATCACGCAAGGCTTATGTCACAAGTCGTATCTTTTGGTTCACCGCAGAGCAAATGGTGACACGAATGGTATTTTGCCACTTCACTATGTGAACAGCAAGTTGTTCGGAAGGTTCTTAGTAAGCACACCCTATCTGAACACCGGCGGCGTTTGGGCCGAAGATGGCTCAACTGCATCGGAATTGATTTCCGCCGCGTGTGATTTAGCGGATCAACTTGAGGTCCGTTACCTTGAACTACGGCATGAGACTCCAGTATCGCATCCGCGTTTTAATAGGCAGCGTACCGACAAAGTACACATGAGGCTGCCGCTACCCAAGTCACTGGAAGAACTAAATCAATCCTTCAAATCTAAGTTGCGAAGCCAGCTTAAGAAAGTCGCTTCTCAGCCCTTCCAATTGAGTTGGGGAAAGCACGATCTGTTAGAAGACTTTTACAGAGTTTTTGCTCGCAATATGCGAGATCTAGGTACCCCTGTTTTTCCGAAAAAACTGTTCGACTGCATCTTGACGGAGTTCTCAAACAACGCAGAACTTTGCGTGGTATCTATCCACGGAACCCCATTGGCTACTGCCCTACTAGTCCATCAATATGGCGTGACCGAAGTACCCAGCGCTAGCAGCCTGCGAGCCTACAATGCCACAGGTTGTAACATGTGGATGTATCATCAGTTGCTTTCTCGCGCTATCGATAGGGGTAGCCATACTTTCGACTTCGGCCGTAGTACTATAGACAGTAACACCTACCGGTTTAAGTTACAGTGGAATGCAAAACCTTTTCCATCGATATGGCAGTACTACGAGCGTTGCGGCTCCACCGATGATATGCGTCCCGATTCTCCAACCAATCAACGCTTGATTAGAGTTTGGAAGTGTCTCCCCGTCTGGCTGACACGCTGGATTGGTCCTTCGATTGTTCGTGGAATTCCATAGTGACTTCCTTTTTTGCGGTACGATTCCAATCGCCGATGGAGTAGATGATCGCCGGCATCAATCTAAATCCATTCAATTCCGCGATTAACTCTTCTCCTCCAGCAACGCGGTTAACCGCTCCAATGCAACTCGCTCACCGGGAGACAACCTCATCGCTTGCAAACTTGCGATGTCTATTGCTTTCGTCAATTGATCGATCTCCATCGGCGTTGAATCCGCTAAAGCAACTTGGATGCGATGAAGTCGAAATCGAGCATCAGGACGAAGCGCAAACGCTTCGTCGAATGCCCTCCTCGCCTCTTGGTAGGCTCCGCATTGCAACAGAACGAGTCCTCGAGAATCAACCAGATCAGGCATACGCCCATGTTTCGAAATCGCTCTTTCGATCATTGCCCTTGCAAACACTTGGCGGCCAGGTATCTCAGACGCAGCGAGCGCAAGATTATTCAGAGTCAAGAGACTATCTGGAGAAATGCGATTGGCAGCTTCCAATAATCGAAACGCCTCTTCGTAGCGGAACTGAGATAACCGGAGCGACCCCACGGATTCCAAGAGCGTTGCGTCGC
>JAPLNI010000068.1 GCA_026692865.1 Planctomycetota bacterium
CGTGCTGATCAGCTGAGGACAGCTGATCTACATTGTAGAACAGCTGTCTCAGCTGTTCCCCGAGGCGTTTAGGCCGAGCCCGCAAAATCCGTAGTAACGAAATCTGGCTTTGAGTAGGGATCAAGCGCGGCGACGTTAGGACATGACGTCAACTTTGATTGAAAATCTCCAAGCGTGCTGATCAGCTGAGGACAGCTGATCTACATTGTAGAACAGCTGTCTCAGCTGTTCCCCGAGGCGTTTAGGCCGAGCCCGCAAAATCCGTAGTAACGAAATCTGGCTTTGAGTAGGGATCAAGCGCGGCGACGTTAGGAGGATCAAGCGCGGCGACATTAGGGCATGACGTCAACTTTGATTGAAAATCTCCAAGCGCGCTGATCAGTTGAGGACAACTGATCTAAAATGTTCGATATGGAAAAATTAGCTCGCCGTTTCACGAACGTTGAACTCTAGTTTCCACTGCTGGCTATCGCGGCTGCTTTGGCACCAAAGTTCGAAGATGCCCAACTCGGTAATCTTGCTGAGGAACTTCACTGGGACAACGTTGTCCTCGTTAGGGTCGGCTGCTTCGTCACGCTGCAATGTCATTTGCAGAGGATCGGTTTCCAAAAGCTCCTCTTCATCCCAGTATCGAAGTACCGTTCCAAAAGAATCTTCGGTTCGAATATTGCTCGAAAAGAATCGAAAGCTGACGGGTTTACCGACGACTAATCCAAACTCACGCCCAAGCAGTGGCGACTGAGTCCCTTCCTCCATGCCTTTGGGGACGACGCAAACGGCTTGCAATGGACGAGGCATGCCCGGGACCGCAAGTCCGGCTGTTTCAATTCCAACGTAGTAACTTTGAGCGACTCCACCGCGTATTCGAACTCCACCATTGATCTTCGACCAACCGTAGTAAGCGGCTCCTGAGGCAACAGCGATGTCGAGATCTTCCTTGACATTAGCTGGTCTTCCCAAAGTGTCGACAGAGGTATCGTTTCCTGCCCAACCCTTCAAGACATCGACCATTCGTTCGCGTAAAACTTTGGATTGAAAGACGCCCCCGTTGAAGAGCAGCTTCGATGGAAATCGTGTTGGCAGATTGGAGTCACCGCTGGACTGCGACTTTGGAACACCTGCGTGATCTTGCAAGAAGGCCGAAATATGCTTGGTGATAGCGGTGTCGCTTTCAAACGAGAGCCCTATTTCTTGAAAGCCGCTTGCTGGTTGCTTTTCAGGTCGTGCGTCGGCTGAACATTTCGGAAAGAAACCTTCGACTAAGACTTGCTCGACTTCCTCGCGAGTCATGTCCAGCTTGACCGTCCCACCGATGAGCCTGCTTCCTCGTCCAAGCACTGCGATACAATGCGACTCAGCCCCCGAACCAGCCAAAAGACTTTCCTTCGCAGTTCGACAGGAATGCCACAGCCCGATCGATTGCCAGGGATTGAGCTTCGTTCCTTTCGCTGCGAATCGCTGCGAGGCATGATGGGCTAAGGCTAAATCCATGTTGTCCCCACCAACCAACAAATGATTGCCCACTGCGACCCGTCGTAGACTTAATTCACCATCGGCTTCATCGACGACCAATAGTGTCAAATCGGTTGTCCCACCACCACAATCACAAACCAAAATCGAATCATTCGGTTGAAGCTCTCGTCGCCACGACTCGCCCACCGATTGAATCCAATGATAGAGAGCCGCTTGGGGTTCCTCGAGCAAAATTAAATCATCAGGAAGCCCGGCCATGCGAGCCGCTTCCAATGTGAGTTCCCTGGCCGACATATCGAATGAAGCAGGAACTGTCAGTGTCACTTGCTGCTCCGAAAGAGGAGCTGCTGGCATCGCGTTGTTCCATGCCTGAACCAAATGCGAGAGATAGGCGGCGGTTGCTTCAACAGGAGAGACCGAGTGAATAACCTCTGAAGAATCATCCGTTGAATCGACATCTTGGGAATCCGCATTCCAAGGCAAGATCGCTTCATGTCGATTCACACCGCGATGACAAAGCCAACTTTTTGCGGCGACGACAGTTCGTTCTGGTGCTAGAGCCGAGTTGCTTCTTGCAAATGTCCCCACCACGCGCGAACCCAATGAAGTCAGTTCGCCGCCACGTATTTCCTCTGCCGTGGGCAAGTACAGAAATGATGGCAAGCTAGGGAGCGACTCCTGCTGGTTGGGTGCCGTGATTTGCGGAATCGAAAGGATCTTCACGTCACCTGCGGTTAAACTTCCGTCGGAATTCACCGGCACGTATGCCAAAACACAGTTGGTGGTCCCCAGATCGATGCCTACTGAATACAAAGCGGCCATATGTTTTGCTTGAATGAAGTTTTCTCGGATGAAGCAACATGTTCATCAAAATGCCTGATCAAAACTACTATTCCGAATGACTATTGAAAATGATTGATCAAGAAAATGGTGAATAGAAAAAGCAGACAAATTGTAGTTGTCCGAGTCATTTGTCGGCAGAGCTGATATGCTGATAATTGAGAATCCGGAGAAACCGAAGGCCCCAAGCCATTTGGTCATTACTGCCCCTCCTTTGATGATCGAGACCAATTCCATGAACCTCTTCCAAAAGTCTTTTATCGCAATAGGAAAAATCCTTTTTGTTGGTCTTCTGTGCGGAACCGCATCGATTGTTTCTCAGGGAAACGAGCCACAGAAAGCATCAGCGAAGCCTTCACTTGTCGCAGCCGACGCCAGTCTTCAATTAGTGGTCGGCGACTGCAAATTCAGCGAAGGACCTGCCGCAGACAAAGATGGAAACGTCTACTTTACCGACCAACCCAACGACAGAATCGTTCGAGTTGGAGTCGATGGCGTTGTGTCTGATTTTCTGAAACCCGCTGGACGCAGCAACGGAATGTTTTTCGCTCCCGATGGAAAACTGATCGCGTGCGCTGATGAGAACAATGAGATGTGGGAGATCGATGCGAATGGCAAGCGCCGCGTGCTATTCGATTCTTTCGCAGATAAAAAACTAAACGGTCCCAATGATGTTTGGGTGCATCCAACCTTGCCTGTGATGTACTTTACCGACCCTTATTATCCACGACCTTGGTGGAAGCACAAAACGAAACCGCAAGATACTCAAGCAATCTACCGAGTTGATCGCGACGGCAAGAACGTCGAACGACTCAACTTCGAATTTGTACAACCCAACGGAATCGTCGGAGACACGTCGCGAAGTCTGCTTTATGTTGCGGATATAGGCGAAAAGAAAACGTATGTTTTCAAGATCGGTTCGGATTGTTCCTTGAGTGATCGCAGACTCTTTTGTGAAGAGGGATCCGACGGAATGACGATCGATGAGCTAGGTAATGTTTATTTGACCGGAAAGTCCGGCGTTGGCGTTTTCGCTCCGGACGGAACCAAGCTGGAGACGATTGCGATCCCTGAAAAGTGGACGGCGAACGTTTGTTTCGGAGGGGCTGATCGAAAAACTCTTTTTGTCACCGCTTCCGATAGCCTCTATACTGTAAAGATGAATGTCGCAGGAATGCGTTAGGAAAATGCTTTTGAAGCTGAATACGTTGAGCCGCTTGCGCTAGTGGACTTGGCATCGCAAGCGGGTGGATGCGCTGAACGCGGCTAGCGCCTGAGGTTCAATTGGGGACCGTGAACAAGCCGGACTAGTGGTTTAGCCAAGACGGTTACAATAAGTCGAAATCCAAACACATCACACAGATGAGGTCATCTTCGATGCAAACAATCCTTCGCCAAATCTATCGAGCTCGTCGCCGTTGGATTGCATCGCTGGGCTTTCAGTTTCTGGCCTACGGCATCTTTGTGTCATTCTCGATCGCAATAATCCTGCTACTTGTCCCCAAGTTTGTGTGGCTTCCGATGGCTACCGATCACGTCGCGATTACGGTGCTTGCAACGGCTGCGGTTGTCAGCTCGCTGGTGGCTTTGGGAATGACTTGGTGGTACCGGCCTTCGTTAGGACGGGCGGCAGTCGAAGTCGATTTGAGATTGAAGCTTAAAGAACGATTAAGTAGCGTCCTATCGATGAAGGAAAATTCCGACTCGATAGTCGCACAAGCTTTAGTCGCAGATGCAGAACGCACAGCCGAGCGAATCGATGTTCGCGATGCATTCCCACTGGTGATCAACCAGCGGTCGTGGCTGATGTTTGTTCCCGCGATCTTAGCGATCGCAATACTCTGGATTCCAAATGCCAGCGCGACCGGTTCAACTAGCACTCCTACGCAATCGGTAACGCAAACCGATATTGAGAATGCAGTGAAGCCACTCGCTGCCATGGTGCAACAAGCAAAGGAAGATGCTGAAGAAAACGGTCTCCAAGAGGCGGCTGACTTTTATAAAAAACTCGAAAAGCAAATCGACGATCTTAAACGTCCCGGAATGCAAGACAGCAAAAAGCTTCTGACCGATCTGAACGCTCTCAAACAAGAGATGGAAAAGCGTCGCGAGCAATTGGGTTCCCCTGAAAGCATGAAGAAGAACCTTGCTTCGATGAAAGAGTTTACAGAAGGTCCTGCAGAGAAAATGGCGGAAGCCATGAAGGAAGGAGACTTTGAAGAAGCAAGTGAGTCGATCGAAAAGTTGATGGAAGACCTTGAAAAAGAATCGCTCTCCGAAGGCGACATGAAGAAGCTCGAGAAACAACTCGACAGCTTGGCAAAAGCCTTGGAACAAGCCGCAGCCGATCACGAGCAAGCCAAACAAGAACTCGAAAACAAAATTGCACAGGCCGAGCAGGCTGGTGACACGCAGAAAGCCGCCGAGTTTCGGAAGGATTTGGCCGACAAAAAAGCTGACGACGCTCAGATGGCGGACATGGTCAAAATGGCCGAGCAAATGAAGGAGGCTAAAGAATGTCTAGGAAAAGGAGATTGCAAGGCTGCCCAAAACGCCATGAAGGAGATGAAAGCTCAGATGGACAAAATGAGCAAAAATGCGGCCCAATCAAAATCGCTCAGCAAGATGCTCCAAGAAGCAAAAGAAGCGAAGTCGAAGGCATGCGATGGAACGTGCGATGCCGATGGCGATGGAGGTAAAGGCAAGGGGAACAACAAGGATGGCAAACCAAAATGGAAACCTGGCCAAGGCGAAGGCCCCGGTGGTGGCCCCCGAGATGAACAGGAGACCGACACCAAACACGTTGACTCTCAAGTTAGAACCGATGTCGACGAGGGCGAAACCGTCTACGGCGGAAAAGCTGGCGGCGCCAATCGCAAGGGGAAGACACTCGAGGAAGTCCAGCAAGCGATCCGCTCGAGCGATATTGAGGACGAGCAGGCCTTGGAAACAATCGCCCTTCCTAAACGCCAGCGCGATCAAACACGCGATTACTTTGACAGCCTTCGAAAATAAGCTTCGAAAGCAAGCTGCCAAAATGAGCATCTTCGTCTCAATTTAAGAGACTCGACTCGATTCCGGGTTGGTCAGCTGGTCGAGAGGATCAATTTCCTCTACAGAAAGCCTCTGCAATCGACTTTCTCGGTGTTATATACTCGTAGAAGCTGCCGCAAGACATCTGAGGTCTACAGCTTCCACCGCTGTTTCTTTTGACATCTGAATTCTTACGAATCCAGCTACCAAACGTCCCTTAGTGGGATTTTGTTTCCCTTTAAGTAAGCGCCAAAGGAATTCGCGATTCCTTCTTGCGGCAAAAGCATCAAAAATTATCTAATTTCAGCTAGATTTTCTGGCAAATCCGGACAAATCCACCCTAAAGAGGCTTAAATGGCCTTTTATTAGCTTTAAAGGAAACTACTATTCCTTTATTGCCGATTTATCACAGTAAGATTGAGCAAGTGAGAATCGTCATTACGAAGGGGCTTAAAGCTTAGTGAAGTATGCCGAGTTATAGCCTCGTGAGCTGGAGATTACACCTATGTTTAGCGTCATGCTTTTGTCAGTTACCTTCCTGTTCTCGGGCAGCGAGTCGGCCTACTTGGACCGAATTGATACGCTCCGCGACTCGAAAGGACTATTTCTTGACCGCCGCTCGGACCCAACGACGGTAAGCGCTGCTGCTACCGGGTTCGGAGTGCTGGCACTTGCCGAAGGTGCATCGCGAGGCTTGCGTAATCGGGAAGACACGTTAGAGATTGCGAGGGTTGCTTTCGAGCGAACAGTGAACGCCAATCCGAAAAAAAATCGTGGTTGGTTGAGCCACTTCACCGACAACGAAGGAAACCCGAAGCCATACTCGGAGGTATCGACTATCGACACTGCGATCTTCTATTTTGGAATGCTGCGAGCGGCACAACTGCTCAATGCTCCCGAACTGGAAGCTCAGTTCCGATTGTCGCTCAGCCAAATCGATACGCAGTTTGTGTTGAGGGATGGATACTTCCTGCATGGGTTTCATTGGACAAATCAAGGGACTCAACTTCTTACCGCCGCAGGGGGAAGTCGTTCGTCCTTCGTAGAAGAGTCTCTGCAGTTCATTCCTTACACTTGGAGCGATTCCTCGGAGGGTGCAATTCTCTACCGTCTGTTTGATCTCCCGTTTCAATTTCAAATTCGACGGACCGATTATCCGCTTTTCGTTTATGCGTACCCGCTTTGCTTCTACAATGATCCGATCTATGAGACGTTGTTGAAGGAAGCGATCGAAGCTCAAATTAGTCTCTACGGTTACTGGGGAGTCACCTCCACGAACGGCCCGCAAGGTTATGTGATACTCGATCGGAACGTGATATCACCGGTCCTAATTGGAGGGATAGCAACGAAGTATCCCGAATACTTGGAAGCCTTGAAGTCGCTAGTGATTCAAGTTTCTGCCGTATCGATGCACTTACCATCGGGTTGGATCGACAACGATGATTTGACGATCGACCTTGCGAGTGCCTACATACTGTTTTCCAAGTTCTCGCGAGAAGCGATGGCCCCACACGTAGCGCCAGTCGCAACGGAAGTCGAAGCTTTCAAGCCAGAAGAACAAACCGATACACCGAAAGATGCTGTAGCCGCCAAAGCCGAATAAGCCGCAGCTAGAATCTACGGTTTGATATCGACACGAACGATATCACCGTCGATGGATTTTATAAGTGACTTCACTAGCGGATGCTCAGAATATTTCCTGACCAGCGTTGGCTGATTTACTATCGGTGCAACTGGTTTCGGTGTTGCTGCGTTTGCCCTCGGTGGAAGGCTGGACATTTGCAGTGTGAGGTGGATCGATTCGCTTACAACGGTTTGCAACGCGGCTTCGATTGACCTTCGATGGGCCAGTTCGTTGCAATACCGCATGGCGAGGTCGGCACCTAGCGGAAAGAACGCGGTCCAATTGATCGCGTCGGTACCATTTGGCGAAGCTTGCTGACCAACGCTTTCGACTTTAACAACCATCGATGCATAATCAGCAACCATACCATCGACGTGTAGTAGCGCTCGCTGCCAGCAACCCATAGGCGTTTTTGCGTCTGCATCACGTCCATGTTCAGTGCTCGTGCCAAACACATCGTTAGACACATCCTCAGCCACATGCATAGCCGCCGAGTTGTCCGCAGACGAATCGCTTGTTTGTTCCTCACGGGCAGCCATGGACGGTGGCGTGTTATTGTCTTGAGCAAGACCATCCAGCGACGTTGTCACGGTAACAAAGGTTTGCTGGTCTGCGGAGCTGAGTTCACTCGCTTTGGGGTCTGGCTCTTGCTCTGATTTTACTGGGTCATTTACTGCGTTGATTGGTGGTGGAATCGACG
>JAPLNI010000069.1 GCA_026692865.1 Planctomycetota bacterium
CGATCCTGTGCGAACGAAATTTCTTGTGGTGCAAACGTGGTTTGGGTGTTGATGATTGTGAAGAATGTTCCACGACCGCGATGAGATCATGTGCCAACGTTTACGAAATGGGATCAAGTCTGTAAATAGAAGAACAGCCCGATACCAAGAAGCAAAAAGAACGTAGCCGCAATCGCCATTGAAGGTTTGAAATCAGAAATGTCATGTTTCTTGAAGGTCCATGGCAACGTCAACACAACAATCAAGATAACAACGTACAGAGGATCCATAACATGTCTCCAGGGTGAATGAAAGTCCCACGAGAAGAGTTTAGTGTTCCGCCCGCCCCATTGCAATCTTTGCCTATCGGTACCGAAGGCTATCCACGGACGTAATACTGTCGGACGCCTGAATCGATGTCACACTGCAATCGTCGTCTTCAATAGACGAACGCCGAAAATCACGCACTTGCTGCCAAGTAACTTTGTTTTCAGGAAACACCCGATCGGCAACACGGGTACATTTTTGTTCGTCGATCACTCTTGGTTACATATTGATACTGACGATCGGATCGAACCGTAGAGTAAACAATCGCAAATCATCCGAGACCATTGCAATTCGACGTCAAAACGATTTCAGAGTAATCAAAGTTTCGCAGTCGTTCCTGTTGGGATGCTATCTGTTGGTTCCCCGATTACCTTTGAAAGAACATTGTTTGAGTAAAGTAGAAAGCCAATTAATAAGAGCGGCAGTAATACTGGCCAAGGAAATTTCGTTGATCCTAAAGTCAAGTTCAAAAAGAACGGTAATGTCATCGCGGCAATCCAAATCATCGAGTTCCAGAATAGCAGTCGATTTTTTTCAGCTTTAGTCATGAGACACCTTTGAGGTGATAAAGGGAATGCGAACTAGATTGACCGACGAGTTTATTACTCACACTAGACAATTTAAAGGTGCAGTTACTTACTTTTAGGCATAGCGATGCAGGGCGTGAGCCAGTTTGGATGCACTGGGGCTTGATTCCTACTTAAACCAAAGATGCAAAGATCGGCAACAGCTTGATCAGTGCTCTACCGGTAAAACGTGCATGACCAATTTGTGATTAGATTTGCACGTCCAAATTCGGTGTGGGAATTTTGCTTTACTCGGCAATGGTCAAGCCGGGAACCGCCTCATAGGGATCGTGTTGAGCAACTCCGGTCCGATCGGGATGAGTCCCAGGCATAATCTCAAAGCGTGGGTCGAAATCGACCATGGTTGAAGCGAGCTTTGTCAAGACGCTGGCGTCACCTTGCACCTTCGCCGTCCCATCCTTGATTTGTGCTTCAAGAGTTTTTGCCCCTATCATCGTCTGCTCAAGGTCGGAGCGGTTGATGGTGAGGGAAAGGTCGGGCTTATCGGCCAGATAGCCCTTGATGTTGGTGAGTGTGGCGTTCGACAGCTCGACGAGGAATTTTTCTTCATTGTCAGGCGTGATGAGGTTGATGGTGAACTCCATGCCCTCGGCTTTACGGCTGTCCATACGGATGCCCAGGAAGTTGAGGAATAACTCGGTGGACATGGCCCGGATCACATCGGGACTGCTGCTGCTGGCGGTTTCGCCCTGCGGGATGCCAGTACGCAACTCGTAGGCGGCTGCGAGGAAGCTGTTGCGCAAGCCCGGGTTCTCTTGCTGGTAGCCGATTTGTTCGAAGATGTCGGCAAGCAGATCCTTCGCCTCCTGGTTGGATGGCTGGGCCTGCACCAGTTGGTTGACGATTTCCTGAGCCAGCTTGTATTTTCCCTGCTCATGGAGTTCGCGACCCTTTGCGATGATTTTCTCCGCGCCGCCCATCATCTCGACGAATAGTTCTCCTACCTCGTTCTGCGGCGCAGGAATGAGGTAGGTTGGGTTGCCGTCCCAGAAGCCGAGGAAACGCTGGATCACGCCGCGACTGTTATGCTCGGGCGAGCCGTGGTAACCGCGACAATGCCAATGCTTGAGGATGCTATCCGGCAATTTGTAGATGTTAGGGGCTTCTCATAACTGTTGTGTTCTATCGCGAACCGCGTGGTTTGTGGGAAAAGACGCTGGAATACACTGGCGCCAGCGCCCATGACGTTGGGCGGTGTCGCGACTTGACGCCCGAGCGTATCAAACAACAACTCTGTCGTCTGTGCACGACTGGTTACGACCTAGGGGCCAAGAAGAACGCAGACGCGATTCAATCTACTTCAAACGGATCAGAACTTCGTTGCGACGAAGCGGACCTGGAGTAAAAGGTGGATCGTAGCCAGCAGTTTCCACGCCACTGGATTCGACGGAGTCGTCGGCGACGAGGCCTTTGGTTGCCATCCAGGTTCGAAGCTTTGCTTCCGATTCTTTGGCCAACTTGGCATTGAGCTGCCCCGAAAATCGCAGAACGGCAAAGCGACCTCCAGCTCGTTTGCGAACGTCGACGCCTTCGCCGGTTGGTATTGGGACACCTTCAACAGCGATATCCTTAGGCATCACGAAGCCCATTTGGACTGCCGATGCCTCTTTGTCATTTTCCATAAAGACCGGCGTCGTCATCGAGATCTTTTTGTCGGATTCATTCGCGCCACTGATGTAGCGAAACAACTTCATGAAGCTGCCATCTCGGCCTTGCGCATCTAGCTTGGTCGTAGTGGCGACAAGCATCAGATCAGGGTATTCGCGGACTTCGAACTTGCCATCGGATTCGACAACCTTATATTCCGCCGACTCGTAGGCTGCCCGTGCCATAGTATTCCAGGCAAAAATGCCGGCCAAAACGAAGATCGCCGTTACTGAGAGGTAAATCATTGTCTTGCGTTTCATTCGTTTTGCCTACAAGTACACGAACCAAGATGCGATCCAAAATCGAATTGCATCTATGGTTACTGTAGTAAGTCGCCTAGCGGACAGCTTCACAATTTTACAATGCCACGCACAACCTTGAAGCCGCCAATGACCGTTGAACCACCGTATTCTTTCGCCAAGCGTAGGAGGGCTTTGTGAAAACCGCAGTTGGGAAAAGTTGCTTCGACTTTCGCGATGGCCGATCTGCTCATTCCCTTGCGGACCCAACCTTGGGTTGCATCGATCCAATCAGCCTTGCGACAGGCTTCGATTACGTCCTGATGAGTTCCTTTATATGGAAATATCTTATGATGCCAATGGATTGCACCACTGAATGCTTCCGGGTCTAAACCCCAACCATACTTTTTATTGTCTTCGATTGCTACTACTTCGGAAGGCTCCAGGTAAGCCAATTCGTGGTCCGCCCACAATCCAATGTCGTGATAGACGAAGGCCGTTTCTACGAGTTGCTCATGTTGGGCGCATTGTTCAAAAAGTGCATCGCGTATGTAATGGTTCGGTACACGTGGTTCCGATAGCCGTCGTAGTCGCTTCCAATAATTGTTCGGTACGATGCAAATAGCACTTCAACACGCGGACGCTCTGTCTTGATGATGATCTCGGTCATTTTCAATCTTTTTGCTTAGCATCAATTCAAACTTAAACATAGGTTACGTAACGTTACGATCAAGGCGAGTTGACCCCATTGCCCTCATTTTTGAACGGTCAATTTGTCGCTTGATTTTATCGAAAACAACGTCGTTACGGCATCTTCTCAAGCGCTGGCACATTTAGCTTAACAATACGCCTTTGTCGATTAAAGAAGGGAGGCTCCTTACCAACGTTGACGGTAATCAAGTCTACAACCTTACCAACTTTTCTGGTGACGTGGCACGCTTAGAAGAGGTTTCTTATCAGGGGAAGCACGGAGGCAACAATCATAATTGCAATTTGCGGGTGGGTAGGGTGAGAAGATCGCATGCGGGCGAAAGTCCGGAATACCTTGAGAATCTTCGCGGCTTATCATTTTGCGTCTCGGTCATTGCTTATACTGCGTTGATAATCGGTGTGTTTAATCTCGGATCGGGGCCTTGCGAATGAATAATGAAAACCCATATGAGCCCCGAGCCTCAATTGACCAGGAGTCTTCTTCGGAAGTCGTACTGAATCATCGACATCGTCATCATGACGCTTTGCAGATTCATTTCATTTAACGAACCCATTTAGGAAACTTGTTTATGCTCTTTAGAAAAGCTAGTTGGATGTTGTTAGCAGTTGTGACAATCGGCAATAGTGCAAATGCGAATGACTGGCGACAGTTTCGAGGGCCGAGCAGCAACGGCGTTGTTCAGGATATTCAACTTCCTGAGGCGTGGGGAATAGACTCAAACATCAAATGGAAAGTAGAAATTCCTGGTGAAGGCTGGTCGGCACCTATCGTAGTTGGTCAAAAAGTGATTGTCACGACGGCGGTTTCATCCGGCCAGAAGAATAAAAACTCGGAACATGATTGGAAGGTAATTTGTCTCGACGGAGAGTCTGGAAAGACGCTTTGGTCAAAGGATGCGATCAAGAGCAAGCCGAGACTGGGTACACACCGAGACAATACATACGCAACCGAAACACCTGTAACGGATGGTAATAAAATTGTTGCGTACTTTGGAATGATGGGTGTCTTTTGTTATGACATGGACGGCAAGGAACTTTGGAACAAGGACCTCGGAAATTTCCCAATGAAGAACGAATGGGGAACGTCGAGTTCGCCCATCATTCACGATGGCTTGCTCTTCCTGCAAATCGACAACGAACAGAAATCATTTCTCGTCGCGATGGACTTAGCGACGGGTGAAGAAAAGTGGCGTAAAGACCGACAGGAATCGTCCAACTGGGGATCTCCCGTTATTTGGAAAAACTCGGTGAGGAGTGAATTGGTAACTGCCGGAAAAACGGTTCGCTCATACAATCCCGCGGACGGGACTCTCCTATGGCAAGCGTCATCGAGCGTCGGCGGTTTCAGTTCAACCCCGTCGGGGAATGCAGATCTGCTTGTGGTGGGCCATCAAGGGCGGGACGGGGCTGGTATGATGGTCATCAAAGCGGGCGCTGTGGGCGACATTAGCCTCAAGGAAAACGAGAAGTCAAACTCCAGTATACTGTGGAGCACAAATGAGTTCGGTCCAAATCGTTCTTCGCCGCTAGTGATCAATGGCCAAATCTTCTTGTTCGGTGGACGGTCGGGTACTTTGACTTGTGTCGATGCAATGACGGGCAACAAACTGTATCAAGGCCGAGTTCCGGATGCAGGCGCTTTTTGGTCTTCTCCTTGGTCGTACAAAGGACTTGTATATTGTCCAGACGAGAACGGAAACACGTTCGTTCTCAGGCCTGGACCGAAGATGGATCTAGTTCGAGTAAATAAGCTACCAGAGGAGAAGGCTCGCTATTGGGCAACATCTGCTGCCAGTGACGGTACACTCTTCATTCGTTCAACCAACACGATTTACGCAGTGTCTGCAAAGTGACTAATGCCAGATTGATCAGCCTTTGCAAAAACTACGTTTCAAGGTTCTGAGGTTGATTCCGAGTATTGAATTCTTCCGACTAGCAGCGACACAACGTGAAATTTACTTGTGCAGATTGCCACGGCGTTCTGCACAAGTAAGCGAGAGTACTGGCGAAATTCCTTTACCTCGAGGCAATGGACGTGGCTTTGCGACATCGGACGGTACTTGCTCTCGACTTCGTACTTGACATTGTGTGCTTGGGGAGCACACCTTGGCACACTACGATGTAGCTAGCTTCTATGCAGAGCGGTGGGAGACTATCGGTTTCTACTCATTTGCACCAGAAGAGATAGTGAAACGTCGCGTCACGCAATAAGCTTAAGCAGAGGGAGTACATCGTGAACGTCCCAAGTCCATCGATTGCAACAAAAATGGTCGCAGTAGCCGTTGAAAGCATTTTTCGCGTGCGAGGCGTCACCAAGGTGTATCAGATGGGTGATGTCCAGGTGCATGCGCTACGAGGAGTCGATTTGGAATTGTATCCAGGCGAGTTCGTGGTCATTCTGGGTGCCTCAGGGAGTGGTAAGTCGACGTTGCTTAACATCCTCGGCGGCTTGGATACGCCCTCTTCTGGTAGCGTTGCATTCCGCGACCACGACCTTAGCGGGGTAGGCGAGGATGAAAGGACTCGATATCGGCGTGAGCGTCTTCCAGTTCTACAATTTGATCGCTGGCTTGACTGCTCTTGAAAACGTTTCGCTCGTCGCTGAAATTTCACCCCATCCACTCGAACCAACTGATGCTTTAGCACTGGTAGGCCTAGGCGAGCGAAAAGATCACTATCCTTGTCAGCTTTCTGGCGGCGAGCAACAGCGAGTCGCTATTGCTCGCGCATTCGGCAATCGGCCTGACGTGTTGCTCTGCGACGAACCAACCGGCGCTCTCGACATCACAACCGGTATTGTTGTGCTGGATGCCATTGCAACGGCAAACCGTCAGTTAGGGACATTGACTGTCGTGATAACGCACAACGCATCTATCGCAAGTATGGCGGATCGAGTCGTCACGATGGTCGATGGCCGCATCGCCAAGATCGAGTGCAACGAACACAAAAAATCTGCTCACGATCTAGTCTGGTAGGTAGCTATGAAAACACTAGACCGCATGTTGCTTTCTGATTTGATCAAAATGTGGCGTCAAGGGACTGCAATCAGCCTTCTGCTGGCTTGCGGAATCGCTACCTTTGTCATGTCCACCAGCGCCATGCAGTCACTCGATAGGAGTCGTGAGTTCTACTACTCTGAGTATCGTTTTGCAGACGTTTTCGCCAGCCTGACACGCGCTCCAAACGAGATTGCCAATCGCTTGAAAAACATCGATGGAGTTGCGCAAGTACAAAACCGGATTGTGCATAGCGTATTGCTGGATATGCCTGACATGATCGAGCCTGCTTCTTGTCAAATTGTGTCGATGGACAGCGAAACATCCCATGGACTCAATCGCATTTTCCTTCGACAAGGTCGCCTTCCAATCGGTGCTGGTCGCAATGAAGTTATCGCAAGTGAATCCTTTGCGAGCGCTCACAACTTGAGACCGGGCGATCAACTAAACGTTACCATGGACGGGCGCAAGGAGACGATTCGTGTTGTAGGGATCGGATTGTCCCCAGAGTATGTCTACGCTGTGCAGCCGGGGCTATTGCTTACGGACAACCGCCGTTTTGGTGTGCTTTGGATGCCGCGACGTCAGATGGAGGCTGCATTCAATATCGAAGGGGCATTCAACAGCGTCACGATCGCGATGCAGCCGAAGGCTTCAACTGCAGAAGTCATCTACCAGATGGATCGC
>JAPLNI010000070.1 GCA_026692865.1 Planctomycetota bacterium
AACTGGAACTAAGGCTGGGTTAGATGAAGAGGTTACCGAAAGCGTAAGTCCGCTCAAAGCAGTCTCTGCATCAAAGACCGTTACTGGTATCGCTGCCGTTGGTGTTTGGAAGGCTGTTGTTTGGTTTCCAATGTTGGAAATTGTTGGGGCGGTGTTTGTACTACCGCTGTCAGCATTGGTGACACTTACATCGCTAGGATTGATACCGCTATAGTTCGGGTCGGTAGCCGTTGCGGCGCCAGTGACAATCGTGTAACCAACGTTCCCGTCAACGAGTCCATCACTGACACCCGTGATGGTAACCACTTGAGGAATATCCCAATTGGCCGATGTGAATGTTAAAGAAGTGACTGAAGTAGTTCCTTCGGTTAGGTCACTTGAAGAGATCGGAATCGTGACGTCGGCTAGCGGTGGAGTGTTAAGGACAACAGAGAAAGTCGCCGTGCCGCCTTGCTCGGTGGTTTGGAGGCCACTCGTAGGAGTGACCGTTAAACCGACAGGAGTAAAGAAGACGCGAAGCTGTGGACGCTCGTTTACTAAGCCTGTCTCCGAGGACTGAATGCCCCATCCATTGTCACCATTGATCCACGGAACGATTGCCCATCCATTATTGTTGCTAGAATTGTTGACCCAGGATTGAACGTCTCGAGTCACATCAAAGGTATTCCATCCACCTTCAACCCTGGCTGTACCAGCTGCATTACCTGCGACTGCACTGGATAATGCGCTCGCCTCGATACCATTTGCCTGAATGCCGTCGGAAAAATCGGTCCACGAAGCGTTCGTACTCCAAGGCTGCTTCATCGCATGTAGCTGACCTCCGTCACCGGGAGCATCGCTAGTATTGCTAACAAGTGTCAGTACCGCACCGTGCACCATTGCACCATTTGGAATTCTGTTAGCTTGCGAGCCGACAATCTGGTCGAATCGAAGAAGAGCCTGCGATTGATCGTCTAAAAACTGCGAAGAGTTATTCGTATCAACGCTGTTGTAATCAACGAACAATGAAGTCACTGAAGAATTGTCACCGGTTGGATTGTTTTGTTGGAGTCGTGTATCGACTGTACCAGAATAACCGTTTTGTCCTTGGCGAAAATCAAGATTCGGCATGGACGCGGGGACCCAATCGATCAGAAGCTCAGGCCTATCCTGAGGATTGGCTGATTCAGAGGGGCTAAAGGCCCATCCGTTAGTCATCCCATTCCAGCCATTCAGAAGCCAACCGAAGTTTGAACTGCCGTTTGCCCAAGCTTGCACATCAGCAGTAACACCAATAACGGTAAGCCCCTCCACCGTATCTCCAGCTCCGAATAGAGTACCAACTTGCGATTCATAAGCGACTCTGGCTTCTTGATCGTTTGCTTGGACTCCTGCGATCGAATTGCGGGGAGCTGAACCATTACCGAACGAATTCCACGTTTCGGTCTGACCATTCCACGCGGTCAGCATTCGATGGAAACTCGCACCATCGCCAGGGTTATTAGTTTTAACAACAAGTCGAGCCGATAGTATCTTCGAGCCAATTGGGATTTGACTTGGTGCGTTTCCAAATAGAGATCCGAAACGTAGTAGCACCTGCGCGTTAGCGCTGCCCGCATCGTAATCAACGAGAAGACCTTCCGCAGAGGATCCGATAGGATTAGCGATCGCGGGTTCGGATTGACTTAACTGAATATCAGCAGCATCTGTGTAGATACCCAGCCCATGATCCACGCCTTGTTGAAACGAAAACTTTCTTACTTGCGACTGAGAAACGTCGACAAAATACGTAGGGCCACTCTCGCCATCGCCATCGCTTACAACAATCTGTATGGTTCGAGGTAAGGGCTGAATTCGGTTGCTGGCGGTAGTGAAAGAAACATTCCGAAGAACGGCCGTTACGGCATCGAGCGAAGCGTTAGCATTCCATTGAACGACGAGTGGATCAATGCCTACTCCGCCCGCCCACGTTCCAACCGCGGTACCTCCAAACAAGACCGTGTTTCCACTAATGCCGACTTGTCCATTGCCGACACCTGTGCTTCGCATCAACAACTGATCTTGTGGCAATCCATTCGTCGCCAAGCTTATCGTAAGGCTACCACCGCCAAAGTTCGAAGAATCGGGATCAGTTACAGAAGCCTGTAGGGCAATCGCAACTGAAGGTCCACCTGCAGCATACGAGATACTTGATTCCAACGAATTTACCCTTGGACCATCATTGGTCGCAACGATCGACAAATCTCGAGTTAACGAACCGCTAACGCCACCATCACCATCGAAAAGTAATATCCGAACGCGGCGTACATCTGCCGTCGGAGCGTCCGATAGATTGCGGAAAGTGACGCTTCTTAGAAGCGCTTGTGATGCTGCAGGAGTTGCATTGGAGTTAAACAGAACAGTAAGTGGTATTCGATTGAATCCACCCGTAGCAGCCCCAATCACTACGCCACCGAATCGCAACTCACTTCCCTGAATCTCAATTTGTCCTGGAGCGTTGCCAACGCCGCGAATCTCAAGCCGATCATCAAGCGATCCACCGGCGATCATTACAACTTGCAACCGACCTGTATCAAAGCTGGGTGAGTTCGCGTCGGAAACAACTCCATCTGGCATGATGGCGGTCCCAGGTGCGTTCTCAACATAGCTCAGCAAAGTCGATCCACCAGTAAGCACCGGCGCTGCGTTACCAACTGACGGAGGTAGCCATTCAATGCGGAGGCTTGGACGTAAATCAAGGTTTGCCGCTTCTGACGGAGAGAATGCCCATCCGTCGGTTCCGCCTGTCCAAGGTAAAAACGCCCATCCATGATTCGGGGAACCTGAAGCCCAAGCCCGAACATCGGTGGTTACGTCGATTGAAAAATTCGTGTCGAGTGGGGCAATCGGTGAAAGGGTTGCGTTGCCTACCTGAGCGGTGAAAACAGATGAAGCTTCGATACCGTTGGCTTGTACTCCACCAACGAACGAATTCCAAGTTACCGAATTGGACCACGGAGTTAGCATCCGATGTAGCTTTCCACCCGCTCCTGGGTTTGTCACATCGACGACCAATTCGGCACTTATGATTTGAGCACCAGCAGGGATCTGACTTATACTGATTCCGATGATATTCGAAAACTGGATTAGCGTTTGGCTTTCATTATCAACGCCGATATCTCTTGCATCGACGAGTAAAGCAGAGTTGGATGTACCGTTAGCAATAGTCGGAGCCGACTGCCGAAGTTGCGTATCCACCGTTCCATTGTAGACAGTTCCTCCGACTACTCTGCCGTTTTGGAAGGTTGTAATTGATTTACCGGTTGCCTCGGGAGCACCAAAGCGTTCTAGAAAGTTTAATGGCAGAGAGAATCGACTATCGCCATCCAGTTCGAATTCATTTCTGGTTGGCGAGTAGGTCGAAACATCAATTCGATTGTCACCAGGACGAAACTGCATCATCCTCATCCATCCGTCGCCGCCATTGGCACGACTCTGATAATCCATTACGAGCTCAAAGACCTCTTGTCCTGCTTTGTTGATACTAGTCTGGGTGTATTCGCCACTGAAGTGACCATTCATCGTTAAAAAGATCTGCGGGTTGTTAAACACAAGCTTTTGAAAAACCTGCTCGCCCGTATTACCCGCGTTGGGGACCCCACCACTGTTGCCCTGAATAGTACTCTGCCGTTGTCTTGAGCTAGGATTCAAGTACGAGTGAGTATTTAAGATTGTTGGGAGCCCCGGGTTTTGATCGATAATTGACTGGGCCCAAGCGAGGTCCGCATCCAGAGGCTCAAACTGCAAACTGATGCTGAGAAATCGATATCCTCCTGCAGAAAAAATCTGTGCGTGAGCGCCAACGATCCCGGATTCTTCCAAGTACCAACTTCTACCTCGATAGCGACTTGGTCCAAAGAATTCTTGATAGCGAGTAGTGCCGCTGGTTTTATCGGAAACAACGCGATAGTCGTGGTTACCGAGTAGAGCGGTATAAGGAAGTATTCCATCTGGCGATGTCGATAGATTCCCATCTAAACGATCCATCGCCGCATCCGCGCGCTGCCACTGGACTAGATTCTGCGTTGAACCCGACTCGCCGCTTTGTACGATATCACCCAACTGAGCGACAAACGCAATATTCTGGGAAACTCTGTTATCAAGAATCCACTGCGTTTGAGCGTCAAATGTGGCTGGGAAGGATTGAGAGTAGAACTGCGTATCAGGCAAGACCGCAATTGAAAATGGATCGGCAGCAAATAACTGTCGCTGCTCAAGAAGCTCTATCCCAAGCCGCCTTGGTGATCTGCGAACTCGTAAGTTGGACCACTCAAGTTTGTTCTTCATTCGCTTACTTGTAAATTAACGTTATAGATTGAACAACAAAACCCGATGGAGGGTGACTCCATCGGGTGTGCTTGTTGTATTACGCGAGTCAAATACTCGGCTTTGTTTGTAAACTGCTTTTCAGGAAACTGCGTCTCTCGGAGACGCAGGAATTTCGCTTCTCGGAGAAACGCGACTACGTGGTTACCAACATTACCTAGAACTGCGAGAAGTAATCATCAGTCGCTTCAATAAGCGACTTCTTCACAACTCCTTGCGAGACGACCGCAGGTGTGGCAGACGATCCTGACCGGGCTAGTTGTAAACTGGCTGGTGCACTGAAGTATCGGAGGCTGT
>JAPLNI010000071.1 GCA_026692865.1 Planctomycetota bacterium
GATTTCGCCAAGGCATTTATGCAGCAATCCAAGACACGCCTAGCAAGCGTCCCTAATTCAGGACTAACGATAGATTCCGAAATCAGTTCGAGCAAAGACCAAGCCGCATTCACTGTCGAATAAATCAATAGCAGTCGTTCACGTAGTATCGACTACTCCCGCGCAGATTCTCACGACCTTCCGAACTTTCGTGCGCGAGGACTCGATTTAATCTACCTACCGTAAAGTTGCAATTATGATTGTTCTACCATGATTGCTACTCTTCGAATCCAACGTGTAAATACGATCACCGACTTCAAGCGATGGTTAAGAGTGCTGGAAGCATCGAAGTTGCTCTCGAACGCGGCATCCCTCGGTCTACAGCTCGTGGTTGGCTGGGGGGTTATCGAGGCCTCGATGCCAAATGACAACATATTGTAACAGAATTACGCAATATTGTAATGACAACAACCGAGGCTAGCGAATAACATTGGAACCTGTCGCGAAGATTGCTCGTCGGCACCCGCCTTCCAACGTCACTTATGAAAGACCGGTTATGACCTCTCCTGTTTTCCCACGTCGATCGTTGCTTCGTTCCGCTGCCGCCCTGCCGCTTCTGCCCCAAGTCTTTAGCTCAATCAACGCCGCTGATTCTACTGCGAAGAAACCCAGCTCGAAAGTCGAACGCATTGGCGTCGGATCGATCGGGCTTCGCTATCAGGGGAGTGTCGTCGCTCACAAGGCCCAGATGTATGGTGACATTGTAGCGGTCTGTGATGTCGATCGGAATGTTCGCGATCAGGCAAAAGCGGCATTTGGGAGTACGGCGACTAGCTTCGAAGACTATCGTGACTTGCTCGCCCGCAAAGATGTAGACGTGATTACGATTGGCACACCCGATCACTGGCATACGAAGATGGTCATCGACGCCTGTCGCGCAGGCAAGGATGTCTACTGCGAAAAGCCTTTGACTTTGACAATCGACGAAGGCAAGCAGCTCGCCAAGGTCGTGCAAGAAACAGGACGCATCGTACAAGTAGGTTCATGGCAAAGAAGTGATGAACGCTTCCGTTTGGCTGTCGAAATGGTCCGTGCCGGTCGGCTTGGAAAACTCCAGAAAGTCGAGATCGTCCTCGGCAAGAATGCGACCAGCGGCACATTCATTCCGCGAGTTCCACCGGCTCATCTGAACTGGAACCTCTGGCAAGGGCAAACGCCGGATGTTCCCTATATCGAAGAACGATCCCACTACACCTTCCGATGGTGGTACGAGTATTCGGGTGGTCAGATGACCGACTGGGGAGCTCATCATGTCGATATCGCTCAGTGGGCAATCAATGCGTACCCAATCGAGATCAACGGTAAAGCCAAGCTTCCGAATGCCGAGAATAGTTACAATGTTCCAATCGATTTCGAGGTAACCTACAAGTATGCCAACGACGTTGTCATGACGGTCAAAGACACGGGCGAAAACGGAATCATGTTCACTGGCGACGCTGGACGTATTTTTGTCAACCGAGGGAAGATCGCTGGAGCTCCCGTCGAAGCGTTGGCAGCCAATCCGCTGCCGCGAGAGACGTGGAGCACCTATGACTTCGACAATCTCGATCGTCCAGCTCGATCGGGTAAGCTCGACGCGATCGTTAACCACATGGGGAACTTTTTTGACTGCGTACAAGCCAAACGCAAGCCGATCTCGGATATCGAAAGCCAGCATCGCAGTGTATCGACTTGCCACCTAGCCAACATTTCGATGCGACTTGGACGCAAGCTTACCTGGAATCCCGAAACCGAGTTTTTTGTTGACGATGCCGCGGCCGATGCGATGCTCAAACGCGAACAACGCAAGGGATTTGAAACGTTATAGATCGTCCACACTCCTTCGCTAATCCCTCTAGAACCAACAGTCAATACACGGAAATACCGACCATGACTCTCAATCGACGCAGTTTTTTTCAGTCGTCATCGCTTGCCGCGCTGGCGTTGAGCAGCAGTCAATCATTTCTTCACGCAGCCGACAAGTTTCATTTCAAGTACTTGCTCGCCTCGTGTATGTATGGCTACACAAGTCTTCAAGATGTGCTCGCCGAGGTCACCAAGACCGGGGCAACGGCCATCGATCTCTGGCCCAAGGTACACGGCAATCAACGCGAGCAACTCGACGAAATCGGCGAAGAGAAATTCGTCCAGCATTTGAAACAGCATCAGATTAGCTTGGGATGTATTACGCAATACAAGCTAGGGCCATTCGGCCTACAAGACGAAATGCGATTGGCTCGGCGATTGGGTTGCAAGACAATTGTGACCGGTGCCAAGGGCCCGACCAATCTAGCCGGTGCGGAACTTAAGAAGGCAGTCGGAATCTTTGTCGAGGAAATGAAGCCTCATTTAGCAGTCGCCGAAGAAACCGGCGTTACGATCGCCGTCGAGAATCACGCCAAGAATCTCATCGATTCTCCCGATTCATTGCGGTACTTGGCTGAATTGAGTCCTTCGAAACACCTCGGCATTGCCTTTGCACCTTATCATCTACCGCAAGACGAAAGTTTGCTCGCTCAGTTGCTTCGCGACGTTTACGAATCGATTGCGGTCTTCTACGCTTGGGAACACGGGAATGGCTGCATGGTGAAACTTCCGAAAGAAGAAGAGTTACTGCAGATGCCCGGACGGGGCAAACTCGACTTCACTTCGATGGTTTCGGTGCTAAAGGAGAAAAACTACCAAGGTTGGACCGAGATTTTCATGCATCCATTTCCAAGAGGCATTCCAATTCTCGAGACGCCCAAGGAAGTGACTTCCGAAATCAATCGTGCTCGAGCCTATCTCGAAACTTTTGTATGATTTTTTTGAATCCCTTTACTACCAATCACTAACCATTGAGAAACGACTATTATCATGCCTCTCGATAGACGAAGTTTCATCGCCGGAACGGCAAGCGTTTCCGGCGTCGTCTTCGCGACCAATGCAACCGCTCAGTCTACGACCTTCAACAGCCAACCTAGTAAGGAAAACCCAATGCCCCAACCCAAAGTTTTGCTCATCGTGGGTGATGCCACTGAAACCGTCGATACGCTCTATCCTTACTATCGATTGATCGAAGGCGGGTACCAGCCGGTCGTTGCAGCACCTGAGAAGCGGCTCTATCAAATGGTACTTCATGAAGTAAAACCGGGTTGGACCATCACCAAAGAATGGGAAGGCTACTCGATTCAAGCGGACATTGCTTTCAAGGATATTAAGCCGGAAGAGTACGTCGGGATTTTCTTCAGCGGCGGTCGAGCTCCGGAGTACATTCGCGAAGATGAAGACTTACTTCGTATCACCCGCTGGTTCTGGGAGAACAAGAAGCCCTGCGCGAGCGTATGCCATGGGGTCGAGATCCCTGCGCGAGCCGGTATCGTCAAGGGTTTGAGAATGGCGACCGTGGCCAAGTGCAAGTTCGACTTGGAAATTTGCGGTGGCATTTATGTCAATGAGCCGTGCGTTATCGATCGCCACATGTTCAGCGGACGAACGTACCACGACAGCGGGAAATTCGTCGGCCCTTGGATTAAAGCTCTTGATGCCGAACGCGAAAAGATGAGTTGATTTCGCAATGATCCTCCGGACTATTCTCAGCTTAAGCGTCCTGTATGGTTCATTGGCGATTTGTGCCGAACCGCTGCCGCTCCACTTCAACCGCGATGTTCGTCCGATCTTGTCGGACAACTGTTTCCAATGTCACGGACAAGATGCAGGCAATCGAGCGGCCGATGTACGTCTCGATACGGCTGAAGGGCAACGCGATAAGCGAATCGTCGTCGCCGGTTCTCCGGAGACAAGTCAGCTTATCGAACGGATTTTCTCCGACGACCAAGATTCAGTGATGCCACCGCCTGATTCTAATAAGAAGCTGACAGCGGCTCAGAAAGAACTCGTAAAAAGATGGATCGTGGAAGGGGCAAGTTTTGAGAAGCACTGGTCGCTTACTCCACCGATCCCTCGCGAGCCGCCCGTGGTTGACCAGGTGAACGCGACCTTACACAATCCCATCGACCAGTTTGTCGTGGCCGAACTGGCTGCACGCGGCTTGACTCAATCGCCACAGGCCGAACGAGCGACGTTGATTCGTCGATTGAGCCTCGATTTGATCGGTCTACCACCGTCGACTGAAGAAGTAGAGGAATTCTGCGGCGATATGTCGCCGAACGCTTACGAGAAAGTTGTCGACCGACTGCTGAAGTCACCTCATTTTGGCGAACGGCTCGCGTTGCCTTGGCTCGACGCGGCCAGGTACGCCGACACCCACGGCTATCAGAAAGACAACCATCGCACGATGTGGCTGTGGCGAGACTGGGTCATCCAAGCGATGAACGCCAACATGCCCTTCGATCAATTTACGATTGAGCAGCTTGCAGGCGATCTTCTTCCCAATCCGACCCAGTCTCAGTTGATAGCCACCGGCTTCAATCGCAATCACCGAATCAATGCAGAAGCCGGTTCGATCGCCGAAGAGTTTCGCTCGGAGTATGTCTCGGACCGAGTCGAAACGACCTCGACCGTATGGCTTGGGCTAACGCTTGGCTGTGCCCGCTGCCATGACCATAAGTTCGATCCAATCACGCAAAAAGACTATTACCAATTCTACGCTTTCTTCAACAGCATCGACGAGAAAGGAGTCGACGGTGTCGGACCATCACCCGGCCCTCAAATCGATATTCGATTGCCTGAGTCGGATGAGGCGATCGCCGCGGAGAACCGACGAATTGAGAAACTCAAAGACGGCTTGCAACGCCGAGTAGAACAGCTTGCGCAGGTTCGCTCGAAATGGGAACAGCAACTGAACGATACGGTTGGCGAAGTCGACTCGGGTAAGTTCTGGCTGGTTGCCGAACCGAACCGCCTTCAATCGGATGAAAAGCTTAAGTTGAATATCCAAAACGATGGTTCGGTTCTTGTCTCTGGAGACAACCCGCTCAATGATGTACAAACGATCGAATTTGCCTTCGATACGGGAAGGTTGCAGTCGCTTCGACTCGAAGCACTATCCGATTCGTCACATACGCACGGCGGATATGCTCGAAGTTTCGATGGGAGTTTCGTCTTGTCGGGTTTCGAGGTGGAGCTTGTACGGCAGGATGACAAAAGCGAACGCGTAGCAATTGAGAATGCGGTGGCTTCGAGCGAGAAAACTGATTGGCCGATCGCAGCCGTCTTGGATGAATCCGCCGACACGGGCTGGTCGACCGTTGCTTCACCCAATTTGCCAACGCAAGCCGCCCTATTCCGATTGAGCAAACCGCTCGTCGGCGAAGTTGGCTCGACGATCCTGATTCGACTGCGTTACGAATCCAAAGAGGAGCAATCGATGATAGGGCGATTTCGAATAGCGACCTCGCCGAGTGATCGAATCGAACTCGAAGGCCCTGCGACGCTGGCTACTTCCGTTGTGACGGCTCTTCGAACAGACATATCGCGTCGTACTAAGTCGCAATCGAAACTACTCGACCAAGCTTTCATTGCTCATTCGTCCGATTCGGAACTGGTTCGGCTGCGTTCAGAGTTGCAAGCGGCGGAGGAAGAGTACTCGAAGTTGCTGGAACGTGCCAAGACGGGCGTGATGGTGATGAAGGAGCTTCCCAAGAAGCGAGAGACATTCGTTCATACTCGAGGTGCGTATGACCAACCGGGTGAAAAAGTCGAAGCCAACACCCCGTCGTGTTTGCCGAAGCTTTCATCCGTGGATACACCGAATCGCCTCGACTTGGCACGGTGGTTGGTTTCGCCCAATCATCCGCTGACGGCTCGCGTCGCTGTGAATCGGTATTGGCAAGTCTATTTTGGAAACGGTTTGGTACGAACACCCGAGGACTACGGTACGCAAGGAGAATGGCCAACACATCCTGAGTTGCTCGACTGGCTAGCAGTCGAGTTTGTGCGATCCGGTTGGGATGTGAAGGCTTTGCAGAAGTTAATTGTGATGAGTGCCACCTATCAACAGACTTCGAATGTCGATCCCCAGCGACTTGAGTTGGACCCCGACAATCGCTGGCTGTCACGCGGTGCGCGTTTTCGATTGCCGGCCCATATCCTTCGCGATCAAGCTCTGGCGACGTCAGGACTTCTTGTCCCTATGATCGGTGGCCCACCGGTCAAACCCTTTCAGCCCCAAGGGTTGTGGGAAGGCATTGCCGGCATCAACAGTAACACCACAACCTATCAAATGGATACCGGCGACAATCTCTATCGCCGTAGTATTTATACCTATTGGAAACGAGCAGTACCGCCACCATCGATGATGATCTTCGATGCGGCAGATCGCGAGATTTGCAGCGTAAAACGCCGACTTACCAATACGCCTTTGCAAGCCCTGACCACGCTGAACGATCCAACTTACGTTGAAGCTTCAAGAAAGTTGGCCGAGTCGGCATTGAGCACTGCCATATTGAATTCCGCTGAGAATCGCAATCGCATCCGATGGATGGTCCGTCGAGTCATTGCACGACCAGCTACCGTCTCGGAGATTGATATCCTCGAGAAAGCTCTGACGACGTATCGATCGCACTATCAAGCGAAACGCGAAGATGCTAAGCAACTATTGCAAGTTGGATCGTCTCAAGTCGATGCAAGCCTCGATCCCGTGGAAGTCGCTGCATGGTCAAACTTGGCTTTGCTCATGTTGAACCTCGATGAAGCATTGACGAAGGAATGAATCGATGATTTCTGGGAACCATACGTTGAATCGTCGATGCTTTTTGGATCGTTCAGCCAACGGCCTTGGTGTGGCAGCCTTGGCATCGCTCCTGGCAAAAGACCATGGCGTTCAAGCTGATGAAACCAATCGAAACTCGCGATTGCACGTTCCCCCAAAAGCCAAGCGTGTCATTTATTTGTTTCAGTCGGGCGGTCCGTCACAAATGGACTTGTTCGACTACAAACCACAATTGGCAGAATCGTATGATCGCGAGCTACCTGATTCCGTGCGTCAAGGTCAGCGTTTTACAACGATGACATCGGGGCAAGGCCGATTTCCGATCGCCCCATCAATCTTTAGGTTTGCGCAGCATGGTCAAAATGGTACATGGTTGAGTGAGCTATTGCCCCACACAGCCAAAGTGGTCGACGATTTGTGTATCGTCCGATCGATGCATACCGAAGCGATCAATCATGATCCGGCTGTGACCTTCTTTCAGACTGGCTCCCAACAGCCTGGTCGCCCTAGCATCGGTTCTTGGTTGTCGTATGGACTGGGAAGCGAGAACGAAAATTTGCCGGCTTTCGTGGTGCTACTTTCACGCGGTAGTGGTCGTCCCAATTGCCAGCCATTGTACGATCGTTTGTGGGGGAGTGGTTTTCTTCCGTCACAACATCAAGGGGTTAAGTTTCTGAGCAATGCCGACCCCGTCGCTTACCTAGCGAACCCGGCCGGCATTGACGCAACGCTCCGTCGAAAGATGCTCGACGACTTAGCAGAACTCAATCGCCGGAAGTTCGAACTGGCGGGCGACCCCGAGATTGCAACTCGAATTCAGCAATACGAGTTGGCGTATCGAATGCAGTCCGCCGTTCCTGAGCTAGTCGATTTTTCGAACGAGTCAGCGGCAACGCTTGAGGGATACGGTCCAGCGGCGCAAGTTCGCGGAACGTATGCTTCCAACTGTTTGTTAGCGCGACGTTTGGTCGAACGAGGCGTTCGTTTCGTTCAGTTGTATCACATGGGATGGGATCAACATGGATCGCTTCCGAAGCAGTTAAGAGGCCAATGCTTAGATACCGATCAAGCTTCTGCCGCCTTGATCCAAGATCTCAAACAGCGTGGCTTGCTCGAAGATACACTAGTTGTTTGGGGCGGCGAATTCGGCAGAACGATCTATAGCCAAGGTCAACTCACTCACGACAACTACGGTCGTGATCATCATCCACGTTGTTTCAGTGTCTGGATGGCGGGTGGAAGGGTGAAACCAGGATTGGTTTACGGCGAGACCGACGACCACAGCTACAACATTGTCGCCAACCCGGTGCACGTTCACGATCTTCAGGCCACTCTGCTTCATCTCACCGGGATCGACCACAAGAAACTAACCTTCCGCTTCCAAGGCCGCGACTTCCGACTGACTGACGTTCACGGCGAGATTGTGAGCAGTATTTTGAGCTAAACACTTGCGACCTGCACTTTAGGCAAACTCTTATGCGCTGATTTCAGAATTGGTCTTGGCAAAAACTAGCTCTTAAGGGATGTGGCTGTTGCCACACAGTACCAACCCCAAAAGAGCCAATGATCGCAAAGCGTAAACAATCTCCGAAACGACCGCAATTTCGGTGCGTGTTGATGTTGAGCTTTTCCTTTGCGGTTGTCGACGTCCGAGGTCATAGCAGATGGGTCGTACCGCTCGTTGTCGCGGGTGCGAACTCGATTGCGTTGTACGTGATGGTGATAACGCTGAAAAGTTGGACCGCGTCAACGTATCAAAAGATTTTTGGCTCCGCGATTTTCAATATCCTAGGAGAATTTTGGGCACCAACGGTACAAACTGCTATTGTCGGACTGACATTTTGGCTGGTCTGCTTATGGATGTGGCGACAGAAAATCTTCGTACTTATTTGACGAAAAAGTTCTACCGGAGTTTTCTCAACGTAACTCACGTGTTTAACGCGCCGGGAGGTCATTGACGTAGGTAAATTCGTGGACAGTTTGCCAGGAGAAGTTGCGGTAGGAATTCTTGGGGGCCGGTCAGTTTCAAGCACTAAACATGTAATCAAGCACTCACCAAGGACAGCGATCCCAACATTTTTGCGATCGTGAGATCGCGTCTAAACGTCTTCCCTTTCCCCGTGCACACCCAGTTATGGAAATAGCTCAGAGAACCCTGACGGTGAAAACCTTGATTTAGCGGGGACTTACGGAGTTCGAGTCCGGTCCGGTCGGTCCCTCATTGTGCGCCGTAACGCGGAAAAGTCGATTAACAGACGATTGCCACGAAACGGACTAAGACATCATGCTGCACCGAAGCGGTTTTCGACAAGAGTTGGTCGAATCGCGAACTTGGTTCTTCATCTAGCACTTCATGATGATCCAAGTTTTCATCTCGCGAAATCGCTTTTTCTCGTCTGATTTAGTTTTTGCACAGGGCGGTGCGGGATCGACGCGTAGCTCACCGGTAAAGGACCCGCCCAATATCTTGTATGCCGTAATGAGGGTTCGCAGACGCTCGTTGATCTGACGGTTCTCCCGCTCGTGTCGCCGCTGAATGGTTTGCATAAGCAATAGTCGAATTCCCCAGCGACCACGGACACGAGGACCAACCCCAGCAGAGTGGTCAGCGCTCCGTTCCAAGAACTAAACTCAAGATTTCGCATATTGGACCAAAGGCCTCATGGACGCGGAATTTCGAATTGTGAACCACGGCTAGTCCTCGCGATGTACAAGTTCGTACAAGTTAATGATCGACGCACTAAGTCCGTCGCTGGCGTCGGACGAAAGCCTGATTGTCGCAGAATTCGATTCGTCACACGAACCGCTTTCGAACATTCCCCTCTCGATCGATGATAAGTTTCTCGAGCCAGACATTCGCGTCTCCCACCAAAGCTCCTTTCGACTTTCACGAACAGGAACTTCTCTTGAAAAACAGTCGAGGCAACAAGATTTAAACTTGAAAACCGAACTTCTAGCGGCAATGTTTCGCTCCGGTCACCCCCGATCGGAAGGCGTTTACGTCATTCTCGACGATCGCGAAAAAGATGTGAAGCACAAGTCAAACACTATCGCCA
>JAPLNI010000072.1 GCA_026692865.1 Planctomycetota bacterium
CGATCCTGTGCGAACGAAATTTCTTGTGGTGCAAACGTGGTTTGGGTGTTGATGATTGTGAAGAATGTTCCACGACCGCGATGAGATCATGTGCCAACGTTTACGAAATGGGATCAAGTCTGTAAATAGAAGAACAGCCCGTTACCAAGAAGCAAAAAGAACGTAGCCGCAATCGCCATTGAAGGCTTGAAATCAGAAATGTCATATTTCTTGAAGGTCCATGGCAACGTCAATACAACAATCAAGATAACAATGTACAGAGGATCCATAATATGTCTCCAGGGTGAATGAAAGTCCCACGAGAAGAGTTTAGTGTTCCGCCCGCTCCATTCCAATCTTTGCCTATCGTTACCGAAGGCTATCCACGGACGTAATACTGTCGGACGCCTGAATCGATGTCACACTGCAATCGTCGTCTTCAATAGAAGAGCGCCGAAAATCACCCGCTTGCTGCCAAGTAACTTTTGTTTTCAGGAAATACCCGATCGGCAACACGGGTGCATTTTGTTCGTCGATCACTCTTGGTTACATATTGATACTGACGGTCGGATCGAACCGTAGAGTAAACAATCGCAAATCATCCGAGAACATTGCAATTCGACGTCAAAACGATTTCAGAGTAATCAAAGTTTCGCAGTCGTTCCTGTTGGGACGCTATCTGTTGGTTCCCCGATTACCTTTGAAAGGACATTGTTTGAGTAAAGTAGAAAGCCAATTAATAAGAGCGGCAGTAATACCGGCCAAGGAAATTTCGTTGATCCTAAAGTCAAGTTCAAAAAGAACGGTAATGCCATCGCGGCAATCCAAATCATCGAGTTCCAGAATAGCAGTCGATTTTTTTCAGCTTTAGTCATGAGACACCTTTGAGGTGATAAAGGGAATGCGAACTAGCTTGACCGACGAGCTTATTATTCACACGAGATAATCTCGGAAAAATGCTATTATACCGGAATCAATTTGGCATATCAAGAAATCGTCAGAGAGATCTGCCTTACCCAAATCAGCTTGCGAATGGAGTGCAACTCCTTGCAGGCATGGCACCCACCCTACAAACCTAAACTTTTCAGGCGACGTGAAAACTAAAACGAGGTAAATCAAGACGCGCTCGATGTATTGCGAATTAAGCACGAGACACCTGGTACCGGAAGTACCGAATAAAATTTCGAAATCGATTCCTTCGTGACCCAACGTGTCGTAGCACTGTGGAGACTCTCTGCCAAGGGAGTATTCATCATGCGAAAGAAGCCACAGGAAATCGACTTCGGCAAGGAAGCAGAAGAGCATCTCAAAGCCATCAGGTCCCGCATCGGCCAGGAGGTTCCTCTCAGCAACCACTATGTGCGCGGGCAGCGTCCCATACTCGTGTCCATCGAAGGAGAAACGGCAACGCTCCAGTTCCCCAACGGTGCAATGTTACTCCAAGTGCCACTTCGAGATTTGGTAGACGACAGCGGTTACTGGAAGAAGTGATTAGAAAAAATTCGAATTCACTTCCCCTGCGACCAGACGTGTCACAGCCCGTCCTGATAAATAGTAGTGTTGGGGCGCGGCAACTCAACGACTGGGCCAAGCAGGTCAAACACCGCCGCAGCAATCAAACTCAAGGACGAATCAAAATGTTAGTTTTAAGTCGCAAAATCGGAGAGAAGCTGGTTATCGATGGTAACATCACTGTGGAAGTCGTCAAGGTCCAAGGTAATCGGATCACCCTTGGCATCGCCGCTCCGTCGGACGTAAAAGTCTTACGAGGTGAGTTGACTGATCAAAAGCCAAAGACCCAAACCGTGGAGCTGATTGTCGAAGATGGACTGTTGGTGGCTTGCTAGATGCAAATCCGGATCAAGTACAAATCCTATCCCCGACCGCCTTCACAGCAAGTTTCGCAAATCCGGTGGCACCTGGAGCATTGAAACTTCGCGCGGATCTCAATCAGCGATCCGCCACAGACAGGACAAGCGGGTTCGCACTGAATTTCGGACTTCGTTTCTTTCGTTTCCGAAATGTTTCCGCGTCGACCGTCCTGATTTAGGAAATTCATTGCTATAGACCTCCGACCCCATGATTCTCTTGTGGACAGACTGACGAGTATACAAATTTGGCGGCCGATGTCTTTGAGCTCTGCTCTCTCTGCGTTGTCGCTGCATTTGCTGGGTTCCGAGGGCGTTTTCGTCAAAAAGTCTCTATTCCTCATAACCCAGAAAACAAGCTGCACGAAAAACCGTGGGGTTATGATCGATTAGAGACCTTGATGTTAACCCGGATATTTCGACCTTCAGAGAGTCGAGAGACTTTGGGCCAAAATTGGCTTTTTTTGCCTCGAAATGGCTTTTGGGTGTGACCGTCAGGTTATGTCCAACAGAGACCGGGAGAGAGCCGCGAGAAACCGGCCGGATAACGAAAAGACTGGTGGAAAAACGAAAAAAGGCCGGTGTCATGACAACACCAGCC